>NZ_CAJPVI010000024.1 GCF_905397435.1 Cupriavidus numazuensis
CACGTTGCCACGCTGGCGAGGCAAGCAGTGTTCAATCTGTCGATATTGGGCTTCGGTGATTTCCATCACCGAAGCATACAACTAAATCAAATTAGTGTGAACAGGCCCTAGCGTGATCTCGCCGGGCGCGCCATGGCCCAGGATCTGGATGGAGTCGACACGACCAAGCCGTTCCAGCGCCGCCTGCACGGCGGCAACGCCATCCTGGCCCGCGCCGACCACCACGACTTCGGTCCCCGGCGACGCGCTCTGTGCGAGCTGGTCGGCACCATTGATGCGGGCATCGATGACCAGCAACTGCTTGCCCGCCACGTGTGCATCCGGGGCAGGGGCGTGGGCCGGCGCCGCAGCGCCGTCGGGCTGGGGCTGCGCCTGCTGCTGGTGCTCCACGGCGGCGCCCGCCGCGGCGTCGTAGAGCACGCGCTGTTCGAGTGCCAGCGTCTGGCTGGTTGGCAGGAACCTTGAAATGGCATCGGACATCGCTGGCTCCGCCCTGTCGTGTTCGCGTTAGGTCATGGGCCGCGCCCTTCCCGCGCCTGGACGAGCGGGCCCTGCCCCGCGCTGGTTCGCATGCCGGCGGCCACAGTATGGAGGGGTCGCCGGCAGGCCACTGCCAGCCTCAGTACGGTGCGTTCACCACAATGTACTGCGACCCTTGCGGCTGGTACCACGTGGTGCCGCACTGCTGGTACACCATCCCGCCATAGTTGACCGGCACGCAGCCAGCCGGCACCGTGCGGACCATGGAACCGATCACCGCCGACGTCACCGCCACCGTGGCAGTGACCGCGGCAGCGGTCGCCACCGGGTGGTAGTCGTTGTCCCAGCCGCAGCAGCCGCCGTGGTTGTCGACGTTCACGTTCACATTGCGGTTGGAATTGACGTTGACGTTCCGGTTCGAATTGACGTTGTTGACATTGTTGACGCTGGTGCTGCGCACATTGTTGGCGCGCGCGTCGGTGCGTTGGTTATTGACCTGCCGGGCTCCGCCGCCACCGCCACCGCCGCCGGCCATGGCGCCACCGCCACCACCACCGCCGCGCGCGCCGGCCGCATGCCCACCGCCACCACCACCGCCGCCACCGACGCGTGCCTGCGCCGTGGGCGCCAATCCGGAGGCCGCCAGGGCGAGCGCGGCCATGCACACCGTGAACAGCTTGCGATCTGCGTATTTCATGGTGGGCTCCTTAGCGCGACTTCATGGGAACGAACTCGGCCGACTTGGCGCCGGCTGGCGGCTTGAATGCGAAGGTCGTATTGCCGAACTTCGGATTCAGGTTCCACTTGTAGTAGGTGATCGACTGCGGACGTGCCTCGTCGGCACGGCTCGTGACGACCAGCTTGCGCGGCAGCGGACGGTCGCCGGCCGAGATCCAGATCTGCCAGTCGAACTGTCCTTGGCGGAACGCGTAGTGGTCGCACAGCTCGCCCACGATGATGTCCTGCCCGGCGTTCATGGCCGACTGGATGTTGTCGACGGGCGCCGCCGGCGTACCCCAGAGGAACAGGTCGGCTGACGGCACTTCAATGCCGAAGCGCTCCCGCAGCCGCTCGGTCAGGGCGCCCAGGTTGTCGTTGAATGGGGCCTGCGAGTAGTACTTCTGCTCGGGCTGATAGAGCGTGACGGTCTTGCCGTCGTAGATCAGGTCGCGCTGCGAGCGCGCGCTGCGCATCTGCGCGCGCAGCTTGTTGGGGCGCACGATGTCAAGGTCCGCCGTCGCCGTGTGCTGGAGCTTCTGGCCATCCTGCAGGACGCGCTCGCCGGTCAGGTTGATGGTGACCTCGAACTGCTTGAGGGTCTGCAGGTACGCGCCCATGTCCTGTAGCGCCTTGATGGCTGCAGGGTCAACCGCTTTGGCGTCCGCTTGCGCCGTGCTCGCCGGCGGCAGCGCGCTGGCGGGGGTGGACGTCGCGCCTGGCTGACTCGCCGGGGGACTCGACGGCGTCAGAGGCGTACCGCTGCAAGCCGTCAACGCGACGGCGAGCAGGCTCAGAACCAGTTTGCGTGCCATGGTGAACTCCGTCAGAGAGTACTGCCGTTGGTAGCCACGTTCAGGGCTATCGCGTCACCGTTGCATACACCACGCGCGATCGCGATGGCTTGGGCGCAAAAAGTGGAGAACTGGCGACAGACCCGCAGCCTATCCTGCCGCAATGCCTGCGCGCTGGGTATCTCGAAAAGAAAATTTCAACATGACCGTCGCGGATATTTACTACGCCTCTGTACCATCGCTCGCCGCCGCGTGTTTGCCAGTGGTGTTGGCATTCTTCGTGCGTACGCGGCCGCGTCGACCGGATCGACGTGCTACGCGGCCATCGTTGCCGCCTGGATCCTTTGCGGGCAGCCGTTGGTGGTCAGCGCATATTCTGTATGCGGCGACCAGGAGGTCGCGATTCCACCGCATCTGCGCCACCGCATCCAGCAGATACTGGAGAACGCGGCACGCGAGTTCAGTGTCGCCACCTTCGGCGCGGATCGTACGGATTCGTTGTATCTGCTCGCGTACGCGACGCCGGGAAGCGTCGATCGTGCCCTGGGGATCGCTCAAGCCAGAGGGTGCGGACCGGCTTGATCGCAAAGTAACCTTTGACATGGTGCACTCCGGACATTCAGGGCATCAAGGCAACGGCCACAAGAGCCAAACTAAAGAAACCCGCAGGAAAAGGTATCGCTTCGGGCATTTCATTCACGGGCAAAAACTGGCGCCCCACAACGAAAAATTTAGATAAGCGGGATTTTCCTGTCAATGTCCGAACCGTTCGGGACGCAACGGCTCGCCAGCGCCTTACGCGGCGCCAATGAACCATTGCTGGAACATTTCCTTTGCGGGGCCCAGATAGAGACGGATGTCTTCCTGTGCGCCGTTGGCGTACCAGTGGCAATAGCAGCCATGGAACAGCGCCAGCACCACACGGCCCATATCGGGCGACAGCGGGCGGTTCGGCGTACCGAGCGCCTCCACCATCACACGCACGTGCCCGGCCCAGCTTTCGCGGATATGCTCGCGCACGGTCTGCGGGGCGTTGCCCGAGAACAGTAGCGCCAGCACGATGCCCTTGGTTTCCGGGTTGCGCATGAAATAGTCAGCCACACGCTCGAACAGCTTGTCCACCCGCTGTGACACGGGGAGATCCTGCAGCTCGCCGAGCCCGAGCGAAACCTCGATTTCCTGGAACAGGCTGATGGCGGCCTCGGCCAGCAGGATCTCCTTGCTGCCGAAATGCCAGAGCAGGCTGCTCTTGGCAACGCCAGCATGCGCGGAGATCTGATCCAGCGTCACCTCGCCGTATCCGTGTTCCGCGATCAGGGTTTTGGTCAGGTCGATGACCCGCTGGCGGGTTTCCAGCCCGCGGCGGTATTTCGTCGCCGCGCCGGGGCGTGCGGGGGGCGCTTCAGTGCGCGCTTCCGTGACGGCGTCGAGAGCGAGATCGGGGCCGGCGGCACCCTCTTGTGCGGAGTTCATGGCTGCTTGTTGCGCACCGATGCGCGCACTGCGTGGGATTTGTGGACAAGGCGCCTTTCCGCTTCTTGGGATTTGCCCTAGGGCCGGCGCACTCTGCTTGACAGCCTACCATCTATTTACCAAACTCTAAATTGTACTGACCGTTCAGGATAATTTTAGGGTTACTATGGTGGCGAATACAGCACAGGACGAGGTTTTGCAGGCGTTGCTCGCGAAGCAACGAGCAGGGTTCATGGCATCGCCGTTCCCGTCGCTCGGCGAACGGCGGGCCACGTTGCGGCGCTTGCGCGGCGCCATCCGGGGCCACGCACACCGGCTCGCCGCGGCGGCCCAGCGCGACTTCAGCGCGCGCGCCGAGGCCGAGACCCTGATGGTCGATGTCCTGCCGTCCGTGATGCACATCAACCACCTGCTGGGCGGGCTGCGCCGCTGGATGAAGCCGTCGCGCCGGCACACCGAACTGCTGTTTTTCGGCAACAGCGCGCGGGTCATGTACCAGCCCAAGGGCGTGGTCGGCATCGTCGTGCCGTGGAACTTCCCGGTCTACCTGGCGCTCGGCCCGGTAGCGACAGCATTGGCCGCTGGCAACCGCTGCATGGTGAAGACCTCGGAGTACGCGCCGCACACGTCGGCAGCGCTGCGCGCCCTGCTGCGCGATGTGTTCGACGAAGACATGGTCGCCATCGTCGAAGGCGATGCCGATGTCGCGCGCGCATTCACGAGCCTGCCGTTCGACCACATCGTCTTTACGGGCTCCCCGGAAATCGGCCGCCATGTCATGCGGGCCGCCGCGGCCAACCTCACGCCGGTGACGCTGGAACTGGGCGGCAAGTCGCCGGCCATCGTTTCGCGCAGCGCGAACCTGCGGACCGCGGCAACGCGTATCGCCCATGGCAAGACCGTGAACGGCGGCCAGATCTGCGTCGCGCCCGACTATGCGCTGGTGCCGGAAGAAGATGCCGAGCCCTTCGCGCAAGCGGTACTGGATGCCGCCAGCCAGATGCACCCGCAAGGCAGCGACGACTACACCGCTGTCATCCATGACGGCGCACTGGGCCGGCAACAGGCATTGCTCGACGATGCGCGGGCGCTCGGCGCACGCGTGATGTCGGCGGCCATGCCGTCGGGCGGACGGCGCCTGCCGCTGCACGTGGTGCTCGGCGTCACGCCGCAGATGCGCCTGGCGCAAGAGGAAATCTTCGGACCCATCCTGCCGGTCTTCACCTATGGCAGCTTCGACGAAGCCATTGCGCACGTGCAGCGCGGCACCCGTCCGCTGGCGCTCTACTACTTCGGCCATGACAAGGCCGAAACCGGCCCGCTGCTCGAACGCACGCACGCCGGCGGCGTCACGCTGAACGACTGGGGCTGGCACGTGGTGAACCACGACCTGCCCTTCGGCGGCAGCGGCACGTCCGGCATGGGCAACTACCACGGCGCCGAGGGCTTCCGCGAGCTATCGCACGCCAAGTCCGTATTCGCCGAGCGCCGCTGGTTCCCGATCGAGCTGTTCCACCCGCCCTACGGCTCGTGGGTGCAGCGCCTGGCCATGCGCCTGTTCCTGGGCGCGCCAGCGCAAGGCGAATCGCAGCACGGCACGCCGGCCGGCACACAACCGGCGCACCGCAGCCCCGACTGACACAACCCCTTCTTTTTCTGATTGCAATGGAATTCGACTACGTGATCGTAGGCGCCGGATCGGCCGGCTGCGTGCTCGCGAACCGGCTCAGCGCCGATCCCGCCGTGCGTGTGTGCCTGATCGAAGCTGGCCCCACGGACCGCTCCCCGCTGATCCACACGCCCGCCGGCATCATTGGCATCCTGCCCACGCGCCATGTGAACTGGGCCTTCAAGACGGTGCCGCAACCGGGCCTGGGTGGCCGCCTTGGTTACCAGCCGCGCGGCAAGACGCGGGCGGCAGCAGCGCCATTAACGCGATGATCTATATCCGCGGCCACCGCACGGACTATGACGACTGGGCGAGCCTCGGCAACGAAGGCTGGTCCTACGACGAAGTCCTGCCGTGGTTCCGCCGCTCGGAAGACCACTTCGGCGGCGCGAGCGATTACCACGGCGCCGGCGGCGAACTGACCGTCAGCGCACTCAATGCGCACCCGGCGACCCACGCGTTCATCGAAGCCGGCCGCGCGGCCGGCCACGCGGTCAACGATGACTTCAACGGTGCGGACCAGGAAGGCGTGGGCCACTACCACGTGACCATCCGCAACGGCCGCCGCTGCAGCGCGTCCGTGGCGTTCCTCCATCCGCTGCGCGGCAAGCGCACGAACCTGACCGTGCTGACCGGCGTGCACGCGACCGGCCTGATCCTGCAGGGCAAGACCGCGCAAGGCGTGAAGGTGAAGATGAACGGACGCGAGGTCGATATCCTTGCGCGCCGCGAGACCATCGTGTCGGCAGGCGCCTTCGGCACGCCCCAGTTGCTGCTGCTCTCGGGCATCGGCGACGGATCGGCACTGCGCCCGCACGGTATTGCCGTACGGCATGAACTGCCGGGCGTCGGCCAGGGCCTGGTCGATCATCCCGACTACATCCTGCCGTACAAGACCCATGACACGTCGCTGATGGGCGTGTCGCTGCGCGGCGCTGCGACCATGACGAAGGCCTTCTTCGAATATCGCAGCAAGCAGACCGGCGTGCTCGCCAGCAATTTCGGCGAGGCCGGCGCCTTCCTGCGCACCGACGCTGCGCTGGCCCGGCCCGACGTGCAGATCCACTGGGTCACCGGCATCGTCGACGACCACAACCGCAAGCAGCACCTCGGCCACGGCATGAGCTGCCACGTGTGCGTGCTGCGTCCGAAGAGCCGCGGCTCCGTCGGGCTGACCTCCGCCGATCCGCTGGCACCGCCGCGCATCGACCCGAACTTCTTCGGCGACGATGACGACGTCGCCACGCTGCTGAAGGGCTACAAGCTCACGCGCGAAATCATGGAGACAGGACCGATGGCCCGCTACGCGCCACGCGAGATGTACGCCAAGCGCACCTTCAGCGACGACGAGCTGATCGGCGTGCTGCGCCGCCGGACCGACAGCATCTATCACCCGGTCAGCACCTGCCGCATGGGCATCGACGACATGGCGGTGGTCGACCACCGCCTGCGCGTGCGCGGCATGGAACGGCTGCGCGTGGTCGATGCCTCGATCATGCCGACGCTGGTCGGCGGCAACACCAATGCACCGTCGATCATGATCGGCGAGAAAGGCGCGGACATGATCGCGCAGGACTGGCGCTGAGACATGCAGGCCACAACCCACTACCTACCCAGAAGAACCGGAGACCTCATGCTTCGCAAGTCTGCCGCGCTCGGCGCGGCCCTTTTTGTGATGTCGGTGATGTCGGCGATTCCCGCCTTCACGCTGTCCGCCACCAACGCCTTTGCCGCCGAACCGTCACAGCCCGGCGATGCCACCGCCGCCACGCGCCAGGCCAACGCCGATGTGCTCGGCCGCCTGCCGTTCGCGAACCGCCAGGACTTTGAAGACGCCCGGCGCGGCTTCATCGGCACCATCGACAGCGGCGAAATCCGCGACGCCAGCGGCCGCGTGATCTGGAACCTCGATGCGTACGCGTTCCTGAAGGATGACGCCGCCCCGGCCTCGGTCAACCCGAGCCTGTGGCGCCAGGCGCAGCTGAACCTGAACCACGGCCTGTTCCAGGTCACCGACCACATCTACCAGGTGCGCGGCTTCGACCTGTCGAACATGACGATCGTCGAAGGCAACACCGGCGTCATCCTCATCGACCCGCTGCTGACCGCCGAGACCGCGCGCGCCGCGCTCGACCTGTACTACAAGCATCGCCCGAAGAAGCCCGTCGTCGCGGTGATCTACACCCACAGCCACGTCGACCACTTCGGCGGCGTGAAAGGCGTGATCAGCGAAGACGACGTCAAGGCCGGCCGCGTGAAGATCCTGGCGCCGGAAGGCTTCATGGAAGAAGCCGTCAGCGAAAACATCTACGCCGGCAACGCCATGAGCCGCCGCGCGCAGTACATGTACGGCCCGCTGCTGCCGAAGGGCGTGCGCGGGCAGGTCGATGCTGGCCTGGGCAAGACCGTGTCCCTCGGTACCGTCACGCTGATCCCGCCCACTGACCTCATCCAGAAGTCCGGCGAGACCCGCACCATCGACGGCGTGCAGATGGAGTTCCAGATGGCGCCGGGCAGCGAAGCTCCGTCCGAAATGCTGCTGTACTTCCCGCAATGGAAGGCGCTGTGCGCGGCCGAAGACGCGACGCACAACCTGCACAATCTCTACACCATCCGCGGCGCGCAGGTGCGCGACGCCAACCAGTGGTGGCGCGCGCTCGACGAGACCGCCGACCGCTTCGGCAACCGCACCGAAGTCATCTTCGCCCAGCACCACTGGCCGAAGTGGGGCCAGAGGGAAATTACCGCCTTCCTGGCGAAGCAGCGCGATGGCTACAAGTACATCCACGACCAGTCGCTGCGTCTGGCCAACCAGGGCTACACCATGACCGAGATCGCCGAGATGGTGAAGCTGCCGCCATCGCTGGCCAGCCAGTGGGACCTGCGCGATTACTACGGCACCGTCAATCACAATGCCAAGGCCATCTACCAGCGCTATCTGGGCTGGTACAGCGGCAATCCGGCGGACCTGCACCCGCTGCCACCCGAACAGTCCGCGCAGCGTTATGTGCAGTTCATGGGCGGCGCCGACAAGGTGCTGGAGCAGGCGCGCAAGTCCTACGCGCAGGGCGATTACCGCTGGGTGGCCGAGGTGGTCAAGCATGTGGTGTTTGCCGATCCGTCGAACCAGGCCGCGCGCCGGCTTGAAGCGGATGCGCTGGAACAGATGGGCTACCAGGCCGAGTCCGCCGCATGGCGCAGCGCCTACCTGATGGGCGCGTACGAACTGCGCAACGGCGTGCCGCAGACGGCGTCCACCCAGACCGCCAGCCCGGACATGGTGCGCGCGATGTCGGACACCATGTTCCTGGACTTCCTCGCCGTCCGCGTGAACAGCGACCGCGCCGCCGGCAAGCAGGTGAAGATCAACTGGATCCAGCCCGACACCGGCAAGCGCTATGCGCTGTCCGTCGACAACTCCGTGTTCATGTACCGCGCCGAGCGCCAGCACCCGGACGCGCAGGTCACGCTGACCGCGCCGCGCGCCGTGCTGATCGGCACGCTGCTGGGCCAGACCACGCTGCAGGCCGCGGTCGGCGCCGGACAGGCCAAGGTCGATGGCGACGCGGCTGCGCTGCAGACGCTGTTCGGCATGCTCGACAAGTTCGACCCGAAGTTCGAAATCGTGGCGCCCTGAGTGACCGCATCGGCTGCCGCGCAAGGCGCGGCAGCTCTCGTTTCAACCCTTTTCCCATGAGCACCATGACCACGAAATCCTGGCTCGCCAGCTATGGCGACATCCCTGCAACGATCGACGCAGATGCCATTCCGTCGCTGACCGCAATGTTCGAAAGCGCGCTGCGTGAGCATGCCAGCCTGCCGGCGTTCACCTGCCTCGACCAGACCGTCACCTACGCGCAAGTCGATAAACAATCGCGCGCGTTTGCCGCGTATCTGCAATCCGCGCTCGGCGTGCGCAAGGGCGACCGCATCGGCGTGATGGCACCCAATCTCATCGCCTTCCCGATCGCGCTGATCGCGATTGCCCGGATCGGTGCGGTGCAGGTCAATATCAATCCGATGTACACCGCGCGCGAACTCGAGCACCAGCTCAATGACGCCGGCGTGGAAACACTGCTCGTCTACAGCGGCGTCTCCGCTACGGTCGCCGAGGTGATGCCGCGCACGCCGCTCAAGACGGTCATCACGACCGGCCTTGGCGATGGTACCGGCGCCGAACTGCCGTCGCCGCCCACTGATCCGAGGCTGACGCAGGCAATCACCTTCGACGCCGCCATCGAACACGGGCGCAATCTACCGCTGCTGCCGGTCGAGGTGCACGGCGACGACCTGATCTTCCTGCAATACACGGGCGGCACGACCGGTGTTTCCAAGGGCGCCGCGTTGTCGCATCGCAATCTCGTGGCGAACGTCACGCAGTTCAAGGCAGTCATCGCGGACAACCTGGACGTGGGCAAGGAGGTCGTGGTCACGGCGATTCCGCTGTATCACATCTTCGCGCTGATGGTGAACTTCATCAGCTTCTTCTCGGTGGGCGCACGCAACTGGCTGGTGCCGAATCCGCGCAATATGGATACGTTCATCGACGTGCTCAAGGCTTCGCGCTGCACGGTGTTCACCGGCGTCAACACGCTCTACGCCGGCCTCGTTGCCCATCCGCGCATTGCCGAGGTCGATTTCTCCACGCTGCGCCTGGCAGCGGGCGGCGGCGCCGCCATCGTGCCGGCGACGTCGGAGAAATGGAAGGCGCTGACCGGCGTGTTTATCCGCGAGGGCTATGGCCTGTCCGAGACCAGCCCCATCGTCAGCTTCAACCCGCCAAGCGCCGACCGCTTCAATGGCACGACCGGCCTGCCGCTGCCGTCCACCGATGTCAAGCTGATCGACAGCGATGGCCGCGAGGTGGCGCTGGGCCACGCAGGCGAAGTCTGCGTGAAGGGTCCGCAGGTCATGCGCGGCTACTGGCAGAAGCCCGAAGCCAACGCCGACGCGTTCACCGCCGACGGGTACTTCCGCACTGGCGATATCGGTGAGCTGACCGAAGGCGGCTACCTGAAGATCGTTGACCGCAAGAAGGACATGGTCATCGTCTCCGGCTTCAACGTTTATCCGAACGAGATCGAGGCGGTGGTCAGCGAGCACCCTGGCGTGGTCGAGTGCGCGTGCGTCGGCGTCAGCGACAACCGATCGGGCGAGGCGCTGATGGTCTATGTGGTGAAGGATGGGAGCGCTGCGCTCGACGAAGCCGCATTGATCGCGCATTGCCGCGCGCAGCTCACGGCGTACAAGGTGCCGAAGTCGATCGTGTTCGTCGACGCGCTGCCGAAGTCCACCGTGGGCAAGATCTTGCGGCGGGAACTCCGGCAGGCCCAGCAATGAAACTGATCTTCAGTTGAAAGCAAGCGTCAGCCCCGCCGCGCCGCTTCAATCTTCGCGATGTCGATCTTCTTCATCGTCATCATCGCGTCAAAGGCGCGCTTGGCTGCCGCGCGGTCCGGATCGGTGTACGCGGCTGTCAGCGCGCGCGGCGTGATCTGCCACGACAAACCCCAGCGGTCCTTGCACCAGCCACATTCGCTTTCCTGGCCGCCATTGCCGACAATCGCGTCCCACAAGCGATCGGTTTCCGCCTGGTCGTCGGTCGCGACCCGGAACGAGAAGGACTCGTTGTGTTTGAAGTGCGGCCCGCCATTAAGGCCGAGGCAGGGAATGCCCATGACGGTGAACTCCACTGTCAGGACATCGCCCTCCTTGCCGTCGGGATAGTCGCCCGGTGCGCGGTGGACTGCGCCGACCGAGCTGTCCGGAAATGTTGCAGCGTAAAAGTTGGCAGCGTCGAGCGCGCCGCCGTCGTACCAGAGGCAGATCGTGTTCTTGCTAATCATCCTGGTGTCTCCTGAAGGGTCGAACAGGGGTTGAACACCGGCAACGGTCATCCGCAGGACGATGGCGACAATCCATACTCGCTGGTTCCCGCCGGGGTGCTATCGACGCCGTTACCGGATGCCTAATGTCTCACGTTTGGCCACGGATATCGCGGCGCAACTTTCGTTCCAGCCTGCCACGCCGTGACATACGACACTTGCCCCCATGCGGCGTGTAAGAACCACTGCGTCGATTGAAGAATCGTAGACCTTGTTCGGTAATCAGCCTTGTGCCGGTGGCGTCGGACCATGGTCGGCCGCGCCCGCCAGGTACATCGCCGCGAAGTCCGCAAATACCCGGCACGCCGGGTTGCGGTTCGCATCGCGCCACACCAGGTGCAGTTCCGCCCGCACATCGTCGCGCCAGATCGGCCGCAGCGCCACGCCCGGGAAATGCAGATGCCGCGCCGATGCCGGCACCAGCGCCAGCCCCAATCCAGCCCGCACCAGCGCGAGCACGCTGTGCGTCTGGCTCATCTGCTGCACCACACGCGGCGGACGGCCGGCGCCGGCGAGCACCGAACCGATCAGGTCATGGAAATACTTGCCTTCGGTGGCGGAGTACTGGATGAACGTCTGGGCCGCCAGATCTTCGGCAGCGATGCGCTCCCGCGCCGCCAGCGCATGTGTCGCATGCATGGCAAGCAGCAGCGGCTCGCTGACCGCCGGCCGCCATTGCAATTCGGGATCCAGATCCGGCAGCGGCCGCAGGAAGCCCAGGTCGATAGTGCCCGCTTGCAAGGCCTCGATCTGCGCGACGGTCACCATCTCATGCAGGGTCACCTCGATTTCCGGCAGCGCCTGCATGGCCCGTGCGATCAGGTTCGGCACCAGCTCGTAGCCGGCCACGGCGGTAAAGCCGACGCGCACCTTGCCGCTGACGCCCTTGTCGATCCGCCGCGCCACATCCACCGCGTGGCCGGCCAGGGCCAGCAGGCGCCGCGCGTCGTCGAGCAAGGCGGTGCCCGCCGCGGTCAGGCGCACGACGCGGCTGTTGCGGTCGAACAGCCGCACGCCGAGCGATTCCTCCAGCATGCGGATCTGCCGGCTCAGCGGCGATTGCGTCATGAAAAGCCGGGCGGCGGCACGGCCGAAGTGCAGCTCCTCCCCCACGGCGATAAAGCAGCGCAACTGGTTCAGGTCCGGGATCATTGCATCATGCCAATAGTTGGATTGATCGATGCAAACTATAGCTTAGACATGCATGGATGGCGTTTCTATACTCGGCCCATCGACAACCGCTCCCGAGACACCAGCCAGTGAAACCCGCCATTCTGCTCACCCAGCCCGTAGTGCCCAGTCTCGAAGCCGGCCTCCAGGCTGCCTACGAGATCCACCGCCTGTACGGCAACGCATCACCCGACGCGCTGCTCGACGAAATCGGGCCGCGCATCGAAGGCGTCGTCACGGGCGGCTCGCTCGGCCTGAAGGAATCCGTGATGCGGCGGTTGCCTGCGCTCAAGATCGTCGCGGTATCGGGCGTCGGCACCGATGCGGTCGACCTGCCCTACGCACGCGAGCGCGGCATCCACGTCACCACCACGCCCGATGTGCTGACCGCCGATGTCGCCGACCAGGCCATCGGGTTGTTGATCGCGGTGTACCGCCGGCTGACCGAAGCGGAGCGCTACGTTCGTGCCGGGCAGTGGGGCAAGGCATCGCTGCCGCTCGCGCGGCGTTTCAGCGGCAAGCGCATAGGCATCGTCGGCATGGGCCGCGTGGGCCGCGCCATTGCGGTACGCGCGGCGGCGTTTGGCTGCCCGGTGTCGTACACCGATTTGCGTGCGCTGCCCGACGTGCCCTACACCTTCCTGCCGGACATTGCCGCCCTTGCCTCCCATTGCGACGCGTTGGTACTGGCCGCATCCGCCGATGGCGCGAAGCCGGTGGTCGACGCTACGGTGCTCGATGCACTGGGCGCCGACGGCGTGCTGATCAACGTGGCGCGCGGCCGGCTCGTGGACGAACCCGAGCTGGTGCGCGCCCTGGAAACGGGCCGCATCGCAGGCGCCGGGCTCGATGTGTTCGCCGACGAGCCAGCCGTGCCGTCCGCCCTGCTCGGAATGGACAACGTGGTGATCCAGCCTCACCGCGCCAGCGCGACGTGGGAAACCCGCGATGCGATGGGCGAGATCGTGCTCGCCAACCTGCGGGCCTGCCTTGCCGGAGAGCGCCCGCCTACCACTGTGCTGGCGTAGCACGCCTCACCCCGTCATTGCTTCATCACTTCACTGCACAGGCGCCGGCAAAGAGCGCCCAGGCAAGATTCAGGAGACACCATGCAACATCGCGCATTTCCCATGATGGCGCTGCTGGCCGCAGCCGCACTCGTCACCATCGCGCAGCAACCGGCGCACGCTGGCGGCTACCCCGAGCGGCCGGTCACCATCGTCGTGCCCTTCCCGCCCGGCGGCGGCACCGACACTGGCGCGCGCCTGCTTGCGCAGCGCCTCACGGAAATGTGGGGCAAGGCTGTCGTCATCGAGAACAAGCCGGGCGCCGCCGGGCAGATCGGCAGCGACTATGTGGCGCGTGCAAAGCCGGACGGCTATACGCTGCTCATGGGCAACATCGGCACGCATTCGATCAACCCGTCGCTGTACAAGTCGCAGCCCTATGACGCGGTGAAAAGCTTCGCGCCGGTATCGCTGGTGGCCGAACTGCCCCAGATCATGGTGACCGCCCCCGGCAACCCGGCAGCCACCGTGCCGCAGGCCATCGCAGCAGGCAAGCGCGAGCCCGGCAAGGTTACGTACAGCAGTTCCGGCAGCGGCAGCTCGATGCATCTCGCCGGCGCCATGTTCGCGCGCCAGGCCGGCATCGACATGCTGCACGTGTCCTATAAGGGCGGCGGTCCGGCCGTGGCCGACGTGATGGCCGGGCACGTGAACTACACGTTTGCGACGCTGTACGAAACCATGGGGATGATCAAGGGCGGCAAGCTCAAGGCCGTGGCCGTGACCGGCGACAAGCGCGCTGCGGCAATGCCCAACGTGCCGACCGTGGCCGAAACCGGCCTGACGGGCTATGAAGCGGTCTCGTGGATCGGCCTGCTGGCGCCGGCGGGGACGCCACCGGCGCTTGTCGGCAAGATCTCGCAGGACGTGCGCGCGGCGCTGGCCGATCCGAAGGTGAAGCAGATGTTGCTCGACCAAGGTGCCGTGCCGTCCGGCAGCACGTCGGAGGCGTTCGCCGCGTTGATCGCGCGGGATACGGCACGCTATGCGAAGCTGATTCGGGAACTGGGGATCAAGCTGGAGTGAAGGCCAGGTCAGGTCGAACCGCGTTCGACGATGCGGAATCCGACATCGACGACCGGTTCCGGAACCGACTCCCCGCGGCAGCGCTCCAGCAGCAGGCGCGCGGCCATCGCCCCGATGGCCGCGCCATCCACATGCACCGTCGTCAGCGACGGGTTCAGGTGCGCGGCAAAGTCGGCATCACCGAAGCCACAGATCGCCAGGTCATCGGGAATGCGTAGCCCGCGTGCGAGCGCCTCGACCATGACGCCCTGCGCAAGCTGGTCGGAGCTGCAATAGACAGCTTCGATCCGTGGATCTTTCTCGAGGAGGTCTGCCAGGGCCCGGCGCCCCAGCGCCAGGCTGCTCGGCGCCGGCACGACGACTGTCGGTACGTCGTGGCCGACCGTCGAGACGAAGCCCTCTCGACGCACTGAAGCGCGATGATCGTCGCCAGTTGCAATGCCCAGGCGGCGCCATCCCTTGCCCAGGAAATAACCCGCGATGGCGCTGCCCACCTTGAGGTGGGAAAAGCCGACCACCATGTCGACCGGCCGGTCGCTGAGATCCCACGTCTCCACGACCGGAATGCCGGCCCGCCGCAAGCGCTCCCGCGACACCTGCGAATGGACCAGGCCGGTGACGACGATGCCGTCCGGACGCCGGCTGATCATCGTGCCAAGCAAGGCGTCTTCGCGCGCGTGGTCGTAGCCGGTCTGCCCCAGGATCAACTGGTAGCCTGCCGCGTCAAGCGCGTCGGTCAGTGCCTTGACCGTCGGCAGAAACTGGGCCACCGCGATATTCGGGACGAGCGCCGCCACCATCAGGCTGCGCTTCGACTTGAGCCCGCCCGCGAGCAGGTTCGGGATATAGCCGGTCGTCTCGACCGCCTGCCGGACCCGCGCAATGGTCTTCTCCGACACCATGCCGGGATTGCTGAGCGCCCGCGAGGCGGTAATCAACGAGACGCCGGCCTCACGTGCCACATCATGCAGCGTCACGGATTTCGGCCCATTGGAATTCGACATGCAGGTCCTGAGTCAGGGTAAATCGCTACCGGCAGCTCGCCTGAAGGCGATTGACGATCGGGAATGACAACGTTAGCATTTCCATCATTCCTTCGGCAACGACCTGTCGCAGCCGGCCGGAACATAGATATCAATTCCAACGGGGATATGACGCATGGATTATATCAGCCAAGCTCGCCCCAAAATGATAACGTTATCATTTGTATCAAAAGGCGGTCCCGATACGTCGATGTCCGCCCTACCCACATCCTTCCCTGGCCCACCCTCATGACGACTTCTGCCGCTCCTACCGCCGACACCATCGCCTCGATCCGGCTTTCCTCGTGCTACTTGCCACTGGCTACTCCGATCAGCGACGCCAAGGTCCTGACCGGCCGCCAGAAGCCAATGACGGAGGTCGCGATCCTGTTTGCCGAGATCCGGACCCACGGCGGCCACGAAGGCATCGGCTTCAGCTATGCCAAGCGCGCCGGCGGACCGGGACAGTTCGCGCATGCCAGCGAAATCGCACCGGCCCTGCTCGGTGAGGACCCGAGCGACATCGCCCGGCTTTGGGACAAGCTCTGCTGGGCCGGCGCGTCGG
Organism: Cupriavidus numazuensis; assembly: GCF_905397435.1. Taxonomy (GTDB): domain Bacteria; phylum Pseudomonadota; class Gammaproteobacteria; order Burkholderiales; family Burkholderiaceae; genus Cupriavidus; species Cupriavidus numazuensis. Next base: position 15,869 of record NZ_CAJPVI010000024.1, read on the forward strand.
TCGGACGCAGCGGATTGTCGACACAGGCGATCGGCGCGTTCGACGTGGCGCTCTGGGACCTGAAGGCCAAGCGGGCCGGCTTGTCACTGGCCAAGCTGCTGGGCGCCCATCGCGACGCCGTGCGCTGCTACAACACCTCCGGCGGTTTCCTGCACACGCCGCTGGACCAGTTGCTCGTCAACGCGGCGGCGTCGGTGGAGCGCGGGATCGGCGGGATCAAGCTGAAGGTCGGCCAGCCTGATGGCGCGCTCGACATCCAGCGCGTGGCCGCCGTGCGCGAGCGGCTTGGCGATGCCGTGCCGCTGATGGTCGACGCCAACCAGCAATGGGACCGCCCGACGGCGCAACGCATGTGCCGCACCTTCGAATCCTTCAACCTCGTCTGGATCGAAGAGCCGCTGGACGCCTACGACCACGAGGGGCACGCCGCGCTCGCCACGCAGTTCGACACGCCGATCGCGACCGGCGAAATGCTGACCAGCGCGGCCGAACACTGGGACCTGATTCGGCACCGCGCCGCTGACTACCTGATGCCGGACGCGCCGCGCGTTGGTGGCATCACGCCCTTCCTCAAGGTCTGTGCGCTGGCCGAGCATGCGGGCCTGATGATCGCGCCGCACTTCGCCATGGAGTTGCACGTGCACCTTGCCGCGGCCTATCCGCGCGAGCCCTGGGTCGAGCACTTCGACTGGCTCGAACCGCTGTTCAACGAACGGCTCGAGATCCGCGGCGGCCGCATCGTAGTGCCGGCCCGGCCGGGCCTGGGACTCACGATCAGCGAGCAGGCCCGCGCGTGGACACGCGAGCAGGCCAAATTCGGCCAACACGCCTGACAGGCGTCGGCATCCCGCATACCCATGAACGGTGAAAGGAGACAGAAGATGAAAAAACTGATTGCGTCCGTACTCATGACGACTGCCATGACCGTTGCCATGGCGGCCCACGCGGCGTGGCCGGAGAAGCCGGTCACCGTGCTGGTGCCCTTCCCGGCGGGCGGCTCGACGGACAACGTGGCGCGCATTCTCGGCGCGAAGTACCAGACGCAGTTCGGCGGCAGCTTTGTGGTCGACAACCGGCCCGGCGCGGCCGGCATGATCGGTGCCGCCATGGTCAGGCGTGCCCCCGCCGACGGCTACACGGTGTTCGTCTCGTCTCTGGGGCCTTTCGTCATCGGCCCGCATCTCACGAAGAACGCCGGCTATGACCCGCTCAAGGACTTCGATTACATCAGCGTCGCGGTACAGGCGCCGAATGTCCTCGCCGTGCCGGCGGGTTCGCGGTTCAAGACGCTGCAGGATGTGATCGCCTACGAGAAGGCCAATCCCCACAAGATGACCTTCGCCTCCGCCGGCAATGGCACCAGCGACCACCTCACCGCCGAACTGTTCTGGCAGCAATCGGGCACGACAGGCATCCACGTGCCCTACAAAGGCGGCGCTCCGGCGATGAATGACCTGATCGGCGGACAGGTCGATGCCACGTTCATGAACATCAACACGGCGGTCCCGCATATCAAGGCGGGCAAGCTTCGCGCGCTGGCCATCACGAGCACGGCGCGGTCGCCCATCCTGCCCGATGTGCCCACCATGGACGAGGCCGGCATCAAGGGCGTGACGGTCTATTCATGGCAGGCGGTGGCCGCACCCAAGGGACTTCCGCCGGAGATCAAGGCGAAGCTGCACAGCGCCACCGTGGCCGCGCTCAATGAGCCGGCCACCAAGGCGAAGCTGCTCGACCTTGGCTTCGAGATCGTCGCCAATACGCCGGAGCAGTTCGCCGCGTTTCAGGCGTCGGAGTTTGCGCGCTGGAAGAAGGTGATCGAAGTGGGCAAGATCACGGCGGACTGAGCGCTCAGCCTGCGCGCGTCGCGCTTTGATGGCCCTGCCCGTGCCCGTGCCCGTGCCCGTTGGATCGCTTGGTACGCCGGATCACCAGAAACACCAGCAACACGACCGGCGCGATCAGCAGGCCTTCGACCAGCTCCGGGTCCAGCGGCAGGTGGAAGGCATGCATGGAGCGCAGGCCGACTGCCGTGAGCGACAGCACATAGTAAGAGATCGCCGCGACCGACAACCCTTCGACCGCGTGCTGCAGGTGAAGCTGCGTGCGCGCAGTGCGATCCATGCCGGCGAGCAGCCGCATCGTGTTGCCCTCCTGCGCCAGGCTCACGCGCGTACGCAACAGGTCGACCGCCCGCGCCACGCGCGCTGTAAATTGCTCGAGCCGGTTCCAGTTGGCGCGGCACGTCTCCATGGCCGGCGTGAAGCGGCGTTCCATGAATTCGGCAATGGTCGGAATGCCTTCGATGCGCTCCTCGCGCAGTTCCTGGATGCGGGCCATGACCAGGCGCTCGTAGGCGCGGCTGGCGCTGAAGCGGTGGCTGGACTCCGCCAGCGCCTCGCCGCGCACGGCCAGGTGCGTGAGATCCTGCAGCAGGGCTGAGTCCACATTGTCGTTCGGTGCGGAGTCCATCCGGTTCATCAGCCCGGACAGCGAGCGCTGCAGGACATCGAGCGAACGACCGAGCTCGCGCGCGGCGGGCAGCGCAAGCAAGGCCATCATGCGATAGGTCTCGATCTCGTACAGCCGCTGCAGCAGGCGGCCGCCCTGCGCTTCTCGGAAGCCTTCGTCGATCACCAGGAAGCGCGAAAAGCCATCAGGCTTGATGGTCCAGTCGCAATAGACCTCGCCATTGCCAAGCACGCGGCTGCCGACCTTGATCGGGCCGTCGATCCAGCGGCTGTAGTCGTTGCGCGCCTGAACGGCGTGCTCGCCGGAAACCAGCTCCATGCGTATCGCCACGAAGCGCATACCGGCAATCTGCGCGAACCATTCCTGCGGTATGTGATCGGTCGCCAAGCCGGAGAAATAGTCGGTATCGCGCCGGCTGGCGACGAACGTGTAGGTGGAGAATTCCGTGTGGCGTTCCCACTTCAGCTGGCGCTCGCCGTTCCACTGTGCGGCATAGTGGGTGCTGCCCGGCTCCGGCGCCGGCATGCCCGTCAGATCACACAACGCGCGCAGGAGTTGCTCGTGGACGGCGGCATCGTCTCCCGCGTAAATCGCCAGGTGCGCCAGGGCGACGGAGCCTGACAAACGCAGGAAGGGTCTGGCGTGCAACTCGTTGGCAAGGCTCGCGCGCAGGGCGTGGTCCATATTTGAAGCTCTCTCGGAAGGTTTCGCTCAGGGGGGCGCCGGCAAAGGCATCCATTGAACGGATTCTCCCGCACGGCATTGCGCAGTGCAACAGGACAGCTGCGGCTGTTTGGGCCCCGCAGTCTTACTGCACAGCTTCCGCTGGCGCCACAGTAGCGCCCCGGATACCGTGCCGTGCCAGCGCACCAGCCACCACGCCGGCCGCCTTCATCTCTTCGATAAAACCGGCGAGAAAGGCCGCCGCACGTTCGCCGCGCGACTTCGGGACGCCCATGGCCTGCCGGATGACCATGAAACGCTCGCCGAGCAGGCGCAATTGGTCATTTCCGGCGGCGTCCGCTTCAAGCTGCTGCCTGACGCCGGCCGCCACTTCCGCACCCTGCTCCAGGAATGTCTGCACCACGGTCGGCGAGGTCGGGGCCCGCACGATCTCCGCATGCTGCAGTTCGCGGGTCAAGTGGAGATCGTAAGCGCTGCCCTTGCCGACCACGACGCGCACGCCCGGCTTGTCAACGTCGGCATTCGACGTGACCGGCGAATCCGAGCGCACCAGGTAGAAGCCTTCGATCAGCACATAAGGTGCGGTGAACGCGATGGTGGCCCCGCGCTTGGGATCGATGGCGAAGAAGCCGACATCGGCCTGCTCCTGGCTGACCACGTCGACCGACTTGCCCGCCGCATCGACCACGACCAGCTCCAGCGGCACGCCAAGCTTTGCGGCCAGCGCCCCGGCCAGGTCGACGGACACGCCGCAGGCGGAGCCATCGGCAGCACGGCCGGCAAGAATCGGATTGCCGAGGTTGATCGAGGCGCGCAGCACGCCGGTGGGCGCGAAAGCGGTAAGCAGGTCTTTGTCTACGGTCATGGCATGGAGGCCGGCGTCTGCCGGCGCTAGGGTCCAGGTCTAGGGTTCGAGGATCTGGCTGATCTTCGCGAGTGCGCTAAGCGTATGTTCGAGGTGCTCGCGCATGGCCGCCGAGGCTTCCTCGTTGCGGTCGCGCGCGAGCAGGTCCAGCAGGTGCAGGTGCTGCTTCGCGTGTTCGGGATAGCGCTCGCGATGCCGCATCGAGCGGTACGACAGCAGGCGGCGCACGCGGTTGACGCGCCGGATCGTGTCGATGAAGAACGGGTTGCCCGACGCTTCGACCAGCGACTCGTGGAAGCGCACGCCGCGGTCGTGAAGCTGGTCGGCGGTGTCGGTCTCGATGCCGCCGCTGAGCAGGTGGTTTTCGGCCGCGCGCAGGCGCTCGATGGTCTTGCGCTCGATCCGGTAGCCCGGCTCCAGCAACGCCGCCGGCTCCAGCGCCAGGCGCAGCCGGTACGACTGCAGCAGCGAATCCGGCGTGGTCAGCATCGACGAGAATTCCCAGCCATAGCCCGGCTTGCGCTCGGCCCAGCCTTCCTGCGCAATCCGCTTGAGCACGGTATTGAGCTGCGTGGCGGTCAGGCCGTAGCGCGCCTTGAGCAATTGCTCCGAGACTTCGTTCTCCAGCTTCCCTTGCAGCAGGTCTTCCGCGATCTGGAAGTACGCGGCGCCCGCGAGGTCAGGCTCGGTCAGGCCCAGTTGCGTCGCCAGTTCGCCGGCCGGCGCGGCGACCTCGCGGGCGAGGAAGAATCCGCGGTTGCGCTCGCGCGTGAGCACGCCTTTTTCATGCAGCAGGGCCAGCGCCTCGTTGACGGGCGAGCGCGACACACGCAGCTTGTCGGCCAGCATCTGCGCCGGCAGGTGGGCGCCAACCGGCATGCCTTCGGCCTGGATCAGCTCGACAATCTGCGTCGCAATGGATCGATCTTGGTTCATGGATCTTCGATCCGCCGGCCTGGCGCGGTCACGGTGCCGCGACGGCACTCCGCTGCCCTGCCAGCGTCTTCTGCAGGATGGATGGAATCACGCCCCCGCGCCGCAACAGCTCGATCTCGAGCCGCGTTTCCACGGCGGCGGTGGCTTCAAATGCATCCACCGAGCCGTTCGCGCGCACGATGCGCACGGGAACCTTGCAGCGCGGTGCCAGCGCTTCCGGCGCAGCGCTGACGTGGACCTTGTCGCCAGGACGGATGTCCAGCGTCTGCGGCGTCACGCCTTCGGGCCATCGCAACGGCAGGATGCCCATGCCGATCAGGTTGGAACGGTGAATGCGCTCGAAGCTTACCGCAATCACCGCGCGGATTCCCAGCAGCCGCTGGCCCTTGGCCGCCCAGTCGCGCGATGACCCCGTTCCGTAGCGGGCCCCGGCGACCAGCACCACGGAATCCCCGTCCTGCCGGTAGCGCTGGGCCACCTCGAAGATCGGCTGCACCTCGCCGCTCGGAACATGGACGGTATTGGCCGTCGGCACATTTGGCTGCAGCAGGTTGACGAGCGTCTTGTTGTAGAACGCGGCCCGCATCATCACTTCCCAGTTGCCGCGACGCGACGCGAACACATTGAGGTCGTCGCGGCTCGCGCCGCGGCTGACCAGGAAGTCGGCAACGAAGCTGTCGCGCGGAATCGCACTCGCCGGCGAAATATGTTCGGTCGTGATGTCGTCGCCGAGCACCAGCAGCGGATACGCCGCGTAGTCGCCAAGCTGCGTGCCCTGGTCGAGCGACGCGAACGGCGGACGGCGCAGCGCGGTCGATGCCTCGTCCCACGGGTAGCGCGGCGTGGACGGCGACGGCAGCGCGGCCCAGGCCGGATTGCGCGACGCGAGCGCGAAGGCCTGGCGGTAGTCCGACGGCTCGGCCCCGGCCGCCACCAGCGCTGCGATCTCCTCGCGCGTCGGCCACAGGTCACGCAGGTGGACCGGCGTGCCATCGGCCGCCATCTGCACCGGCGCCGTGCCGAGATTGCGTTCGGCATCGCCAGCCAGCGCAAACGCCACAACCAGCGGCGGCGACATGATGAAGCCCAGGCTCAGGTCCGGATGCACGCGTCCCGGGAAATTGCGGTTGCCCGACAGGATCGCGACGGGCTGCGCGGATGCCTCGGCAATCGCCTGCCGGACCGGCTCGGTCAGCGACCCCGAGTTGCCGATGCACGTCGTGCAGCCAAAGCCGACGATGTCGAAGCCCACGGCCGACAGATCGTCGATCAGTCCCGCACGCTCCAGATATCGGGCCGCCGCGGGCGACCCCGGGGCGAGCGACGTCTTGATCCACGATGGCACGCGCAAACCCAGCGCGCGTGCCTTGCGTGCAACCAGTCCGGCCGCCACCAGCAAGGCCGGGTCCGACGTATTGGTGCAGCTCGTGATTGCGGCAATTGCGACGGGATGCCGGGGCATATCGTCGCGCTGCAGTTTCGGCGTGAACGGGACGGCGGCAAGCGCGCCAGCGGTATCCATGTACGGCAGCAGGTCCTGCGGACGGCGCGGACCCGCGACATGCATGCCGATCCGGTCCAGATCGATATGCAGCACGCGCGTGTAGCGCGGCTCGGCTTCCGGCTCGAACCATAGCCCGGAGTGGTGCGCATAGGCTTCCACCAGTGCGATGGCCGCCGCATCACGGCCTGTGGTGCGCAGGTAGTCGAGCGTACGATCGTCGATCGGGAAAAAGCCGGTCGTCGCGCCATACTCGGGCGCCATGTTGGCCACGACCGAGCGATCACCCGCCGACAGCGTGGACACGCCCGGTCCGAAGAATTCGACGAACTCCCCGGATACGCCGATAGCACGCAGCCGCTGCGTGACGGTCAGCGCGAGATCGGTCGCCAGCGTGCCGGGCGGCAGCGCGCCGGTCAGTCTCACGCCGATCACGTCGGGAATGCGCTGCATCACAGGCATCCCGAACATCACCGTCTGCGCCTCCAGTCCGCCTACGCCCCAGCCCAGCACGCCAATGCCGTTGATCATCGGCGTGTGGCTGTCGGTGCCGATCAGCGTATCGGGCACCGCCCACGTTTCGCCGCCGCGCTGTTCGGTCGTCACGACCGTCGCGAGTTGCTCCAGGTTGATCGTATGCATGATCCCGGTGCCCGGCGGATGGATGCGCACGCCGCGCAACGCCTTCGACGCCCAGCGCAGGAAGCTGTAGCGCTCGGCATTGCGCTGGCTCTCCATGTCGAGATTCAGGCCGGCGGCGTCCGGCCGCGCGAAGTACTCGACCGCGAGCGAATGGTCGACCGAGGAATCGACCGGCAGCACCGGGTTCAGCGCATCGGGATCGGCGCCGGCTTCGGCGAGCGCATCGCGCATGGCGGCGATGTCGACCAGCGCGGGCGTGCTGGTGGTGTCGTGCATCAGCACGCGTCCCGGCTGGAAGGCGATTTCGTCCTCGCTCGTGCCGTGCTCCAGCCAGCGGACGATGCCGGCGATCGCGGCGTCGCGTTCCTCGCCTTCCATCTTTCGGATCACGTTCTCCAGAAGCACGCGCAGGACGACCGGCAGGCGCCCCAGCGTGCCGCCCAGCATGGCGGGCAAGTCTACGAAACGGTATGTGACGTCGCCAGCGCAGAACTGGCCATCGACCGGACGGTACGGGGGGCGGTAGGTGTTTTCCATGACTGTACTTTGCACATGTTTACGCAAAAATGCAATCAAGTGGAAACCCCGACAGCCATGGAACCCCGCATAACCGGAGACGACCCCTTGAATCCCGATGCTTCCCCAGGCGCTTCGCTGCCCCCAGACAACACGCGCCGCCGGCTGCTGCAGGGCGGCGCTTCGGCCGCGGCACTCACGCTGCTTGGTGTGGATGCCACCGCGGCATGGGGCGCCCAGCCGGACAACCAGACCCATCCGACACACCAGACGGCCGGGGCCACTCGCCCAACCCGCACCCAAGGAACAGTGATGTACGCATATGTAGGCTCGCGAACCACACGCGAACGCAACGCCCGCGGCGACGGTATCAGCGTCTTTCGCGTCGATTCCGCGACCGGCGCGCTCGAGCACACCCAGCTCGTCAAGGACCTGGTCAACCCGTCGTTCCTGGCAATGAACCGCGCCGGCGACCGCCTCTACACCGTTCACGGCGACCTCAGCGACATCAGCGCCTTTGCCGTCGACCGTGCCAGCGGCAAGCTGGAATTCATCAACCGCCAAAGCACGCAGGGCAAGAACCCGGTTCACCTGGCGATCGACCCGAGCGGCCGCCACGTCGTGGTTTCGAACCATATCGGCGCGAGCCTGGCGGTGCTTCCGCTGAACGCCGACGGCTCGCTGGGCGAACTTACGCAACTGGTGAAGCTCGACGGCCCCATCGGCCCGCATCGCGTCGAGCAAAAGCAGGCAAAGCCGCACTTCAACCCGTTCGACCCGACCGGCCAGTTCGTGATCGTTCCGGACAAGGGTCTCGACCGGACCTTCACGTTCCGCTTCGCCGACGGCAAGCTGTCGCCCGCAGCGCCCGCCTTCGTCGGCGCGCGCGAAGGCGCCGGGCCGCGCCACGTCGCCTTCCATCCCGGTGGCCGCTTTGCCTATGTCATCAACGAGCTCGATTCGACCGTCACGGCCTACAGCTATGACGCGGCATCGGGCGCGCTGACACCAATGCGGTCCTGTCGAGCCTCCCGGACACGTTCACGGGCAACAGCCGTGCGTCGGAGATCGAGGTCGACGCCAGCGGCCGCTACGCCTACGCGTCCAACCGCGGGCACGACAGCGTGGCGGTGTTCCAGGTCGACACGCGCACCGGGCATCTGCGCTTCCTGGGCGCCGATCCGTCGCAGGGCCGCACGCCGCGCTTCTTCACCGCAACACCGGATGGCCGCTTCCTGTACGTATTGAACGAGGACAGCGACTCGATCGCCGCGATGCGCATCGACCCTGCGTCCGGCCGCCTGCATCCGACCGGCTTCAGCGTGCAATCGGGCAGCCCGGTCTGCATGGTGTTTTCACGGCCGCAGGCATGACAGCGCCGCGCCCCCTCCCCGCAACGCCTCACGCACCGGGCAGCACCAGCGCCGGTCTTCACACCATGCAAGATTCCATCGACCAAAACGAAGCAGCCAAAGAATCGGCGATCGTCAGGAAAATCACCTGGCGCATCATTCCGTTCGTCTTCATCCTGTACATCATCTCGTACCTCGACCGCGCCAACATCGGCTACGCGGCGCTGCAGATGAACAAGGAGCTCGCACTCTCCAGCGAGGCCTTCGGCTTCGTGTCGGGCATCTTCTTCATCGGCTACTTCCTGTTCGAAGTGCCCAGCAACGTGATGCTGAACAAGTTCGGCGCACGTCGCTGGATTGCGCGCATCCTGCTCACGTGGGGCGCGGTCGCCGTGGCCAGCGCGTTCGTGCAGAGCGCGAACCAGCTCTATGTGCTGCGCTTTCTGCTCGGCGTGGCCGAAGCGGGCTTCTTTCCCGGCATCATCGTCTACCTGACGTACTGGTTCCGCGCCAAGGAACTGGCGACCACGGTGGCGCTGTTCACGGCCGCGATCCCGGTCTCATATATCGTCGGTGCGCCGCTCAGCACGTGGATCATGGACAACGTGCATTGGCTGCAATGGAGCGGCTGGCGCTGGATGCTGCTGCTCGAAGGCGCGCCGGCCGTGGTCGGCGGCATCCTCTGCTATTTCTACCTGACCGACCGCCCCAGTGACGCCAAGTGGCTCACCGAGGCCGAGAAGACCTGGCTCTCAGGACAGCTCGAACGCGACCGCCAGGCCCGGCCGAATGCGGCGCACCTCGGCACGCTCCAGGTCATGCGCAACCCGCGGGTGCTGTACCTGTCGTTCATCTACTTCGTGTACCAGTGCGGGAGCCTGGGCGTGGGCTACTGGATGCCGCAGATCATCAAGGGCTTCTCGGCGAACCTCACGCACACACAGGTCGGCCTGATCGCCATGCTGCCTTACCTGTTCGCCACGATCGTGATGATCTTCTGGTCGCGCAGTTCGGACCGCCGCAACGAACGCCGGCTGCATTCGGCCATTCCACTTGCAGTTGCCGCCATCGCGCTGCTGGGCGCGGGCCTGCTGCCGGACCCGTACATTGCCATCAGCCTGATCAGCATGAGCCTGGCGGGCCTCTATGCGTTCAAGTCGCCGTTCTGGGCGCTGCCGACGCTGTTCCTGACGCGTTCGACCGCCGCGGTTTCGATCGCCGTCATCAATTCCATCGGTAATCTGGGCGGCTTCGTCGGCCCGTTCGCGATCGGCTATATCAAGGGCCAGAGCCACTCGGCCACGACGGGGCTGATCTTCCTGGCCGCGCTGCTGGTCGTTTCCTTCCTGATGACCCTCTTCATCCGCATCGCCGAAGACCGGCCCGCGCAGAAAGTCGCCACGACGTCAGGCCAGACGCCCTGACCTGGCCGCCGGCACTCTGCCGGCTGTCCCACGCATTCCCCCTTGCTGCCGGCACCCGTCTGGGTGTCTAGCCGCGCTCATCCATAAAAATCAAGGAGAATCATGAACCGAGCCAAGGTGGCAGTGCTTTGCCTGCCTTTCGCAACCGGCCTCGCCTGCGCCCAGACCAGCGTCACGCTCTATGGCGTCGCCGACGCGGGCGTCGAGTATGCCAACCATGTGCGCACGGCCGACGGCGGCCATTCCGTGGTCCGCATGCAACCGGGCAACCAGTCGGGCTCGCGCTTCGGCATCCGTGCCACGGAAAACCTCGGCGCCGGCTGGAAGGCACTCGTGCTGCTGGAGAACGGCACCAACCTCGACACCGGCACGCTGGCCAACGGCACCGGCAGCACGCAGCGGCTGTTCGGCCGCAGCGCCTATGTCGGCCTGCAGGGCCCCTACGGCAGTGTCACGCTGGGCCGGCAGGACGCGCCCATCTACGACTTCGCCAAGACGTACGACTTGCTCGGCGTATCGGCGCGCTATTCGATCACGTCGATGGACCCGGTGTTCTCGCAGCGCATCGACAACTCGCTGAAGTACCTCGGCACGTTCGGCGGCCTGACCGTCGAGACCAGCTACAGCACGGGCTGGGATGCCGGCCTCGGTGGCGAGGTACCGGGCGCCAGCCGCGCGGGACGGCAATTCGGTGGCCAGCTCGCGTATGACGCAGGAAAATTCGGCCTGGCGATGGCCTATGACCAGACACAGGGCTCGTCCGCGGCGTCGCAGGGACTGGCCAACAAGAACCTGGCCTTCGGCGCCACCACGGCATTCGGTGCACTGAAGCTGGTGGCGGGCTACCGCTGGAACCGCTCCGAGTACGGCGGCGCCAACGGCAGCACGGCGCTGACGTCCACGCTGCGCACCGACATGTACTGGATGCAGGCCAGCTACGCCATCACGCCCGCGCTCTCGCTGACCGGCTCGGCGTACTACAGCAACAACCGCAACAGCAACCAGGATCCGTGGCTCTTCATCGCGCTGCTTGACTATGCGCTATCGAAGCGCACGGACCTCTACCTGACCGGCGCATATGCGCTCAACCGCAACGGGTCAGCGCTGGCCGTGGGTTCGGGGAACACCGTGCAGCCGGGTTCGAACCAGACCGGTGTGCTGCTTGGCATGCGGCACAAGTTCTGAAGTCGCGGGACGGCGGCCGGCTGCGTTGCACTGCTACGCTGGCCGGTCCCGCTTCAATGATCAGAACCCGGCGCGTGCCTGGATGTACACCATGCGCGGCGCGCCAACCAGACGCCCGGCGTTGCTGTCCGTCGTACGCGTGTAATAGCGCTTGTCGAACAGGTTGTTGATGCCGATGGTGATGTCGGTACGCTTCCACTGCGGAACCGTGAACATCGCCTGCAGATTCCAGGTACGGAAGCCCGGAATGCGGCCATTGCTGCCGTCCGCCGACTCGGCGACGGTATTGGCCAGATCCGAATACTGCGCGCTCTGGTGCGTGGTCGAGGCGTTGAAGGTCCAGTTGCGCCAGTTGTAGCGCGCGCCGATGGTATCGGTATTGCGCGAGTAGAACGGGACGTCCATGCCGGCCGTGGCGCCCGACTTCTGGATCGCGCGCGTGTAGGTGTAGTTGGCGTAGACGTTCAGGCCGCCAAGCACGCTCGCGCGGTCGAACGTGTAGTCGATCGCGGTTTCGACACCGTCGTGGTCGGTCGCACCGATGTTCTGGAACGTGGCGGGGAACAGGCCCGGCACTTGCTGGATCTGGTTGTCGAACTTGATCTTGAATGCAGTCAGTTCGGCCTTGATGCGGTTGTCGGTCCAGCGCGTACCCACTTCAAACGTGCGGGCCACTTCCGGCTGCAGCGGGTTGTTCGGCGTCTGCGAATTGAGCTGCGTGTTCTGCACCGGGCCGAACGACGTGCTGTAGTCCGTGAACACGGTCCACGCATTGTTGACGAGGTACGAGACGTTGATCGACGGCAGTGCCTTGTTGTTCATGCTGTCGAACTGCGTGGTCGTGCCGCGCTGCTGGCGCGTGGTGTCGATATGCTCGAAGCGCACGCCCGGCACGATGCGCCAGTTGCCGACGGCGATGCGGTCGTCGATATAGACCGCGTGCGCGTCGGTGGCGTTGTCGAACGTCGTGGTCGGACCGACCACGCCGGTACGCGGATTCTGGTTGAAGGCGTTGTCGTCGCCGCGTTCGCGGATATAGCGGTAGCCGACAGTGATGTCATGCGTCGTCGGCCCCAGCGCCAGGCGCTGCGTATAGCGCGGCTCGATGCCGAACGTGGTGTAGTTGCGCGGCTGGTGCGCAATCACGGTGGCGCTTTGCTGCAGCGTGCTCTGGCGATAGCTCTCGTTGAAGAACGTGCGGATCTCGAACTCCTGGTTGGCGGAGATCGTGTTCACGTATCCAATGTCGAATGCCGTGCGGTTGCCGCTCCAGTAGTCGTTCGGCCGCGTGTTCTGGAACGGATCGGCATTGTATTGCGCGACCGTCAGGCCGCCCGGCGTGCGCGAGCGCACGTCGTAGTACGAGACCTTGCCGTAGACCTGCGAGGTGTTGTTGATGTCGTAGGCAAACTTCACGGCCAGGTCGTTGACATCGTCATCGCTGCCCTTGCGCCATTCGCGGCCGGTCATGCCCGAGTACAGCACGGCCAGTCCGAGCCCGCTGTCGAGCGTGGTGCCCACAAACGCGTTGTACTGCGTATTGCTGCCGCCGCCTTCGGTGTAGATGTTCTCGCGGATCGACGCATCGCCGGTGATGCCGGGGCTGGTCGGAATCGGCTTGGTGTTGAAGTTGACGATGCCGCCGACGTTTTGCGGGCCGTATCGCACCGCGCCACCGCTGCGCACCACGTCGATCGACTCGATATTGCCGAGGCTTGTCGGCGCAAACGAAAGCTGCGGCTGTCCGTACGGCGCGACTGCCATCGGAATGCCGTCAAGCAGCACCGTGGAGCGTGGCGAGTACCGGCCGGTCAGGCCGCGCACGCCGATGTTGAGGGAAATGGCGCTGCCGGCCGTGCCGGAGTTGTCGGTCGATTGCACGCCGGGAATGCGGCGCATGACGTCGCTGATGCTCGATGCGCCGCTCTGTTCGATCTGTTCTTCGCCAACCACGGTGCGCGCGCCGGGGAAGGTCTTCACGCTGTTCTGCAGTCCGGTGCCCAGCCAGTTGCCAGTGACCTGCACGGTATCGAGCACCTGCTCGACATTGCCACTCTGCCCCGATTGCGCGTCGGCCTTCTGGGCGAACGCCAATGGCGCCATGCACAGCAACGAAACGGCGAGCGCCGTAGCGCGCAGCGCGATCTGGGGTGCGGCGGGCTCTTTACCGCATCGGCTCGACTTCATGACTTCTCTTCCTGTAACTGGCAAGTGACGAAAAGTCATGAATGTAAATGATAACGGTTATTGTTTGTAATCAATTGAGATAAAGTGCTTTATGAGCTACTAAAAGATGACCACAAATGTTGTCTTGCTGCGACAAGCACACAAGCGAACGAAGGGGACCGGCCAGATCACTCCACCGCCTTGAACATATCCTCGACCACCTTCTTGGCGTCGCCGAACACCATCATGGTCTTGTCCATGTAGAACAGCTCGTTGTCCAGGCCCGCGTAGCCGGCGGCCATCGAGCGCTTGTTCACGATGATGGTCTTGGCCTTGTACGCCTCCAGGATCGGCATGCCCGCGATCGGTGACTGCGGATCGGTCTTGGCCGCCGGGTTCACCACGTCGTTGGCGCCGAGCACCAGCACCACGTCGGCCTGGCCGAACTCGCTGTTGATGTCTTCCATTTCGAAGACCATGTCGTACGGCACTTCGGCTTCCGCCAGCAGCACGTTCATGTGGCCCGGCATGCGGCCCGCCACCGGGTGGATTGCGTACTTCACCGTCACACCCTTCTCGGTCAGCTTCTCGGTCAGTTCCTTCAGCGCATGCTGGGCGCGCGCCACAGCAAGGCCGTAGCCCGGCACGATGATCACGGTCTCGGCATTGCCCATCAGGAACGATGCGTCATCGGCAGAGCCCGACTTCACGTTGCGCTGGGCCTGCGCACCGGCCGCGCCGGCCGCGGCCGCTTCGCCGCCGAAGCCGCCCAGGATCACGTTGAAGAACGAGCGGTTCATCGCCTTGCACATGATGTACGAGAGGATGGCACCGGACGAACCCACCAGCGAGCCGGCGATGATCAGCATCGGGTTGTTCAGCGAGAAGCCGATGCCGGCGGCCGCCCAGCCCGAGTACGAGTTCAGCATCGACACCACCACCGGCATGTCGGCACCGCCGATCGGGATGATGATCAGCACGCCGAGCACGAAGGCGATGGCCAGCATCACCAGGAACGGCAGCCAGTCCTGCGTCATGAAGAACGCAATGCCGAAGCCGACCATCGCGACGGCCAGCGCCAGGTTCAGCATGTGCTGGCCCGCGAACACCACCGGCGCGCCCTGGAACAGGCGGAACTTGTAGCGCCCGGCCAGCTTGCCGAAGGCGATCACCGAACCGGAGAACGTAATCGCACCGACGAAGCAGCCGATGAACAGTTCGATGCGGTTGCCCAGCGGGATCTCATGCGAGCCAGCAGGCGCGATGCCGAAGGCCGAAGGTTCCGCCACCGCCGCCACCGCGATGCACACCGCTGCGAGACCGATCAGCGAATGCATCGCCGCGACCAGTTCGGGCATCTTGGTCATCTCGACCTTCTTCGCCACGTACGCGCCGATGCCGCCACCGACGACCAGGCCGGCCAGGATCAGCGCGAGCCCCGACCCCGCTGCCGTGCCGCTGCCGGCGGCCAGGAACTCGTTCTTGAGCTTGAGGATCAGCGCCACCGTAGTGAGTGCCGCCACCGCCATGCCGATCATGCCGAAGGCATTGCCCTTGCGGGCCGAACCCGGGTGCGACAGGCCCTTGAGTGCCTGGATAAAGCAGACCGACGCGCCCAGGTAGAACAGCGTCACGGTATTCATGGACAGTCCGTTCATCGCTGCATCTCCACCAGTTCGCCGCCCGCGTGCGCGGGCGTCTTTGCGGGCTGCGCCTTGGGCGCCTTCTTGCGGAACATCTCGAGCATGCGCTGCGTGACGAGGAAGCCGCCGAATACATTGACGGCGGCCAGCGCCACGGCGAACGTACCCATCGCACGGCCCACGCCGCCTTCGGTCAGCCCGGCGGCCAGCATGGCGCCGACGATGATGATGGCCGAGATCGCATTCGTTACCGCCATCAGCGGGGTGTGCAGCGCGGGCGTGACCGTCCACACCACGTGGTAGCCCACGTAGATCGCCAGCACGAAGATGATCAGGTTGATCACCGTGTGGTTCACCATTTCCATTCCATATCTCCTTGCAACCTCAGTCCGATGACCGGCGGCTGGATCGACCACCGGCTTGCTCCCCTCTCCCGCCTGCGGGAGAGGGGTTGGGGGAGAGGGCTGGTGTTCGCAGCAGCGATCCCCTTCACTTCGTGGCAACGCCTGCCCTCTCCCCCGACCCCTCTCCCACGAGTGGGAGAGGGGAGCAAACAGGCGTCCCTTGTCACCCTCGCGCGTCAGGCCACCGCCTCTTCCACTCGCCGCGTCATCAGGCAGGCCGCGACGATGTCGTCTTCGAGGTTAAGCGTGAACTGGCCGTCCTTGTCGATGACCAGCTTGAGGAAGTCCAGCACGTTGCGTGCGTACAGCGCCGAGGCGTCGGCTGCCACCATGCTGGCCAGATTCGTGTGGCCCACAAAGGTCACGCCGTCGCGCTCGACCACTTCGTCGGCCACGGTCAGCGGGCAGTTGCCGCCCTGCGCGGCGGCCAGATCGACCACTACCGAGCCCGGCTTCATCTGCTGCACGGTCGCTTCCTGCAGCAGCACGGGTGCCTTGCGACCCGGGATCAGGGCTGTGGTAATGATGATGTCGGCCTGGATCGCGCGCTGGTGCACCAGTTCGGCCTGGCGCTTCATCCAGTCCGGCGGCATCGGGCGCGCATAGCCGCCGACGCCCTGCGCGATCTCGCGCTCCTCGTCGGTCACGAACGGCACGTCCAGGAACTTGCCGCCGAGCGATTCAATCTGCTCTTTCACCGCCGGGCGCACGTCCGAGGCTTCGATCACCGCGCCGAGGCGCTTGGCCGTGGCGATGGCCTGCAGGCCCGCCACACCGGCGCCGAGGATCAGCACGCGTGCCGCCTTGACCGTACCCGCGGCGGTCATCAGCATCGGCATGAAGCGCTGGTAGTGATGCGCGGCGACCAGCACGGCCTTGTAGCCCGCAATGTTCGCCTGCGAGGACAGTACGTCCATGCTTTGCGCACGCGTGGTGCGCGGCGCGGCTTCGAGTGCGAACGCCGTGATGCCGGCAGCGGCCATGCGCGCGTTGTTCTCCGCATCGAATGGATTGAGCATGCCCACCAGCACGGCGCCGGGCTTCATCTGGGCCAGTTCACCGGCCTCAGGTGCGCGCACCTTCAGCACGAGTGGCGCGCCGAGCGCGTCGGCCACCGTGCCGATGGTCGCGCCGACAGCCTCATAGGCGCTGTCAGGCTGGCTGGCCCGTACGCCGGCGCCCGCCTGCACCACGACCTGATGGCCTTGCGCGACGTATTTCTTGACTGTCTCCGGGGTGGCAGCGACCCGAGCCTCGCCGCGCGATATTTCCAGTGGAATGCCAATTTTCATATCAACAGATTCCCTTGTATCGAAGGTCACTCAATGCGCTGACTTCGACATGCTTCATGTCTTGACGTTTCTGGTGCCGCCACGGTCAGGCCAGTGTCAGCCCGCCATCCACAAGCAGGGTCTCGCCGACCATGTAAGACGCCAAAGGAGACGCCAGAAAGACCGCTACCCCTGCTATCTCGTGCGGCAAACCCATGCGGCCGAGCGGTACGCGCGAAAGCGTTGCGTCCAGCCGTGCCGGAGAACCCGTGGTCACCTTGGTGAGCTTGGTATCCACCAGGCCCGGGGCAATGCCGTTGACGCGAATCCCTTCTGCCGCCCATGCCTCGCCGAGCGTGCGGGTCAGGCCCACCACGCCCGACTTGGATGCGGCGTAAGCCGGGTTTCCGCGCACGGACCGGAAGCCCGCGATCGAGCTCAGCGTAATCAGCGAACCGTGGCTGTCACGGAGCATCGGCCGGAACTTGACCGCGCACGCCATCACGCTGGACAGGTTGAGGCGCAGGACCCGGTCGAAGGCTTCCATCTCGAATTCGGCCCGCTTGTACAGGATGGTGCCCTGCGACAGCACCAGCACATCCAGGCGCTCGAAAGCGGGCCGCACGGCGTGGATGGCGGCCTGGTCGGAGACATCCACCTGCGCATAGTGCAAGCCGGTGAGATCCGAGCCTTCATCGGCGCTGTAGTCGGACGCGCGCGCACGCGTGCCCCACACATGGACCTCTGCGCCGAGTTGCCGGAACGCCTGGGCAATGCCGTTGCCGATGCCGCTGGAACCGCCCACGACCAGCACCGTCTTGCCGGTGAAGTCCAGGGAATTGGCAAAGCCGTGCTGAGCGATGGGAGTTGGAGTTGGAGTTGGAGTCGGAGTTGAAATCGTCATGATGCTGTGAGGTTGGAAGAATCGCGCTGGCTGCTCATCGCGAATGCTTTTGCAGGGACTTCCACGCCATCACCGCCATCGGCCTGGCCAGTTTCCCGGCTTCGAGCGCCTGCGCGGACGACGCCGTGCCATCCGCGACTCGCTTCATGATTCCCTGCAGGATGCCTGCGGTGCGGAACATGCTGAAGGCCAGGTAGAAGTGCCAGTCTCCGGCAATCTCGCGTCCGGTACGTTGCTCATAGGTGCGGCGATAGGCCGCTTCGTCCGGAATACCAGGGCGCGCTGCGTTAGCGCCCGCCATGCCCCGGAGCGGACCCGGCTCGATATGCCAGCTCATGCAGTGATAGCTGAAGTCCGCCATGGGATGCCCCAGCGTCGAAAGCTCCCAGTCAAGCAGCGCGAGGACACGCGGCTCGGTGGGATGGAAGATGAGGTTGTCGAGCCGGTAATCACCGTGAACGATGCAGACCTGCTCTTCCGCCTCGTGCGGTATGTGCTGGGGCAGGCAAGTCATGAGCGCATCCATCGCCGGAATGGATTCGGTCTGGGACGACTTGTACTGCCGGCTCCACCGCTCGATCTGGCGCGCGAAATAGTTGCCTTGCCTGCCATAGTCGCCAAGGCCCGCGGCGTTGTAGTCGACGCTGTGCAATGCAGCGATGACGCGGTTCATCTCGTCGTAGATGGCCGCACGCTCGTCCCGGTTCATGCCGGGCAGCGACGGGTCCCACAGCACGCGCCCTTCGACATGTTCCATGATGTAGAAGGCCCGGCCGATCACGGTTTCGTCCTCGCACAGGGCATACGTCCTCGCCACCGGCACGTCGGTGCCGGCGAGTGCGTTCATCACGCGGAACTCGCGCTCGATCGCATGCGCCGACGGCAGCAGCCTTGCGCGCGGACCGGGCTTGGCACGCATGACGTAGGCCTGGTGCGGCGTGAGCAGCTTGAAGGTGGGATTCGACTGGCCGCCGTTGAACTGTTCGATGCTTAGCGGACCGGAGAAGCCCTCCACGTGCCGCACCATCCAGGCCTCAAGTGCGGCGGGATCAAACCCGATGGCTTCCGATACCGGGCGGGTGCCGGCGAACGCGGAAAAGTCCTTGCTCATACGGTCGCCTTGCTCATCGGGCCGCCAGCATCGCGGCCAGCGATGCCTCGCTCTTTTCCGCGCGCTCCAGCGCACCATAGGCGTAATACATCACGACGCACATGAACGACCACGTGAGGCAGGCGAGCACATAGAAAATGGCGTGCTCGTCGTCGCCGGGAATTTTGTAGAAGTCGTAGATGCTGGCGATGGCCTGGCACGTCAGCAGCACCGCGAGTACGCCAAACGCATGCAAGCCCTCCCCGGCCCTCAGCAATCTCCAGGCAAAGTAGGCCAGATACACCGAGAACGCGGACCACATGGCTACGTAGAAGTAAGGCTTGGGCTCCACTACGAAGTCGGCCGACACCAGGACGGCCGTTCCCGCGACTGCGGCAGCAAAGAACAGGATATCCACCAGGATCGACGGCTTGTAACGATGCGTGACCGCCAACAGCCCGGCGGTGGCGATCACCGGGATGCCGAAACCCCGCGAGAACGCATCCAGGAAGTACGAGATGCGATAGGAGAACTGCACACCGCCAAGGAAATAGAGCAGGAAGTTCGACGCCGAGAACGTCACGACCAGCCACTCGAACCCGAGAAGATAGTTGCGCTTGCCAAGAAACTTCAGGCCAAAGATCAGGGAAGTCGCCACCAGTGTGGCGATTGAAAGGCAGAGAATGTAAAAGCTGGGTTCCATCACGACTCCGGGTATGCGTTTGCCAACGGGAAATTCATCACTTCTTCTGCGGCGCAAGGCTGGCGAGGTAGGTCGCCATCGCCTTGCGGTCCTGCGCTGACGCGGCCGTGGCAATGCGCTGCATCATGCCGGTCGGGTCGCTGCGCGCGCCGTCGGCAAACGCGTCGAACTGCGCCAGCAGGTAGTCATAGCCCTGGCCGGCAAGACGCGGAAACTGGTCATGCCCCATCAGCTTGCCGCCGTGGCACGCAACGCAGTTGCCGGATGCCACCAGGTCCTTGCCCTTCGCCAGCAGCGCGGCATCCGGGGCGAAGTACCGGTTATCGGCGGCCGGCTGCCTGGCGAAGTGGTCGGCCAGATGGTTGATCTCGGTCTCGCTCATGGTCATGGCCAGCGGGCCCATGGTCGGATTGGGCCGCTCGCCGCTGGCGAACTTGTGGAGCTGGGCCGCCACGTACGGCGCCGGCTGCCCGGCCAGGCTCGGATAGCCCTGATGCAGCGAATTGCCCTTGGCACCATGGCAGCCGATGCACACGTCGGACACGTGTGGCCAGGGTCCGCTATTGGCCTCGTAGACCGCCGCCGACGCCGAGATATAGCGGTCGAGCCGATACAGGCCGACGAGGTCGGCACCAAAGTAAGCGAGCAGCCCCGCGACGATCACGCCGGGGATGCCCAGCCATATGCGTTTCTTCATTCCTGTCTCCTAAGCGCGGCGCAGGGCGTTGAGCGCCTGGAGCGCAGCCTGGTGGCCCGATCGCACGGCGCCGTCCATATAGCCGGCCCAGATCTCCGCGGTTTCGGTGCCGGACCAGATAAGCTGCCCGCAGGGCGGGCGCAGCGCTGCGCCATGCGTGCTCCAGAAGCCCGGGGGAATAGCGGACACGCACGTGATGGTCCACGGGTCGGCGCGACCCCAGTCGTGATCGTGGAACGACACGGGGGACAGCGCCTCGCGGCCGAAGGCCTGTGCATAGATCTCCGACAGGAACCGCTGCGCGACCTGGTGATCCGATGGCATCGACGCGTTCGAGATAAAGGCGTTGATGACACCGATCTCGCCCCCAGGCGGGGAGTTGTCGAAGGCCCACAGGATGGGCCCGTTGACCTGGAAGATGTGCCCGTTCAATCCTTTGTCGCGCCAGAACGGACGCGAATAGACCATGGCCGTCTTGCGCGCCGGCGAGTGGGCGGGCCAGGCGCGTTGCAGCGCGGCGCGCTGCGGCGGCAATGGCGGATCGAAGCGGATCTGCTGGCACAACGGCGGACTCAGGGCCATGATGACCTGGCGCGCGCGCACCTCGCCCCGGTCCGTGTGCAGCGTGACGACGTCGCGATCCCAGTTCGAAATCTTTCGGACCGGACTCGACAGACGCACCCGCTTGCCCAGTGCCTGCGCCATCCTGGTGCTCAGCACTTGCGAGCCGCCCACGAATCGCGTTTCCTGCGCGCTGTGCTTGATGCTGTCGAGCTGCATGTAGTCGCAGGCGGCCGAGTTGATCATCGACAGGAAATGAAGCATGCCCATCTTGGCCGGCATCACGCCGCCGGAGAGCGCGATGCTCGCATTCCAGCCGGTGCGCTCGTCGGGCTTGATGTTCTGCCTGGCGAGCCAGTCGCCGACCGACAGCTTGTCCAGTTCGGCGACCTTCGGCGACTTCCATGGCGCGCCGGAAGGCACGTCGCGCGACAGGCCGCTGAGCTTGCCACCGATCGCCTCGTCGCTGCCGAACGTGCCCTTGAGGTCCATCTCCACGCGGCCGTCACCGCCGAGGATGACGGTGTTTCCCTTGTAGTAGCTCGGGAACGTGCCGACCTCGAGTTCGCGCGCCAGATCCGCCACTGCGGTCTGGCCGGGGCCGATCCACTGGCCGCCGACCTCGGACACCTGCCCCACGCCGACGTCGTAGTTGAGGGTCCGTCCCCCTACGCGGTTGCGCGCTTCCAACACGACGAAGGATTCGCAGCCGGCGTGGCGCAGGTCCCGCGCCGCGGTCAGGCCCGCCAGGCCTGCGCCCACGATGACGACATCAAGGACATCTTCCGGCCCGGCGGCCTTGGCCATGCCGGGGCCAAGCCCGATGGTTCCCACGGCCGTCGAGGTCGCGGCGATCTTCAGCAGTTGCCTTCGCTGCGTGTTGATGGATCCGTCGGTGGATTTGCCGATGGATTTGTCAGCGGACGAGTTCTTGCCCATTGTCCATTGCCCTTCACTGTCTCTTGCTACTTGTTGTCTCATTGCGGATCGACCGCAAACCGGCGCGCGCCGGCGCCCCCGCGCATGCTTCTGTGCCGTACGGCCCAGACCAGCGCGCGCAGCGCCTGCTGGTTGCCCTGCTGCACGGCGGCCGTGCATTGCTCCAGCACGTCCTGTTCCGGGAACAGCATCAGCTCGGCCGCGCTCCCGAGGACCAGCGCGATATGGAACGGCGAACGCGTCACAAGCGCGTGCCGCAGCAGGCTGGACACGCGCCGCTCGATCGCGGCGCGATCCGTCGCATCCTCCCGGATACGCGCCACGGCAGCCCGGATCAGATGGAGCAGCTCGCCGGACGTATGCTGCAGTCCGCCAGAAGCCGTAGTTGTGCTGGTACTCGAGGTCATGGCTGCTACCGGCTGCCCGCGCGCGTTATTCGCGCCCCCATCCGTCCTGGTAGAGCCGGCTGGCGAGCACGCCCAGGCGCGACGTGAGGATGTAGTTCTCGCCATCCTCGATCAGCGCGGAGCGCACATCGCGGAACAGCTTCTCGATCGGGAACTCGCGCGTGGTGCCGTTGGCGCCGAACAGCTGGAATGCCTCGTGCGCGATCTTCATCGCCTCTTCGGTCACGCTGACCTTGGCCTGCGCCGTTGCGTAAGGGTGGCTCTGCGGCGACAGGCGCGCGAACGCCAGGCTGCGGCGCGCGATGGCACGCGCCATCTCGAGACGGCGCAGCATCTCGCCCACGCGCAACTGCGTCATCTGGTGTTCGATCAGCAGCGCCCCGCCCTGCTTGCGCTCGTGGCAATAGGCCAGCGCCAGCTCGAAGGCCGCGCGCGCGACGCCGACGAAGACCTGGCACATGTGGGTACCCGCAAACGACCAGGTCGATGCCAGATTGCCGAGATACTCGTCCTTCAGCGCGATGGCGAAGCGCTTCGGCACCCTGACGTTGTCGAAATAGATTTCGCCCTGTGGCAGCGAGCGCTGGCCGATCTTGTCCAGCGGCTTGCCGCGCGAGATCCCCGGCAGGTTGAGCGGCAGGATCAGGCCGATGCCGTTGGTGAAGGCGCCATGCTCGCCGCTGCCATAGAAGCCGTCGCCATAGTCCGCCGCCATATAGGCCAGCGCGACCTGCGCGACCGAACCGTTCGACACCCATGCCGAGCTCTGGCCGTTGATGACGATCTCGTCGGCGCCCACCTTCGCGGTGACGTTGCCAATGGGCTGCCTGCCGCCATCGCTGAGTTCCTCGCGGTACAGAATCGCGGCGTCGGAACCGCGGTCGGGCTGCGTGTTCATCCAGCAGCCGACTTTGCCCGTGCACATGTCGATCAGTTCCTGGTTGCCGAGCGATTGCGCCATCGTCAGCGGCATGGTCGCGGCGCCGAGCGAAACGGCCAGGCCTGAATCCCCCCAACCGAGCTCCTCGCCGATCAGCGATTCGATGCGCACGGCGACCTCCGGCGGGAACTGGGCGATCAGCTGCGGATCGAGCCCGAGCTTCGCGCTTTCGAACACCGCGGCCCAGTACGGAGAACCCGGGGCAATGACCTGCTCCGGCGTCATGCGGTCAAGCTCGCGGCCCACCGGCCGCAGCACCTCGCGCGCAAACCGGTGCACGGTCTGCAGGATCGCGTTTTCCTCTTCGCCCAGCGGGGTCTCGAAGCCGGTCATGCCAACCGCGGGCAAGGCCGCGGTCTTGTTCAGACGAATCATCTCTGTCTCCCTTCTCGTGAATACAAGCGCCCCGGATGACTACTTGGACCGGCCGCCTCATTTGTAGAACACTATACAAAACATAGGTCATGTTGCCAAACATAAAAGCATAAAAAAAAGACAGGGTATTCCCTGTCTTCTTCGCGAAAGCAACGACGTTGTGGCGTCTAGCCGGCTTCCTGGGTCGCCTGCTCCCCAAGCACGAGATGATTGACCGCAGCCCGGAACGCGCTGTCGAGGCCGCGCGGGTTGTCGCGCTTGCGCCGCCCCGAGCCGAGTTGCATCGCAAGGCCATCTGCCATCGCAATCAGCAACGACGCGATATGCAGGCTCTCCGCGGTCTTCAGTTCCGGATTCACGGCGCGCGCCAGCTCCGCAATGCCGCGCGTGAGCGTCTCGTACCAATCGTCGAACATGCGCGCGCACTCGGGATCGGTCGAAGCCAGCGACACGAAGTGCCACCACAGCGCCGAGTCCTTGGCGTTCCTTGCGTCGACGAGCGCCTTGTCCAGCAGCGCGTCGAGCGCTTCGCGCGGCTTCAGCTTGCTGTCCAGCGCGCGCCTCAGGTCCTCCAGGTAGGCGTCGATGATCGGCGCCATGATGGCCCGCAGCACGGCCTGCCGGGTCGGGAAGTAATACTGGAGGTTGCTGATGCTGATACCCGCGCCGGTCGCCACGGCGCGCAGCGAGAATTCCAGGCTGCCGCCTTCGAGCAGCAGTTTTCTTGCCACGCGGACGATGGCATTGCGCGTGCGCAGGCCCTGGGCCCGCAGGCTGTCGGGGTCTGCTCCGGTGGACGCCGCGCTCGTTGTGCGCCGCTTTCTCGGGGTGCGCTGCTCCGTAGGCACTGTCATCGCTTCTGCCTTGAATCAGGGCCGTTTCGGCACTGGGAAAGGTTGGAACGGATCGCGCCAGCGGGTCGCTGGGCGGGCGTCATTATAGCTGACGCCCGTCGGGGCGCATGGCGCCTGAGCCTCTTCTGCGGTGGTTTTCTCCTTCTGAAGTGATAGTGACGGCGCGGTTCGCCGCCTATCGGATCACGGCGTGCCGCGCCCTGCGGTTCACCCGGTCGTCCAGCATGTTGGCCACGCCCAGCGCGGAATTGACCGCGCACCACTGCAACGGTTCCGGCAGCGTCGACGGCGTCTTGTGGTGCAACGCCGACAGCAGCGGGTGCCCGCTGCCGCGGATGCGTTCTGCCAGCAGCAGCCCCATCAGCGACTGGGTGCCGACGCCATGACCCGAACACCCGGCCGTGTAGAGGATGTTCCGCTGCGCGCCCGCTTCGCCGACCACGGGCAATGCATCGTAGGCGAAGCTGATATAGCCGCTCCAGCATGCGCGGATGGCAATGTCTCCGAGCATCGGGAAGCGCTCATGCAGGCCAGTCGCCAGTTCACGGTAGCTGGCCTCGTCCGGCACATTCGGTGTCTGCCGGCCATAGACGTAGTGCAGCCGCTTCGTCGTCAGCACGAGCGTGTTGCGGGCTGTCAGGCGATGGCTCTCCATGGTCCAGTGCGCGGTCACGATGCCCTCGCGCCGTGGCCAGCCGAGCGACGCCAGTTGCGCCGCCGACAGCGGCTCGGTCTCGATTGCGGAAACGCGCAGCGGTATCACCTTGTCGCGCAGCAAACCAAGCTGCGGCGTATAGGCATTGGTGGCGAGCACCAGGAATGGCGCCCGCACGCTGCCCCGCGTGGTGTGCACTGTGACAGTGTCGCCTTCGGTCCACGAAACCACCGCCGTGTTCTCGTAAATCCTCACCCCAGCACGCAGCGCCGCCCGCCGCAGCCCCATCACATACTTGCCCGGATCGAGCGTACCGCCGCTCGGCACGTAACAACCGAACAGAAACGCCGGCGGAATGCCGCGTGCCCGCATGGCGGCATCGTCCAGGAACTCGCCCGGCGAGCCGAGTTCCACGCCCATCCGCATGCTCTCGCGCAGCTTCTTCTCCTGCGACGGATGAACGCCCGCGCGGATGATGCCGGAGGCGTTGTAGTCGCAGTCGATGCCGTACTCGGCAAGCTTGCGCTCCACGTAGTCGACGCCTTCATCGTAGAAGCTGACGATCTGCTTCGCCTGCTCATGCCCGACGCGTTTCAGGAACAGGTCGTACTCGAGCCCCTGCCCGCCCGCGAGATAGCCGGCGTTGCGACCGCTTGCGCCGAAGCCGGCGAACTCGCGTTCCAGGACGATCACCTTCGCGCCGCGGGCGGTCAACTCCAGCGCAGTCGAAAGCCCTGCAAAGCCGGCGCCGACGATCACCACGTCCGCGCTGGCCTGGCCTTCCAGTTCCGGTTGCGGATCCTGCGGCGCCTCCACCCATCCGCCGAGCGGGCGATATGCATGCCTGCTCTGCCCGTCGAATCCTGCCATGTCTGTCTCCTCAGTCCTTGCTCAGGATATGGATGGCGAGCGCCGCCTCTTCGACGCCCTGCAATCCGCCGCCGTTCTCCTGGATCGCGCGGCGCGCGCCCTGCACCTGCCGCGCGCCGGCCTCACCGCGCAACTGTGTCACCAGTTCACAGAGCTGACCGATGCCTGTCGCTCCCAGCGGATGGCCCTTGGATTCGAGCCCGCCCGAGGTGTTGATGGGAATGCGGCCGCCCAGCGTGAAATCGCCGCGCTCCGCCGCCGGACCACCTTCGCCGAACGGTACGAGCCCTAGATTCTCGGCCTGGATGATTTCGCCCATGGCCGAGGCGTCGTGGACTTCCGCGACGTGCATGTCCTGCGGTCCCAGACCTGCCTGCTCATACGCCTGACGGGCGGCCAGGTGGCCGATGCCCCGTTCTGGCGCATCGACGGGCCGGTGCGTGAAGCTGCGGATGACGCTCGCCGCCACCCGGATGCAGCGGCTGCGATCCGCGCCGATACGCCGCAGGCCGGCTTCGGTGCACAGAATGGCCGCAGCCGCGCCATCTGAAACTGGCGCGCACATCGGCAGCGTGATCGGATAGGTGATCGGCGGCGCGGCCAGTACTTCGTCGATCGTGAACGGCCGGCGGAACTGCGAATGCGGGTTGTGCACCGAATGCCCGTGGTTCTTCGCCGACACGGCCGCGATCTGGCGCTGTGTCGTGCCATACGTCTTCATGTGATACCGGCACATCGCCGCGTAGATCTTCATGAAGCGGCTGTAGGGCTTGTCGGACTCCGATCCGGGCGGTGGCTCGACACCCTCCCCGAGCCTGGCCAGCGTCGCGAAGTTTTCCTCGATGCGCGATACGTCCCAGCCCGCTTCGAACAACGCAAACGACTTCGCCTTGTCCACGACGTTCATCTTTTCGGCGCCGATGGCCAGCGCCACGTCGCATGCGCCGGCCCTGAGCTGCTGCACCGCCAGATTCACGGCGCTGCTGCCCGAGGCACATGCATTCTCGATGTTGAACACCGGAATGCCTTCGATCCCGATCTTGCTGAAGACGACCTGTCCGGGGACCGACAACTGCCCCTGCAGCGCCCCGTTGGTAATGCCGGCATAGAACGCCGCGCCGATGTCCCCGGGCGCGCAGCCGGCGTCCGCGAGCGCGCCGCGCAGCGCCTCGCCAGCCAGGTCCTCGATGCTGCGTTCGAAATGCCGGCCGAATACGGTCATGGCGATACCGGCGATGTAGATGTTGCTCATAGCTTGTCGTTCCCCGAATCCCGTCTCAGATCCTGCGTTCCAGGCCCTGCCAGTACTGCTCGCGCAGGTCTTTCTTCAGCACCTTGCCGACCGGGCTGCGCGGCAGCGCGGCGACAAAATCCACGCTCTTGGGCGCTTTCACCGAGCCGAGCTTCTGCTTGCACAGGCCGACCAGTTCTTCCGCGCTGACGCTGTGGCCCGCATTGAGCTCCACAACCGCCTTCACGGCCTCGCCCCACGTGTCGTCGGGCACGCCGATCACCGCGCAGTCCTGCACCGCCGGGTGGGCCCAGATGACCTGCTCGATTTCGCTCGGGTAGACGTTGAAGCCGCCGCTGATAATCATGTCCTTCTTGCGGTCGGTGATATGCAGGTAGCCCTCTGCGTCGAGATGGCCGATGTCGCCGGTATGCAGCCAGCCGTCGATGATGGTTTCGGCGGTCTTCTCGGGCGCTTTGTAGTAGCCCTTCATGACAAGGTCGCCGCGTACGCAGATCTCGCCGCTCTCGCCTTGCGGCAGCACTTCGCCACGGTCGTCCAGGATCTCGACGCGAATCAGCGGATTGGGCCGGCCAACCGACGACAGCCGCTCGTCCGATGCCAGCCGGCCACCGACGAAGTGCTCGGCTGGCGTCAGGTAGGAGATCGACGCCGGTGCTTCGGTCTGGCCGTAGCCACCGGCCATGACCGGGCCGAACACCTCGATTGCGCGCTTGAGCTTCTCGATCGACATCGGCGCGGCGCCATACAGGAAACACTTGAGCGACGAGAAATCCTGCTTCGAGATGCCGGGAATATCGAGCAGCCGATAGATCACGGTGGGCGGCAGGAAGAACTCCGTCACCCGGTGCCGCGCGATGGCGCCCAGCACAGCCGCGGGATCGGGCTTGGGCAGGACGACCACGGTGCCGCCCCGCGCGGTGCAAGGCAGCGACAGCATTCCGGCCGTATGCGTCATCGGCGCCGCGGCAAGGTTCACGGGGCGCTCCTCACCCTGATACGGGAACGCGTTCATGAACTGCGCGAAGTAGGTCTGGTAGGCGCGGTGCGTGTTCATCACGCCCTTGGGCCGGCCCGTGGTGCCGCCCGTGGCGGACAGGGTCACGACATCGTCCATGTCGTAGTGGATCGCCGGGGCGCTCGACGGCTGGCCCGCGCTCCATGTCGCGAGCGACGGTGCCCACGGCAGGTCGGCGTCGATGCACACCCAGAGCCTGACCTTCGGCAGCGCGCTGCGCAGCGCGTCGATGACCGGCGCGAACGCCTGCTGGAAGAACAGCACCTCGCAGTCAAAGGCGTCGAGGATGAACTGGTTCTCGTCGGGCGCGTTGCGTCCGTTGACCGGGATGTAGGCCATTCCCGCGCGCCATAGCCCCAGCGCACATCCCCATGCCGTGACGTCGTTGTCCGCCCAGACGGCGCCCTTCGTTTCCCTGACGAGCCCTTCGGCGAGCAGTCCGTTGGCGATGCGGCAGGACAGTTCGCCAATCTCGCGGAACGTAAAGCTGCGCTCGTCCTGGATATAGGCGATGCCGTGCGGATTCATGCGCAGGCCTCGGTCGAAAAAATCAATGATTGCCATGTCAGGCGTTCCTCTGGATCTGTGCTGTCCCGGACAGGCCGCCATGCAGGCCTTCCGTGAATGGGTCGAAATGGCCGGCACGCATGCCGTCCGTGAACGGGTCGAAGCTGGCACGGCAGCCGGCGCGAGTCCCGGCGGCTTCGGCTCGCACATCACCGCGTGCATCCATCGCTGCCTGACAGGACACCGCGATCCGGCCTGGCTGCGCGTAGGCGCCGCCCGGTGCGAGGAACGCCGCGGCAATTCCGGCGGCAATGCCAATGTGCTTGAGTCGCATGGCGAACTCCTTCTTCAACTGACTATCAATGCGTTCCCGCAATGTCTTTGCGTGGAGCCAGTCCCGGCTCTGAAGCGGGACTGGCGGGCCAGACGATTACAGGTTGGTCACCGTCGCGCGGGCCAGGCCGCGCTGTTCCAGGAAGCCGAGCAGGTACCGGTGGCCGAAGGCCTTCGAGCCCGACGCAAAACCGACGCGTGCCGTGTCGCCATCGAGCAGCTTGATCACCCCCGCAGCATGGATGGCACCCGTCGCGATGTACGGCGTGATGCCGTGTACGGTGGCGCGCACCGACGCGAGCTGGCCGCGGCCGATGGCGAAGTCGACCGTGCGCTGCAGCGGGGTGCGCTCGCGCGGCGGCATGGCCGGCGTGGTCGAATCGACCAGCTGCTTGAGCACCGCGTCCTGCTGCTCGGGCGGCAGGTGCTTGTACTCGGCCTCCCACTTCTGGCCGATCGCATGCACCATGCGCATCGCGTTGTTGTCGTAGAAGCCCACGACCGAGGTGCAGCTACGCACGCGCGGATCATTCTGGAAGAAGATCGGCAGCGAGGTGCCGCCCCACGGCAGGCAGAACACCGGCTGCATGAACGCCGGATCGGCGATATTGAACGACGCATCCGGCGCATGGCGCTCCAGCTTCTTTTCCCACAGGTAGCAGGCTTCCTGCCGGTAGCCTTCGAAGATGGTCGCGGTCGAGCCGACGCTGATCCCCGCGCCGCCGCGCGGCCCGCGGCACAGCGCGGCGGTTTCCAGCGCGTCGACGCCCGGCGTCTCCAGCGCCAGTTCGGCCGCGATCTCCGAGTACGTGTACATGTACGCGTTCGACGGGGAAACCAGCAGGCCAGCCTGGCGATACTGCTCGCCGAACTCGTCGCGCACCTGGCGGATGTAGTGTTGCTCGCCAGCCGGATCGAGGTAGTGGCATCCGGCCTTGAGCGCCGCCTCGACCGTCACCATGCCGAACCGGAAGAACGGCCCCACGGTGCTGCACACCACCTTGGCACCGCGGAAAGCCTTGATGAGCGAGTCGACATCGTGCTCGGCTTCGATGATTTCGTACTCGGCCGATTCGAGCCGGACGACGCGCTGCGCCATGAATTCCTTCGTGCGGGCGGCATCACGTGCGACGGCGGTAAAGGGAATGTTCTGGTCGATCAGCCAGTCCATGATCAGCATGCCGGTGTAGCCGCTTGCGCCATAGACGACGACGGGGTGCTTTGCCATGTTTGTCTCCTTGAGAGTCTTGGGTTGGCAGGAATGAGATGAATGAATGGAATGCAGTGCGCCGCTTGCACGAAGGCCTATTGCTTTGCCGGCCCGGTTGCCGGCAACGGACCTGTCATCGACACCAGCAGCGGGCGCGCGCCGTTGGCGAGCACCGCTGTCAACGCCTCCTGCTCGGGGCGCACTGTCCGCGTGAACGTCTTGCCGTGGTCCTTGCTCTCGAGCACCGTGCCGCCCATGCCGACGACGGTCACGCTGCCATCTGCGAGTTCCGCGATGCCGGTCAGCGA
Source organism: Cupriavidus numazuensis (assembly GCF_905397435.1). Classification (GTDB taxonomy): domain Bacteria; phylum Pseudomonadota; class Gammaproteobacteria; order Burkholderiales; family Burkholderiaceae; genus Cupriavidus; species Cupriavidus numazuensis. The sequence goes on from NZ_CAJPVI010000024.1 coordinate 46,553, forward strand.
CTGCGTGGTTTTTGCGTCGACGGCTTGCCATGTCTTGCCGTCATCGCTGCTGCGATACAGGTGGCCGCGCATGCCGCAGACCAGGAGCGTGCCGTCCGAGAGCGCAAGGCCGTGCCAGAGCGAGCCCTTGCCTCCGGTGGTCGTCCCCTCCCATGACTTGCCGCGGTCGGCGGAGCGGTAGATGACGCCGCCCTCTCCAATCGCGAACAGCGAGCCGCGGGAAGTCGCGAACATGTGCAGCAGATGCCGGTCGGCGTTGTCGCCCGATTCGATCGTCAGGTCGGTCCAGGTGCGGCCCGCGTCGTGTGTCTCGATCGCCCAGCCGTACAGGCCCACGGCAATGCCGTGTTCGAGACTGTCGAAGTGCAACGCCAGGATCGGCTGTTCGACGCCGGGCGTGGCACGCAGCAAGGTCCAGCTTTCGCCGCCGTCCTGCGTCGCCAGCACCACGCCATCGTGACCGGCCGCGTAGCCGTGGCGGGCATCGACGAACTGGACCGAGGTCAGCAGTGCACGGACCGGGACGGCCTTCGCCTGCCAGAACCTGACGCCGTCATCGGACAGCAGGATCACGCCGTGGTCGCCCACGGCGACCACATGGTTGCCCGCACGCGCGGTTGCCAGCAGCGGCGCGGTGACCGCATTCGAAACCGGACGGGCCGGCTCCATCGTCGGCCAGCGGGTCTGGGCCGTAGTCTCGGCGGCTCCTGCCGGCCATGACACGCATGCCACGACCGCAGCAAGAAGCAGGTATCGGAAGAGGGTTATCGACAGGTGGATCATCGTTGCGTCCTAGTGCTTCAGAATTTCCGGCATGTACGCCGGTCCGCGCCGCGGGAAGAATTTCTCGAGCATGGCCGCGAATGCCGGGAGCAGCGTGATGGCCATCACCATGTTCACGATGAACATGAAAGTCAGCAGCGCGCCCATGTCGGCCTGGAACTTGAGGCTCGAGAATGTCCACGTGGCCACGCCGACCGACAGCGTGATGGCGGTGAACACGGTGGCGAGGCCGGTCTCCTTCATGGCGAGTTCGAGAGCGCGCGTGAACGCGAGACCGTGCGCAAGCTGCACCTGCAGGCGGTTGTAGATGTAGAAGGCGTAGTCCACGCCGACGCCGACCGCGAGCACCATGACCGGCAGCGTGGCGACGGTCAGCCCGATCTCCAGCTTCTTCATGAACCAGTAGCCGATCCACGTCGCGACGGTCAGCGGCAGGCAGCAGGCGATCATCGCGCGCCAGTCGCGGTAGACCAGGAAGACGAGGATCAGGATGGCGGCGTAGACGTAGAGCATCATCGGCAGCTCGCTCGCCTCCAGCACCTCGTTGGTGGCGGCCTGCACGCCCGCGTTGCCGCTGGCCAGGCGCACGTGTACGCCGTCGAGACGGTTGGCGTCGCGGAAATCCTTCACCGCGGACACCACGCTCTTGATCGTCGTGGCGCGGTGGTCCGGCAAGTACAGGTTGACGCCCTGCACGCGGCAGTCGATCGACGACAGTCCGGCGATGCGGTTGTTCACGCCCTGGAACTGCGAGCCGAGGCCGCGCGGGTCGCGCGTTACGGTAGCCATCTTCGGGCTGCCCTCGTTCATGCCGACGTTGTAGAGCTTGAGCTGCGCGGCCAGCGAATCGGTCGACACCACGCCGGGCACGCTGCCCATGCGCCAGGCAAAGTCGTCGATGAACAGCAGCTCGTCGGCGCGGGAGCAGACTTCGCCCTTGCGCTCGGGGGTCGCCTCGAACACGACGGTCAGCCAGTCCAGACCCACGTCGAAGCGATTGACGATCGCGGCCACGTCAAGGTTGTAGCGCGAGTCCGCGCGCAGTTCTGGCGCGCCCGCCTGCAGGCTGCCGATGTGGCGGCCCTGGCTCTGCCAGAACGCCAGGCCGAAGATCACGGCACCGGCAAGCGTCACGATCAGTGCATTGCGCGGCTGCGCGATGCGGGCCACCGCGCCCAGCCACCCGCTATGGCGCTCGCGCCGCGCCAGTGCCCGGTTGGCGAACTCCGGCGTGAAGCGGAAGTACGACGCGGCCACCGGCAACATCATCAGGTTGGTGATGATCTTGTAGCCCACGCCGATGGCAGCGGTAATTGCCAGCTCGCGGATCATCGGGATCGGGATCAGGATCAGCGTGATGAAGCTCGCCAGCGCGGTGACCAGCGCCAGCGATCCGGGAATCAGCAAGCCGGTAAAGCTGCGCCGCGCGGCCATGGCCGAGTCGGTGCCATGCGCCACTTCACGCACGATGAAGTTGATCTGCTGGATACCGTGCGAGACGCCGATCGCGAACACCAGGAACGGCACCAGGATCGCGAGCGGGTCAAGCCCGTAGCCGAGCAGGCGCAGCGTGCCGAACTGCCAGACCAGCGACACCAGCGAACACGCGAGCGGCAGCAGCGTCAGGCGGATCGAGCGGCAGTACCAGTACACCGCGAGCCCCGTGAGCAGGAAGGCGATGCCGAAAAAGCGCGCCACGTCCGCCGCGCGGTCGGCGATATCGCCGGTCTGCTTGGCAAAGCCGATGATCTGGATCTCGACCTTGTCGTTCTCGAACGGGCGCCGGATCTTCTCCTCGAGCAGGCGGTTGAACGCCACGTAGTCGAGCTTCTTGCCGGTGCGGGCATCGACATCGGTCAGCTCGGCGGTGATCAGCGCGCTCGACTGGTCGCGCGCGACCAGCGTGCCGATGTGGCCGCCGGCGACAGCGCGCTCGCGGACCTTGCCGATCACATCGGGCGTGAGCTTCTCCGGGACGATGTCGCCGCCGGCAACGCGCTCGGCGCGGAAGCCGTCTTCCGTGATCTCGGTGAAGAACACGTTGGGCGTCCACAGCGACGTCACGCTGGTGCGGTTCACGCCAGGCAGGTAGGTGACGGCGTCCGTCACCTTCAGGACCTGCGTCAGCGCGCCGGCGTTCCAGATATCGCCCTGGCGGGCATGGACGGCAATGGTCAGACGGTTGGCGCCGAAGAGCTGGTCGCGGTACTGCTCGAAGGTCTTGATGTACTCGTGACCTTGCGGCAGTTGCTTTTCGAAGCCAGCTTCGAATTTGAGCTTCGCGCCGAGCATGCCCATGCCGACCGTGAACGCGGCCAGCACGAGCAGGAACGGAAGGCGATGCCCGAACAAGGCGGCTTCCAGACGGGTGATAAGACGGGATAGCATCGGAAATCAGAACGAAGAGGTCAGGCTCAGAGACATGAAATTGCGGTCGCGCATCAGGTTGCTGGCACTCCCGCCCCAGTTGTGGGTGTAGTCGAGGCGCATCTTTGTCCCCGGCTTCGTCTTGAAATCGATCGTCGCGCCGATCACCGCGGCACCCGCGCCCTGGATGAATCCCGGCAGCGCCGTCGCCGAGTAGCCCCCGATGCCTTGCGAGATCGCGATATCCGGCGACAGCGAAGCGCGCGTGCCGAAGATGTTCGGGTAGGTCACCGAAGCCGCGAGCACCATCCCGGCCGAGAGCTTGGTCGGCAGCGTGTAGTCGGCCGTCACGGCATACGGGATGGTCCCGTTGAGCTTCAGCTTCGGGTAGTACGCCAGCGCGGTCTCGGCAGTGATCGTGCCTTCGGTCGCCCCGAGCGCGCGCAGCAGCCAGCCCATCGATCCGGACGGCGACATGATGTGGATGCCGGTCAGGTGAAGCTGGTAGTGCTGCGTGTCGATCGCGCCGCGGCACGTGGTCCCGACCGGTGCAGCGGAGAAGTCGGCGAGCGCATTGCAGTAGTAGCGATTGTTCGGGTCGATGACCGTGGTCGGGTCGATCGCGACGCTGTCGCGCGGGCGATATGACAGTTCGGTGCCGATCGCCCATTCGCCAAGCTGGAAGTTGTACGAAAGGCCGAACAGGTCGCGGTTCTTGCCGTAGTCGAGATTGGCCTGCCAGCCGAACGGGTTGGCCGTCGTATTGACCACGTGGTAAGTCACGAACGGCACCTTCTCGCTGTAGTGGTAGTAGTAGAAGCCCAGCTCGTTGCCCGAGTCCGGGAACTTGTAGCGCAGCGCCAGGCCGCCTTGCCCGCCGTTGGGGTCGTTGTTCGCGCCACGCGGAATGACCGTGCCGGTGCCGAGCAGCGGTCCCGCCGGGTTGGTGGCCGGGTTGGCCAGTTCTCCCATGCTCAGCCGGCGGTTGTAGGGCAGCCCGGTCGCGGGATTGATGCCGACGATGCGCGTGCCCGTATCGCCGATCGTGCCGTTGGGAAGCGCCGACATGCCGGACGCTGTGAGCACCGTGTTGAGCGCCGAGGTCGGGACGTACAGCGCGCGTCCGCCCTTGCCGAGGAAGTCGCTGGTCGAGAAAAAGGTACCGGGCGCGTCGAAGTCAAAGCTGTTCCACTTCCACTGGTAGAAGCCTTCGATGCCGAGGTCCGGGCCCAGCGACGTGCTGGCCGAGATCATGGGCGCCGGAATGAACAGGTTCTTCAGCGGCGTGCCGGGCTGGTGCGCGGACGGCAGGTAGATCGCGTTGATCGAGTTGACCCCGCCCGGGATGTAGAGGTCCTCGCCCCAGCTCAGCACCTGGTTGCCGATGCGTACGCGCGCCTGCTGGTCGCCGACGTCGAATTCCTTGTTGATGTACGCGTCGAGCAGGCGCGGGTTGCTGGTGGCGAAGTCCTTCGCATCCGGATCCAGATCGGTGCGCTTGGTATGGGCCGTCGCGAAATCGTAGTTGACGACGCCGCGCACGAGCCCGCTCCAGCCGTCGGTGGCCTTGACGTAGAGATCGCCGGTCCACTGCGCATTGGCCGATACGGGCTGCCAGCGCTTGTAGTTCAGGTTGCCGTCGTCCTGGTTCAGGCGCAGCACGTCCAGGCTCGAAGAGAAGACAGCCGGATTGCTTTTCTGCAACGGCGTTGCTGCGTCGCCGACACAGCCGCCGTTGTCGTTGCCGACGAACTTGCAGTTGGGCGATGACGTGCGCACCGCCACGCCGAACGACACCGTGGAGTCGAGATTGACCGTCCAGTCGTTGTCGAGCGCCCACTGCACGGCATGGGCCGAACCGCAGTCCGCCGCCGCCAGCAGGCCCACGACCACCGTGCGGGCCAGCCTCCGGTCCATTCGCATTCCCGCGGCAGCTTGCGCCGCCGCGCCTGCAACATCACGCAATTTCATGACTGTCTCCCCGTGGTCTTCTTCTTATCGAGTGGTGAAGCGGCGCAGGCCGTCGGGCTCGAAGGTCTTCTCCTTCAGCCGGCCCTCGCGGGTGGCGAGCCAGTCGGGTTCCTTGTAGCCGGCCACGACGCGGTCGAGTACGGCGCGCTGGGTCTGGTGGTCATAGCTGGTGTTCGCCGCCCAGACGCATGCCGGAACTTCCCAGGCCATGTAGGGGCCCATCTCGGTGGTGCGCCAGACCTTGCCCTGCGCGTCGTACATGTCCTCGACCAGGATGGTCCAGGTGTCCTCGTCGATGTAGAACAAGCGCTTCGGGAACGTGTGGCGCATGCCTTCCTTCAGCTTCGCCTCCACCACCCACACACGGTGCAGCTCGTAGCGGCTCAGGTCGCGGCTCAGGTATTTCGGCTTGACCACGTCCTCGACCTTGTTCGCGGGCGAGTTGACCCGGTACGTGTTGTAGGGGACGTACATTTCCTTCTTGCCCGTCACCTTCCAGTCGTAGCGGTCGAGCGGGCCGTTGAACTGCATGTACTGGTCGACGATCAGCAGGTTCTCGGTGTTGAGCTGCGGCGCGTCGTACTGGTACGTCGGCGCGCGGCGCACGCGGCGCTGGCTCGCGAAATACAGCCAGATGTCGTTGGCCTTCTCGAAGTTGTACTGCGTGAGCGTGGCGTCGCCGGCGATCGAGGGCGGACCGGTGAACACGTTGAGGTACAGGCTTTCAATGCCGCGCGCATCGGCCACGCCCTTGTTCGACGGCGACCACATCGGCGATGTCTGCCATTCCTCCTGGCTCAGCGGCTCGCCGATGCCTTCGCTGCCCTTGGGCGGGATATAGCCGGCGTAGGTGATATGGAAGCCCTCGCCCTTCCAGTGCAGCTTGTGGTTCCACATCACTTCAGTGCCGCTCTGCGGGATCGGGAATGGCACGGCGGCGCCCAGCGCCTCGGTGAGGTCCTGGCCGTTGGCGCCGAGCTTCGCTGCCGTCGCGTTCTTCTTCGTGCGCTCGTAGAAGGACTCGGGGAAGCCGCACGAGCGGTGCGTGGTGTAGACGTCCATGCGGTAGCCCGGGATCGTCTTCACCATCTCGAGCTGTCCGGGCGCGAGCTTGTCCTTGTACTTGTCGACGTTGGAGGCGTCGATCGTGAACTGGCGCTTTTCGCTCGCGTAGGGATCGGGGCGCGGCGTGCCGGGCTTCCAGCCGGCCGGCGCCTTCATGTCTCCGCCGGTCCATTCGGGAATCGTGCCGTCCTTGTTGCCGGCGCGCTCGGCGCCCACGGGCGTGAGGTCCTTGCCGAGCCGGGCCGCATCCTGGTCGGCGGCATAGGCCGCCCCGCCGAGCGCAATCGTCGCGCTGATGAACAATGTCGTGTATTTCACCTGTGTCTCCTCTCGGGACCGGCAATGTCATGGTGTGGCGCCGGCCCGGTCATTTAGGTAGAACAACCAACCTAAATTAGATCAATAAGACAAACATAAGGACAAAAAATAGGGCGTGGAGCGTGCCATGCACCTGTCAGCCCTCGCCGCTGCCCGCCACTGCCACGGCCTGGATCTCGATGCACAGGCCCGGCAGCGCGAGTTCCGTCACGCCGACCGCGGTCCACGAGGGATAGCGCTCCGGCAGGTATTCGTCCTTGACCTGCGTGAAGGCGGCCAGCTCATCGCGCAAGCTGGTGTGATAGGTGGTCAGTTCGACGACATCGGCGAGGCTGGCGCCGGCGGCAGCGAGCACCGCCTTCAGCGACTCGAAGGCGATGCGTGCCTGTGCCGCCATGCCGTCGGCCGGCATCATCCTGGCGTCGATGCCGACCTGGCCGGACACCCAGATGGTGTCGCCGACACGGGTGGCGGGCGAAAAATGGAAGACGCTGTAGAGCGCCTCGGTCCCGGGGGGAACGATCGACTGTCGTTGGGCAGTGGGGTTCGGCATGAAGTGATGTCCTTTCTCAGACAAGCTGGCGGAAACAGGGTGCACGGAAGGGATCGCCGTGCCGTAGCGCGGCGAGTTCGTCGACGAACAGGACGCCGGCTGGCGTGAAGCCCGAGATGCTGTGGTCGGGCAATGGGCTGAACGTCGCGTCGTCGCCGAAGAAGCGCAACACAAGCGTGTGGCGGTCGGGGAAGTCGGCATCGACCGCGCCCCCGCCATGCAGCACGCCGGGGTGCAGCAGCAGTACATCGCCGGGCTTCGTCGCCCAGGAAACGATGTCGTAGGTGCCGGGGCTCGCGCGGCGCTCGGCTTCGATGTCCGGCAGGCGCGGCCAGGTACCGCCGCCGTGCAGCGGGTCGGTCGGATCGGCGGCGTTCTGAAACGTGGTGCCGTCATGGCGCGTGCCGCGATGCGAGCCGCGCACGATCTCCAGCGCATTGCGCTTTGGCACGGACTCGAAGCTGATCCACGCGTTGCCGAAGTGCATGCCCGACCATGGCAGGTATGAGGTGTCCTGGTGCCAGGGCGAGCGGCCGCTCTTGCCGCCGCTCTTGAGGAACAGTTCCTCGGCGAAATACCAGACGTGTTCCGAGCCCCACAGGTCCGCGAACAGGCGGCCAAACGGCAGCGCGGCCGCCAGTTCGTCCAGCCGCGACTTCGCGTAAGGATTGGCGTTGTCGTTCAGCGTCCGCTGCTCGGTACCGGCGAACAGGTCGCAGGAAGCGGGTCCTGGGTTTTCGACACCCCAGTCAAAGGCCTGCCGGCACAGGGCCAGCTGCGCTTCGTTGAGACAGCCTTCGATCAGGACCGCACCGTCCTCCATGAAAGCCTTGCGCGTGGATTCGTCCATGATGATTTCCTGGTTTTCCTTGCCGCTAGTTTGTAGGTCACGTTACCAATGTTAGAACATCATGACAAAAATGAAAGAAAAGAAAAAGGCAGGGTATTCCCTGTCATAACAGGAAGTTCCATTCATTCATGAGTGAACAAAACAAGACATCAAAGCCGTTTTGACTTGTTTGTATCTTTGTCCTATATTAGGTCGAAAATCCTACCACCTGTGACTCGACCCATGTTCAAGCGCATAAAGCGTCCGCCGGACGCGATCGAAGCCGGCAGCCCCCGGAAGCCGTTGCCGGAGTCCGGCGCGGTGGCAATCACCCGACGCCAGATCCTCGGCATTGCGGCAGCGGCTGGCGCGGCGTCGCTGGCCGTAGCGGCGACGCCGCGCAGTGCAGCCGCCGCACAGCGACCAGCTGGCCCGGCGGGCGCGGATCGCGATGTGCTGGATGTCGCGATCATCGGTGCCGGCCTTGCGGGATTGACTGCGGCACGCGACCTGAAACGCGCCGGATGCCAGTCGTTTGTCGTGCTGGAGGCGCGCAACCGCGTCGGCGGGCGCACCTACAACCATGATCTCGGCAACAAGGTGGTCTCCGAAGCCGGCGGCCAGTGGATCGGCCCCGGCCAGACGGCGATTGCGGACCTGGCGCGCGAACTGGGCGTGGAGACGTTCGGCACCTACTACGCTGGCAAGACCGTGTTCCTGGCTGGCGACATCCGCGTGACCCAGGATCTGGAGGGCGGCGTGGGCGCCCAGGGCCTGGTTGCCGCCAAACTCAGCGAGATGGCGCGCGGCGTACCCAGCGGCGCGCCGTGGAAAGCGGCGAAAGCGGCCGAACTCGACAAGCTGTCGCTGGGCGACTGGCTCGCGCGGCAGGGCCTGAGCAACGAGGAGAAGTTCTCGTTCAGCATGGCGGCGACGCTGTCGCTCGGCGCGCCGCCCGCGCAGATCGGGCTGCTGCATTACCTGTCGGTCATCAACAGCGCGGACAGCAGCTACGACAGGCTTGAGAAGATCAAGGATGGCGCGCAGGAAACCCGCTTCGTTGGCGGCTCGCAGATCCTCAGCACCCGCATGGCGCACGAGCTCGGCGACAAGGTCAGGCTGTCCAGCCCGGTGCGCAGGATCGTCGGCTGGGATCGTGACATTGTCGAGCTGCACACCGACCAGGGCGTGGTGCGCGCCCGTCATGTGATCGCCGCGCTGAACCCGGCGCTGTGCCAGCAGGTCGTGTTCGATCCGCCGCTGCCCGCCGGCCGGGCGCAGTTGCACCGGGCCTGGCCGGCGCATGCGCCCATGCGCAAAACCGCACATGTCTACGCGCGCCCGTTCTGGCGGGAGAAGGGCTTCAGCGGACAGGTCGTGCCTCTCGATGGCCCGCTGATCTGGTCGGTCGACAACTCGCCGCCGGACGGCTCGGTCGGCGTGATCAGCGCCTTCGTCAAACCCGGATACCTGCCGGCCGACCCGAAAGCCGCCGAGCCCATCGTGTCGGCCATCTATGCCAAGGCATTCGGAGACCAGGCGCTGAAACCGACGCAATACCACGACCTTGACTGGGGCAAGGTCGACCCGTGGTCGATGAGCTGCATCAACCCGATGCCGGCCGGTTTCTGGACGAAGCTGGGCCAGCACCTGCATCCGCCGCTGGGCCGGATGATCTGGTCGGGGACCGAGACGGCCGACATCTGGGCCGGCGCCATGGACGGCGCCGTGCGCTCGGGGCACCGTGCCGCCTTGCAGGCACTCGGCGCGCTGCACTCGCCGGTCACGGAGGCATAAATGAAGTTGAAGCGCGCTATGTTCGCGACGGCTGCGGTAGTGGCGGGAGCGGCCGCATTCGTCGTTCCCGATCTCGTGGACTACCACCGGTTCGGCACGGCACTGGACATCCAGGCGTTGGCAAGCCAGACGCATGGCGGCGCCTGGCCGCAGTTTCCGGAGTCATGCTTCGCCTGCCACGGCCCGCACGGGCAGTCCCGCAATGCGGAGTACCCCGCCCTGGCCGGCCAGCCGGCAGCGTATCTCGAGGCGCAGTTGCGCGCATTCGCCACCGGGCAGCGCGACAACCCGACCATGGGGCCGCTCGCCAGGAACCTGACGGATGCGCAGATCCGGTCACTGGCAGCCTACTACGCAGGCCAGGCGCCTGCCGGCAATCCGGATGTCATGGCCGACGGGGCGCTCGAAGCACGCGGCAAGGCCGTGGTCCAGGCGCGCAGTTGCCAGGCGTGCCATGGGGAAGCGTTGACGGGCAAGGATCTGGCACCGCGCCTCGCCGGCCAGGGAGAGCACTATCTCGCGCACCAGCTTGCCGCGTTCAGGAACGGCAAGCGCCATGACGCGACCGGCGGGATGGACGCCATTGCCGCCACCTTGTCGAACGAAGACATCCCGGCAGTGGCCCGCTTCCTGGCGAGGATGTCAGCCCGATAGGGTCGGGGCAAGTCCGGCAGGCCGACGTCAGGGGTCGGCAACGAGGTGCCGCACTATCGACATGCGAACGGGCCGGCAGCCACTTTGCGCGCCCCGGCTTGCACCGGCGGTAGCTGCGCGTATTCTGGTGGTTGATTCCTCATTTACACCGGCTCCGGCGGGTCTGGCATCAGCGCTCTCCCAGGGACACCACCAGACCGGCGACTGCGGGGGAAACCATGCGCAAGCCGCCTCGTGACAGAACGGAAAACGGCCGCCCTTCCGCCCCCGACCCCGGCGCGACCGAAGCGCACTTCAGGCTGCTCGCCGACGGCATTCCCCACATGATCTCGACCGCCGATGCGGAGGGCCGGATCGATTACTGCAACCGCCGGTGGACAGCCTATACGGGCCTCAGCTTCGAGCAAACCCAGGCCGGCGCCTGGCAATCGGCCATCCACCCGGAAGACCTGAAGAACAACTATGCGGGCTGGGTGGACGCTGTCGCGAAATGCCAGGAATACGAGGTCGAGTATCGCCTGAGACGGGCTTCCGATGGCGCGTATCGCTGGCATCTGGAGCGCGGCGCGCCACTGAGGGACGCTGACGGGAACATCGTAAAGTGGCTGTCATCCTCCACCGACATCGAGGACCTGAAGCAGGCGCAAGCCTCGGCGGAAAGCGCCAATCATGCGAAGTCGGAATTCCTGTCGAGCATGAGCCATGAGCTGCGCAATCCGCTGAACGCCATCCTCGGCTTTGCGCAGCTGATGGCCTCTGATGCCCAGCCGCCGACGCCTTCCCAGCAAGCCAGCCTTGACCAGATCCTGAAGGCTGGCTGGCATTTGCTGGAACTCATCAATGAAGTCCTGGATCTGGCCCGCATCGAGGCCGGGCATGCGTCGCTGTCTCCGGAGCCGGTATCGGTCGTAGAAGCCTTGCAGGAATGTCGCGCCATGCTCGAACAGCAGGCGCTCAAGCGCGCGGTGCGCATGCGGTTTCACATGCCCGACTTCGCTTGTTTCGTGCGCGCCGACAGGACACGTTTGAAGCAGGTGTTGCTCAACCTGCTTTCCAACGCGATCAAGTACAACCGGGACCACGGTACCGTCGAGGTTCACGTGGCGGCGGGCGACCGCGTTCGCGTCAGTGTGCGGGACACCGGCGCGGGACTGGCACCGCAGCGGCTGGCGCAGCTGTTCCAGCCGTTCAACCGACTCGGACATGAGGGCGGCCCCGTCGAGGGCACTGGAATCGGTCTTGTGGTGGCAAAGCGGCTGGTAGAACTGATGGGCGGCGCCATCGGCGCGGAAAGCACGGCTGGGGTGGGCAGCCTGTTCTGGATCGAACTACCGGGCGCACGTGCGCCGGAGTTGCCGGCCGGCAGCGTCGAGACAGCGGTACCCGCCGGCGCACACGCGGAAGCCCCGGCTTCGGCGCATACCCTGCTGTATGTCGAGGACAATCCCGCCAACCTGAAGCTGTTCGAACAACTGATCGCGCGCCGGGCCGATGTGCAGCTGATTACCGCTGTCAACGGCACGCTTGGCATCGAGCTGGCACGCACTGCCCTGCCGCAGGTCATCGTCATGGATATCCATCTGCCTGACATCAACGGCATCGAAGCACTGCTGCGCCTGCGTGAAGACCCGACGACCGCGCACATCCCGGTGATCGCGCTCAGTGCCAACGCCATGCCGCGCGACATAGAAAAAGGCATCCAGGCAGGGTTCTTCCGCTATCTGACCAAGCCGATCCGGCTCGACGAGCTGACGGACGCACTGAACGCCGCACTGGACCCGCCGCGAGCCGCGGGCGCACGTGAGGCCGCGCAGGACAGATGAAGCAAGTCGCTCGCCATGATCAGCGCATCGGACATCCTGGCCGCAGCCATCCTGGTCGTCGACGATCTGCCGGCCAATGTCCTGCTGCTCGAACAGATGCTGCGCAGCGCGGGATATGCCTGCGTCGATTCCACCAGCGATCCGCGCCTGGTCTGCGAACTGCACGGCAGGAACCACTATGACCTGATCCTGCTGGATCTGCAGATGCCGGACATGGATGGCTTCGAGGTCATGGCAGGCCTCAAGGCCATGCAGCCAGACAGCTACCTGCCAGTGATCGTCATCACCGCCCAGCCCGATCACAAGCTGCGCGCGCTGCGGGCCGGTGCGCGAGACTTCGTCAGCAAGCCGTTTGATATGGGCGAGGTGCTGATGCGGGTCCGCAATATGCTCGAAGTGCGCCTGCTGCACGGGGAATCGCTGAACTACGGCAAGGAACTCGAGCAGAAGGTGCGCGAACTGGAAGCGAGCCACGAGACCATCGTTCGCCAGGGCGACGAACTCAGGCGCCTGTACGAGAAGCTGGTCTGCGAGCAGCAGGTCACCGAACAACTGCTCCTGAATGTGCTGCCCGCTCCCGTCGCCGAGCGCTTGAAGCTGCGGGCCGATCTCGTCGCCGATGGCCCGCCTGCAGTCATCGCGGACAGGTTCGAGGACGTGTCGGTGCTGTTCGCGGACCTCGTGCAATTCACCCGCTTTTCGCCGAGCATGAGCCCCGAGCACCTGGTGAAGGTGCTGAACGAGATATTTGCCGACTTTGACAACATTGCCGACCGCCGGGGACTCGAGAAGATCAAGACGATCGGCGATGCCTACATGGCGGCGGCCGGCCTGCCTGTCCCCGCGGCCGACCACGCGGTCCGGGCTGCCCATATGGCGTTGGACATGCTGGCGTCACTGGACCGCTTCAACCAGCGCAGCGGCTACAGCTTGCAGTTGCGCGTGGGCATTCACAGCGGTGCCGTCGTCGCCGGCGTGATCGGCCGCAGAAAGTTCATCTATGACTTGTGGGGCGATACCGTGAATATCGCCAGCCGGATGGAATCGCAAGGCGTGATCGGTCGCGTCCAGATCACGGAAGCCACTCGACGGTACCTTGCGGAACCCTTCCTGCTTGAAGAGCGGGGTGTGATCACGGCCAGGGGGATCGGTGACCTGCGTACGTGGTTGCTGGCAGGCAGAACCCACGACGCCCCCACATAGAGGGCCGAGCCTTAATCGTGCCCCGTCACCGCCCGCTTGGTGGCGCGATAGCCATGCTTGGTCGCATCAGCGACTCCATGCGCGGCCGCCTTGGTGCCGCGGCCGATCGCAAACGTGGCATCGCGAACGGCATGTCCGCCCTGCTTGCCTGCTGCCTTGACGTTGTCCTTGAATGCATGGGCATCCGCGGACAGGCTCGCCTGCGCGAGCGGGCTCGCCGCAGCGAGCGTGATCGCGATGATCAGAGTGTTTGCCTTCCTCATGCCAATGTGTCCGGTTTCCGGCTGGTGTTACATACCCATATTTTAGCCTTGCCCGGACCCACGGGCATTCAGCGCGGCGCAGCCCCAGGCTCCGTGATGGCGCTGTAGACCAGCGTGCGCAGTTGGCGTCGCACGGGATAGGCCGAAGACGGCAACAACTGAGTCAGGAAGAGACCGATAAGATCCTCCTGCGGATCCACCCAGAAGAAAGTGCTTGCCGCACCACCCCAGAAAAAATCACCGGCGCTGCCCGGAATCAGCGTGGACGCGGGCGTCACGGTGGTGGCAAATCCGAGGCCGAATCCCACGCCGTCATAGGTCGCTTCGCTGAACATCGAGCGCGACAGGGCCGGCAAATCCACCCCGCCCGGCAGGTGGTTGGCAGTCATCAGCTTCAGCGTCTTGGGCCCGAGCAGCCTCACGCCGTCGAGTTCGCCGCCTTGCAGCAGCATGCGCGCAAAGCGCATGTAGTCCGCGGCGGTAGACACGAGCCCGCCACCGCCCGAGATAAAACTTGGCACCTTCAGGTAGGGGCTGGCGCGCGGATCGTCCTGCAGGACGGGGCCCTTGTCCGATACCACCTTCGAACCGAGCGCGCCGACGGCATAGCACGCGCAGAAGCGCGACACCTTGTCTTCCGGCACATGGAACGCGGTGTCCACCATGCCCAGCGGATCGAAGATGCGTTCCTTCAGGAAGGTTTCGAACGGAATGCCGCTGACCTTGCCGACCAGGTAGCCAAGCACGTCGGTGGAAACCGAGTAGTTCCAGGCCTCGCCCGGCGAGAATTCGAGCGGCAGCCCGGCCAGCTTGTCGATCATTTCGTCGAGCGTGCCTTCGGTGGCAAGCTCGCCCAGCTTCAGCTTGCGGTAAGCCGCGTCGACGTTGGTGTTCTGCTGGAAGCCATAGGTCAGGCCCGAGGTGTGGCGCAGCAGGTCGACCACCAGCATCGGGCGCGCGGCCGGCTTCGTCTGGAAGCTCTCCATGAAGCCGCCCGCGTGAACGCCCAGTTTCTCCCATGCCGGGATGTACTTGCTGACCGGATCATCCAGCGCGATCTTGCATTGCTCGACCAGCATCATGACCGCCACGGAAGTCACGGGCTTGGTCATCGAATAGATGCGGAAGATCGAATCCTCGGCCAGCGGCACCTGCCGTTCCCGGTCAGCGAAGCCAAGCGCGGAGTTCAGCGCCAGTTCGCCGCGCCGCCATACCTGGACCAGCGCACCGGGCAGCTTGCCATTCGCGACATAGGATTCGTCGATGAAACGTTCAATGCGCGCAAGCCGCTCGCGGGACATCCCCTGTGTTTCCCTGCCTTGCATAGTTGCCTCTCTCCCGGGTCATGTTGCCGTTGGTGACGTGCCGCCTGCGCAAGCCGGAGTGCCGCCGCAGGCCGCGCAAACATCGACATCATGACACTGGCCGCCGATTCGCGCCAAGCGCGGGCGGCGGCCTGCCGCATCGTCACGCGCCCAGGACCTTCCCTCCGCCATAGCTCGACTGAGAGGGTGCCAAACCGCCCAGCGTCATCCGGATCGCGCAGTACTTGAATTCGGGAATCTTCCCGAACGGATCCAGCGCCGCGTTGGTGAGCTTGTTGATAGCCGCTTCGTAGTAGCAGAACGGCACGAACACGGCACCGCGCGGCGTGCCGGCATCGGCGCGCGCATACAGCGAGACCTCGCCGCGCCGCGAAGCCAGCGTGATGACGTCGCCCGGCTGGCCGCCTAGCAAGCCAAGATCGAGCGGATGCACGAGTGCCACCGCGTCGGGCTCGATCGCATCGAGCACGCCCGCGCGCCGCGTCATGCTGCCGGTATGCCAGTGTTCGAGCTGGCGCCCGGTGATCAGCACCATCGGGTAGTCGTTGTCGGGCCGTTCATCGGCAGGAATGATGTCCGCCGGCACGAAACGGCCCCGCCCGGATGCGGTCGGGAAGTGGTCAGTGAAAATCACCGGCTCGCCCGGGTCGCCTTCGGCGCGGCAGGGATACGTCACGGCCCCCTCCTGCTCCAGCCGCTCCCATGTCACGCCGCCGATGCTAGGCATGGCGTGGCGCATCTCGTCGAAGACCTCCGCCACATTGCCGTAGTGCCAGTCGAGGCCGAGCCCCTGCGCCATCTGCTGGATGATCCACAGGTCCTGCCGTGCCTGCCCCGGTGGCAACAGCGCCTGGCGGCCAAGCTGGACGGTGCGGTCCGTGTTGGTGAAGGTGCCGGTTTTTTCCGGGAAGGCCGACGCCGGCAGCACGACATCGGCGAGATAAGCAGTCTCGGTCAGGAAAATGTCCTGCACGACGAGATGGTCTAGCGCGGCGAGCGCCTCGCGCGCATGCTCGGCGTCGGGGTCGGACATGGCGGGGTTCTCGCCCATGATGTACATGCCGCGCACCTCGCCGCGGCCGATGGCATGCATGATCTCCACCACGGTCAAGCCGGGCTGGCGGTCGAGCGGCATGCCCCACAGCGCCTCGAAGCTCGCAATGGCGTCAGGATCGTCCACGCGGCGGTAGTCCGGATACATCATCGGAATCAAACCCGCATCGGACGCGCCCTGCACATTGTTCTGGCCGCGCAGCGGATGCAGCCCGGTGCCGGGACGGCCGATCTGGCCCGTCATCAGCGCCAGCGCAATCAGGCAGCGCGCGTTGTCGGTGCCGTGCACATGCTGCGAAACCCCCATGCCCCACAGGATCATCGAGGCCTTCGACGTGGCATAGGCACGCGCGACTTCGCGGATGGTCTGCGCGTCGATGCCGCAGATGGGCGCCATCAATTCCGGACTGAATGCAGCCACGTTGCGCTGCAGTTCTTCAAAGCCGATGGTACGGCTGTCGATGAAGCCCTGGTCGACCAACCCTTCGCTGACGATCACATGCATCATCGCGTTGAGCAGCGCGACATCCGCGTCGGGCGTGAACTGCAGGAAGCGCCAGGCAAAGCGCGCCAGATCCGAACGGCGCGGATCGGCAACGACCAGCTTCGTGCCGTTCTTCACTGCGTTCTTGATCCAGCTCGCCGCCACGGGATGGTTCACGGTGGGATTGGCGCCGATCACGATCACCAGTTCGGCGCGATCCACGTCCATCACCGGGTTCGATACCGCGCCCGAACCGATCCCTTCAAGCAGCGCCGCCACCGACGACGCATGGCAAAGCCGCGTGCAGTGATCGACGTTGTTGCTGCCGAAGCCGGTGCGTACGAGCTTCTGGAACAGATAGGCCTCTTCGTTGCTGCCCTTGGCCGAGCCGAAGCCGGCCAGCGCGCGCTTGCCGTGCGTGTCGCGGATCTGCGCAAGCTTGCCGCTGGCGAGCGCGAGCGCCTCTTCCCACGTCGCTTCGCGAAAGACGTCCATCACATGGTCCGGGTCCATGACGAAGTCGCCGCGCTTCGGCACGCCTTCGCGCCGGATCAGCGGCGCGGTCAGCCGCTGCGGATGCTGGACATAGTCAAAGCCGTAGCGGCCCTTCACGCACAGGCGCTCGTGGTTGGCCGGACCGTCGCGCCCTTCCACGTAGAGGATACGGTTGTCCTTGACGTTGTAGGTCAGCTGGCAGCCCACGCCGCAATACGGGCAGACCGAATCGACCTGTTGATCGGGCACGGCGAGCGCGGCGTCGCGCGCGGGCATCAGCGCACCGGTCGGGCACGCCTGCACGCATTCGCCGCACGCGACGCACGTGGAGGCGCCCATGGGATCGTCCATGTCGAAGACGATGCGCGCTGCGTCGCCGCGCAGCGCGAGGCCGATCACGTCATTGACCTGTTCGTCGCGACACGCGCGCAGGCAACGCGTGCATTGAATGCAGGCATCCAGGTTGACGGCGATGGCGGGATGCGAGAGATCTGCGACCACCCGTTCGCGCGGCGCAAAGCGCGGCTTGCCGACGTCGAGTCGCGCGGACCACTGATCCAGTTCGTTGTGCCGCGTGTAGTCGGTTTCCGGCATGTCCGACTGCAGCAGTTCGAGCACCGTGCGCTGGGCGTGGAGCGCGCGTTCCGAATCTGTCTGCACCGTCATGCCTTGCGACGGATAGCGGCAGCACGACGGCGCGAGCACGCGTTCGCCCTGGATCTCGACCATGCAGGCGCGGCAGTTGCCGGCCGTGTCGAGCCCGTCCTTGTAGCAAAGATGCGGCACGTCGAAGCCTTCGCGCTGCGCGACCTTCAGCAGGCTTTCGCCGGGCTGCGCGCAGACCTCGCGGCCGTTCAGCGTGAACGTGACGGACGGCTCCGTGGACTCCACCAGCGCGCGTTCGGCGCGTGTCAGCGCATTCATGCCTGTGCCTCCGGGCGGTCTGGCGCCGCCTGCAGTTCATGGGGAAAGTAGCGGACCACGCAATCGACAGGATTCGGCGCAGCCTGTCCGAGCCCGCAGATCGAGGCATCGCGCATCACGGCGGACAGGTCTTCCAGCGCGGGCAAGTCCCATTTCGGCGCGCGGATCAGATCAAGCGCCTTGGCGGTGCCGACGCGGCACGGCGTGCATTGCCCGCACGACTCGTGTTTGAAGAAGTGCATCAGGTTGCGCGCCGCGGCCACCGCGCTGTCGTGGTCGGACAGCACGACGATGGCGGCCGAGCCGATAAAGCAGCCGTGCGGCTGCAATGTGTCGAAGTCGAGCGGGATATTGCCCATCGACGCAGGCAGGATGCCGCCCGACGCACCGCCGGGCAGGTACGCGTAGAACGTGTGTCCGTCGATCATGCCGCCGCAGTATTCATCGATCAGCTCGCGCACGGTGATACCGGCCGGCGCCAGGTGCACACCGGGCTGGCGCACGCGCCCCGACACCGAGAACGAGCGCAGCCCCTTGCGGCCATGCCGGCCCTGCGACGCAAACCACTCGGCGCCCTTCTCCAGGATGTCGCGCACCCAGTAGAGCGTTTCGAAGTTGTGCTCGAGCGTCGGCCTGCCGAACAGGCCGACCTGTGCCACATAGGGCGGCCGCAGGCGCGGCATGCCGCGCTTGCCTTCGATCGATTCGATCATGGCGGACTCTTCGCCGCAAATATAGGCGCCCGCGCCGCGGCGCAGTTCTATGCGCGGCAGGTCCGGTACCGGCGGGTCGTCGTGCAGTTCCTGCAGCGCTTGCGTCAGGATGGCGCGGCAGCCCGCGTATTCATCGCGCAGATAGATGTAGATCGCTGCAACCTGCGTCACGGCGGCAGCAATCAGCATGCCTTCCAGAAAACGGTGCGGATCGCGCTCCAGGTAGACGCGGTCCTTGAAGGTGCCGGGCTCGCCTTCGTCGATGTTCACGGCCATGAGCCGTGGTGCCGGCTCGCCCGACACGATGCGCCATTTGCGGCCGGTCGGGAAACCCGCGCCGCCCAGGCCGCGCAGGCCGGAGTCTTCCATCGTGCAAAGTACCGCAGCCGGATCGAGCGAGCCTTGTGCAAAGGCTTTCAGCAAGCCATAGCCGCCGGTTGCCTTGTAGGCGCCGTAGCCGGTCTGCGCGACGATGTCATCGCGAACGGTGCCCGCCGCCACGCAAGCCGCGACGGTATCCAGCGTCGCGCCATCGACTGGGTTCTGCCCCGCCAGCACCGCCGGCGCCTTCTCGCAGCGGCCGATGCACGGTGCCGCCACCACGCGTACCTCGGTGCCGAGTACGGTGGGTAATTTGTCGATCAGTGCCTGCGCCCCGGCCATCTCGCAGGCAATGCCCTCGCATACGCGTACCGTCAGTGCCGGCGGCGGCTCGATATGGCCGTCCGCATCTTCGCGTACCACGTCGAAGTGGTGGTAGAAGGTCGCGACCTCGTAGACCTCGGTCATCGCCAGGCCAAGTTCCTGCGCCAGCGCGATAAGGTGGGGCATGGCCAGCTGGCCATAGCGGTCCTGGATGCAGTGCAGATGTTCGATCAGCAGGTCTCGGCGGCGCGGCATGTCGCCAAGCGCCGCGCGGACTTCCGTCAGCGCGGCGGCGTCCACCTGCCGGCCCTTGGGCTGGCGGCGCTTGCGCAGCCTGCCGAGGCCAGTGGCCTCGATCGGGATGACAACCTGGTTCATGGGCTTCTGTCTCCTGCGGGGGCGATCATGGCGTCGCTATAAAGGCGTTCAGGAAGGCGCCCTGGCGGGCAGCCTTCCTGTCGCTCTCCTTCTTATCTTCCTCGTATTGTGCTACCGGCTGCGCTGTCTGTGCTGCGTGATGACAGCGCCACGCCGTACGGCTTTCTTCATCGTTTCATCAGGTCAGGTCCTCCGGCACGGCGCGGTACCCCATCGGGCTGGTGGTATTGGCATGCACATACTTGCGGGCATGCGCTTCACGCATCGGCTTGAGGACAAAGAGTGCGATCACCGCGGACAGCCCGGCCATGGCCGAGGCCAGCACGAACACCGCGTGCCAGTCGCCGGTCGCGGCAGTGATCACGCTCGAGAACGGCACCAGCAGCGCGGCCGTGCCCTTGGCGGTGTACAGCATGCCAGCATTGGTCGCCGCGAACTTCGGGCCGAAGGTGTCACCGCACGTGGCCGGGAACAGGCTGTAGATCTCACCCCAGGCGAAGAACACGATGCCGGTCAGGATCACGAACGCCACCGGATTGTGGCCGTACTTGGACAGCATCAGGATGCCCACCGCCTCCACCGCGAAGGCGAAGAACATGGTGCGCTCGCGGCCGATATGGTCCGAGATCCAGCCGAAGAACGGGCGGGTCAGGCCATTGAGCACGCGGTCGATGGTCAGCGCGAAGGTCAGCGCGGGCAGGGTCAGGCCGAGGATCGACACCGGCGAGTCATGCAGGCCGAAGTCCTTGGCGATCGGGCCGAGTTGCGCGGTGGCCATCAGTCCCCCGGCGGCCATCATCACGAACATCGCGTACATGATCCAGAAGATCGGCGACTTCAGCACCTGGCGCGGCGTGGCGTTGTAGGTTGCGGCAGCCTTCAGCGTGGACTTGACCTCGCTCAGGATCTTCGCCGACGGCGGATACAGGGCCATGCCGAGGAAGAACACGATCAGGCCCTGGCCCAGGCCGAACCACAGGAACGTGGCTTCATAGCCCGAGGACTTGATCATGTTGGCGATCGGCACCACCGTCATGGCGGAACCCGCGCCGAAGCCAGCCGCCGTGATGCCCGCGGCCAGGCCGCGCCGGTTCGGGAACCACTTCAGCGCATTGCCCACGCAGGTGCCATACACAGCGCCCGCGCCGATACCGCCGATAGCCGCCGCGAAATACAGCATTGGCAGCGACGACGCCACGGAGTTCAGCGCCCACGCAATCGCACACAGCAGGCCGCCGCCTACGACGACGGGACGCGGGCCGTACTTGTCGACCAGATAGCCTTCGATCGGCACGAGCCAGGTTTCGGTCACCACGAAGATGGTGAATGCAACCTGAATCGCGGTGCGGCCCCAGTGGTACTTCTCATCGATCGGGTTGACGAACAGCGTCCACCCGTACTGCATGTTGGCAATCATCGCCATACAGATGACGCCGAAGACCAGCTGTACCCACGGCGACGCAAAGCGCGACGTGGACTCCTTTTGCTGCAGTTCCATGATGTCTCCTTCTAGGCGGTCGAAACCACCCGTGGTGGAAGATGCGGGCGCCTGCTGACGCCTCTCGCTTACTGCGCTTTCTCGAACAGCTGAGCCGTTCTAGTGCTATACGGTATGTGATATATCACGCAAGTCAAGCGTATTCTTCGCGGCCCTGCAGCATCCGGTTTGCACGAAAAATCGCCACGCCGCGGCGTCGTGGATCGACTGGTGCGCAACGCGCATCAACATGGCAGACAAAAGTTTCCGGAGCCTTTGGAAATCAAGGAGTTACGGTGTCCTGCCGCATCAATCCGGCGCGTCAGAACAGGCGTCAGCATGACGCGATTCGCAGCACGCGAAAATGGCAAAACAGCTGGGCTGGGGAAAGTCCCTAGATGGAGACAATCAAGACATTACCCGTTTGTCTGCACAAGCAAGACGTGGGTACATCCTGGAACCGGCAGTTCGCCGGAAGGTGGCAGAGGATGCGCGGGGGGATACGCAGTCCACTGAGGGAAGGCGGCCGAGACTTCGCTTTATGGTGTTTCGCTGCTGCGAGCGCTGTGCCAAAACGCCAGCGCCAACTGCGGGACAACACGTCATGCGGATACTGCGCCAAGGGTTGCCGGCCGCTACAGCCCTTGTCAGGTGCGCCGCTCAGTCAGGCACGGCGCCAGATGCGAGCGGCCATCAGGCGTAGGCGAGTTCGCCGGCGGCTGCCACCGTACGCGACGGGCGAGCGCGTCCAACGCCATCGTTTTCCTGGTTCGAACCCAGCCCTGCGAAGCGGCCATGTGCCTGCGCGGTCACCAGCACATCCATCGGCAGGCGCGTAGCCAGCAGGGTCGTCATGCCGACACCGGCACCGATCAGGCCCAGACCGAGAACGAAGAGAAGAGCGACTTCCATTTGAAAACTCCGATTGCGTTGTGTTTAGGAGTTTCCATTATATGCTGCGCCGCAGTATGTGTAAATATCCTGTATGTAATATATCAGCGGAAGTTTTGCTCCAATACAACAGCGGTCAACGGCGGCCGGAACCGCCCCGAAATCCTAGACTTCCAGCGGGACAGGCGGCTGCCGGTCCGGTTCGGCGGCATCGCGGTACTCCAGTCCGCGCAGCGCATCCCAGATGGCCGCGGCATTGGGCTTCAGCGATCGGCTCTTGCGCCGCACAAGCATGACGGTGGATGTGACCTGCGGCCGCAATGGCCGCATGACGGCTGCGGGATGAAGACCGCCCGCCTGCGCGCGCGATGGCACTACGCCGATGCCGAGCCCAAGCGCCACCATGCCGAACACCGCAGCGAAATGCCCGAGCAGCTGCAACGAACCGGCACGCACGTGGTGGTGGCTGAGCGCTTTCTCCACGACGGGCTGCACGCCGCACTGCTGGTCGAGCGTCAGCACGTTGGCATTGCACAGGTCGCCCCATGCAATGGCGTCACGCGATGCGAGCGGATGCTGCGCGGGCAGCACGGCGTGATACGGGTCGACGCACAGCGGCTCGCAATAGAGGTCATCACTCGACTGCGGATCGGTGGCAATGCCGAAGTCGACTTCGCCGCTGCGCACGCTCTGCAATACGGATTCCTGCGAACGGTCCTTCAGGTGGATGGCGATCGCGGGCCACGCCTTGCGGCAACCGGCCAGCCACGCGGGCACGGACATCGAACTGAGCACCGGGTCCGTCGCAATCTGCACCATGCCCAGCGATGGCCGCGCGGCCCCCTGGCTTTCACGCAGCGTCTGCTCGACCTCTTCGATCAGGTGGCAGATGCGTTGCGACAGATGCTGTCCGGCGTCCGTCAGCTCGACCTGGCGCGTGGTACGGTCGAACAGGCGCTGGTCGATTTCTTCTTCCAGCTCGCGCACGCTGCGGCTCACGGCCGATTGGGTGAGGCCCAGTTCAGCCGCGGCGCGCGTAAAGCTCTTGTGCCGGGCGACGGCGGCGAATGCCTTCAGTTGGGGAAGTGAAATGTTCATGACCGCCCTCCTCCTCCGTCCCATTTCGGTTGCGCCAACGGCATCGCAGGACTGCGATGCGTCGCGGCGGAAGTTCCTGCGGCAAGCGTGGATGGTTTCAGTCTGCGCACGGCTGTCTCCTTGGCGGCGAGGCCACCTGTTATGAGTTGTTGTGTCCGTGGCCCACATGCCAAGCGGCCTGCGTCGTGCGCAGACCGCTTGCCGGGGGCGTTGGGGTCCGGATGCAGCCGGCCCCCCAGTCCTTCCCTGCTTCCTGTTTATTCTGCTTCCCTATGGCTGCGTACCATGAACGCGGCATCCGACACCGGCACGGCGGCCTCGGCATGGCCCATGATGAACCGCCTGCGCATCGGCGCAAGCACCAGCTTCGCCGACAGCCCGGCCGCGATCGTCACCACTGCCGCCACCGTGAACACCGCATCCCAGCCGCCACGTGCGGACAGGATCGACGCCAGCGGTACCAGCATCGCGGCCGTGCCCTTCGCCGTGTACAGCGTGCCCGCATTCGCCGCGGCAAACTTGCTGCCGAAGGTGTCTGCGCACAGCGCCGGGAAGATCGAGAAGATCTCGCCCCAGAACAGGAACGTGAGCGCCGCGAAGAACATGAAGGCGTACGGGTCGTGGCCGAACTTCATCAGACCCAGCAGCGCCAGCCCTTCGCCGATGAAGATCACGAACATCGTGTTCTCGCGGCCGAAGCGGTCAGACAGGAAGCCGCACAGCGGACGCGTGAAGCCGTTGCACAGGTTGTCGATCGACAGCGTCATCGTCAGCAGCGGCAGCGTCATCCCGAGCATCGTCACCGGCATCGAGGCGAAGCCGAAGTCCTTGGCGATCGGGCCCAGCTGCGCCGTGGCCATGATCCCGCCGGCAGCGACTGCGACGAAGCTCGCGTA
Source organism: Cupriavidus numazuensis (assembly GCF_905397435.1). Lineage (GTDB taxonomy): Bacteria > Pseudomonadota > Gammaproteobacteria > Burkholderiales > Burkholderiaceae > Cupriavidus > Cupriavidus numazuensis. The sequence goes on from NZ_CAJPVI010000024.1 coordinate 70,558, forward strand.
GATCAGCCAGAACACCGGCGTCTTCACCATCTGGCCAGGCGTGAACTCGACCGGGTTCGTCAGCACAGCCTTAGCTGCCACCGCGCCCTTCGGTGCACGCGGCTTCACCAGCAGCAGCGACAGTGCGAAGATCGCCACGCCTTGCAGGATGCCGAAGAACAGGAAGGCGTGCTCATAGCCCGAGCTCTGGATCATGTTCGCGATGGGAATCACCGTGATTGCGGAGCCCGCGCCAAAGCCTGCCGCCGTCAGGCCGGCCGCCAGGCCGCGCTTGTCCGGGAACCACTTCAGCGCATTGCCGACGCAGGTCCCATACACGCCACCGGCGCCGATGCCCGCGATCACCGCGGCCGCATACAGCTCCGGCAGCGTCGTCGCATACGCATTCATCACCCACGCAAGGCCCGCGCAGATCGCGCCACCTGCCACGACCGGCCGCGGGCCGAACTTGTCCACCAGCCAGCCCTCAAGCGGGACCAGCCAGGTTTCGGTCACAATAAAAATCGAAAACGCCACCTGGATTGCGGACGTGCCCCAGTGATGCTTGGCGTCCATCGGTGACACGAACAGGGTCCAGCCATACTGCAGGTTCGCAACCAAACCCATGCAAACCACGCCTACGGCCAACTGAAACCAACGATTCTGCACGCCGCGTCCATTGCCGGACACGGCTGCCGCTTGATGTTGCGCCATCTAACTGTCTCCTAGTGCGGTTCTGATGCGTCCCTGGCGGGACGCTTTCGGGGGCCTCTGTGGGGCGGGCCCTAAACGACTAGATCGGCGCCTGACATTGCGGCATGCAAATCTGTGGGATTGATGCTACTTCAATCTGAGATTCAGACGGCTTAAAGTTTTTTATCATATGCATTGACGAACGTTTATATATTGCACGGAACGACTGATGAAGAATGCCACCCTGCGCCAGCTTAAAGTCTTTGAAACCGTGGCCCGGCACATGAGCTTTTCGCGTGCCGCCGAAGAGCTGCACCTGACTCAACCGGCCGTGTCCACGCAGGTCAGGCAACTCGAAAGCCATGTCGGCCTGCCGTTGTTCGAGCAACTGGGCAAGAAAATCTATCTCACGCCCGCGGGCCATGAGATGCTCCACTACAGCCGCAGCATCATCCAGCAATTTCGCGAAGCCGAAGACGCCATGTCGCAGCTCAAGGGCATCTCCGGCGGCCGGCTCAACGTCGCCGTGATCAGCGCGGGCGACTATTTCTTCCCCCGGCTGCTGGCCGAATTCATGGAGCGGCACGACGGCGTCACGCTGAATCTTGCGGTGCACAATCGCGAGGAACTGTTGCACCAGCTGGCCGGCAACCTCACGGACCTGGCCGTCATGGTGCGCCCGCCCGAAGGCATGGACACCATCAACGAATCGTTCGCGCCGCACCCTTATGTGATCGTGGCAGCGCCGACACACCCCCTGGTCGGCCAGCGCAAGATACCGCTGTCCGCGCTCACGGACGAGGCTTTTGTCGCGCGCGAAAAGGGTTCCGATACGTGGAACTCCATGCAGGAAGGCTTTGCCGGACGGCTGTCGAACATGCGCATCGCCATGGAGATCAAGAGCACCGAAACCATCAAGCAGGCGGTCATTGCGAACATGGGCATTGCCTTCCTTTCGGCCCATACCGTTGGCCTGGAATTGCAGACGGGCAAGCTCGCCGTGCTGGATATCGAGGGCTTCCCGGTCATGCTCAACTGGTATGTGGTGCACCGCAAGAACAAGCGGCTGCCGCCGGTGGCGCTCGCGTTCAAGCAGTTCCTGATGGAGGAAGGTGCGGGGCTGATCCAGCGCATCACTGGCGTGGAAGGGCTGATCCGTCACGCTTGATCCATAAACAATGCCTTATGATTTGTCGATGAAACTTTAATTATCGTAAATCCATGGGCGCCCCTATGCTTCCCTCAACCGCACCGCCAGAGAGAAGACAGGAGGCACACCATGAACCAGATCCAGATCGAACGCCAGCCGGCCGCCACGCTCGGCCGTGACAACCAACCGCTTTCGCGCGCCACCCAGCTCGCCGCCTACAACGCGGCGTTCATCGAACTGGGCCTGCGCTTCCGCTGGGACGAGGCCATGTACGAATGGCTGTGCGGCATCGAATGCGAGAAGGAACGCGTGGCCCGCTACATCGAGGAACACCACACCCATCTGCTCACCGCGTATGACGCCGCGTTCCTGAGCCAGCTGATCTTCGACAAGAAGAACGAGTACCTGCGAGCGGTCGGTCATCTCAACTGAACAGCTGAGACGCCGATCTCCACTTGAAGCGAGCGCGCTCACGGGGCGTGCTCGCTTTTTTTGTTTTGTAGTCGATGGATGCCACGGAACGGTAAGATTCGGGGTCCCGATTCCAGCCTCCCTCCGGTCCTTCTCCGCCCGGCACCGGCATCCATCGATTCATGGCAAAGCGACGTACCGACGAAGAATTCACCACGGAGTTGACGCGGCTGTTGAGTGCCGAGGGCATTTCATCAATGACCATCGGTGAAATCGCGCAGCGGCTGCATTGCTCGCGGCGCCGGATCTATGAAATCGCCGAGACCAAGGAAACGCTGTTCGTGAATGTCTGCCGCGACGTCCTGACGGCCAATCTCGAAAAGGGCTATGCCGCAGCCCGCCATGCGCCCGATCCCGCGCGGGCCATCTCCGCATACCTGCACGCCACGCTGAATGCGTCAGGGCTCAGCAAGGCTGCGCTCACCGATCTCGACATGATCGAAAGCGGCCGGGCCGTGTTCGATGCGTACCAGCTTGCCCGCGTGCGCGGGCTGGAAAGCATGATCGAAGCGGGTGTCAGCCAGGGGCTGATGGCACCCCACAATCCGAGGCTGGTGTCCGAGGCGATCCTCGGCGCGGCGCATCGGCTGCGCAACCAGCAGTTCCTGCAGGAAACGGGAATGAAGATCGGGGATGCGTTCAGCGAGTTCTATGAAATCATTCTGAACGGGTTGTTGATGCGGCCAGGGGCCAGCGAGGGGCGTCCAAGCGGACCGGCGCACTGACATGCAGTGATCCGTAGCTCGGTTTCTCCCTCCAGAAACCGAGCCGGCGCAGTGGCGTCCTTCCTGCCTTACTGCTTTGGAATCCCCGCTGTCCGAATCACCCGCCCCCACTTCTCATACTCGTCCTGCACAAACCGGCTGCTCTGGTCGGGCGCCGCCACCACGGGAATCAGCGCGGCGGCGTCGAGCGTGGTCCTGAGATCCGCATTCTTCTGCGCCTGATTGATAACCTGATTCAGGCGTGCCACCACTGGTGCCGGCGTCCCCTTGGGCACGAACGCCGCCATCCAGCCCACGACCTCGAACCCCGGCACACCCGATTCGGCAATCGTCGGCACATCAGGCAACTGCGGCGCGCGCGTCGCCGTCGTCACCGCAAGCGCCCTCACCTTGCCGGACTTGATCTGCGTGACCGCCGCGCCGATGTTGGCAAACAGGAAATCCACGTGCCCGCCCATCAGCGCGGACATGGCCTCGGACGGTCCGCCGTAAGGCACATGCGTGTAGTCCAGCCCCTTGACGTCCTGCTTGAGCAATTCCGCCGCCAGGTGCGCGGAACTGCCGACGCTGCCTGACGCATAGTTGACGCTGCCGGGCCGCGCTTTCACGTAGGCAATGAACTCGGCAAACGTCTTGGCCGGAAAGGTGTTGCTCACGAGCAGCACGTTGCCGTTCAGGCCGAAGACCGCGACGGCCTGGAAGTCCTTGAGCGGGTCATACGGCGTCGCGGCGATCAGGCGCGGGTTGATCGCATGCGTGACGTTGGTGCCGAGCAGCAGCGTGTAGCCGTCCGGCGCCGCGCGTGCCACGAAATTTGCGCCGATGGTCGCGCCGGCACCGGGCTTGTTCTCGGTCACCAGCGGCTGGTGCAGGGCATCGCCCATGTACTTGGCAAAGGTGCGCGCGGTCAGGTCGGTCACGCCACCGGGCGCGAACGGCACGACAAACCGGATCGGCCGTGCAGGATAGGTGTCCTGCGCGTGCACGGCGGTGCCCGCCAGGCCCAGGGCGAGCGCGCACGTCATCATCAGCTTGCGAATCAAGCGCATGGTTGTCTCCTCGTCTGTGTTTTGCTTTGCCTTGTCGTGTCGGACCGCTCAGGCCACCTGCCGGTCCTGGTCAGTCCAGTACCGGCTGCGAATGGCCTTGCGGTCGATCTTGCCCAGCGCCGTCAAAGGCAGGTCCTCGGCGAAGATCACAGACTTCGGCGCGTTGACGACGCCCTTCCTTTCCGTGACATAGCGGATTGCTTCTTCCTCGCTTAACGCTTGTCCTTCGCGAGGCACGACGATGGCGGTCACCGCCTCGCCCCACTTCTCGTCCGGCACGCCGAAGACCGCGGACATCGCAATGGCAGGGTGCTGGGCCAGGCAGTGCTCGACCTCGCTCGGGTAGACGTTGAAGCCACCCGAGATGATCATGTCCTTGGCGCGGTCGACCAGGTAGAGATAGCCAGCCTCGTCGCGGCGCGCCATGTCACCGGTATGCAGCCAGTCGCCCGCAAAGACCTTGTCGTTCTCTTCGGGCCGGTTCAGGTAGCCATCCATCACGAGCGGGCTGCGCACACAGAGCTCACCGACTTCGCCTGGCGCCACCTCGCGCAGGTCACGATCGAGCAGCGCGACCTGGTTGCCGGCAATGACCTTGCCGCAGGACCGCAGCAAATGCGGGCGCGACAAGTCATGGTCGCGCCGCGCGAGGTAACTGATGGTCATCGGCGCTTCCGCCTGTCCATACACCTGGCCGAACACGGGGCCGATCTTTTCCAGCGCTTGCTGCAGCCGTACCGGCGCAATCGGGGCGGCGCCATACAGCACGAGTTCCAGGCTCGACAGATCGGCCGCGGACAGGCTTGGATGGTCCAGCAGGCCATAGATCTGCGTCGGCACCAGGAAGGTCAGGTTGATGCGGTGCTCCTGCACGCGCCGCAGGAAATCGGCGGGACTGAACTTGTCGCTCAGGTACACCGTGCCGCCGCGCAGCAGCGTCGGCAGGATCAGGCTGCCGGCCGCATGTGAAATCGGCGTCGTGACGAGGTAGCGGATCTGCGCCGGCCACTCGTAGGTAGCCAGCATGTGCTGCAGCATGGTCACCACCGTGCGGTGGGTATGCAGGATGCCCTTGGAACGGCCGGTGGTACCGCCCGTGTAGGACAGCTTGGTGATTTCCGTCGCATCGCCGCCGGATTCGAATGCGGCGGCGTCCATGCCGGCCGCCTCGCTGGCCAGCCCCGGGCCGGATGCGCTGTCATCGAGCAGCAGGATGCGCGGCACCGCGCCGCGCGCGGCAATCGCTTCGGCCCGTGCGCCGAACCGGGCGTTGTCTACCACCAGTGCGCTTGCGTTCGCATCCGCCAGCACGAAGCAGTGGTCGTCTTCCGACGCCATGGGATGCAGCGACACGTTCTTCAGCCCCGCAAGCTGCGCAGCAATGATCGCCACGACAGCCTCGGCACGGTTACCGACGAGGAAGGCAATCACATCCTGCCGCCTCAGCCCCTTCGCCTGGAACAGCCGCGCCATGCGGTACGACCGCTGCGCGAGTTCGGCATAGCTGAGCGCAATACCGTCGCCGACGATCGCCAGCGATGTCGGCGCGGCCCGAAGAGCCGACACATACAGTTGCGCGACCGTCGCGCAACCATGTAGCGCCTGGGAAGGGGTCATGGTGTCTCCGCTGTGGTGATTTCTTGTGCTGCCAATGTAAGAGGCATTCGGTACCACGTCAATGATTCTGGTACCGAATTGCACCGGGAAGACGAGATCGGTGCGCCTCATTAAGCGTATTCCAGACAATCAGGAAAGCCGCCAGTTGTATCAAATCTGTCACACATGCCGATGTGGGCATGGCGACTGAGGCACTCAGGCGGGGCTGATCAGCTCGTCGGGGAGGAAGGTCAAGCCCCGACGGCGAATATCAATATGATGAATACACCATATAATCCGCCAATAAGTAGCCTATGATCTACTTTATTCGGAGCAACAATTCACATTTTCGGTAAGTACGAATGATTCGCATTTGTGTTTTGATTTGTAACACCGTATAATCGCCCGCCGTTATGGATGACTTGCATCAATAGCTTCAAGGCTGCCTGAACTTGTCTTCATGACCATGCATTGATCGTGTCAAGAACTACAAAGGGAAGGTAGAACCGTGGAAGGAAAACAGGACAAATTCCGGCTGAACCCGCTGGCCGCTGCACTGACTGGTGCCGTCGCAGTCTTTGCCATGCAAGGTGCGGGCGCGCAGGAAAACCAGCCGGCCGCCGAGCTTGCGGCCGCGTCGAAGCCGGTGACGCTGCAAAGCGTGACGGTAACGAGCAAGAAGGACGATGGCTACAAGGTCGATGAAGCCCAGTCGTCCAAATTCACCGCCCCGCTGCTCGACACGCCGAAGTCCGTCACCGTCGTGCCCGCCGAAGTCCTGCAGCAGACCGGCTCCAACTCGCTGCAGGATGCCCTGCGCACCACGCCGGGCATCACGTTCGGCGCCGGCGAAGGCGGCAACCCGATCGGCGACCGTCCTTTCATCCGCGGTTTCGACTCGATGTCGAGCATCTACGTCGACGGCGTGCGCGACACGGCCTCGCAGACGCGCGACATGTTCAACATTGACCGCGTCGAAGTCATCAAGGGCCCGAGTTCGGCCTTCGGCGGCAAGGGTTCGGCCGGCGGCATGATCAACCTTGTGTCGAAGCTGCCGACCGCCGAGAACTTCGTGCAGGGTTCGGTCGGCGTGGGCACGGATTCGTACTTCCGCGCCACGGCGGACGGCAACTACCTGCTGAACGACAACACCGCGGTGCGCCTGAACGCGATGGGCCAGTCCTTCGACGTGCCGGGCCGCAACGAAGTCGACCAGCACTCGTGGGGCTTCGCACCGTCGGTGACGTTCGGCCTGAACTCGCCCACGCAAGTCACGCTGTCGTACTACCATCTGCAGGGCGACGGCATGCCCGACTACAGCATCCCGTACGCGCGCCCGTCCAGCCAGGCAACCAAGGCCAACCCATCGGCGCCGGCCAGCGTCGACCGCAACAATTTCTATGGCCTGACCGACCGCGACTTCCAGCGTACCCAGGCCGACATCGCCACCGCATCGGTCCAGCATGATTTCCGCAATGGCCTGGTGTTCCGCAACACGACGCGCTGGGGCCGCTCCACGAACGACTACGTCGTCACGAACCCCGACGACAGCCGCGGCAACGTGCCGCGCGGTTTCGTATGGCGCAACACCAAGAACCGCGACTCGGCTACCGAGACGCTGACCAACCAGACCGACCTGACGTCCGAATTCCACACCGGCAGCCTCAAGCACAACCTGCTGTTCGGCTTCGAGTTCAGCCGCGACAACACGGACAACAACCCGTACAACGTGGTGTCGGCCAACGCGGCCGCATCGGGCGGCACCTGCAACGCGTCGCTGCTGGCGAGCTTCGACTGCGCACCGCTGGGCAATCCGAACCCGAACGACCCGTGGCGCGGCAGCACCACCAAGATGCCGTACACGCAGACCACGACGACGAACACGCAGTCGGTCTACCTGTTCGACACGATCGAGATCACCAAGCAGTGGATGATCAACGGCGGCATCCGCTACGACAACTACGACACGCACTCGTTTACCAACGCGTACACCAACCCGAACACCGGCGCGGCCGTGGCGCAGGTGGACATCCGCAACAAGTCGCACTTCTTCAACTACCAGGCCGGCGTGGTGTACAAGCCGGTCGAGTACGGCAGCATCTACGTGTCGTATGGCACGTCGTCAACGCCGCCGGGTTCCACCAACGGCGATGGCGCGGACAACATCACCGCCGCGCAGCGCAACCTTGAGCCGGAAACCGCGCGTTCGTTCGAAATCGGCACCAAGTGGGACCTGCTGTCGCGCCGCCTGTCGCTGACCGGCGCGATCTTCCAGATCGAGAAGAACAATGCGCGCGTCGCGGTTGACGCCAACACCACCATCAACGCCGGCAAGCAGCGCGTGAAGGGCTTCGAGCTGGGCTTCGCGGGCAACCTGACCGACAAGTGGGGCGTGTTCGGCGGCTACACCTACCTGGACAGCGTACTGGTCGACAACGGCCCGCAGACCGCGAACGCCGCCAACAACGGCAACCAGTTCCCCAACACGCCGAAGAGCAGCTTCAGCCTGTGGACGACCTACCAGGTCCTGGCGCCGCTGACGGTGGGCGCAGGCGCCTACTATGTCGACAAGGTCTACGCCAACCCGGCCAACTCGCTGTATGTGCCGTCGTACTGGCGCTTCGACCTGATGGGTGCGTACCGCGTGAACAAGAACCTGACGCTGCAGTTGAACATCCAGAACCTGTTCGACAAGACGTACTACACGAAGGCGCATACGCACTACGGCGCCATGGCGGCGGGCCGCTTTGGCATGCTGACGGCGAACTTCAGGTTCTGAGGCTGACGGAAAGTTGATTTAGATGTTGCGAGCAACCGCGGGTTTCGGCATCTGCCGGAGCCTGCGGTTTTTTTTAGGGTCATCGTTGAATTGCGGGGGTTATCGCTCTTGGCATGCGCTGCTGTTTCGCTAGCGTAGCCGGCGGGGGCTTGTCGTTCGGGCGGGGTTATCGCTCTTGGCTGGCGCGGCTGTTTCGCCGGCGTAGCCGGCGAGTCACTTTTGTCCGAGCGACAAAAGTAACCAAAAACGCGTTTTGGTTGCCCCAAAGGGGCGAATTTTTATCGTAGTGTGCCAGGGGTGTTGTACGGGTATGGGCTTCAGAGTGAATTACGCTGCCTGCCGCGTGGGGCACCACCGTGAGTGGGAATACAGCGCTGATTGAACGAGCCCTGCAAGCGTCTGTGGACCCTGCTGCGAGCGATATCGTGTGATCGCCTTGCACGTTTCCTGCGGGCACATGCCCAAGCTCGTAGGGACCACCTCCTTCGAAATCGCTGAACCGGGAGTGGTGCGCGCTGGAGGCGGTGTGTGTGAAGTCAGGGCGTCGCGCCCTTCAATGCCGTTTTAAACAAGCGCGCAGTTTGGCGCTCGGCTGTTGTCAGGCGTCTGCCCAGCGACGCAGCAGGTTGTGATAGACGCCGGTCAATCCAACGACGCCCGAATCCTTTTGCCCCATCGCTTCCGCGACCTGCTGGATCCGCGTGTCGAGTTCGAACAGCAACGCGCGCTGCCCTTCGTCGCGCACCATGCTCTGGATCCAGAAGAACGATGACACGCGCGCACCGCGCGTGACGGGCGTGACGTGGTGCAGGCTCGTGGCCGGATACAGCACCAAATGGCCCGCCGGCAGTTTGACTCGGTGCTGGCCGTAGGTGTCCTCGACCACGAGTTCGCCGCCGTCGTAGTCCTCCGGCTCCGTCAGGAACAACGTCGCGGACAAATCGCTACGCACGCGAAAACCGGTGCCGCGCAGGTATCGGATGGCATTGTCGACGTGGTTGTCGAACGCCTGGCCGCCTTCATAGCGGTTGAACAGCGGCGGAAACACCTTGAGTGGCAGCGCCGCGGAGAAGAACGTCGCGTTGGCGCCCAGTGCATCCTGGATCAGATCGCCGATCTGCCGCGCCACGGGCGAGCCCTCAGGCAGTTGCAGATTGCGCTTGGCCAGCGCCGACTGATGTCCGGAGGTCGCGTTGCCATCGGCCCAGTCCGCGGCATCCATCAGTTGTCGGCATTGCGCCACCTGGGCCTTGGACAGGATGTCCGGAATCTGCAGCATCATGGCTTGTGCCTACCTTCGGGTCGGGGATCGAAGATTGTAGGTTAAAGGCGGCCACGAACGCAAACAGGAATCATTACCAATCCCTTCCGGACACGCCGGCTTGGCCGGCAATGGCGGCGTGACTCGTGATTATTCGGCGGCCAGGGAAATACCGACCAATGCCTCGAAAGGCTCGTTCGCGGGTTCGGCAAAGACGCCCCTCAGCGCGGTGCCGAAGTTCTGTCCACCGTTCTCGTCTTCGCGGAGAAACTGCGCCACAGTGCTCGCGACCAGCCTGCGATCATTGTCGATGCTGAGCATGTGGTAGCTCTGGTCCACAACGAGCAACTTGGCGCTGCGAATGTGTTTGCTGAGAAAGTAGGCCGATCGCAGGCTCGTCAGCTCATCTTCGCGAGCGTGAATAATCAGTGCCGGCCGGCTAACGCGCCGCACGCGCTTGCGTACGTAGCGGCGCAGACGGTCCAGTTCGCGAATGCAGGCAAGTGGTGTCCACGAATAGTGGAAAGTATCGCCGCGCAGGAAGCGTGCCTTGATCGCCGCCCGCAACACGCCGTTCTTGACGCCAAACGGCTCGGATTCCTTGACGCGAAATTTGTCGCGGACACGGGGAAAGTGATAGGCGAGATGCCGCAGCCGGCGGTACCAGGGCAGCGACCAGCCATCCAGGAACACAGGGGTAGCCAGTGCGACGACCCTCCCCCGCCTGTCCCCGATCAGCTGGCTCAACGCGAGCGCGAGCAACGCGCCCATGCACATGCCGACGATGTGGACGGTATCGTGCCTGGCGCGCAGTTCGAGATATTCAACCGATACGGCCTCGAGCCACTGCTCGAACCTTACGCCGACCAGATCCTCGGGGCGTGTGCCATGACCGGGCAGTACGGCGCACTTTGTTTCGTATCCTTCCGCCTTCAGCGTCTTCTCGACGAGCCGAAGTTCATGTTCGGTGCCGCCGAGACCGTGGATCAATAGGGCTGCAACTGTATTGCGAGAACCCGTAGCATCGCCACCCAACAACTGTCCATCCACTGTTCTATTCACTTTATTCCAGGTACCGCACTGTGTCTCCGTGCAGCGCCTTCGCTACTCAGCACGTAATTGTTTGTAAACGAAACGAATCGTCATCTCGTTGACATTCGGACGTACCTAGTCTGTCACGCGGGACATAGCCTTCCCATACGGATTTGCCCGGCACCGTGAAGCTACAGAACAGGGACTCGGCAGAAAAATGGAACTCGAATCACACTGAGGAAGGGTGCTACGCGCACATCTCTCGAAGAGGAATAGTTATGGATTGACTTAAATCATTATTGCCAAATAAATCCCTCTGAATCGCAACTGGACTTACACCGGTTTTGCGAGGACGAGATACTCTCCCCGGCTCTCGCAAACCAGCTGTTGTGCCGCTTGACCGCGCAGGCCGGCGTCAGGCGCCGACCTTCAACTGCGCCTCGAGTTCGGTAATGCGTTTGCGCAGCGCCCGCTCTTCCTGGAAGCGCACGGTCTCATCGCGAATGATGGCGACGATACCCGAGATATTGCCGTCCGCGCCGCGCAGCAGTGCCACAGTGAACGCAATGGACATCGACTTGCCATCCTTGTCGACGGCCGGCACTTTCAGCAGGTCGTGGCCGTAACGCGTGATGCCCGTGGCCATGGTCTTGTCGTAGCCTTCCCAATGGCGGCCGCGCAGCCGCTCCGGGATGATCAGGTCCAGCGACTGGCCCATCGCTTCGGCCTGCGTGTAGCCGAACATGCGTTCGGCTGCCGGGTTCCAGAGCGTGATGGCGCCGTTGGCGTCGGAGATGATGACGGCGTCACCGATGGCGGAAACCAGTTGTTCGTAGTCGATGCTGGCTTGCATGGGGATCCCCTCTTTGCCGGACATTGCGGCAGGGTGTAAAGGTTGGCGGTACAGATTGGCGGCAACGTGCCGCAATGCAGTTTGGCACAGCTCCGGGCCGCAGTAAAAAACGCCGGAGACCGCATGCGCGGCGCTCCGGCGTCCATTCCAGCTCAGTCCTGTTCAGGCACGGGCGAGCCGGCTCAGATCACCTGGCTTTCGCGCAGCCGCTTGATGTCTTCCGCGGCGTAGCCGAGGCCCGCCAGCACTTCCTCACTGTGCTCGCCGAGCAGCGGCGAACCCGTGATTTCCGGCTTGAGGTCGGAGAACTTGATCGGGCTGCCCACCGTCAGGTACGAGCCGCGCTCCTTGTGCGGCACTTCGGTGATCGAGCCGCTGGCGCGCAGCGACGGATCCTCGGCGATTTCCTTCATCGACAGCACCGGCGAGCACGGAATATCGAACTTGCGCAGGATATCCACCGCTTCGTACTTGGTCTTGTCAGCGAGCCATTCCTCGATGGTCTTGAAGATATCGAAGATATGCGGCTGGCGCGCCTTGGCCGTGCTGTAGTTCGGATCGCTGATCCACTCGGGCTTGCCCAGTGCCTTGCAGATCGGCTCCCACGCATGACCCTGGATGGTGAAGTAGATGTACGCGTTCGGGTCGGTCTCCCAGCCCTTGCACTTCAGCACCCAGCCCGGCTGGCCGCCACCGCCGGCGTTGCCGCCACGAGGTACCACGTCGCTGAATTCGCCGTGCGGATACTGCGGATACTCTTCCAGGAAGCCCAGGCGGTCCAGGCGCTGCTGGTCGCGCAGCTTCACGCGGCACAGGTTCAGCACAGCGTCCTGCATCGACACGGCCACCTTCTGGCCCTTGCCGGTCTGCTGGCGGCCGATGATAGCGGTCAGGATGCCGATGGCCAGGTGCATGCCGGTGTTGGAATCGCCCAGCGCCGCGGCCGATACCGTGGGAGGACCATCCCAGAAGCCCGTGGTCGACGCCGCGCCGCCGGCGCACTGCGCCACGTTTTCATACACCTTCAGGTCTTCGTAGTGGTGGCCGTCGCTGAAGCCCTTGACCGAGGCGACGATCATCTTCGGGTTCAGTTCGTTGATGCGTTCCCACGAGAAGCCCATGCGATCCAGCGCGCCCGGGCCGAAGTTCTCGACCAGCACGTCCGATTCGCGGATCAGCTGCTCCAGGATCTTCTTGCCATCCGGCTTCTTGGTGTCCAGCGTGAGCGAGCGCTTGTTGCTGTTGAGCATGGTGAAGTACAGCGCGTCGACATCCGGGATGTCGCGCAGCTGCGTGCGCGTGACATCGCCCGAGCCGGGGCGCTCCACCTTGATCACGTCCGCACCGAACCACGCGAGAAGCTGCGTGCACGCGGGCCCTGCCTGAACGTGCGTGAAGTCGATGATCTTGATGCCGTTGAGTGGGAGGGTCACTTTCGTTCTCCTATTGGATCAGAGGGGTGAATTCGGGAGTGAGATTCGGTTGAATTACTTCTTGGCCGAGCTTTGCGGATTCAGGTTGGTCAGGCGACCGCTTTCGGTGCCGGCAGACGGGTCGATCACAGCATTGACCAGCGTGGGCCTGCCCGAGCGCAGCGCTTCGTTCACGGCAGCTTCAAGTTCCGCCGGCGTGGTCACGTTGGCACCGACGCCGCCGAACGCTTCCATCATCTTGTCGTAGCGCGCACCCGGCACGAACGTCGTGACTGCCGGGTCCTTGCCACCGGTAGGATTCACGTCGACGCCCTTGTAGATGCCGTTGTTGTTGAAGATGACGATGCAGACCGGCAGGTTGTAGCGGCAGATCGTCTCGACTTCCATGCCCGAGAAACCGAACGCGCTGTCACCGCACAGCGCCAGCACCGGCTTGTTGGTCTCCACCGCCGCGGCGACCGCGTAGCCCATGCCCACGCCCATCACGCCCCAGGTGCCGACGTCGAGGCGCTTGCGCGGCTCGTACATGTCGATCACGGCGCGGGCGTAGTCCAGCGTGTTGGCGCCTTCATTGACGAACGAGATATCCGGATTGGCCTTGATGACGTCCTTCAGCACACGCAGCCCGGTGTGGAAGTTCATCGGCGAGACTTCCTTGTTCAGCAGCTCGCCCATCTTCGCCAGGTTCTTGTCCTTGCGTTCGTACACCGCGTTCAGCCACTCGGCGGGCGGCTTGGCGAAGTCGTTGCCGACCTTGCCGAGGATCGCCGACACGCACGAACCGATGTCACCCACCACCGGCGCGGCGATGGCGACGTTGCTGTCCATTTCGGTCGGCGAGATGTCGATCTGGATGAACTGCTTCGGGCCGCCCCAGGTCTTGCCCTTGCCGTGCGACAGCAGCCAGTTCAGGCGGGCGCCGACCAGCATCACCACGTCGGCTTCAGCCAGCACGTACGAGCGTGCCGCCGAGGCCGATTGCGGGTGCGTATCGGGCAGCAGGCCCTTGGCCATCGACATCGGCAGGTACGGAATACCGGTCTTCTCGACCAGCGCGCGGATATCCGCATCGGCGCGTGCGTAGGCGGCGCCCTTGCCCAGCAGGATCAGCGGGCGCTTGGCGTTCTTCAGCAGTGCGACGGCGCGGTCGACCGAGTCCGGTGCCGGCAGCTGGCGCGGGGCCGGATCCACCACCTTGATCAGCGACTTCTTGCCCTTCGCTGCTTCCAGCGACTGGCCCAGCAGCTTGGCCGGCAGGTCGAGGTACACACCGCCCGGACGGCCCGACACGGCGGCACGAATGGCACGCGCGATACCCACGCCAATGTCTTCGGCGTGCAGCACGCGGAAGGCAGCCTTGGCGTGCGGACGGGCGATGGCCAACTGGTCCATCTCTTCGTAGTCACCCTGCTGCAGATCGACGATCTCGCGCTCGCTCGAGCCGCTGATCAGGATCATCGGGAAGCAGTTGGTGGTGGCATGTGCCAGCGCCGTCAGGCCGTTCAGGAAGCCGGGGGCCGACACGGTCAGGCAAACGCCCGGCTTCTGCGAGATAAAGCCGGCAATCGCTGCGGCGTTGCCCGCGTTCTGCTCGTGACGGAAGCTGATGACGCGCATGCCGTTGGCCTGCGCCAGACGAGCCAGATCGGTGACCGGAATGCCGGGCAGGCCGTAGATGTTTTCGATGCCGTTCAGCTTCAGCGCGTCGATGACCAGATGAAAACCATCGGTTTGTGCCTGATGTTCTTCCGCGGCGTGACGCTGGAGCTCGTTTCCGACTTCTGCCATGGTTGCTTCCTTCTATGCAAATTGACTGGGGTGGGAATGTTTTATTTCGTGGCTGCCGCGGTAGTGCTATCGGGCTGCTTGGCTACGACTTCGGACATGCTTGGTCTCCTCATTGGACTTATCTTCGTGGTGCATGGGGCTCGCCCCCTGCTTCAACCTGTCCCGATCATTTCGACCGGTCTTGATGACATACGGTATGTGATATATCAGAGAACGGCAAGCTATTTTCCTACCTCGCAATCAACTTTCGTCGGTGCACTGCAGCAAATCAGCCTGGATCTGTGCCTAAATCAGCGCAACTTCTCAATCTGCGCCATTGATTCGCATCGTGCACAGATGAAGAAAGCCTATCCACAAGCCAGGGGCCTAGGGATCCTCGGCACATAGATATATTACATACCACGTTTTCAGACGTTTTGAGGCCCTCTGAAATGCTTTGGCGAGGTCCCCGACGTCTCTTCCTGGCTCCAGGCGCTTGCGCCTGATGGCCTGGCGCATGCGCCAGGCCTCTACAAACATCAATGCATCGCTACAAGTACGCTGACGGCAATGTCCGGCCTGTGCCTATTCGCCGCGCTTGGCCGATGCACTCGCAAAGAAGGCGACGTCCGATACCGGCATGGGCGTGTCCGAATGGCCCGTGATGAACCGCTTGCGCATCGGGGCCAGCAACAACTTGGCCGACACCCCAGCCGCAATCGTGACGACCGCCGCGACGGTGAACACCGCATCCCAGCCACCGTTTGCCGAGAGAACCGATGCAAGCGGTACCAGCATCGCCGCCGTGCCCTTTGCCGTGTACAGCGTGCCCGCGTTCGACGCCGCAAACTTGCTGCCGAACGTGTCCGCGCACAGCGCCGGGAAAATCGAGAAGATCTCGCCCCAGAACAGGAACGTGAGCGCCGCGAACAAGATGAACGCATACGGGTCGCGGCCAAACTGCATCAGGCCCAGGAGCGCGAGCCCCTCACCGATGAAGATCACGAACATCGTGTTCTCACGGCCGAAGCGGTCAGACAGGAAACCACAGAGAGGACGCGTGAAGCCGTTGCACAGGTTGTCGATCGACAGCGTCATCGTCAGCAGCGGCAGCGTCAGGCCCAGCAGTGTCACCGGCATCGACGCAAAGCCATAGTCCTTGGCGATCGGGCCCAGTTGCGCGGTCGCCATGATGCCGCCCGCGGCCACGGCCACGAAACTCGCGTAGATCACCCAGAACACCGGCGTCTTCACCATCTGGCCGGGAGTGAATTCCACCTTGTTGGTCAGCACCGCCTTCGCGGCCACCGCGCCCTTCGGTGCGCGCGGCTTCACCAGCAGCAGCGACAGCGCGAAGATCGCCACGCCTTGCAGGATGCCGAAGAACAGGAACGCCTTTTCGTACCCGGCGCTGTGGATCATGTTCGCGATGGGAATTACCGTGATCGCCGCGCCCGTGCCAAAGCCCGCTGCCGTCAGGCCGGCCGCCAGGCCGCGCTTGTCCGGAAACCACTTCAACGCATTGCCCACGCACGTGCCGTACACACCGCCGGCGCCGATGCCCGCGATCACCGCTGCTGCGTACAGCTCCGGCAGTGTCGTCGCGTAGGCGTTCATCACCCACGCCAGGCCGGCGCAGATCGCACCGCCCGCCACGACCGGGCGCGGACCGAACTTGTCTACCAGCCAGCCCTCAAGCGGCACCAGCCAGGTCTCGGTCACGATGAAAATTGAAAATGCCACCTGGATCGCGGACGTGCCCCAGTGATGCTTGGCGTCCATCGGTGACACAAAGAGAGTCCAGCCATACTGCAGGTTCGCCACCAGCCCCATGCAAACCACACCTACGGCCAACTGAAACCAACGATTCTGCAGGCCACGACCATTGCCGGACGTGGCTCCCGCTTCTTGATGCGCCATCTACCTGTCTCCTAGTGCTTTTTCTGCGTCCTCGTCGGGACTGCTTGGGGTGCTCTATTTCGGCATCCTTCTTCACAACTGGATCGGCGCCTGACATTGCGGCACGTGAATCTGGGGATTGATGCTACCCGATGCTTAATTTGATCAGTCTTAAACTTTTTTATCGTATCTATTTACGATCGTTTATATATTGCAGATTCCGCATCAATTTGGCGTCCGTCCGCCAGATGACTGCAAGTTGATACATAAGTCATCGTCATCATTTGAGCAGACGGACGTGGCCAATCAGGCAGGAACCTCCTCGAGCTGGCGCAGCAACGCGTCTACGCTGCCCTTGGCATCGCCGAACCACATCCGGGTGTTTTCCTTGTAAAACAAGGGGTTATCGACACCCGCATAGCCGGCGGCCATGCTGCGCTTGGACACCACCACGGTGCGCGCCTTCCAGACTTCGAGCACGGGCATGCCGGCGATGGGGCTCGCGGGGTCTTCGAGCGCCCCCGGGTTAACGATATCGTTGGCACCGACCACCAGGACGACGTCGGCATGCTCGAAATCGTCGTTGATCTCCTCCATCTCGAGCACGATGTCATACGGCACGCGCGCCTCGGCCAGCAGCACGTTCATATGCCCGGGCAGACGGCCGGCCACCGGATGGATGCCGAACCGCACATTGACGCCCTGCGCCCGCAGCCGCTTTGCGATCTCGCTGATCGTGCCCTGCGCCTGCGCCACCGCCATGCCATAGCCGGGCACGATGATGACCTCGTTCGCATCCTTCAGCAGCGCGCTGACTTCGTCGCTCGACACCGGCAGCACCTCGCCCTGCTCCGTCGCCGCGCCTTTGGCCTGCGTGGCGCCGAACCCGCCCAGGATCACCGACAGGAACTTGCGGTTCATGGCCTTGCACATGATGTAGCTGAGGATCGCGCCGCTGGAGCCGACCAACGCACCGGTGATGATGAGCAGGTCGTTGCCGAGCATGAAGCCGGTCGCCGCAGCGGCCCAGCCCGAGTAGCTGTTCAGCATCGACACCACCACAGGCATGTCGGCACCACCGATCGCCGCGACCAGGTGCGCACCCACCAGCAGCGCGATCACCGTCATCACGCCCAGCGGCACCAGCCCGCCCTGCACCGATGGCGCGTTGAGGAACTGGTACGCCAGCACCACGCACACGATCAGCGCCAGCGCGTTGAGCACGTGGCGGCCTGGCAGCAGCGTCGGCTTGCCGCCGAGCGTGCCGCGCAGCTTGAGGAACGCGATCACCGAGCCCGTGAACGTTACCGCACCGATCAGGATGCCGAGGTAGGTTTCGATCTCGTGGATCGCCTTCTCCGCACCGGTGAGCGCATGCGCGTCCAGATAGTTCGCGTAGCCCACCAGCACCGCGGCCAGGCCGACGAAGCTGTGCAGCACCGCGACCAGCTCCGGCATCTGCGTCATTTCCACGCGCCGCGCCAGCACCGCGCCGGCCGCCGCGCCAAGCACCATCGCGCCGATGATGATGGGCACCCCGTCGGGGCTGCCGGCCAGCACCGTGGTCAGCACGGCGATCACCATGCCCGCGATGCCGAGCAGGTTGCCGCGCTTCGCGCTGGCCGGATGGCTCAGCCCGCTCAGGCTGAGGATGAAGAGCGCGCTCGCGCCCAGGTAAGCAATACTGCTGATTCCCGAAGGCATGTCTGTCTCCTCAGTCTCGCTGGAACATC
This sequence comes from Cupriavidus numazuensis, assembly GCF_905397435.1. Classification (GTDB taxonomy): domain Bacteria; phylum Pseudomonadota; class Gammaproteobacteria; order Burkholderiales; family Burkholderiaceae; genus Cupriavidus; species Cupriavidus numazuensis. The sequence continues at coordinate 88,978 of NZ_CAJPVI010000024.1, forward strand.
TTCAGCATGCGCTGCGTCACGAGGAAGCCGCCTGCAATGTTGATGGTGGCGATCAGCACCGCCGCGCCGGCGACGATGGCGGTAACCAGCGACGGCTTGCCGAGCTGCACGAGCGCGCCGACCACGATGATCCCGCTGATCGCATTGGTCACGCTCATCAGCGGCGTGTGCAGGGCCGCGGTCACGTTCCACACGACCTGGTAGCCGACGAAGATGGCCAGCACGAACACCGTGAAGTGCGCCATGAAGGCCGGTGGCGCCACGGCACCGAGCGCCAGCAACGCGATCACGGCGATGCCCAGCGACACCAGCGTTGTGCCCGTACGGCTGGGCGGCGCAGCAGGCTCGGCAGGCGCCTGCACCTCCGCCGCGGGCGCAGGCGGCGGCAAGGTCTTCAGCGGTGGCGGCGGCCAGGTGACGTCGCCCTGGTGCAGCACCGTGGCGCCACGGATCATCTCGTCATCCATGTCGACGACGAGCTGGCCGTCCTTGCCGGGTGTCAGCTCCGTCAGCAGGTGCCGGATATTGGTGGCATAGAGCTGGCTCGACTGGGCCGCCATGCGGCTCGGCAGGTCGGTGTAGCCGACCACCGTTACGCCCTGGTGCGTCACCGACTCACCAGGTACGGTCAGCACGCAGTTGCCGCCCTGCTCCGCGGCGAGATCGACCACCACACTGCCGGGACGCATCAGCATCACCGTGTCGGCTTCCAGCAGCCGTGGTGCCGGCTTGCCGGGAATCAGCGCGGTCGTGATGATGATGTCCACCTCGCGCGCCTGCTCCGCGAACAGCTTCATCTCGGCCTCGATGAAGGCCGGGCTCATCTCCTTCGCGTAGCCGCCGCTGCCGCTGCCGTCTTCCTCGATTTCCACCGTCAGGAATTCGGCGCCGAGGCTTTCGATCTGCTGGCGCACCACAGGCCGCGTGTCGAACGCGCGCACCACGGCACCGAGGCTGCGCGCTGCGCCAATGGCAGCAAGGCCAGCCACGCCAGCGCCGATCACCAGCACGCGCGCGGGCGGAATCTTGCCCGCGGCCGTGATCTGGCCGGCGAACGGTCGGCCGAATGCATGCGCGGCTTCGATCACTGCGCGATAGCCCGCCATATTGGCCATCGAACTGAGCGCGTCGAGCTTCTGCGCGCGCGAAATGCGCGGCACGCAATCCATGGCCAGCACAGTGGCGCCGCGTTGCGAAAGACGTTCCAGCAGCGTCATCTGCTGTGCAGGCCAGACGAAGCTGATCAGCGTGGCGTGCTTCTTGAGCAGCGCCGCTTCCTCCACGCCGAGGCTTGGATGGACCTGCGGCGGGCGCACCTTGATGACGACGTCGACCGACGCCCACAGGCTGGCAGCGTCGACGATGGCCGCGCCCGCGGCACGATAGGCGTCATCGGAGAACGAAGCTTGTTGCCCGGCGCCGCTTTCCACTGCCACTTCGTAGCCGAGCTTGAGCAACTCCCGGATGGAATCCGGCGTCGCGGCGACACGCCGCTCCCCCGGATGGACTTCGCGGGGGACACCAATGGTCATTGGCATGGGATTACCTTTGTATTCGCGACCGCATTGGTTCCTCTCCTCTCCCGCAAGCGCGAGAGGGGAGGAACCTTGCGGCCTTGCAGTTTCAGGTTCAGTTGCAGCGCGATTACCCGCGCACGTGGTTCACCAGCGAGCCAATGCCTTCGATGCTCACCTCCACCACCGCGCCATCCTTCATCGAGCCCACGCCCAGCGACGTGCCTACGGCGATCACATCGCCCGGCATCAGCGTCAGGTCCTGCGAGATGCGGCTGACCTGCTCTTCGGGTGTGAAGATCATGTCCGAGAGCGGGTAGTTCTGGCGCTCCACGCCGTCCAGCCGCGTCTTCACGCTGGCGGCGCGCCAGTTGAATCCAGGCACGATGGCAGGACCAACGCAGCCGAAGGTGTCGAAGCCCTTGGCACGGGTCCACTGCGGGAAATTCGGATCCGCAGCGATCAGCTCGGCCGCGGTCACGTCATTGACGACGGTGTAGCCGAAGATGTGCGACGCCGCCTCGGCCACCGACACATTGCGCGCCTTCTTGCCGATCACGATGCCGAGCTCGCCTTCATAGACGATCTTGCCGTCATAGCTGCGCGGACGCTCCACGGCATCGCCAGGGCCCGCCAGCGAAGTGGCCGGCTTGATCAGGAACAGCGGATGGGTCGGTACGGGCTTTTCCAGCTTGCGCGCCAATGCGTGGAAGTTGTTCCACAGCGCCACGACCTTGCCGGGTTCGCACGGGGCGAGCAGGTGCAGTTCGCCAAGCTTGTAGGTAGCACCGGTGGGTTGAGGATCGACATAGCCGGGGCCATTGAATTCAACGACGCGGTCGCTACCGTCGCCTTCCGTGCGGCCGTGGCCGACGCTGCCGTCGGGACGGCGAAAACGAATCCAGGATTTCACAGCACGAGCTCCTCCGGCGGGCACGCGCCAGGCGTGCCCGCTCGGTGTGAGAAACAGGGGAAGAAGAAGAGGAAAGGAAGGCGGACGTTCAGACGGCGCCGGCCAGCTTCATCGCCGCGATCTGGGCCGGCGTGCGGCCCAGCCACTCCAGGATTTCCTCGGTGTGTTCGCCCAGCAGCGGGGCACGTTCCACCTTCACCGGAGAATCGGACAGCGCGATCGGCGAACCCAACTGCACGTACTTGCCGCGCGCCGGGTGATCCAGTTCCACAAGATAACCGCGCTCGTACATCGACTGGTCTTCGATCAGGTCCTTCATCGACAGGATCGGGCCGCACGGCACATCGACCTCGTTGAGCGCGTTCATCACTTCGAACTTGGTCCTGCCCTGGGTCCAATGCTCGATGATGCCGAAGCACTGCCCCAGCTTCTTCAGGCGTACTTCGGGCGTGGCGAACTCCGGGTCAGTGATCAGGTCCTCGCGGCCGCACAGGCGCATCAGTGGTTCCCAGCCCTGCGGCTGGATGATGACGTAGACGTAGTCGTTCGGGCCGCCCGGCGAGCAGCGCAGCGCAGCACCCGGCTGGCCGCCGCCCGACGCGTTGCCGGCGCGGGGCACGTGGTCGTCGAACTGCTCGTTGGGGTACTCGCGCAGCGGGCCCGCATCGAGCCGCTGCTGGTCGCGCAGCTTCACGCGGCACAGGTTCAGCACCGCATCCTGCATGGCCACTTCCACGCGCTGGCCGCGGCCCGAATGCTCGCGTTGCAGCAGCGCGGCCAGGATGCCGACCACGCAATGCACACCGGTACCCGAATCGCCGATCTGCGCGCCGGTCACGGTCGGCACGCCAGCGGCATCGCCGGTCGTGGAGGCCGAGCCGCCCATGCACTGGGCCACGTTTTCATAGGCCTTGCAGTCCTGGTACGGGCCGGGGCCGAAGCCCTTGATCGAGGCATAGATCAGGCGCGGATTCAGGTCCTGCATGCGATCCCAGTCAAAGCCGGCACGCGCCAGCACGCCGGGGCCGAAGTTCTCGATCAGCACGTCGCTGCGCTGGATCAGGTCTTCGAGCAGCGCCTTGCCTTCCGCCGTCTTCATGTTCAGCGTGAGGCTGCGCTTGTTGCTGTTCAACATGGTGAAGTACAGGCTGTCGGCGTTGGGCACGTCGCGCAGCTGGCTGCGGGTGATATCCCCGCGACCCGGCATTTCCACCTTGATCACGTCGGCGCCCATCCACGCCATCAGCTGCGTGGCGGAAGGGCCTGCCTGAACGTGCGTCATGTCCAGAACACGGATGCCATCCAATGCTTTTCGTTCCATGGCGATGTCTCCTCGGCTCTGATGGCGTCCGTTTACTGGTGCAGGGTCTTCAGGGTGTTTTCCGCGGTGCTGCTCTCGGCGCGCGTGGCTTGGACTTCGGACATGCTTGGTCTCCTCGTTTGACTTGAATTCGGGTGGCGGTGGGCCCCGCTGGGTGCTTCAATCTCTGCTGATCGTTTCGACCGTCTTGATGACATACGGTATGTGATATATCAGAGAACGGCAAGCTCTTTTCCTGTTCCCACACCAACTTTCGTCGGTGCACCGCAACAATTGCAACGCCCGCCCGGACCAAGTCGATCGAAGCGAGCCCTTGTCAGCACTAAGCTTGCAGGTTCGGGGTCAATCCCAAGTGATGTATCAGGCTAAACGGATGACATCGTCGGGGAAATTTCACTGATATATTACATACCAAAAGTACAGCCGGTCTCCGCCCTCCACTCACAAACAAAAACGGCGGACCTGAGTCCGCCGTTTTTGTCAGCAAGCTGTGGCGATGGACCGCCGCTCAGTCAAGGAAGTCGCAGTGCTTCTCGACGTAGTCGGCCAGGTCCAGCGAATGCTGGCGCACCAGCCGCTCCGCAAGTTCCGTGTCGCGTTTTTCCAGCGCCTCGATGATGCGCAGGTGATCGACAATCGAGCGGGCCGCGCGGTCGCTCTGCGAGATGGTCATCTTCCGGATCGCCCGCACGTGGATGAAGATGTTGCGGATCGTGTCCATGATGATCTGCGACTTCGACAGCTGCACGATCGCCTGGTGGAACACGATATTGGCGTCGGAGTATTCCTCGATATGCTCCGCCGGCGTCGAATCACGGAAGCTGTCGAACATGCTGCGCAGTTGCGCGATCTCCGCGTCGGTGGCGTGCAGCGTGGCCAGGCGCGCCGCCATGCTTTCCAGCGCCGCCCACATCTGGATCATTTCGACGATCTCGCGCTTGGTCTTGCGCATGATGTAGATGCCGCGGCGGGGCACCGTGCGCAGGAAGCCTTCCTGCTCCAGCAGCGTCATGGCTTCGCGGATCGGCGTGCGGCTCACGCCCATCGCCTCGCTCAACACGCGTTCATCGAGCCGGATCTCGTCGCGCGACTGATAGATGTCCGCGTCGGCGATGGCCTGGCGCAACATGGCGTAAGCCTGGTCGCGCAGGCTGGCGCCGGCGTTGATCGGTTGCACGGACAGGGCCAGTGCTGGTGATTGGACGATAGGTTGGCTTTGCGCAGACATGAATAAGCTCGAGGGAGACCGGTGGCGCGGCGGCCACAATAGCTGCCCGCCACATTCCTGCACAGCTTAGCAAAATCGCCCGGGATCATTCCCGAATCGCATCAAACCCGATAAAGGTTCGATGCGGGGCGCCCGCGCGATGCCCGGTCTGTCGTATATGGTATATCACAATCGCGTTCCCAGTCCCGATTGCGAAGCCACGAAAGCGTGACTTTCCCCGCCAATCCGATAGCAGAAAGGGCCACCCGGTCCGTGCGGGGCGAGGGACCGGGCGGCGGACACACAGCGCCGTATCAGGCAGCCAGTCGTGCCATCTCGTCGCGCTGCTTGATCAGGCCCAACACTGCGTCGCACATCGGCGTGGGATGGCCAACCAGCCGGCCCATCTCCTGCACCACGGTGAGCAGCGGATCGATCTCCATCGCGCGGCCTGCTTCCAGATCCTGAAGCATCGACGTCTTGTGGGCGCCCACGGCACCCGCGCCGTTGATACGGCGCTCGACGTCCACCCGGAATTTCACACCGAACGATTCGGCAATGCTCTGGGCTTCCAGCATCATCTGCCGCGACAGCGCACGGGTGGCGGGATTCGCCGTGATCACGTCCAGCGTGGCGTGGGTCAGCGCGCTGATCGGGTTGAAACAGAGGTTGCCCCACAGCTTGAGCCAGATTTCATCGCGGATGTTCTCTCGCACCGGCGCCTCCAGGTCGGCCGCCATCATCATCTCGCTGAGCCGCCTGACGCGATCCGACTGGCTGCCATCCGGCTCGCCAAGCGGGAATTTCTTGCCGTACACGTGCTTGATCACCCCGGGCTCGATGATTTCCGCGGCGGGATAGACCACGCAGCCGATCGCGCGCTCGGGTCCGAAACCGCGCCACTGCTTGCCGCCCGGGTCCACGCTTTCGAGCGTGCTGCCTGCCAGCTTGCCGCCGTGCTTGTAGAAGTACCAGTAAGGAATGCCGTTGACGCCCGTGACCACTGCGGTCTGCGGGCCCAGCAGCGGCTGAATCAGGTCCACCACGCCGGGCACCGAATGAGCCTTGAGCGTGATAAACACGTAATCCTGGGGACCAAGCTCGCGCGGATCGCTCGTGCAGTTGACCTTGGCCACGCGCTCCTCGCCGTCGATCAGCAGCCGCACGCCGTTGGCCTGCATGGCCGCCAGGTGCGGACCGCGCGCGACGAAGCTGACCTCCGCTCCCGCGCGCGCCAGTTGGGCGCCCACGTAGCCGCCGATGGCCCCTGCCCCATAGATGCACACTTTCATTGCCTGTCTCCTTGATGGCTCGATAGTATTCATTGATATATCACATACTATATTCCACAAAGGCAGACGACAACCCCAATCTTCGCTGGGAGGCGAACAAGATTTCCTTCGTCGCAGGTCAGTTGCTAACATGTCGGCAACACTGCGCTTGCGGGCCCGGGTCCATCGGCCCCCTCTTGACCGGAGCTGACATGGAATCGTCCCTCGCTTTGCTGCAGGATCCCGCCGCGTGGGCGGCGCTGGCCACACTGGTGGTCATGGAGATCGTGCTCGGCATCGACAACCTGATCTTCATCTCTATCCTCACCAACAAGCTGCCGGAAGACATGCGCGAGAAGGCGCGGCGCGTCGGCATCGGCCTGGCGCTGATCCTGCGGCTCGCGTTGCTGGCCACCATTGCGTTTATCGTCACGCTGACCGAGCCGCTCTTCACCGTACTCGGCCGGGGTATATCGTGGCGCGGCCTGATCCTGATTGCGGGCGGTGCTTTCCTGATGTGGAAGGCAACGCGGGAAATCCATCACCACGTTTCCGGCGAGGCAGAAGGCGACGACACGGGCAAAGCCAGTGCGTCCCAGAGCTTTGCCAGCGCCATCGGCCAGATCCTGGTGCTGGATCTCGTGTTCTCGATCGACAGCATCATCACCGCGGTCGGCATGACCGAGCATGTGGAGATCATGTTCATCGCCGTGATCGCCGCCGTCACGGCGATGCTGTTCGCCGCCACGCCACTGGCCAACTTCATCAACCGCAACCCGACCATCGTGATGCTGGCGCTGGCCTTCCTGATGATGATCGGCATGACGCTGATCGCCGAAGGCTTCGGCACCCACGTGCCCAAGGGCTATATCTATACGGCGATGGCGTTCTCCGCGGCGGTCGAAGGGTTGAACATGATTTCAAGGAAACGGCGGGCGCAGCGTCGCGCACGCGCCGGGCAGTGACGTTCGAGCCATCCGCTGTAACAGTCGGTGTCCGAACTTTCGCACGGCGATGGCGTCTCTTACAGTTCTGCACTGATCGAAGACGAGAAAAAGGACGCTGACGCCACATGATGAACCGCCGCACCCTGCTGGTTTCCGCCACCGCCTCGGCTGCCCTGGCCGCACTGGGCATCCCCCCTTCGGCGTTGGCCGCCAGTGGGATCAAGCTGGGCGACGCACGCCCGTTCAGCTTCGACGCCCTCATCGACCAGGCCCGCGCGCTCGCCGGCAAACCCTATGCCGCACCGCCCGCGCCGCCACCCGAGATCCTCGACCGCATCGACTACGATGCCCACGGGAAGATCCGCTTCCGTCCGGAAAACGCGCTGTTTGCCGATGGCCCGGGCCAGTTCCCGGTGACGTTCTTCCACCTGGGCACCTACTTCCGCACGCCGGTGCGCATGCATGTGGTCGAGCGCGGCAAGGACAGCAAGAGCAACGCACGGGAAATCGTCTACGAAGAAAGCTACTTCGACATGCCCGCCGACAGCCCCGCGCACAAGCTGCCGCGCGGCAGCGGCTTCGCGGGCTTCCGCTTCCAGGAAAGCCGGCAGGGCGACCAGAAGGTGCGCGACTGGAAGAAGAACGACTGGGTCGCCTTCCTCGGCGCGTCGTACTTCCGCGCGATCGGTGAGCTGTACCAATATGGCCTGTCCGCGCGCGGCATCGCCATTGACGTGGCCGAGGCCGGCAAGTCCGAGGAATTCCCGAACTTCACGCATTTCTATTTCGAACCGCCCGAGGGCAAGGGCGACACGGTCACCGTCTATGCGCTGCTCGACGGGCCCAGCATCACCGGCGCATACAAGTTCGTCATGCAGCGCGGCAAGGCCGTGGTCATGGACGTCGAATGCGCGCTGTTCCTGCGCAAGGACGTGGCGCGGCTCGGGCTCGCACCGCTTACGTCGATGTACTGGTTCTCCGAGACCATGAAAGGCACCGCCGTGGACTGGCGCCCTGAAGTCCACGACTCCGACGGCCTGGCTATCTGGAACGGTGCAGGCGAGCATATCTGGCGCCCGCTCAACAACCCGCCGCAGACCATGGCATCCGCCTTCGGCGACGACAACCCGCGCGGATTCGGCCTGCTGCAGCGCGACCGGCTGTTCGACCACTACCAGGACGGCGTCAATTACGAACGCCGGCCAAGCCTGTGGGTCGAGCCGCGCGACGGCTGGGGCGCGGGCGCGGTGCAACTCGTCGAGCTGCGCACCGATGACGAGATCCACGACAACATCGTCGCCATGTGGGTGCCCAAGGCGCCCGCGCGTGCAGGCAACACCTACCGGCTGCGCTACCGGCTGCACTGGCTGGCCGACGAGCCGTTTCCCTCGCCACTGGCCCGCTGCGTGGCCACGCGCATGGGCAACGGCGGCCAGCCGGGCCAGCCGCGCCCGAAGGGCGTGCGCAAGTTCATGGTGGAATTCAAGGGCGCCCCGCTGGAGAAGCTGCCGTTCGGCGTCAAGCCCGAAGCAGTGCTGACCGCCTCGCGCGGCAAGTTCTCCTATGTCTTCACCGAGGCCGTGCCCAACGGCGTACCGGGCCACTGGCGCGCCCAGTTCGACCTGACAGCCGACGGCAAGGAGCCGATCGACCTGCGGCTGTTCCTGCGGCTGGATGGCAAGCCGCTGTCCGAGACCTGGCTCTACCAGTACCACCCGTTCCAGTCGCAGACGGCCTACAGCGCCTGACACACCGCTTGCCGGGCCCCGGATTCCAGGGTCCGGCAAGCGCCCGGCTGCGTTGCACACTATTGCGTCGCAGTGATGTCAGCGGCTTGCGAGCGGGTATGATGACCGCTTACATGGGTCAACCAGCCAGCTTCACATGATCTCCACCGAATTCACCGGCGGCACCGACGCCGGCCAGGCCTCGTCCCTGCCGCGCTCAGAGCGCGCCTACCAGCAGTTGCGTGCTGCCATCCAGGCCGGACAGCTTTCCCCGGGGACGCGCCTGCGCGAGGTCGAGCTGGCGGAATCGCTGGGCCTGTCGCGCACTCCGGTGCGCGAAGCGCTGTCGCGGCTGGAATCCGAAGGCCTGGTCGTCAACGAGCCCAACCGCGGCATGATGGTGACCCAGCTCGACGCCAGCATGGTCAGCGAGCTCTATGTCATGCGCGAAGTGCTCGAAGGCACCGCCGCCGCGCTGGCCGCGCGCCACGCCACGGATGTCGAGATCTCGCTGCTGCGCGACATCGTCGAGCGCGACCTGTCCATGATCGACGATCCCGACCGGCTGGCCGCCAACAACCGGCTTTTCCACGAAACGCTGCATCGCTGCGCGCACAACCGCTACCTGCTCAAGACCCTGCGGTCGCTGCACGAGTCGATGGCGCTGCTCGGCCGCACCACGCTGTCGGTGCCGGGCCGGCCCCGCAGTTCCTACGAGGAACACCTTGCCCTGGTCGAAGCGCTGGAAAAGCGCGACCCCGCGCTGGCCGAGCAGATCACGCGCCGCCATATCCAGCAGGCCTACAAGGTGCGGCTGTCGCTCTGGATCGAGGAACAATCCTCGTCCTGACGCATTCGGCGCGGCTCAGGCCGCCGCCGCGCGCGCGGTCCGCAGGCTGCCCACGCTCAGCACCACCAGCGCAGCGAGGATCAGCAAGATCGCCCCGAGCGTCTGCGGCGCGACCTGCTCCCCGCCCAGCCACGCGCCCACGGCCAGCGCCACGGGCGGGTTCACATAGACATAGCTGGTGGCCAGCGTCTGGCTCACGTTCGCGACCAGGTACATATAAGCGGAGAACGCCACCAGCGAGCCAATCACCACGAGATAGCCCCACGCCCACCACGCCTGCGTGCTGATCGTGGCCGGCCACGGCTCCTGGCGCAACGCCGATAGCCCCATCAGGATCGCTCCGCCGATCAGCATCTCCGCGGCGAACGCGGACGGACCTTCCGGCAGTTCCAGCCGACGCGCAAGCTGGGATCCGAACGACCAGCTCGCCACAGCGAGCAGCAGCGCCACCACGCCTGCGGTGCTGACGCGGAATTCGGCGCCGGCGGTCAGCACCAGGATGCCGACGCTGCCGATCGCAATCGCCAGCCCTTCATACCAGCGCGGACGCGTGCCGAAACATGCACTCCAGAACAGGCCAAAAATCGGCATCGCCCCGATCATCACGGTAGTCGCGCCCGAAGAAATGGTTTGCTCGGCAATGGCGGTCAGACCCATCCCGCCGACGAGCAGGAATACCGCTGGCACCGCGCAGTTGCGCAGCTGGCGCCATGTCGGCATCGGCGTGCGCCGCCAGGCCAGCCAGGCGGCCAGCAGCAGGCCGGCGCAGAGAAAGCGCGAGCCCATCATCAGCAACGGCGGGAAGCTCTCCAGCGTAAACCGGATAGCGAGATAGGTCGTGCCCCAGACCACGTAGGTGATCAGCAGGCAGCACAGGACGAGCGGCGGCATGGCGTGCGGGGGAACTGCGGGAAGGCCTCCACGATAGCCTTCCGCCACGCCGGCTCAAAACGAAAAGCTCTGGCAACGCTTGCGAATTCCGTTCACAAGCAACCGCTAAATCACTTGCTATCGTCGGTCCATCAATGGCAAAGCCGGCGAGAACGTCCATACGGACGGCTTCAGCCGGCTTCGTTGCGGTCTCGCTGAGGAAACCAGCATGCTCGATCGTTCAGCCGTTGGCGTAGCTGACCTTGGCCTTGCGAGCTTGCATTTGCAGACGCGACAGCACCGATTGCACAAAAGCAATCGCGCGCTTCACATCGTTGGCAACGCCCAGGCCACGGTAGCCCAGCTCACGATCGATGAGGTCGCGTTCCAGTTGATCGGTCAGCTTGATATCGGATTGGGTGTTCATGGCGTCCTTCCTTACAGGGATTACCCTCATCGGGTTTTCCCTGATTGTAGCAAAGAATTTGTTGCATTGCAGCATTACGTAAATGTACGTATGGGAAAACGCAACGGTCGGTTGCTTCCCCGACACCCATCATCCTGCGCAGCGCCGGCGCATCCGTCACCCGCCATAACCATGATTGTGGAATTGTTTAGCCTTAAACTATGATTGCCTTAGACCGGGCATCCGGCGATTATCTTTGCAGGTCCAACGATAGAGACAGCCCCCGAACATCCGCAATGCCGCCCCGTCAAAGTTTCGAAAAAGACTCGTTTCCGGATCTGCTCGCCCACTATCCGTTGTTTCGCTCCGAGGACGTTGAGGAAACTCAGGGCAGGGTTGCAGCAGTATTTTGTCCGCACGTTCTGCGCGTGGCGGGGGCGGCCCAGCATTTGCATGTCCAGCACAACCTCGTGAAGCTGCATGACACCGCCATCAACTTCCTGTCATACGGCGCCGATGTAGAAATCGACCCTGGCCGGCTGGGCGACTTCTATCTGGCTCAGATTCCTGTCGCAGGCCACGCAGACATCCAGTGCGGCGCGCAAAGCGTCGTTTCAGACGTCAACACGGCCAGCTTGCTGAGCCCGGACACACCCACTCGAATGCACTGGCACGAGGACTGTGCACAGGTGTTGCTCTGGATAGAGAAGGCGGCGATGGAGCACCGCTTCGCCCTGTTGACTGGGCGTGACCCGGACGGGCCCCTCGCATTCGATCCGTCGCTGCCTCAGCAGGCAGGTCTTTCCAGCCCCTGGACGCAAGCGGTACTCGACCTTGCAAGGAATATCGATCAGCACGGCACCCACTGGCTTCAGTTTCCTGCAGCGGTGGCGTCGATGGAGGACTATCTCCTGCGGACACTGTTGCTGCTGCAGCCCCACACCTATTCCTATCTCCTCGCACGCAGCGCCGAACCTGCCAGGCCTCGCCATATGCAGCGGGTCATCGACTACGTCCACGCGAATGCCGATACGCCGCTGACCGTCGCAGATCTGGCGCAAATCGCGTGCGTCAGCGTCCGGGCACTGGAGGAAGGTTTCCGGCGTCATCTGAATACAACGCCAGTCGGTTACCTGCGCGACGTCAGGCTGGACAGCGTGCGACAGGCACTGATCGCCGCAGCGGGAGCCGAGCACGCCTCCATCACCGATATTGCATATCGGTTTGGCTTTACGCATCTGGGCCGGTTTGCGGCCTACTACAAGAAGCGCTTCGGCGTTTCCCCCTCAGCGACTTTGCGTGGCGAGGCGGCGGAACGCCATTCCAGCGATACGCGGCGCTGAGAGGCATCGAACGCACCTGCCCCGTTCAGTCGTTGATACAACAATAAGACTGCGTACGTCGCGCACCGACACCTCCAGGCCGAGCCGTCTCACAACGTCGCCCTGATCTTCCTGCGGGCATCGCCACCCACATCCCCACCCTGCAGCACAGGCGCGCAATCCGGATATCGGGCCAGCGGATTCCGGATAGCAGCCTCGTCATCGCTAAACCAAACTACCTCCCACATGGCGACGTGCAAGCCAGAAAACAAGCGGAGACAGACATGCAAGGCATTGAAGGCAAGACGGCCATCGTGACCGGTGGTGCAACGATGATTGGCGAGGCCGTGGTTTCGGCCCTCATTTCGGCAGGCGCGAACGTTGTTGTCGTTGACATCGACCAGGCAGGTGGCCGTCGGATTGCGGAACGCCATCCGTTGCGTTGCCGCTTTGTCGCGGTGGACGTGACCAGCGATGCCGACATCGCGACCTGCATCACCCAGACCGTCGATGCATTTCGTGGCATCGACCTACTCATCAACTGCGCCTGCACCTATGTAGACAATGGCGCCGATTCCACCCGGGAGCAGTGGCTGGATTCCTACAACGTCAATGTCGTCGGCGCGGCAATGATGCTCCAGGCATGCGTGCCGGAGATGAAGAAGCGCGGCGGCGGAGCGATCGTGAACTTTGCCTCGATCTCCGCCGGCGTGGCGCAGTCGGGGCGCTGGCTATACCCCATCAGCAAGGCCGCAATGCAGCAGTTCACCCGCAGCGCGGCGCTTGACCTGGCCCCGCTCAACATTCGCGTGAACTCGGTTTCTCCGGGGTGGACGTGGTCGTCGGTCATCAGTGCGCTCAGCGGCGGCGACAAGGCCAAGGCCGACAGTGTCGCCGCCGACTTCCATCCGCTCGGACGCCTTGGCAAGCCTGAGGAAGTTGCGCAGGTTGTCCTGTTCCTGTTGTCCGACGCAGCCGCTTTCGTCACCGGAACCGACTACGCCTGCGATGGGGGCTATGGCGCGTTGGGACCCGAAGGCCGGCATGCAGCCATCCAACGCCTCATGGCGTAACAGCGCCAGATGAAATCGCCGTGCGGGCGTCCCGATTGCGCCCACGCGTCACACAACGACAAGCCCCCACTGGAGAGACACATGACTACGCATTCCTTTGCCAAGATCACGCCCCGCAAGATTGCCATCGTTGGCGCAGGCCAGGCTGGCCTGTTGCTCGGATGCGCCCTGCTCCATCAAGGCTATGCGGTCACGTTGGTGACAAACCGAACAGCAGAAGAAGTCTGGAGCGGCAAGGTGATGTCGTCTCAGTGCATCTTCGACCAGGCCCTGCAGATCGAGCGCAATTTCGGGATGAACCAATGGGAAGCGCAGTGCCCCAACGTGAATGGTATTGGCCTGACGATCCCGACTTCCGATGGCAAGGGTGAGATGGCCATTCACTGGCGTGCTCGCCTGAATGCCTGTGCGCAGTCGGTGGACCAGCGTGTCAAGATGCCCGGATGGATGACGGAGTTCGAGCGCCGCGGCGGAGATCTGCGCATCGAGAACGTCGAAATCCCCCAGCTCGAGGCATTGACCGAAAGCCATGACCTGGTCCTGCTGGCCGGCGGCAAGGGCGAGATCGTCAACCTGCTGACCCGCAATGATGCGCGCTCCCCCGTTCGCCAACCGCAACGCCAGCTGGCACTTGCATATGTGACGGGGATGGAGCGCAGTGGCCCGTTTGAATGCGTCAACTTCAACCTGATTCCCGGCGTTGGCGAGTATTTCGTGTTCCCGGCCCTGACCACCCAGGGCAGCAACGAAACGCAGGCCTGTGACATCATGGTCTTCGAAGCCATTCCGGGCGGCCCCATGGACCGCTGGGCGGATGTCAAATCTGCCGACCAGCATCTTGACGTTTGCCTGGGCATCCTGCGCGACTACCTCCCCTGGGAAAGCGAACGGTGCGCCAATGTCCAGCTTACCGATGCGAACGGCATCCTGAGTGGGCGTGTCACCCCGACCGTGCGTAATCCCACGCTTACGCTGCCCTCGGGCCGTGTTGTGATGGGCCTCGGCGACGCCGTCATGGTCAATGATCCGATTACCGGGCAAGGCTCGAATAACGCCACCAAAGGCGCCCTGCACTATTTCGACGCCATCCTGCGCAACGGTGACAAGCCCTTCGACAAGGCATGGATGCAGTCGACTTTCGACGGCCTTTATGAGGGCTACGCAGAGCCTGTGATCCGGTGGACCAACTCGTTGCTGTTCCCGCCGCCGGACCATATCGTCAGGCTGCTGGCCACCGCGCAGCACGCGCCGCGTGTCGCCCAGCGCATTGCCAACGGCTTCAACGATCCGCGCGACTACGGCAGCTACTGGTTCGACGAAGACGCCACCGACGCCTGGATCGCACAAGAGTCCCAGTCTCGCGCCGCCTGAAGACATCACAGTCCCGCCAGAACAAGCCGCCTGCTTGCCCCGTCATCGGTGCAAGCAGGCCACAGGAGACAACCATGATCGATGCTCGCGGGTTTCGGAATGCCCTCGGCCGCTTCGCCACTGGCGTAGCCATTGTCACAACCCGCACCACCGATGGTGAGCCATGGGGCGTGACTGTCAATAGTTTCAGCTCGGTATCCCTGGAGCCGCGCCTGGTGCTGTGGAGCCTCGCAAAGAAGTCATACAGCCTCGAAGCATTCCGGAACACCGGCAGTTTCGTGATCCATGTCCTGGCTTCTGACCAGGAAGACGTCTCGAACCGCTTTGCGCGCGGTGCGGACGGCAAGTTCAATGGAATCTCGTGTACCGATGGTATCGAGGGCGCGCCTGTCCTGCCAGGGTGCGCGGCAGTCTTCCAATGCCGCAACGCACAGCAGTACGACGGCGGCGACCACATCATTTTCATTGGCGAGGTCCATCATTTCGACACATCGGACCGCGAATCCCTGCTCTTCTACAAGGGCAGCTATACCCGCGCCGCCAATTCGCTCAACGACCTTGCTAATCTGATCCGCAGCGAATACATCGCAGCGGCCTGAATGCCGCACACGGCCGGCCGCGCAGGCCAGCTGCAGGCCAGCGCTGTGGCCAGACGCGTTGCCTCTTCTTATCCTTGCCCCCGGGATAATCCATGCCTACCTATGACGCCGTGATTGTCGGCAGTGGTATCAATTCGCTTGTGTGCGCCGCCGTCCTGGCCCAGCGCGGCAAGCGCGTCTGCGTACTCGAACGCAACAGCACGCTGGGCGGATGCATTCGCACCGAGACCCTGAATGCACCGGGCTATTTGCACGATACGTTGTCCACGGCACACCCGCTGTTTGTCACGTCCCCCGGCTACGCGGAGCTGAAGGATGATCTCCATCAGGCGGGACTCAGCTATGGCAACAACGACACGCCCACGGGCGTCTTGCTGCCCGACAATCGTTCGCTGATTCTGGCGAGGTCCCGCGAGCGCAATGTCAGCGCATTCAATGCACTGGCAAGCGGCGACGGCGATGCCTATCTGGCCGCCATGCGGGAGGTCGAGCAGAATGCAGGCCTCGTGTTCTCGCTGCTCGGCAACGAATTGTGGAGTGCCGGCGTGGCAAAGACGGTGGCTGGCCGCCTTTGGAAGCAAGGTGTGCATGACACCGTGGCCTTCTTTTCCCCTGCACTGATGAGTTGCCGCAGTTGGCTGGAGACTCGCATGCGGTCCGACCTGGTCCGCGCGCTGCTGGCGCCCTGGGTATTGCATACCGGCCTTGGCCCGGAGAGCGCCATGTCCGCGCTAATGGGCAAAGTGGTCGCGTTCAGTCTGGAGGCAGTGGGACTTCCGATCGTCCAGGGTGGAAATGCCCGCACTGTGGACGCATTCCGTCAAATCGTGGAAAGCCGCGGCGGTGCTTTCCACGTCAATGCGGACGTCGAGGACATCCTGGTCGAAAACGGCTCGGCGCGCGGCGTACGGACGCGGGACGATCGCGTGTTCATGGGCAAGGAGATCGTCTGCAACGTCACGCCCGGGCAGCTCTACGGCAAGCTGCTGGCCCCCGCTCATGTTCCTCCAGCCCTGCGGCAGCAGGCCACGGAATACCGGTATGGCAAGGGCAATATGCAGATTCACCTGTCGTTGTCGGCGCCGCCGGACTGGCCCCAGGAGCATCTGCGGGACGTCATCTACCTGCACCTTACCTCCGGGCTGGACGGCGTCTCCAGGGCAGTCAGCGAAGCCGAGCGCGGACTGCTTCCCGCCGAAGGCACGATTTGCGTGGCCCAGCCTTGCGCGGTCGACCCGTCCAGGAGCCCGGCTGGTGGCTGGGTGCTCTGGATCCAGGTCCCCGAGTGCCCGCGGATTATCAAAGGCGATGCCTTGGGAGTCATCGACGCCCCCGCGGACGGCCGCTGGACGCCGGAAGTCAGAGAGCGCTACGCCGACCGGATCATCGACCGTATTGCGCGTCATGTTCCCAACCTGAAGGCAAGCATCGTCGGTCGGACTGTCCTGTCGCCGGCCGACCTCGAAGCGATGAACGTCAATCTCGTCGGCGGCGATCCCTATTCCGGCGAATGCAGCATCGACCAGTTCATGTTCTGGCGGCCGCTTCCGGGCGTCAAGGATCACGCAACGCCGGTTAGACATCTGCACCACATCGGCGCCTCGACCCATCCAGGGCCCGGTCTTGGCGGTACGTCCGGCTACCACGTCGCCAATGCGCTTGCGCGGAAGCGGGCGAAATCAAATTAAAAGAAAAGGCCTGATGCCTCTGTCACCTCTTTGCCCCCTCGCGCGTCTGGTCACGGACCATACCGGCGTCAACAAGTCGGCCACCGTCTGGTTCAGGCGTTGCGTCAGGAGCCGGTCGTCCGCCGTTGACGGTAGACGGTCACGCCGTCCTCTTCGCGCGCGGCCAGCACATTGCGCGCGCCGCAGATCGGGCAGCGGAACAGTGGGCCCTGGCCCTCGTTGACGACAACCACTTCGGTGGACTCCCAGCGGGTTCCGCAGGACTGGTTCTGGCAGGTGTAGTAGATAGGCTTTTTCATTTGGGCGGATCGTAGCACGAGATGACGAGCTTGCAGGATTCAGAGGCCGGGGCCGATCAGGCACATCCGGCACGACGTCGAATGGCCGTCACCCTGCGGCTCGGCTACGGCCAGGCGCGGCAGCAACACGCCCGCGGGTGCTCTTACCTCACCTTGGCAACCGCTCGGGCGCGTTCAGCCAGCTCTGTAGCATGGGATAAACGCGGCTTCGCCACACCGGACCGGAAAACAACCCATAGTGGTCGCAACCCGGAACGGTGACTTGTGTACACAACCGTTGATCCAGACCAAGGCACAGCGTCTGCGCGGCGTGCGTCTGCCCGGCGCCGGTGATCGCATCGAGTTGCCCTTCAACCGTCAGTAGCCGTGTTGCCCGCATGGCTGCCGGATCCACCGGCATTTCACCCACGGACCACGACCCGCGTGGCAACAGGTGTTCGCGGAACACGATGCGCATGGTATCGAGCACAAACTCAACCGGCATGTCCATCATCGCCACATAGCCGGCTACGGCTGCATGGCGCAGATCTGCCTGCGCACGGGACCCTGGCCATGGCCCCTGAAGCGCAGCGAGCACCATCGCCGAAAGGCGCTCCGGCTGGCCACTTGCCAGCGTAGGCAATTGCAGAAAGCCCGGATACACGATTCGTCCCGCGCCGCGATATCCGTGTGGCACGGCGCCTGTGCAGTGGGCGAGAAACACCGGCAGCGGCATCATGGCCGCGATGTCGCCGAGTCTGGTCGGGTGAAGCCTTGCATCCAGCGGGCCGCCAATCAGTGCCAGCGCCCTCACTTCCGGCGCATCTCCGGATGCCAGGCGAGAAACGGCCGCCAGGCTTGGAACGGTCGCCTGGCAGATCGCCACCACGTCAAGGTGCGCCGGATCGAGCATCGTCATGAACTGCTCCAGCAGCAAGACGCAGTCTGCCAGGCCAAACTGGCCGGCTTCAGGTGGTACGTCCCGTGCATCAATCCAGTCGGTGACATAAACGTCCGCGTCGGGGAGCATGGATTCGATGGTGTCGCGGACCACCACCGCTCGGTGCCCGGCAAGCGGTGCGCACAACATCCGGCGTACACCACGACCGTCACCCGCCGAGAAGCGCAGCAAACGGCAGAACGGGGTCTCGGCAACGACGGTCATTGTCACGGGCACGTGTTTGCCCTCCTGGCAGACAGTGTCCAGATGGTATGACGGCGGCCCGAACTGGCGCATCGACCTCTGGAAGAGTTCGTAGGCGCAGGCAAACTGGGCACCCCGCATGGCCGACAAGAATGTCCCCACCGGTGCCCACGCCGCCGCCGAAAAGTCATCCGGACTGCCCATCGAGGAATTCATGCTGCGGCTGCCAGAGGGAATCCGGCCGCTTATCTGGTTTGTGCCGGGCGGGATGCCGCCAATGCCATCGACCATGACGCGGAAGTGCCCGGGTATATTCAACGACCTCGTTGAAGTGAACGCGCCTGACACCAAGATAATCGACAGAAGCGGCGCACGCTTGCGGCAACGCAATATCGTTCCGAACGACTGCGCTTCGCACCACCTCTTGCTCGTGCGGCTCACCCTTGACGGCGCTGACAGCAACGACGCTATGTGCCCCTTCCCGCTTGCGCTGCAGCAAAATGGCGAACGAACCATCCCGCCGCAAGCTCTGCCACCTGCTCCAGTGCACCTGGCTCCTCGAACAGGTGGGTCGCCCCGGGCACCACATCCAGCCGCTTCTCACAAGAGATGCACGCCGCTGCCCGGGCGCTGAGGTTGACGACAACAGGATCGGCTTCCCCGACGATCATCCGCAGCGGAGAAGCCAGGCGGCAGAGCGCGTCAACACCGGCCAGGTCGACACGTCCGCCCCTGGACACCACGGCGTCGATACGCGTTTGCGAAGGCGGCGCCGCAGCGGCACGCAGCGCTGCGGCCGCACCCGTGCTCGCCGCGAAGTAGCCGAGCCGAAGGTCGCGCTGCCCAGCCAGGCGTTCCACCGCTTCCGTCGCAGCCCTCAGCCTGTCGCTCAGCAGCGCAATGTCGAAACGCCGCGCCAACCCAACATCTTCTTCCGGCGTCAGGAGGTCAATCAACAGGGTACCGATATCCGCATCATGGAGTATCGACGCGACCAGGCGGTTGCGCGGGTGATGGCGCGAGTTGCCGCTCCCGCAGGCAAACAGGACAATCCCGCAAGGTGTCTCGGGCAAGGCCAGTTCCCCGGGGAGTCCCACGTCATCCACGTGGATCACCACTTGTTGCGCAGTGACGAGTTTCATTCGCGCCCCCTTCTCGTACGGGTGCTCCATCAGCCAGACCGGCTCTACCTCAGCATTTGCAATGTAGGCCGCAGGGCATCCGCGCAGTTGTCGTACGTCAAGACTCGCGATGGTGGCAGCCGGCGTCCAAGGCCCTCGTCCGGCTTGATACGCGTCAAGTCCTGTTGTGTCGCGGCATCTAGCCTTCAGATACATGGATCGGAGGACGCGGCAATGCCTGGTACGAAGAAGACGCTACGGTCGAGACCCGTATCGACGGCGTCAGGACTGGTCAGCCTGTTGTACCACCTTGTCCACGCGGCATCGCAAGGGCAACTGGACCCGGAACTGGTGCGGGATGTCGGGCGGATCATCTACAACGAGATGGAACTGCTTCAGTCAGCATCCAAGCCCAGTCAGGTCGACATGGACCTCCTTCGCGAAGCGGCTTCGAGATTCGACGAAACCGTTCTTCGGGCGCGAAGTTCGCTGCTGATCGACGCGAGGAGCCGAATCCTCGACCCCAGTTCCTCCGAGGTTCACTTGGCCTCGCATTGAACCCGCCTCGTCCTGCGCCAGGACATCTCAAGCTAATGGAGGCACCGCCATGGAAGACTCTTCCTTGCCCGACACACAGCGCGGCACCGCCGTAGCGGGCGGTTGGCAGGCCTGGTTCCCGCCTGCGCAATGGCTGCTTCACTATCAGAGGGAATGGCTCGCACATGATGTCGTTGCCGGCGTCACGCTGGCGGCATATGGGATTCCGGTATCGCTGGCGTATGCGTCGCTGGCAGGCGTGCCCCCGCAGTACGGGATCTACTGCTATCTGGCAGGGGGACTGGCCTACGCATTGTTCGGCTCATCGCGGCAGCTCGCCATCGGCCCCACCTCTGCGATCTCGATGCTGGTCGGCGTCACCATCGCGGGCATGGCGCAGGGGGATCCAGGCCGCTGGGCGTCGATCGCTGCGCTGACGGCACTACTGATTGCCGCCATGTGCGTCCTCGCATGGCTCTTCCGGCTGAGTTCGCTCGTGAACTTCATCAGTGAAACGATCCTGCTCGGATTCAAGGCCGGCGCGGCACTGACGATCGCCCTGACCCAGTTGCCGAAGCTGTTCGGCGTCAAAGGCGGCGGAGAGTTCTTCTTCGAGCGCATTGCCATCCTTGTGCAGCAACTGCCGCTGACCAACCTCGCAGTGTTCGGCTTCGGCGTGGCGGCGATCGCCGTGCTGCTGCTTGGGGAGAAGTTCCTGCCGGGGCGTCCGGTCGCCCTGCTCGTCGTCGTAGCTTCGATCATGCTGCTGTCGCTGACGCCGCTGGGAGGGCTGGGTTTCAAGGTCGTTGGCGCGCTGCCGCAAGGCCTGCCCGACATGCACTGGCCAGACCTGCGGCCGCGCGATGTGGACGGGGTCGTTCCGCTGGCCTTCGCCTGCCTCCTGCTGTCGTACGTCGAAAGCGTCTCCGCTGCGCGCGCCCTTGCGCAGGCACACGGGGACGAGGTCGACGCGCGCCAGGAACTGCTGGGGCTCGGCGCGGCGAACCTGGCGGTCGGCCTGTTCCAGGGATATCCCGTTGCGGGAGGGTTGTCGCAGTCCTCGGTGAACGACAAGGCCGGGGCACGGACACCGCTGGCGCTGGTATTCGCGTCGGCAACGATCGCCCTTTGCCTGATGTTCCTCACCGGCCTGCTGGCCAATCTTCCCAACGTGGTGCTGGCCGCCATCGTGCTGGTCGCGGTCAAAGGCCTGGTCGATATCCGCGAACTGCGCCACGTATGGCGCGTGAGCCGCTTCGAGTTCATCGTCTCGATGGTTGCATTCGCGGCCGTCCTGCTGCTTGGCATCCTGAAGGGCGTCATCGTGGCCGTGCTCGTGTCGATGCTGCTGATCATCCGGCGCGCCGCCCACCCGCATGTCGCATTCCTTGGGCGAATTCCGGGAACGCGCAGCTTTTCGGACATGGAACGCAACCCTGACAATGAAGCCGTTCCGCAGGCGCTGATCTTCCGTGCGGAATCTTCGCTGCTGTACTTCAACGTCGAGCATGTGCGCTCGGTGGTATGGCAGGCGATCCGCAACTCCGCGCCGCCGCTCCGGCTGGTGGTCTGCGACCTCTCGGTTTGCCCCGTGGTCGACCTGGCAGGCGCGCGCATGCTTGCGACACTGCACAAGGAACTGCTAGCCGCCGGCATTGGATTGCGCCTCGTTGCCGCGCATGCCGTTGTGAGAGACATGCTGCGTGCAGAGGGGCTCGAAGAGCGTGTGGGGTATTTCGGACGTCGTATCTCGGTTGCGGATGTGATCGATGAGTTTCGTGCCGCCGCACAAGAGAGTCCCATCGCGAGCACCACAGCGTTGGCAGCAACGTAGCGCGCATCGTTGCCGCCCGGGTGTCCGCGCGCGGCAGAGTCCGCTGGCCTCGCATGCAGCGGCGCTGGCTTGAGAGAAGGAAAGCGTCATGAACAAACCGGAAAAACCCAGTCACCTGGCCGCCGCGCGTCAGGAACCCACGCGCTACCTGACCGCTGACGAGCGCGCAGCAAAAGGACGCGCGCTACGCGACACAGTCCCTCGCGGTTCGCAATCCGGCTGGCAAGCACCGGAAGATCGCCGCGATCCGATCGAACTGCTGAACGAATCCAACGCCGGGCGGATTCTCGACCTGGTTCCCATCCGATACGGCCGGATGGCGGCATCCCCGTTTGCGTTCTACCGCGGATCGGCCTCGCTCATGGCGGCCGATCTTGCCACCACGCCGTCCAGCGGCATCCGCGTGCAGGCGTGTGGAGACGCCCACCTGATGAACTTCGGCGGGTTCGCCACGCCCGAACGAAACATCATCTTCGACATCAACGACCTCGACGAAACCTTGCCGGCCCCATTCGAGTGGGACCTCAAGCGACTGGCGGCCAGTCTGGCGATCGCGGCCGAGCATCTCGTACTGCCCAAGAGCGATGCCGCACGCGTCGTGACCGATACCGTGCGCGAGTACCGCGAACGCATGTTCAACTACGGGTGGATGCGCGCTCTCGACGTTTGGTACGACCGAATTGATCTGCAAAAGTATGAAGACCGCAGCGGCGATCCTGAGATCGTTGCCGCGGCACGCAAGCGCCTGGCGCAGCGCATTGAAGCGGAACGACGCAAGACGGTTCCCGACTATCTTTATCCCAAACTGGTGTCGGAGGAAGGAGAACAGCCGAGGATCAAGGATGAGCCTCCCTTGATTTTTCACCCGACCGAAGAACTGGCGCCCGGCATGGAATCGGATTACGCGCAAGCCATTGCTTCCTATCGCAGCAGCCTCGCTGAGCATGTCCGTGTGCTGTTCGACCGTTTCCACTTCTTCGACATGGCCGTCAAGGTCGTCGGTGTCGGCAGCGTCGGGACCATGTGTGGCGTGGGATTGCTCATGGCTGCGGACAACGACCCTTTGTTCCTGCAGGTGAAAGAAGCGCGCGCTTCCGTGCTGGAGCCCTACGCGGGCAAGAGCCTGCATGCCAACCACGGTGAGCGCGTGATCGCCGGCCAGCGTCTCATGCAGGCGGCGAGCGACGTATTCCTTGGCTGGACGCGCGGAGAAAACGGACGCGACTTCTATGTGCGCCAGTTGCGCGACATGAAGCTCTCCGCGGTGATCGAGGATTGGGATACGGGCATGCTCAGGCAATATGGCCGCATGTGCGCACACGCCCTTGCGCGCGCGCATGCACGCTCCGGGGACGCCGCCATGATGGCTGGCTACATGGGCTCCGGCCAGACCTTCGATGATGCAATCTGCGAGTTCGCCACGGAATATTGTTCGCAAAACCGCAGCGATTTCCGCACGTTTGTCGCAGCGATTCGCGAAGGGCGTATCGAGGCCAGGCTGGAGGCGAACTGAGCAGTCAGCCGGTATGGTCGAGGTACTGAAGTAGGGCTCACTGCCAAAGGCGCACCGTCACCCGGCGCGGCGGTGCGCCTCACTCGGCGCATGGCCTCTGTCCACCTGCGCTCGTGCAAGCAGAAGTGGCTGGCTGGTCCGCGCCATGACCTTGCGCGCGATCTCGCCCATGCGCGGCCCGGACGGGCCGTGGTTTCCATTGTTTCCCATCGCAATCAGGTCCGCTGACCACGCATCGGCTTCCGCCGCGATCGTTTCGGCAATGCCTTGCTCAATGCCGGACCTGCCCGACAGACACGTCGTGAATCGGACTCTGGCCCGGTCCAGCTTGGTGGCGGCCGCTGCGAGCACGCCTTCCGCAGCCGTGGTCAGATTCTCCGCCATTCGGACCGGATCCGCGCCCGCTACGTCCAGGAACGGAGCGCTGATGTCGAGCACAAAAATGACTTCCACCTCGGCATCCGAGGCTTGCGCAATCAGGATGGCCTGCTCCAGCCCTGCCTCAGCCGCGACGCCACCATCGAGGGCTACAAGAATACGACGGTACATGTGATCGTCCTCGGTATAGTCAGATTTGCGATTGAGGGCCGGCCGGCGGCAGGATCCCCAGCGCCGAGGATGGGGCATGTAACTCACGATGTGGACGCTGAAAGTCAAACTGGCGATCGAGAGCCGGCCAGCAGGAAGAAAGACCGGCCCTGCATCGCGTTGACTTAGCGTCCTTTCTCCGCGGCTGCCTTCTTCGCGCCATCGGTATAAGGGTCGAATTTGCCGGATTTCGCACCTTCGCTGTAGGGATCGAAGTTGCCGGATCTGGCGCCACTGGTGTTGGCGTCCGGCGTCGCCCCATTGCCCGCCAGACCAGCCTTGGTCGACTGCTTCGCCCCTTCGGTGTTGGAATCGAACTTGCCGGACTTCGCCTGGTCCTCGCTCTTCGGCTTTGGAGCGTGGCTTCCGCCGTACAGGTCACCACCGTCGGTGTAGTTCTTTTGTGCAAGGACACTCTGCGCGCCAAGAGCGCTCAGCGACGCTGCAGCCAGGATGGGGATAATCTTTCGGATCATGGTTGTGCTCTCTATGCTGAGGTTAGGTTGGGGTTGGGCGTGGGCTAACGGTCAGGTCGGGTCGGGTCGGCAAAAGGAGTCGGCCTTCCGTCAAGGCCGACTCTTCTGCAGCGCTTCCTCCTAGCCATCGTTAGCTGCCACACGCCTGTTTCAACAGTAGTCTGGGCCGCGCCCCCGAACTTGGGCTGGATCAAGTTGGCAGCATGTCGTGCCGCGCGGTGGCCATGGAAGCGATGCACGCGAACAAAAACCGAAATAAAACGGCCCGCAAGAAGCGGGCCGTTTTGCTTTTTCCTGATCCGGCTTACTGAGCCTTGTCGCCAGAGGCCTTCGCGCCATCCGTATAAGGGTCAAATTTCCCCGTCTTTGCGCCATCGGTGTATGGATCGTACTTTCCGGCTTTGGCACCTTCGGAATACGGATCGAAACGCTTCTCCGAAGCGTTCAGGCTGGAGCGGGTCGACTGCTTTGCTCCATCGGTGTAGGGGTCAAACTTGCCGGACTTCGCCGCGCCCGAGTTTGGGGATACCTTCTTCGCCGCGTGGCTGCCCCCGTACAGATCGCCGCCGTCCATGTAGTTCTTCTGCGCATTGGCTGCTTGCGTCACACCGAATGCTGCCAGCCCGGCAATGATCAGGGTCGGAATGGTTTTGTTAAGCATGATGGCCTCTCGAATCGAGGTCGCGCGGCGCCTGCGCACGCCCTTGCGAATGGTGGACGATACTCTGGCTGATTGACCGAGTCGGCGCTTCCTTGAATAACGTGAGCCCGTTTCTCCGGAATTCAAGTCTCAAAGCGGCTATTTGCCCAATGAACCGCTCCAACCCTCCGCGCCACGCATTTCAGCGGGAGCAATACCGCTTGCGGACCCCGCATGAACTGAAGTCGCCAGACGCATGAGGTTGTATGGCTCCACGCGGATCAGGCCGCCGCGTGGGCTGTCGATATCGGCAATCAGCGCGAAAGAAACGCCAACCACCAGGGGCAATACCAGCAGCAGGTAGCCCGCCGATTCCCTCTTGCGCAGGCCGTATCCGACCAAAGCGTTGCTGCACACCGCCACGACAAGCATCAGCATCCAGGCGGAGTTGGGGATCCGGTTCCACCACGATGACTGGGTATAGCCCTCCGCGTTCAGCACCTCATTCATCCCCGCCACCGCCAGCCCCACGATGACGTTCGGATTGGCTGCGGCATTGCGTTCCACGACCGCCCAAAGCTTGGCTTGCAAGGCTGCTCTCGCGGCGTCGGTCTTCTTCAGACTGGCGGCATCATGGTTCGTATAGAAGTCGAGCCGACACTGGAGGTACTCGCGAAGCAGCGCACGCACGGGCTCCGCATCGGCCGCCGGCAACAGTCCCGCGCGGACATATTCCGTACCAATGGCATTGGCCTCTGCCTCTTCGTAGAGTTTGCGCTGGTCGTAGCGGCTGACCGCCATGGCAAAGCAGAAGCCGATCAGTAGCCCGAGCAGCGTGAGAACGGCAGCCTGAATCACGCCTACGTCCTGCCGTGCATCCGCAGAGGAACTCCTGGTCCCGCGGATGGCCCTGGCGCCGATCCTCTCGGCCAGCCATAACAGGCTGAACGTGACGACGAAAACCAGCAATGGGTAGTCTTTGATGGTGGTATCCATATTTGCTCACCGTAAATTTTCTTCCCGCAAACGCGCGCAAATGCTTCTCGCTGAAGGTTCCTGCGCCTATGCCAAAAAGAACTACTGGGCGGGGATCGTGATCAGCGGCAGGGTTTCCTTACTGGCCGTATCCACCAGCGTGAAGAACAACATGACGGCATTGAGCGCGCGCTTGGTACGCAGGTCGCCTTGATCGATCCAGAACCAGTAGTCGCGGTAGCGCACCGCCACATAGGCATCCGCGGGCTTGGCTTTGCCGCAACGAATCCGAACGGTCTCGTCCTCGGCCGCCGGTGACGTGCGCTCAACGCCCGGCAACGCGCTTCGCTCGGCCAGATGCTCGTCCGGGACGTCCATGTAGCTGGACAACGCAAGCATGATCTGCAACATGGACCGGCTGTTGACCGACAGCTCGTCCTCCGCGCCGCGAGCCGGCGAGTACCTGAGCACGAACCGTTGCCGGTCCGGGGGCAGCCTCAGCAGCCGGCGAATCTCATCCACCTTCGCGATCACGCCAGCAGGCATGTCTTCCCTGCGGAAGAAGAGGACAGCCATGGATCCCCGAGTCTTGTCTTCTTCGACACGCATCGCGAAGGCGCCGGCAGCCTGTACCTCGCGCATCAAAGAGATGGCGCGCACAAATTCCGGATCGGCCTCCCGCATCATGCCGCTGGCAGTGGAACGATTACGCACGCCATTGAGCGACTCAACGGTCATGCCAAGCAGGAAATCGGCGGCATAGCCGCTTTGCAGCATGAAGAAGATGTTGCGCGGATCAATCGGCTCCATCAGTCCGTGCACAAAGCGCTGTCCTGTTGCCGGCGTGTAGGTGATCGTCGGCCGGTCCGTATAGACGCCCTGCACGCCCGCCGCGATGAAATCCCCCTGGACCGCGCGTGCCGAAGACAACGTACCGTTGACCGACACCCCCGCCTGAAGCGAATAGCCGCTGACTACGGAGGCCACATCCACGAACACGGGGAGATCCATGTAGCGTAGCTTGACGATGTTGAGCAGCGTCTGCTGCTTCCATGAATCGGCAATGGCCGCGCTGTAGTCAAAACGATCGGCGATGATGGTGGTGGGTCCCAACGATGTACACGCCGAAAGCAACGAGCCTGATGCTATCGCCACGGCATGCACGAGCGCTGCGAAGCGGACTGCCGTCCGGGTGGTTGCCTGTTTCAGGCAGCTTGCATTGCGGAACGCCGGTGCACGCATGGCAAGAGGGACATCCCCCTCCGGATGAAATGGGTCTTCAGATAGCGTAGGAGAGCGCAGAAAGCGGCCGTTGACGCAGCGCAAGCCCGGCAAAGCGGGCTAGAAGCGGAACGCGAGCGAGAGCATCACGACCTGAGAATCGGCGCCGGGATTGAACCAATAGACGCCCGCCGTACAGTTTCGCACGGTCAACTGGAGGAGCCCTCCGGGCCGGATGTCCCTGTCGCCGCCATAGATCCGCGTGCGCTGCATGGCGATACCGAGCCGTATCCATTCGACCGGTCGATAGGCCAGTTCGCTCCAGGCATAGAGGTAGCCTGAACGGCCGGCGTGGGCAGGCAGATACTCCGCTTCCAGGTAATAGTCCAGCCTGCCCACGCCTACGCTCGCCTCGAGCCCGGCGATGGGTCCGTGCGCCTCTCCGGCGACCACGCCGACGATGGGTGTGGCACTGAGGTGAATCTTTTCGCCTCCCGAGAACGTCCAGCCGATGAATGCCGACTGCGAATGCATGGCTTCATAGTTGGCCCTTGCCTCGAGGTGAAGCTGGCGGTGGTCTGCGCCGAATATGCCGCTGGCGTAGCTCTGGCCCTGGCGCGGCATGTTCCAGTAGGCCGCTGCCGAGAAATTCCACGGCTCCGCCGTATCCAAACCAGCAGCCGCCCCGGCGGGTGGGCCTTGTGTCTGCGCGTGTAACACTCCCGCAGCCAGCAGGGCCATTATCGGCAGCAAGCAGGGCCGCACGTCAGCCGCCCAGCGCAATGATCGCCATGGTCAGGGTGACCCCCAGGGCCGTCATACCCAAACCAGCCGGCATTGCCCCGAATCCCGCGTAATGACCGAGCGCCGCGCCGCCCAGGAACAGCATGCCGATCGTTAGCACACGCGAGACCAGCAGGGCACTTGGCACGTCGCTCAGCAGCACGAAGGGCAGTGCCACGGGAAACGTGGTCAAGACCACAATAAAGAAGATGTGCACTGCCCCGCGAAGGTCGGCCCATTGCAGGCGCGGGCGCGCCGGCAGGCCTGCGGCGGCAAGCCTCGCGCGAATGGCTTCCAGCTCCGCGTCTGCTACCAGTGCCTTCATGCCCGGTGCAAGCGCGTCGCGAATCAGGCGGATGCCGGTCGGCCGGTCGGACGCGTGCTTGATGGCCATGGCGAGCGTGAGTCGCTGCCCTCTTGCGGCGATGGTCCGAACCAGATACATGACCGCATCCACCAGTCCCCACGCCAAGTTGCAGCCCAGCGCCGCATGCAGCATGGTCCTGCTCGCGCCGGCGCCGGCACTCGCCGACGAAACCGCGCCGACAAAGGTCAGCGCCATGAACAGGCCAAAGCACATCTCGGAAACGCGATCCACCACGTCCAGCACCGCGCCCCGGCCTTCGCCCCGGTCCGGTTGTACATCCACCGCATCGAGCATGCCGGTTGCCCGGGAATTGGCCCGCGGCGGCGGCATGGATGCTTTCGCCGTCTCAGCCTGCGGGCGCCGCACGCTGTGTCCGCAGTCCCGGCCGTGGGTGCCAGAACCGGAATCAGGACGCCGCACCGCCATGTCCGGTTGCCTTCACCAGCAATACGGGCAAGCTGCCGTGGCGCAGCAGGCTTTCCGCGACGCTTCCCATCAATACGCGACCGATGCCCGAGCGGCCATGCGTACCGGCTACCACGATCTGGGCGCCACGCTCTTCTGCAATCTGCTGAACCTGCTTGCCGAGATCGCCGAGCTCGAGAATCTGGTCGACCAGGATTGCCTGGCTGCGCACTTGCTTCGACTCCGCTTTCGCCTGCGCCTCGGCCAGAAGCCTGTGCCCTGCCCGGACCAGGCCGGCACGCACCTCCGGCTCTTCGTATCCGCCATCGACGATATGCACGATGTCCAGCTCCGCACCGCTCGCCGCGGCCAGCCCAATGGCTTCCGCCAGGCCAAGATCGCCGCATTGGCTTCCGTCTATCGCCACCAGAATCTTTTTGTACATTGCCTTCTCCTGCTGCATGCCTGAACCGCAAGGCGCCATCACCGAGATATTCACTGGTCCACGATCCGGCACCGGCGCGCCGATCCGAATTTCAATGCGAGAACAATACGGGCACCGTCATGGACGACAGCAGCGTGCGCGTGACGCCCCCGAGCACAAGCTCTCGCATGCGCCCATGGCCGTATGCGCCCATCACGATCAGGTCGGCGTCGAAATCGGCGGCCCGGGACAACAGCAATTCCCCGATGGTCAGGTCGGAACCGCCCGGGCCATGCTCGACCTCCACCGTCACGCCGTGTCGTTCCAGGACGCGCACCGCATGGGCGACCGGCGTGGCGTCCGGACGTGCTTCCTTGGCAGCAGTCTGGGCGCACAGTATGCGTGCCGTCGCTCCCCCAATGAGCGGCAGCGCATCATGCAGGGCCCGTGCCGCTTCGCGGCTGCCATTCCATGCCACCATCACCCGCGCCCCGGTTGCCTCGAATTGCCCGTCGCACGGAACGACAAGTACCGGCCGACCGCTTTCCAGCAGCAACGCTTCGAGCACCTGGGTGGCAAGCGGGCCCTCTTCGCCATTGGCGTCGTACTGGCCCGCGACGATCAGGCCGGCTTCGCGCGACTCGCGCAGCACCGTGGAAAGGACATCGTGCTCGGCTGCCCGCCATTCCACACCGGCGCCAAGATCCTTTGTCGTTTCCTGGAACTGATGACGGATGCGCTCTCCGATCAACCGGCGCCGCTGCCGGTCGCTTTCGATATAGTCTGCGGCGTTGTCCATCAGGTAGAACCATGCGGGATCGGGAATGAAGCTGCCCAGGAGGCCGATCAACGGACAATCATGGGAACTCGCCAGGTGCGTGGCCAGCGCAAGCCGAGTCGCCGTATGCCTGCTGCGATCCAGATGGACCAGAATGCTGCTGTAGTTCATGGTTGTTCCTTGTCTTGAAGGTCGAACGGCTGGCCGTTACACCGAATGTGGCCACGCGGAAGGATGACCAGACGTGGTTCCAGATGTGCATGTTGCCCGTGCACGGGCGGCATCCTGAAATCCAGTTTGGTCTCCCGCGACGCGCGAGCCTTGACAACCGTCAAGGGAACCGATGTCCGCCGCATCACGCCCGCCCGCAATCCTCCCGCCAACCCATGACGTGATTCGCGACCAGGGATCTGCCCCCGGCACGATGCTGTCGCAGTAGTGCTCTTCGGCCGTACTTGCCATCGTCTGAGCCACAGGTGCAAGTGCGATGATCGATACATACGGAACACCGGAATCCTCAAGAGTCTCTTGCGTCCCGCACAGAGCCGCTTTGGCTCTCCCAGGGTATTCACATCGTCACCCCACCCATTCAAGGCTCGTTGATCTACAGCAACCGTGCCCGGAACCGAAGTCATAGGCTGAATCCAGAGTGAAAGCGTTGCGCAGGCATCGCTCCCACTTGCCCTGTCGATTCCGGAGCATTGCCATGACCACGGCCACTATCTCTGTAACGCCCACAACCGTTGCTCGCCTGTATTCCGTCGGCCGCGCACTGCTTGGCTCCCTTTTTCTGATTTCAGGTCTAATGAAGATGGGCAGTTTCGCCGGATATTCAGCATGGATTGCGAGCGCTGAACTGCCGATGCCAAGTCTGTTGCTGGTGCTGGCCATGACGATCGAGATTGCCGGCGGATTGACCCTGATTTCCGGTTGGAACGCGAAATGGGGAGCGCTGCTTCTCGCGGTGTTTCTGGTGCCGACCACCCTGATCTTCCATGGCTTCTGGCGCGCCGATCTCGCGGACTCCTGGAATCAGTTCAACCACATTCTGAAAAATGTCGCGATCCTGGGCGGGATGCTTGTCGTCTTCGCGATTGAATCATCACGCGGGCATGAGCCGAAGTAACTGGAGAATCGCGATGCGCCATCAGCCGGAGTCTTGCACCATGAACGCCACGATGCGCGCAATGGTTTTCGACGGAGGGAGCCCAATCCTTGCTGACCGCCTGGTGCCAGTGCCAGTCCCGGAAGCCGGCGAAGTGCGAATCCGTGTGGCGGCGTGCGGCGTGTGCCGTACGGACCTGCATGTGGTGGATGGAGACCTCTCCTCGCCCAAGCCCGCGCTGATCCCGGGCCATGAAATCGTTGGTCGCATCGACGCGCTCGGCGCCGGTGTCGTTGGACTGTCAATCGGCGAGCGGGTCGGCGTGCCGTGGCTGGGGCACACCTGCGGGCAGTGCCGCTTTTGCCTGAGCGGGAGGGAGAACCTCTGCGACGCACCCCAGTTCCACGGCTATACGCGTGACGGCGGATACGCCGAGTACGTGGTCGCCGATGCCAGCTATTGTTTTCGCATTCCGGAAGCGTACGACGACGAGCATGCCGCGCCGCTTCTCTGCGCCGGCCTCATCGGCTTTCGGACACTGCGCTCGGCCGGGGATGCGCAACGTATCGGCATCTATGGATTCGGCGCCGCCGCGCATATCGTGACGCAGATCGCGGTGGCGCAAGGCCGGACTGTCTACGCCTTCACGCGGCCCGGGGACCACGCCGCCCAGACGCTGGCCACGGATGTCGGCGCCGCCTGGGTCGGCAGCAGCCAGGACAAGGCACCCGCCACGTTGGACGCTGCCTTGATCTTTGCGTCCGACGGCGCCCTCGTGCCTGCAGCGCTGGCGTCTGTCGACAAGGGTGGCACGGTGGTCTGCGGGGGCATTCACATGAGCGACATTCCTTCCTTCCCGTATCGCCAGCTATGGGAAGAACGGCGGATCGTCTCCGTAGCAAACCTGACGCGTGCCGACGGCCACGGCCTCATGGAAGCCGCAGCCGCGTGGCCATTGCATATACGTACCACGCCCTATCCTCTTTCCAGTGCCAATACCGCGTTGGATGACCTGCGCGCTGGCCGTCTGGCCGGGGCGGCCGTGCTCCGCATGTGATGGTCCTTCCGACTGGATTGGCAGCGGCTTTCAGGTACTCGGCCAGGGATCCCCGACCATCGCCGCTTCGCCATGCGTTTGGCGCGGCATGATCGTGTTACGACCAGCGGCCTTTGCCTGATAAAGGCTGTGGTCAGCCTTGCGCAGAAGCTGTTCAGACGTTTCGGCGGGAGAACCCATGCCGTCAAAAGTCGCCACTCCAATACTCACGCTAAGAGGAACAGGCTGGGCGCCCATACCCGCCAGCTCCGTTGCCATCACGGCTGCGCGAATGTTCTCCGCAATCTTGATTGCCCCTTTCATGTCCGTGCTTGGAAGCAACACGGAGAACTCTTCGCCACCATAACGGCCAACGAAATCTCCCGGGCGACGGATATTTTTGGTAATGCACTGAGCAATCGCTTTTAGCGCTTCATCACCGATAGCGTGACCGTGCCGGTCATTGAGCGCCTTGAAGTTGTCGGCATCGAGCATCAGTACGGACAGACTCCTCCCATCCCGGCTGGCTCGTTTCCACTCTGTCTCCAGCGTCGAACTCAGGACGCGGCGGTTGCCGACCCCGGTCAGGCTATCCGTCGTAGCAAGCAGGTGAAGCCGATTCTCCATCTCGAGCCGCTTCCGGAATAGCCTCGCAAACATCACCGACATCCAGATGATCAGCACATCGAGCACCGTCACAACGCCGCCGATAGCCCAGGCACGCTGCGTCCATTGCGCATAGATGTCCTGGAGTGCGAGCCCCACAACAACGATCAATGGATACTTTCCGATACGCCTGAAACTGTAGAGGCGCTGCGCACCGTCCAGGGTCGCGGTACCAATGTAGCAACCATTGTCCGACTGGATCAGCGGTTCGAATGATGGGACACCCGCAATGCTCTGGCCGATATCCTCACGCTTGTAAGGACGTCGCATCAGCACCGTTCCGTCGCTTTGTATCAACGTGATGGAGCCATGGTCCCCCAGCGTCATGCCGTCGAACAGGCGCCGGAAATAATTCAGCCTCAGCGTTCCCGCAACAACGCCGGCAAAGTGCCCCTGCGAATCCGTCAACCTTTGGCTCAGGCCGATGGATGTCTCTGCCTTTGTCACGTGCGGAGAGAATGGTTTGCTGATGAAGAGCCCGGCATCGGCCGAGCGCTGGTGAATCGCAAAGTAATCCCGGTCGCTAAGGTTTAGCCGCCTCGGCGTTGCGAACCGGGATTCAAACACGACATCCCCTACGGCATTCGTGACGAAAAGCGAACCGATATCCTGAGCGTTTGTGGACCTGTCAAACAGCACCCGCTGGCGAATGGCGGGCGGCAAATGCAAGATCGCCGGCTCCTTGACACCGTCGATAGCCGCTTCCAGCGAAAGCTCGTAAACCTCGATGTTGCGTTCAATATCGCGCTGCAGGATCAACGAGAGATTCTCTGCGGAATCGCGTGCGCGTGCGAATGCGTCCTGGCGCATTTCGTAAAGGGCGACGGCGGCAACGCATGCCATGGCCACCGCAGCAGCAGTCGCCCCCACAATGAACAGAGACGGGCGTGCAAGACATGCGGCAGCAAGCCTGGTTATCCCCATAACACCCTTAGCCGTCTCGAACTGCGTCGCATGAAGCACATCAATCAGAACTGAATCCAGCGCGCGATTTTAACCTCGTGGATCCATGGTCTTGCAGACTGACGATGTCGACGGCAGATCTCATTCCGCATATAGGCCGTTAGCCGCACATCTTCTGTTCCACATGCCATGGCCGCCTTGATTAGAATGGATTGTTGACTGTCGCTGGCTCCAAGCAGGAGATAAGCGCCATGCAGTGCGCGAGCTGCGGATACGAAAATCCGAACGGTGCCAAGTTCTGTGAGGAATGTGGCGCCAGGCAGCTGCGCGTCTGCCCCGCTTGCGGACAGGAAGCCGCTGCGAATGCCAAGTTCTGCAGCGAATGCGGCGCTGCGCTGAACGCCACCGGCGCCTCAGGCGCAGCCGCGCGCGCTGCAGGAACGCCGTCCGGCACCCCGATCGACTACACCCCTCCCTATCTGGCCGAGCGTATCGTGGCCGCTCAGGCCGAGATGGAAGCCCGCGGCCAGGTGGACGGCGAACGCAAGATGGTCACTGCGCTGTTCGCCGATATGGCTGGTTCGACAGCGTTGATCCATGATCTCGATCCCGAGGGACCTGTGGCTGCTCGGCTATCCGGATCAGGCCTGCACCCGCTGCCAGGAGGCGCTTGCCCTGTCCCAGACGCCGTCTCATCCTTCCGACTCGGCAGATGCCTTGCTCGCGGCGGCGCAACTCCGCCTGTTCCGGGGAGAACTCGAGCCGGCCCACGACCTGGCCCAGGCGCTCGTCGCGCTCGCCACCGACTATGCGTTGCCGTATGGGCTGGCTTGCGGAACCATGCTGACAGGCTGGGCGCTGGCAGAGGAAGGACGTACGGCCGAGGGCGTGGATCTTATCCGGAATGGTTTGAGCGCATACCGCGCCACAGGCGCTGAGCTGTTGCGCACGCATTTTCTTGCGCTGATGGCCGACACCTGTGCCAGGGCCGGACAGATCGAGGCCGGGCTCGCTGCGGTAGACGAGGCGCTGGCCGTGGCTGACCGTACGGAAGAACGGCTCTACGAGGCGGAACTGCATCGGCTCAAGGGCGAGCTGACGCTGCTGGTACCGCCCCCGCTGGTTGAAGACAATCACCGCGTCATGGAAGCCGAAGCCTGCTTCCTGCATGCACTCGCCATCGCTCGCAAGCAGGAGGCGCAATCGCTGGCATTGCGGTATCCGTCAGCGGAACCCGTGTTGACCTGGGAATACTGCTCCGGCAGGTCATAGGCGTTGTGGTGGCTGCGGATGCTATGGCATCACGACGGACGATCTGATGTCAGAACTGATAGCCTCGGTCCTGCCAGTACTGCCAATCGGCAATGGCCTGCTGCGTCATCTCGTCGCTCGCCAGTGGCACGAGTTGCGCTAGTGGGACAGCAAGCTTGCGCTTGTTCCATCGTATCCACACGAAGGCTTCAGACTCGCACACGTCCTCGGGAGCCATTGCGATCACCTGAACCCGGTCACCGGGGCTGAGCGGCGAGGTTGGCGATCTCTTGCAAACCTCAGCTTCAAACGGAACGGTGAGTTGCTCCTCGAGGTAGTAGTACCACGCCATCGACCGCTCTTCTGAACCGTAAGCGTCGACGACGATTTCC
>NZ_CAJPVI010000025.1 GCF_905397435.1 Cupriavidus numazuensis
CGATAAAAATTCGCCCCTTTGGGGCAACCAAAACGCGTTTTTGGTTACTTTTGTCGCTCGGACAAAAGTGACTCGCCGGCTACGCCGGCGAAACAGCGGCGCCCGCCAAGAACGATCCCCCGGCAATTCGGCGATGAACCAATAAAAAACCGGAGGCGGCATCATCAATGCCAACCTCCGGCTTCAGGCAGGCGCCAGCTGGCGCCCGCGGCAGAACGAATTGCCTGTCTTAGCCCTGGACAGAATCCAGCGCCGAGTTCAGCGTCTTGCTCGGACGCATGATGGCGGACAGCTTCTCGGCGTCCGGCATGTAGTAGCCGCCGATATCAACCGGCTTGCCCTGCACGTCGGACAGTTCGCCAACGATGGTCTTCTCGTTGTCGGTCAGTTGCTTGGCCAGCGGCGCGAAGGTAGCAGCCAGGGCGGCGTCTTCGGTTTGCGCGGCGAGTTCCTGGGCCCAGTACATCGACAGGTAGAACTGGCTGCCGCGGTTGTCGAGCTGGCCGGTCTTCGGCGACGGGCTCTTGGCATTGTCGAGCAGCTTGCCGGTCGCGGCGTCCAGCGTCTTGGCCAGCACCTTGGCCTTGGCGTTACCGGACTTGATGCCCAGTTCTTCCAGCGACACCGCCAGCGCCAGGAATTCACCGAGCGAGTCCCAGCGCAGGTGGTTTTCTTCCACCAGCTGCTGCACGTGCTTCGGAGCCGAACCGCCGGCGCCGGTTTCGTACATGCCGCCACCCGCCATCAGCGGCACGATCGACAGCATCTTGGCGCTGGTGCCCAGTTCCATGATCGGGAACAGGTCGGTCAGGTAGTCGCGCAGGATGTTGCCGGTCACCGAGATGGTGTCCAGGCCGCGGATCACGCGCTCAAGCGTGTAACGCATTGCGCGGACCTGCGACATGATCTGGATATCCAGGCCCTTGGTGTCGTAGTCCTTCAGGTACGTTTCCACCTTCTTGATCAGCTCGGCCTCGTGCGGACGGTAGGAGTCCAGCCAGAACACCGCCGGCATGCCCGAGTTGCGCGCGCGCGTAACGGCCAGCTTGACCCAGTCGCGGATCGGCGCGTCCTTGACCTGGCACATGCGCCAGATGTCGCCTTGCTCGACCTTCTGCGTCAGCCCGGACAGGACTTCGCCGGTGGCGTTGTCGACGATGCGGGCCTCGCCGTCTTCGGCGATTTCGAAGGTCTTGTCGTGCGAGCCGTACTCTTCCGCCTTCTGCGCCATCAGGCCAACGTTCGGCACGGTGCCCATCGTCACCGGATCAAAGGCGCCGTTGGTCTTGCAGAAGTTGATGATTTCCTGATAGATGCGGGCGAAGGTCGATTCCGGGATCAGGCACTTGGTGTCCTTGGTACGGCCGTCGGCACCCCACATCTTGCCGCCGATACGGATCATGGCCGGCATCGAGGCGTCGACGATCACGTCGTTCGGCGCGTGCAGGTTCGAGATGCCCTTGGCCGAATCCACCATCGCCAGTTCCGGACGATGCTCGTGGCAGGCGTGCATGTCGCGGATGACTTCTTCCTTCTTCGACTCCGGCAGTTGCTCGATCTTCGTGTACAGGTCGACCAGGCCGTTGTTGACGTTCACGCCCAGTTCGTCGAACAGCTTCTGGTGCTTGGCGAAGGCGTCCTTGTAGAACACCTTGACGGCGTGGCCGAACACGATCGGGTGCGAGACCTTCATCATGGTGGCCTTCACGTGCAGGCTCAGCATGACGCCGGTCTTGCGTGCGTCTTCCATCTGGTCTTCGTAGAAGGCCAGCAGGGCCTTCTTGCTCATGAACATGCTGTCGATGATCTCGCCGTCCTGCAGCGAAACCTTCGGCTTCAGCACGATGGTCTTGCCGCTCTTGGTGGCCAGTTCCATGCGCACTTCACGCGCCTTGTCCAGCGTGATCGACTTTTCGCCGTGGTAGAAGTCGCCGTGCTTCATGTGGGCCACGTGCGTGCGCGAGGCCATGCTCCAGTCGCCCATGCTGTGCGGGTGCTTGCGGGCGTAGTTCTTGACGGCGGCCGGTGCGCGGCGGTCCGAGTTGCCTTCGCGCAGAACCGGGTTCACGGCGCTGCCGAGTACCTTCGAGTAGCGCTTTTGGATGGACTTTTCCTCGTCGTTCTTCGGGTCTTCCGGATAGTCCGGAACCTTGAAGCCCTTCGATTGCAGTTCCTTGATCGCGCTGGTCAGCTGGAACAGCGAAGCGCTGATGTTCGGCAGCTTGATGATGTTGGTGTCCGGGTCTTGCGTCAGCTTGCCCAGTTCGGCCAGGTTGTCCGGCACGCGCTGTTCTTCGCTCAGGAACTCGGGGAACTCACCCAGGATGCGGCCAGCGACAGAAATGTCGCTGGTCACGACGTCAACACCGGCCGGCTTGGTGAACGTGCGGATGATGGGTAGGAAAGCACTGGTCGCCAGCAGGGGGGCTTCGTCAGTCAGGGTGTAGATGATGGTGGGTTGCTGCGTACTCATTGCTTGCCTCTGGATCGGGGGGATGTCAAAGAATAGAACGACAAATGGAACCACGCGCCGGCGGCTGGGACCATTCAGCCACCGGCAAACACCGAATTTTGCCTGACTTTGCTTTCGGGCGGCTGACTTCCACCGCATTTCTTGCGCGGACATCGCCAGTTCGCCCAATTTTGGTGCGAAAATCGGGTGACAAGCCGGTCACATCCCTCACGTGGCGAAAAATTTGCGGATCGGCATTGCGGATGACGGAATATTTGGCCCGTGGCACGCGTTTACCCGTAGAGCTGCCCGGCAATTCGTGCGCGAGCAGCCTATCCTGAGGTCGTAGGCATGGGCGCCGCGGCCCAGGCTGACACTGGAGAAAGGTCATGCAAATACGAACTGGCGGGTGGCTGGCGGCCGCCGCCCTCGTGCTGAGTGCGTGCGCAACGCTGCAGCCGGTCGAAACCGCGCAGAAGATGATCGGCAGCCCGGAATCGAGCGTGCGCGATGCCTTCGGCAAGCCTACCGAGACCTACCCGCTCAGTGACGGCACCAGCCGCTGGATCTACTCCAAGCAGCCGCTTGGCTTCGCCGTCTACGCCGCTGATTTCGATGCGGCCGGCAAGCTGACCAAATTCCGGCAGATGCTGACCGAGGAAGAAATCTATACCGCGCGCCCCGGCGTCTGGACCAAGCGCGACGTGGCCGAGCGCTTCGGCATGCCACGCGAGCCGGTGCAGTACTACCCGCTGATGAAGCGTGAGGCCTGGTCATACCGGCTATACGTCGCCGGCTACCAGCCCGCGCATTTCAGTGCCTATTTTGACGATCGCGGCGTGCTGGACCGCACCATGATCATCGTCGACCCGCTCGGCGGCGACGATCGCAGCAGCAGCAAATAGCAGGCGGACGCCTGTCTTCCGGCGCCCCGGTCAGGCGGCGCCGGGAATGTCATCGCCCAGTACCCACCGGTCCGGCGCATCTTGATGCGCGGCAGTGAGCAGGATGGCGTGACCACAGTCTTCGCACCGGTAGGCAAAGGCGTGGTGCCCTGTGGCAGTGTGGACCTGGCCGCGCTTGACCAGTCGTGCATGCGGCGGGACATGGCCGGGCCGGTCGATCTGTGCCAGGCAAAGATCGCATAAGGACATCGCTGACTCCGAAGAAGCGTTCAGTCGACCAAGGAAATGCTGCTCTGCAGCATTTTTAGTATAGCGGCGATGGGCCGATGCCGTCATGACAAATCCGGTGTGCCCCCTCGAGCGAGCAGAACATCACTTTCCTGTTGTACGCCCGTCGCGACCGACCGCTTGCCCGTGTGTGCCGCTTTAGCAATGTCCCCGTATTTCCATTGGTGTAAATACGAACATTTCACAGCGGGATTCAGTAATTCCATAAATAATTCCGTCCTCCTTCCTTAATAGATTTCGCATTGACAGGAAATCGACAGGGAAATGACAGCCAATCGACAGCGCAGGCATGAAAAATCCACGTCGGGTCGGCGAAAGGATATTTTCCGCATCACTTATTAAATTTCTTTAAAAGCTGGTCGATAGCCCTTTCGTCCTTCGGCGATATGAACGTTGTTGCGCAATATCAGCAGCTTCAGGCACAAGATGCCGAAAAATGGAGACATTAGGACAATTTGCCTCAACGAATTGCATTGGGGTAAATATCTACGATGTCCTATTTCATGTCCCGTTGAGATAACAATACGTCTGATATACCTTTAGCGTCATTTCGAGAATCCACCAGTTTAGGCAACTCAAGCCAGGGATGGCATGCGCTGCCTGCAGTGGTATTGCCGGCGGCTATGCCGGCATCGGCTTGACGCCCTCGGATAACCAAAAAATGATTATGGACAGCCCTCGTTCGCCTATGCCCCGTTACCACCAGATCTATGTGGCGTTGCGCCACCAGATCGTCAGCGGGGTCTATGACAGATCCGGCCTTCCGCCCGAACTCAGGTTGATGGAGCAATACCAGGTGGCACGGGTGACCGTGCGCCGCGCCATCATCGAACTGGTCAGGGAGGGGATGGTCTACCGGCGCCCAGGCCAGGGCACCTTCGTGAAGCTCGATCACCCGAGCCGCGCGGAAAGCCAGCCCAGGATTCAAGGCCTGCTGGACAACCTGATCGCCTCGGCCGAGCAGACGTCCGTGCGCCTGATCGAGTACGGAGTGCAGCCGTGCCCGCCCGACGCCGCGGCAGGGCTTTCAATGGCCGAGGGGCAGCATGCCTTGCGCGTCGTGCGCCTGCGCAGTCATCAGGGCAAGCCGGTATCGCTGATCACGACCTATCTGCCGACTCACTTGTCACCGTTGCTGACACCGCTCGACCTCGAACAGCAGCCCATGCTGTCGCTGCTGGAAAAAGGCGGCATACGGATCGGCGCGGCCGAGCAGTCGGTGTCGAGCTGTCCCGCGGATGCCGTGGTGGCGCCATTGCTGGACGAGCCCGTAGGGTCCGCGCTGCTGTCAGTGGTGCGCGTGGTGCGCGATGTCGACGGCTATCCCGTCCAGTGGCTTCATGGCCTGTACCGGCCGCATTGCTATGACTACCGCATGGCACTCACGCGCGCGGGGGAGGCAACCACCCGCGTCTGGCTGGCCAGCGACATCACGACCGGCCTGCGGTGACCGTTTCCGGGGCAGAAGGGGGCGCACAGATGAGCATTGAACACTCGACGCCGTGCACCGGCCGCACCGGCCACGTCGGCCGCACCGCGGGCATCCATGCCGCGAGCGGCGCCGCTCCCGGCAAGCCGCCGCGCGCCGTGCCCCGATTTTTCGCTTTCCTGTTTGCCGGCAAGGCCGGCTGCCAGAGTTGCACCTTTGTGTCTGCCGCCGCGAGATTGTTCTTCGGGGAACGGCGGCACTTGTTGCGTTACGGGGCCCGCCGGTTAGCGGGGCGCAACCGCAAAGGTGGAGCGCAAGTGCCGCGCATTGAGGGAGTGCGCGGCCAATTGGCGGCCATTGCCGTGCTCGCCGCATTCGCGGCGGCAGCCGGCGTTTTTTATACGTTGTCCTGGCCCGGTGCCGATCCGGGTCATCCTTGCGGGCCTGCCTGGTGCCTCGTGGAAATGCCCAACGGCGAAGCTGTCGGGAGCCGGGCATGAAGCCGGACATCATGCTGACGGCCCATGGCCTGAGCTTCCGGCCTGGCGGCCATGCCGTGCTGGGTAATGTCTGTATGAATCTCGTCCGCGGGCATGTCACTGCGCTGGTAGGCCCGACTGGAGCGGGCAAATCGGCACTGCTGGGCATCCTGTCGGGACACCTGGCGCCGTGCTCAGGCACCGTGGAACTGGACGGCCACCAGATCAGCGGCCTGACCCCGCATGTGGTAAACCGGCTCGGCATATGGAGAGTCGGCCCGGCGGTGCCGAAGCCCGACGTGCGGACCGTGCGCGAGCGCATTGCCAGCGCGGCGCAGTGGCACGTGCGCGGACATCATGTGGCACTCGCCCAGGCAGACGAAGTGGCGCGGCGCCTTGGCCTGGAACCCCATCTGCATAAGGCGGCGAACTGCCTGGCACCGGCCGCGCGCAGGCGGCTGGCACTGGCTTGCGCGCTGGCGGCCCGGCCCCGATTGCTGCTGCTCGACGGCTTGCTGGAAGGTCTGGACGCGCGGGACAGGGCGGCCATGGCGTCTGTCATCCGCGGCCTGTGCGGGGACGGCGTGACGGTGCTGATGGCAGAGCGTTTCGCGCCGGCGGTCTCGAAGCTGGCCCATGACGTGGTGGTGCTTGCCAGCGGCACCCTGGTCGCAAGCGGTTCCGCGGACATATTGCGCGACCCCGACATTGCCCGCGCCTGCACGGGGCAAGGCGATGCCGCGGCGGCGCAGGTGCCGTGCAAATCGCCGCAGCATAT
This sequence comes from Cupriavidus numazuensis, assembly GCF_905397435.1. Taxonomy (GTDB): domain Bacteria; phylum Pseudomonadota; class Gammaproteobacteria; order Burkholderiales; family Burkholderiaceae; genus Cupriavidus; species Cupriavidus numazuensis. Next base: position 6,332 of record NZ_CAJPVI010000025.1, read on the forward strand.
ATCCCGACGCAGATCCCCGCCGTATTCCTGCCACACGTCTGCGGAGCCCGCCGCGACAAAGCCGCAGTACCACCGCGACACCCCCGTGGGCCCTCCTGCCGCGGGTGAAATCACGTCATCGACGGAATTAGCATCTTCAACGCGGAACGACTTCTGATGTCCCTGGATGTGAATACCTTGCAATACCCGAAGCGCGATTCGGACATTGAGCACGACCGTTACGCATGGTCCCGGCTAGCCGAACGGCGCCCGGTCGCGTGGCCTGGCGGCAAGCACCTTGCCGTGTGGGTCAACGTCAGCCTCCAGTGGCTTCCTCTTCATGCCGGGGACGACCTGGCCGACGCGACCGCGCACCCGGCCATCCTGTCTCCGGACCTGCGCCATTACACGTTGCGCGACTACGGCAACCGGATCGGCATCTACCGGCTCCTGCAGGCGTTCGACCGCTATGGCGTGCGGCCAACCTTCGCGTGCAACGCGCGCCTGGCGCAGCAATACCCGGCGCTGATGCAGGAAATCGTCGCGCGCGGCAGCGAGATCATCGGCCATTCGTGGCACATGGACATGCCCCGCCCGGAGGGCCCGGACCAGGCGGTCGGGCTGCCGGAAGACAGCGACGAGCGCGCGCAGACCGCGGCGTCGCTCAATGCGCTGCGCCGCGTGAGCGGGCGCGATATCCGCGGCTGGTTCGGGCCCGGCCACCTGCAAAGCGCGCATACGCCGGAGTTGCTGCGCGCACAGGGTATCGACTACTTCTGCGATGGCGGCAATGAAGACATGCCGTACCGCTTTCACACCCGGCTTGGCGACCTGTGGTCAATGCCGCTGTCGAGCGAGCAGGAAGACCGATTCGTGCTGATGGAAAACTTCCATGCGGAGGGCGCCTGGCTCAGGCAGTTCGCGGACACCTGCGATCTGCTGCTTGACGAGGCACGCGAGCAGGGCGGTCGTATACTTTCGCTGTCATTGCATCCATGGGTGCTGGGGCAATCGCACCGCATCCGCTACCTGGAAGCGGCGCTGGAGTACGTGATGTCCCGCGAAGGGGTCTGGAGCGCCGGCGCCGGGGAGATCGTCCGGGCATTTGCGGCGCAGCAGCGCGGCACGGACGAGGCAGCACCATGACGGCAACGCGTTCGCCCGTCGGCGTGGTGGTCAGCGAAGCGGGGCTGTGCGACGGCCTGCAGTCGCTGCGCCAACGGCTGCCAGCTGCCGCCCGGCAGGCATGGATTGCCGCCGAAGCGGCCGCGGGCTTGCGTGATATCGAGATTGGCTCGCTTGCCGCTTTCGGTGTGCTGCCGCAGATGGCCGACTTGTCGGAAGCGGTGGCACACGCGCTGGCGCTCCCGGGGCTGAGGGTTGCCGCCCGCGTGCCCAATTTCATGGGCGCCGAGCGCGCGCTTGCCACCGGCGTGCACCGGATCGCCTTGCCCGTCTTCGCCGACGAAGCCCACAGCCTGCGTCACATGAACCGCACCCATGCCCAGATGCTGCGCGAGGTGCGCCGGATCGCCCAGCGTATCGACGCCGTGCCGCGCCAGGCACGCCCGCGCCTGCAGGTGCGGCTGGAGATGGCATTCGGCTGCGCGCTGACCGGGCCCGCGGACGAAGCCGCCATTGCCGGCCTGGCCGAGACCCTCACGGCCGCCGGCGCCGAAGACATTGTCCTGTGCGATACGGCGGGCTGCGCCGATCCCCGGCAGGTGCGCCGGCTGACGCAGGCGGTCTGGCTGGCCATAGGCGTGCAGAGGGCGCCGGGCATCCACCTGCTCAATACGCGTGGACTGGGCCTGGCCAATGCGCTTGCAGCGGTCGAGGCGGGCATGACCGTCATCCATGCCTCGCTTGGCGGACTCGGCGGCAACGTGGTCACCGAAGACCTGGTGTTCATGCTGGAATCGATCGGCATCCATACCGGCATCGACCTCGACGCACTGATCGCCGCGCGCACGTGCGTGGCGCAGTACCTGCCTGGCGTGGTGCTGCAGGGCTGCACCCCCGTGGCCGGCCTGCCGGCGGGCTTCCGGGCGCCGCCTCCGGCGAGCGTAACGAAGCCTTGCCCTATGGCCTCCGAAGCACCAAAGTAGAACGTGGGCCGGCGGGGCCGGTCAGCCACGGGAGACTGCTCATGGGCAAAAAGAAACAGGAAAAGCACGGTACCAATGATGCCGGTGGGGATGCTGGCACTGACGCGAAGATGTCCGGCAAGCAGTACGAGGAAGCGCTGTACCACCTCCATGTCGAGCTGGTGAAGCTCCAGGAATGGGCCAAGGCCACCGGTGCCAAGGTCTGCGTGCTGTTCGAAGGCCGCGACGGCGCCGGCAAGGGCGGGGTGATCAAGGCCATGACCGAACGCGTGAGTCCGCGCGTGTTCCGCGTGGTGGCACTGCCCGCGCCAACCGAACGCGAAAAGAGCCAGATGTACGTGCAGCGCTATATCTCACACCTGCCTGCTGCCGGGGAAATCGTGATCTTCGACCGGAGCTGGTACAACCGCGCCGGCGTGGAACGTGTCATGGGGTTCTGCTCGGAGGAGCAGGTCGACGGCTTCCTGCGCGCGGTGCCGCTGGTCGAGCGCGCCATCATCCAGTCCGGCGTGCTGCTGCTGAAGTACTGGCTCGAAGTCAGCGAAGCGGAGCAGACCCGCAGACTGCAGGCGCGCATCACCGACCAGCGCAAGACCTGGAAACTGACCGACATGGATCTCAAGTCGTATTCGCGCTGGTACGACTATTCCCGCGCGCGCGACGCCATGTTCGCGGCGTCGGACACTGATGAATCCCCGTGGTTCATCGTTCATTCGGACGACAAGCGGCGCGCACGGCTGAACATCATCAGCCATATGCTCGACAAGATCCCGTACCAGGCGATTTCGCGCAAGACACCCAAGCTGCCGGCCCGGCAGAAGCGGGGAAACTACAAGGAGTCGGACCATCCGTACCATCGCGTGCCCGAACGCTTCTAGTTTCGCGTAGCCGCGCGGACAACGGCGGGGCCCCTCCGAACGTCATTGCTGTAGCTTGCGCGGCAGGCCGTGCTGTGGGCTACCGCTCCATGATCGCCGTCAGCGTATCCACGAACGCCAGCGCCAGCCGAGACAACGGCTCGGTCTGCACATGGAATATCTGTACCGAGGCATTGACCCTGGTACGGATCGGCACCGCCACCAGGTCGGGCCAGTCCTGGCCCAGCACCGTCATGGCATCGACCAGCGCAATGCCCGCGCCGGCCTGGGCCAGCGCCCTGGCCACGTGGGCCTGTTCGACCTGCACGCGCATGTCCGGCTGGCTGCCTTCACTGCCGAACACCTCATGCACCAGCAGCCCGAACGGCACGTCTGGACCGTATCCGATCAGATCCTCGCCAGCCAGTTCGGCAGGGCGTATCGAGCTGCGCGCGCTCAGGCGGTGACCGGCCGGAACCAACGCGACGATCGGGTTCTTTACCAGCAAGCGCGATTCCAGGTTCGGGTGCGTGAGCGGCATGTTCGATACGGCCAGATCTACCTGCCCGGAGATCAGCCCGCGCAGCATATTGACCGGAATCTGCGTGCGCACCACTACGCGCACGGCCGGGTGTGCGCGCCGGAATCCGGCGATGGCACGTGGCAGCACTGTCTGGCCGAGGTTCGGGCTGCATGAGATGCGCAGGCTGCCGGTACGGTTCGCGGCCAGATCCTCCGCGATCTCGTTGACACGCTCCACGCCTTCGTAGACGACATTGACTTCGCTCAGCAGCCGGCGCGCTTCCGGCGTGGGATGCAAACGCCCCTTGGTGCGCTCGAACAGCGTCAGCCCGAGCCGCTGCTCGGTATGCGCAAGCAGGCGGCTGATCGCGGGCTGAGACACGTACAGCAGCTTTGACGCGCCACTGACCGAGCCGGTCAGCATGACCGCGCGGAACACCTCGATCTGGCGGAGGTTCATCTTCATAGCATTAACACAGTGTTATGGATGGTGCATATATAAGCATATGACAGTTAAGGCCGGCGTACCTACACTGAATCCACCGAAACGCTTCAGAAGCCCAGCAAATCAAGGCCTTGCGCACTGCACCAAAGCGAAGCAATGCACCGCGAAAGGGCTCGGGCGCAACCGCTTCCGATGCATGAGGCACCGACCTGGCAGGCCTTTCAACACCCGACCAAACAACCAAACGACCAAACGGACAGGAGACTGTATGAGCGACATCCACCTCACCTACATCAACGGCAAGGACATTGCACGCCTGGAACTGACCGATGCCGAGATCATTGCGGCAGTCGAACAGGCGCTGGTCGCGCAGGGCAATGGCCAGACCGTGATCGAGCCACGCGTGCACCTGATGCCTGATCCCGCCTTCAATGGCCACTTCAACGTGCTGCGCGGCTACGTGGCACCGCTCGGGCTGGCCGGCGTGAAGATCGTCGGGGACTACGTCGACAACTACAAGCTTGGCCTGCCGTCGGAAATGGCCATGCTGAACCTGTTTGACCCGCGCACCGGCATGCCGGTCGCGATGATCGACGCGACGTTCATCACCGACGCCCGTACCGGCGCGCTGACCGCGCTTGGTGCGAAGCACCTTGCCCGGCGCGACAGCAAGGTACTGGGCCATATCGGCGCGCGCGGCACCTCTTACTGGAACGTCCGGCTGCTCGATAGCCTGTTCGACTTCGACGAGATCCGCGTGCATTCGCGCCGCCCGGAAAGCCGCAATGCCTTCGCGGCAAAGCTGGAACGCGATCTCGGCAAGAAGATCGTCGTGACCGAGGACTGGGAATCGTGCGTGCGCGATGCCGACATCGTGGTCGAGGCCTCACGCCTGGACCGTCCGACGCCGATGCTCAAGACCGAATGGATCAAGCGCGGCGCGTTCGTCGTGCCGTACGGCACCATGAGTGCGGTGGAACTGTCGCTGACCGACATCATGACGAAGCTGGTCGTCGATGACTGGGGCCAGTGCAAGGGCGGCATGTTCGGCTCGCTGCGTGCCCATGTGGAAGCGGGCAAGCTGTCGGAACAGACGCTGTATGCGGAACTCGGCGAGATCGCGGCCGGCCGCAAGCCGGGTCGTCAGAGCGACGACGAGACCAACCTGTTCTGGCACCGCGGCCTGTCGCTGAGCGACATTGCGCTCGGTCACGCCATCCTGCAGAAGGCAGGCGAGCGCGGGCTGGGCCAGCGGCTGGTGTACGCATGATCGCGAGCGCACGCATGTATGCCGTGGCCGCGCCGGTGGCGCGCGCCTGGCAGGCGCTGTTTGCGCGTGTCGCCGACTGCGCTGGCGTGGACATGCCCTATGTCGAGCATGCCGCGCCGGCACCGGTCAGCGCGCTGTGGGCGCGGCCGGACTGCGGCTGCGTATTCATGTGCGGCTATCCATATGCGTGCGCGCCGGAAGGGCGCGAACTGCTTGCCGCGCCGGTGCCGGCCGGGCCGCGTTATCAGGGACGCCCGATCTATTTCAGCGAGTTCATCGTGCGTGCCGATTCGCCTGCGCAAACGCTGGCGCAGACGTTCGGCGACCGGCTCGCGTGCATGCTGCCGGAATCGAACTCGGGCTACAACGCGCCGCGCCACTTCCTGATGCGGCAGGCGCCAGCCGGGGCACGCACGCTCTACCGGCCGACCGCCCGGCCCACGCCGACACCGCTTGCGACCATCGACGCGGTGATCGACGGCGCGGCCGAGGTCGGCGTGGTCGACAGCTATGTGCTGGACCTGCTGCGCGCCTACGCGCCGGAACGCGTCGCGCGGCTGCGGACGCTGGACCACACGCCAGCCGCGCCGATTCCGCCGCTGGTCGCATCCGCGCAGATCGGCGCCGAGTCGTGTGCCCGCCTACGAGAGGCGTTGCTGGCCATGGACCGCGATCCGCTGGGCGTGACGCTACTGGCGCAACTAGGGCTGGCGCGCTTTGCCGCAGTGCAACCGCAGGACTATGCATGCCTGCCCGTGCTTGCGCGGGAGGCGGATGAAGCCGGCTTTGCGTTGACCGCACCGGCCGAAGACACGGAGCCTGTATGAGCAAGACACTGGACACCCCGCCGCTGCCGAGGACAGCTTCACGCAGATGCTCGCCGCGACCGAGCGATTCGTGCGCGAGCCTTTGATGCCGCGTGAACAGGAAGTCGAAGAGACCGACCGTGTCCCCGATGCAATCATCGAGGCGATGAAAGCGCAGGGCTACTTCGGCTTGTCGATCGCGCAGGAGTATGGCGGCAGCGGACTGAGCGCGGAGCAGCAGGCACGCTTCCAGATGATCCTGAGCCTGAGTTCGCCCGCGTTCCGCTATGTCTACAGTTCGAACCTGGGCATCGGCTCGCGTGCGATCTCGCTCGACGGCACCGACGCCCAGAAGGCGGAGTTCCTGCCGCGTCTTGCGACCGGCGAACTCGTCGGCGCCTTTGCGCTGACCGAGCCCGGCGCCGGTTCGGATGCCGGCAGCCTCAGTACGCGCGCCGAGCGGCAGGGCGGCGACTACGTGTTCAACGGCACCAAGCGCTTCATCACCAACGCCACGCGGGCCGATGTCTTCACCGTCATGGTGCGCACTGATGCGTCGCAACCGGGCGCGGCGGGTGTCAGCGCGTTCATCGTCGACAGGAACAGCCCTGGGCTGACCGTCGGCAAGCCAGAAAAGAAGATGGGTCACCGCAGCTCCCAGATCGCCGATGTCGTGTTCGACAACGTGCGCGTGCCGGCGGAACGGTTGATCGGCGGCGAAGAAGGCAGGGGTTTCCGCACCGCGATGAAAACGCTCGACCATGGCCGCATCAATATTGCCGCGATGGGCGTCGGCATGGCACAGCGCTTGCTCGATGAAGCCGTGGCGTACGCGGGCGAGCGACGCCAGTTCGGGCGCGCCATCATCGACTTCCAGCTTGTGCAGGCCATGCTTGCCGATTCGGAGGTCGACATCCAGGCCGCGCGCGCGATGACGCTGGCTGCAGCGCGGCAGATCGACACGGCGCGCAGCGCTTTGAAGGAAGCGGCCGCGGCCAAGTACTTTTCGTCCGAGATGCTGTGCCGCGTGGCCGACCGCGCGGTGCAGGTGTTCGGCGGCGCGGGCTATGTCGCCGACTATCCGGTCGAGCGTATGTATCGCGATGCACGCCTGCTGCGGCTGTACGAAGGGACGAGCCAGATCCTGCAGATCGTGATCGCGCGCGCCATCGGCAGTGAGCGCGGATTGCGCGTCGCCTGAAACCACGCCCGCATGCGCCACAAACCGGATTGTTGTTACGTAAGGTCAAGCCAGGGGGAACTGCAATGAAGCCAGTCAGCAAAACTATCGTCAACCGTATTGCCGCGCGCTATCTGCTCGCTTGCGTCGCGGCCTGCATGCCGTGGCTCGCACTTGCGCCCGCACAGGCCCAGGGCGCCGCGCAGCACTATCCGGCAAAGCCCGTGCGCATGGTGGTGCCGTTCGCGGCGGGCGGGCCGGCCGATGTGCTCGGCCGCACGGTGGGAGAGGGAATCTCAAAAGCCACCGGCCAGAGCGTGCTGGTCGACAACAAGGCCGGCGCCGCCGGCACCATCGGCGTCGACATGGTGGCCAAGGCCGCGCCCGACGGCTACACGCTCGCGATCGTGCCGGTCGGCAATATCGCCGTGAATCCGTCGCTGATGCCGAACCTGCCGTACAAGCCCGCCGACCTCGCGCCGGTAGCCATGCTGGCCACGGCCGAGAACGTGCTGGTGGTGAACGCCTCCACATCGGTGAAATCGCTGTCGGACCTGCTCAAGCTGGCCGCACAGAAGCCGGGCCAGCTTACCTTTGCGTCCCCCGGTGCCGGCAGCCAGGCGCACCTGGCCGGCGAACTGCTGCAGCAGGATGCCAACATCAAGCTGATCCACGTGCCGTACAAGGGCGTGAGCCCGGCCATGACCGATGTGGTGGGCGGACAGGTGACGATGATGTTCGCGCAGCTTTCGTCGGCGCTGCCCTATATCAAGGCCGGCAAGCTGGTGCCGCTCGGCGTGGCCAGCGCGCGCCGCTCGGCCGTACTGCCCGACGTGCCGACCATTGCCGAGCAGGGATTGCCGAAGTTCGAGGCCGTATCGTGGTACGCATTGATGGCACCGGCCGGCACGCCGCAGGACGTGCTGCGCAAGCTCAGCAAGCAAACGGATACCGTGCTGGCGGACCCTGCGCTCAAGGAAAAGCTCGCAACGCTCGGCATGGAAGCGGCCGGCGGCACGCCGGAACAGCTTGCCGCGACGATCCAGAAGGAAAGCGTCCGCTGGGCGGGGCTGATCCGCCAGCGGCATATCACCATCGACTGAACGCTGGAGCGCTCGCTACACGCGCTCCAGCGCGCGGTGTGGCAGCGGCGGCAACACCGCCTCGATGTTGTCGCCGGGCCGGATGATGCCGCCGGCCAGGACCACGCCCATCACGCCGGCCTTGCGCACCAGCTGCCCTTGCGCGTCGCGGTACACGACCTGCGCGAGCAATCCCTGCCGGAATTGCTCGATCTGCGCGCATGGGTTGCGCAGGCCGGTGACCTCGATCTCGGCGTCGCCGATCCGCAGCCGCGTGCCCGTCGGCAGCGCGAGCAGATCGATGCCGGTGGTGGTGATGTTCTCGCCAAGCTCGCCATAGGCGACGGCAAAGCCTGCCGTCGCCAGCTCGGCGTGGAGTTCGGCATGGATCAGGTGAACCTGGCGCAGGTTGGGCCGCGTCGGGTCCACCGCCACGCGCGAACGGTGCTGCACGGTGGCGCCGGCATGGGCATCGCCTTCCACGCCCAGTCCGGGCAGCAGGCGAATGGCATCCTCGCCTGTCTTGCTGAACGCATGCCGGGGGCTGCGGCTGACGGCGACTACACGCGGCGCAGGCATATCACGCGACCTCGCGCACCGGGGCTTGCACCCCCGGCGCCTGGGCGCGTACGTGCTGCACGGCCGGGTAGCCGGCAGAGAACACCAGCCGCCCAGCGCACCATGTGTGCGTCACCAGCGGCTGTCCGGCGACATGGGAGACGGCGATCACGTCCGCACGCGAACCCGGCACCAGGCGGCCCCGGTCGCTCAGCAGGCACGCGTCGGCCGGGTTGGCCGTCACCAGTGCGAGCGCCTCGTTGAGCGGCAGTCCGGCCTGCTGCGCGGCGGTGAAGGCGGCTGCGATCAGCGTCGAGGGCTGGTAGTCCGAGCACAGGATATGGCCAACGCCCGCGTGGATCGCGTCGATCGCGCGCATCGAGCCGCTCTGGCTCTTGCCGCGCAGCACGTTGGGCGCGCCAAGGATGGTCGGCAGCGCGTGGTCTGCCGCCGCCTGCGCGGTTTCCACGTTGATCGGGAACTCGCTCATGCGCACGCCGAGCGCGTGCATCGCGGCAATGCGCTGCGGGGAATCGTCGTCGTGGCTCGCCGTCGGGATCTGCAGGCGGTGGGCCTGCGCCACCAGGCGCTGCACACGCTCATGCGCGCCTGCGAGCTGCGCGGCCTTCTTTTCGGCTGCATCGACCGCCTCTTCGCGGCTCATGCCGTGGTTACCCATCATGTACGACAGGTAAGCGTCCAGCGTCTTGAACTGGCCCTGTCCCGGCGAATGGTCCATGACCGAGAGCAGGTCCACGACGCCTTCTGCCATCAGTGCTTCGAGCACCGGCACGGCAGTGGCATCGGTCACTTCATAGCGGCAATGGATGCGGTTGTCGACGAGGCTGTGGCTGCGATAGGCGGCCACGGTGCGCACCAGTGTGGATGCGGTTTCGTTGTTGCGCACGCCGAACTGGTTGCTCGCGAACGACAGCGCGTGGTACGGCGTGGTGATACCGGCCGCGGCATTGCGGCGGTCCACCTGCGCCACGGCGAAATCGAGCGGAAACATCACGCCAGCGCGCGGTTCGGCTTCCTTTTCGATGGCGTCCGAATGAACGTCGATCAGCCCGGGCATCACGGTGTGGCCGCGCAGGTCGAATACCTGCGCCGAAGCCGGCACGGTATGCGGGGCCGGTTCGATCGCGGCAATGTGGCCGTTCTCGATCAGCAGCGCGCTATCGGGCAACACGCGGTCAGGCAGGACCAGGGTGGCGTGTGTCAGGTAGGTGGAAGACATTTCCGGTTCCTGTATCTCTGTATCTGTCAGGCAAGGCGTTCAGGCAAGAGCCGTCGCGGGTTGCAGCGGCAGCAGGCGCGTGGCGACGGCTTCACGCACGGCGTCATCGTGGAAGATGCCGATCAGGCAACGGCCATCGGCCAGCGCTTCGCGAATCAGTTCGACCACCACGGCGCGGTTGTCCGCGTCGAGCGAGGCGGTCGGCTCGTCGAGCAGCAGGATTGGGTGTCCGCCGATCAGGCCACGTGCAATGTTAACGCGTTGCTGTTCGCCGCCCGAAAACGTGGCCGGCGGCAGGTCCCACAGCCGGCGTGGCACGTTCAGGCGCTCCAGCAGCACGGCGGCGCGGGTGCGGGCTTCTTCGTGGCTTGCACCGCGCTGCTGCAGCGGGTCGGCTACGACATCGATGGCCGACACCCGCGGAATCGCGCGCAGGAACTGGCTGACATAGCCGATCACGTCGCGGCGCAGCTTCAGGATGACTTGCTCGGGCGCATGGCTGAGCGTCACCCACGGTGCGTCCTGTGCGGTGGCATCACGCAGGCGAATCGTGCCTTCCGTCGCCAGGTAATTGCCGTACAGGCAGCGCAGCAGCGTGCTCTTGCCGGTGCCGGACGGGCCCGACAGGACCAGGCATTCACCGCCGGCGGCGTCGAAATCGATCGCCTGCAGTACCGGCAGGCGGATGCCACCCTGATTGTGCAGCGTGAACATCTTGCCGAGGCCACGGACCTCGATCATGGCTTGCTTGGGTGCGGCTTGTGTCATGGTCAGCCTTGCAGGATGGACGAAACCAGCAGCTGCGTATAAGGATGCTGCGGATCGTCGAGAATCTGGTCGGTCAGGCCTTGCTCGACCACACGGCCGCCTTGCATCACCAGCGTGCGGTGCGCGAGCAGGCGGGCCACGGCGAGGTCGTGTGTGACCAGGATGGCGGCAAGATCGAGGTCGGTCACCAGCCGGCGCAACAGATCGAGCAGGCGCGCCTGCACCGAGACGTCGAGCGAAGCCGTGGGTTCGTCCATGAAGACCAGCCGCGGATGCGTGACGAGGTTGCGCGCGATTTGCAGGCGCTGCTGCATGCCGCCCGAGAACGTGGTGGGCACATCGTCCAGGCGGCCCAGGTCGATTTCCATCTTTTCGAGCCACGCGCCGGCAATCTCGCGCAGGTCGCCGTAGTGGCGTTCGCCGACCGCCATCAGCCGTTCGGCGATATTGGCACCGGCGCTGACCTGCATGCGCAGTCCGTCACGCGCATGCTGGCGCACGAAGCCCCAGTCGGTACGCGCCAGCAGGCGCATGCGCGCGCTCGATAGCGTGGCCAGATCGGTCAGGCCGGTTTCGCGCATGTCGTAGCTGACACTGCCGCGCTGCGGCGGCGCCTGCATCGACAGCGCCTGCAGCAGCGTGCTCTTGCCGGAGCCGGATTCGCCGACCACGCACAGCACTTCGCCGGGATAGAGATCGAAGCTCACGTCATGGCAGCCATGCACGCCGTCCCAGGTACGCGTGAGGTTGCGGACGGAAAGCAGCGGGGTGGCGCTCATTGTGCGGCTCCTTCGGCCTGCTGCGCGGCGACACGGTCGCCGCAGTATTCGGTGTCGGAGCACACGAACATGCGCGTGCCGGCATCGTCGGTAATGATCTCGTCGAGGAAGCTGTCGGTCGCGCCGCACTGGGCGCAGCAGCTGCTCCATTTCTCGACGGTGAACGGATGGTCGACGAAATCGAGGCTCTTCACCGAGGTGTATGGCGGCACCGCGTAGACGCGCTTCTCGCGCCCGGCACCGAACAGCATCAGCGCAGGGCTGCGGTCGAGCTTCGGGTTGTCGAACTTCGGGATCGGCGACGGACGCATCATGTAGCGCTGGTTGACGATCACGGGATAGTCGTAGGTCGTGGCGATATGGCCGTGATGGGCGATGTCTTCGTACAGCTTGACGTGCATCGAGCCATATTCGGCCAGCGCGTGCATGGTGCGCGTTTCGCGCTCGCTCGGCTCCAGCCAGCGCAGCGGCTCGGGGATCGGCACCTGGAACACCATCACCTGGCCGGCGCGCAGCGGCGATTCGGGAATGCGGTGGCGCGTCTGGATGATGCTCGCCTCGGCGGTGCGCTCGGTGGTCTTCACGCCCGTCACGCGGCCGAAGAAGCGGCGGATGTTGATGGCGTTGGTGGTGTCGTCCGAACCCTGGTCGATCACCTTGAGCACGTCCTGCGTACCAATGATGGCAGCCGTCACCTGGATGCCACCCGTGCCCCAGCCATACGGCAGCGGCATCTCGCGGCTGCCGAACGGAACCTGGTAGCCGGGAATCGCTACGGCTTTCAGCAGCGCGCGGCGCAGCATGCGCTTGGTCGACTCATCGAGGTAGCCGAAGTTGTAATGGTCGTCGCGAGCGACAGTGGCGTGGGTCTGACTCATGCCAGCGTCTCCTCTTGCGGCTGGTTGTTGGCTACGGTGGCAGCAGGTGCGGCTTCCGGACGCGCAGCGTCCTGCTCGGCGCGCAGGCGGCGCAGCAATTCCAGGTTGGCCTGGAAGTCGACGTAATGGGGCAGCTTCAGGTGCTGCACGAAGCCGGAGGCTTCGACGTTGTCGCTGTGGTAGAGCATGAACTCGACGTCGTTGGCCGGAGCATCGGCGGCTTCGCCAAGCTCGGCGGCGCGCATCGCGCGGTCGGCCAGCGCCATCGACATGGCCTTGCGTTCGCCGTAGCCGAACACCAGCCCGTAGCCACGCGTAAAGCGCGGCGCTTCATTGGCGTTGCCGGTGAACTGGCTCACCATCTGGCATTCGGTCAGCTCGACCTCGCCGATGGTGATGGGAAAGCCGAGTTCTTCCACGAAGAGTTCCACTTCAGCGGTGCCATAGCGAATCTCCGCCGCGAACGGGTGCGAGTTGCCGTAGCCACGCTGCGTGGAATAGCCCATCGACAACAGGAAGCCTTCGTCGCCACGCGCCAGGTTCTGCAGGCGCGCGGCGCGGCCGGCCGGCAGTGTGAGCGGTTCACGCGTCAGGTCGGGCGGGGCCGGGTCGCCGGGGGGGATGGCATCGGCCTCGACCAATTCATCGGCTTCGAGCAGCGCGGTCACGCGCGGCATGTCAGACGCCAGCGGCTCCGCCGACGGCGCCAGCGGAGCCGGGTCGCGCTCGGCTTCGAGCGAGAAATCGAGCAGGCGCTGCGTGTAGTCGTACGTCGGGCCAAGTACCTGACCGCCGGGCACATCCTTGAACGTCGACGAGATCCGGCGTTCCAGGCGCATCTTGCCGGTGTCGACCGGCACCGTGTAGCCAAAGCGTGGCAGCGTGGTGCGGTAGGCGCGCAGCAGGAAGATCGCTTCGATCTGGTCGCCCGCAGCCTGCTTGAGCGCGAGAGCGGCCAGGTTCGGGTCGTACAGCGAGCCTTCCGCCATCACGCGCGAGACGGCCAGCGGCATCTGCTCGCGGATCTGCGCCAGCGTCAGTTCGGGGACCGAGGTATCGCCGCGGCGATAGGCATCGAGCATCTGGTAGGAATTGAGGATGGCGCGCTCGCCACCCTTGACGGCAACGTACATGTCAGTCCTCCAGTTGCGTGGTGCGCGCCAGGGCGCAGAATTGCTCGCCGCTGGTGAGCAGCAGGTCGACGCCAAGCGGGAACACCGCATGGTTGGCGCGCCATTCGGTGCGGAAGCCCGCAGGCAGGCCCGCTACGCGAAGGGCCTGCGTGGTTTCGATGCCGGGGCCGCGCAGCGTCAGCGGCTCGCCGTCGGCAAGGGATTCCATTTCGACGATCAGCGTCGCCGAGCGGTCAGGATAGGCAGGCTCGCCCTGCGCGCAATCGGCCAGCGCCGGTTGCGCATGGCCGGCGGGCACGCAGACGAAGGTGGCGGCACGTACGTCATCGACGAGCGGGCAACCGCAGTGGAAGCGCAGGAACGCGCGCACGGCAGCCGGCACCCCGGCGGGCAGCCACACCGGGGTGTCGGCGTCCGCGAGCGTCAGCAGCAGTGCGGCTTGCGCCGGCGAAAGACCGTCCGGCACGCCGCTGGAGGCGGGCAATGGCTGCACGGTGCCAGGCCGCGCCATGGCATCGAGCGTGGCGCGGAACACCTGCTGAGCGTCTTCGACGGGATTGTCGAAACCCGGCAACAACGTCGCGCTCGCGGCGGCAGTGGTGGTGAAGGGAAGCGTTTGCATCTCAGTCTTCTCCGCGAACCATGGTGAAAAACTCCACGCGCGTCTGTGCGGCAACGCCCGCCCGATTGGCGGCGCGCGCGGCGTGAGCCTGTGCCAGCGGGGCAAGCACGGTGTCGTGCACGCGCTGGTGCCAGTCGGCGCGCTGGAGCAGGGCGTCCAGCACGGCCGCCTGTTCGGCGTGTCGCGTGCTGCGGCCCTGTACGTACCCCACGCCTGCTGTGCCTTCGGCAGCGCCGTCTTCAAGCACGACCGCGCAACGCGTCACCGACATTTCGCCTAGGTTGAACTGCTCCCCCGTGCCGCCCGCACGGCCGCGCACCATGGCCATGCCAGCCTCCGGCTTGCGCAGCAGACGGTAGGCGGGCAAGGCGCCCTGTCCGGAAAGTTGCGCGTAGACCTCATCCAGCGCGTCTGGCTGCGCGAGGGCAAGGATCCGCAGCCACGCCGCACGGGCAGCGCTGGCATCCACTGTGGTGTTGTCTTGCATCGTCACCCCTATACGTCTATACGTTTAGATGTTTACTGTATCAGCACGGCGACACTAGACCACACTGGTATGAAGCTTTCATGACGGACCTGGCAGGCGCTTGGTCTCGAACGCCATGCGCCGGGGCTGAGGCACAATCACGGGTATGGACCGGATAAGGACACGCGAGCCGACGCAGGCCTCCAGTGAAATCCGCTCCGGTGAATGCTTGATGACAAAAGGCAAGGCAACACGACGCAAGGCAAGACGATGTCTGATCAGGAAGTCGAACGAGGTTCCGGCGTTGCGGTATGGCGCCAGATTGGCGAGGCGCTGGCGCAGGATATCCGCAACAAGCTGTATGGCCCCGGCGAGCAGTTGCCGCCAGAGCCCGAGCTGGCCAGCCGGTTCGCCGTGAACCGCCACACCATCCGCCGCGCCATGGGCGAACTGGAGCTCAATGGCCTGGTGCGGATCGAGCAGGGCCGCGGCACGTTCGTCCAGGAACACGCGATCGACTATGCGATCGGTCGCCGCACGCGGTTTTCGCAGAACCTTGCGGCGCAGGGCATGCGCGGCCACATCGAGATTCTCGATAGCCGCATGGTGCGCGCACCGGAGGTCGCCAGGCACCTTGGGTTGCCACGTACGGCGGACATCCTGCATGTCCAGATGGTCGGCAAGGCCGAGCAGCGCACCATCGACGTCGCCGAGCATTACTTCGACGGCAAGCGTTTTCCGGCCCTGGCCGACGAAATTCGCGAGAAGCTGTCGATCTCGCGCGCGCTCGCGCACTTCGGCATTGCCGACTACACACGCAAGTGGTCACGCATTACCGCGTCGATGCCGAGCGCACCGGTCGCACGCCTGCTGAACCAGCCGAAGACGCGCCCCGTGCTGCAGGTCGAAGCACTCAATGTCGACATCGACGGCTCGCCGCTGCAATACAGCATGACCCGCTTTGCCGGAGACTGGGTGCAGCTCACCGTCTCGGACAGCGAATCGCCAATCGTTCCCTGAAGACCCGGTGACAAGCCAGGAACCGGCCCCCGCGATATTGGTCTAGACATCTGGCTGTCATCAACGCGCGCTAACTTGCTACCCATGCATACCACTAGCCAAGCTACTTCGGCCCCGCTCGCGGGGATCACAGGCCGCCGCGTGCTGGGCACCGGCGGCATCGGCCCAGCCACGCTGGGATTCCAGGACGGTTGCCTGACACAGCCCGCGCTGCAGGGGCCACAGGCAGGGCCGTGCCTGGATGCAGGCGATCTGCTGGTGCTGCCCGGCATCGTCGATATTCATGGCGATGCGTTCGAGCGCGCCGTGATGCCGCGGCCCGGCGTCAGCTTTCCCTATGCCACTGCGCTGCTCGACGTCGACCGGCAACTCCTTGCCCATGGCATCACCACCGAATTCCACGGCGTGACGCTGTCATGGGAAGGTGGCCTGCGCGGCGAAGCCTACGCGTTGCGGATGTTCGAGGCCCTCGCTCAGCTGCGGCCGGTGCTCGGTGCCGGGCACATGGTCCATCTGCGTTTCGAGGCCCATCACCTGGAGGGCGTTGAAACGGCACTCGCCTGGATGGAAGCGGGGCGCGTGGGGCTGCTGGCCATCAATGACCATTTGCCGACCATGGCACAGCGCATCGGCGATGAGCGCAAGGTTCAGCAATACGCGGAGCGAGCCGAGTGCGACGCCGAGACCTTCCGCACGCGACTGCGTACCGCCAGCCGGCATGCGCAGGACGTGCCCGCGGCGATGTCGCGCCTGATCGCGGCGGCGCGCGCCGCCGGGTTGCCGGTCGCATCGCACGATGATCCTGACCTGGCCACACGGCAGCACCATCACCGCCAGGGTTGCCGCATTGCAGAGTTCCCGCTTACGGTGGAAACCGCGCATGCGGCCCGGCAGTTGGGTGATGACGTCGTATTCGGCGCGCCCAATGTGATGCGAGGCACCAGCCACACCGGCGCGCCCAATGCGACCGAGATGGTATCGGCCGGCCTGTGCACGGTGCTTGCGTCGGACTACTACTATCCGGCGCCGCTGCAGGCAGCGTTCAAGCTCGCGCAGCTTGGCGTGGTAGACCTGCCCGGCGCCTGGAAGCTGGTATCGCGCAATCCGGCGCGCGCCGCCGGCCTGCGCGACCGTGGAGCGTTGATACCGGGCCTGCGCGCCGATGCCATCGTCGTCGATGACCGCCACCCCGGCCTGCCGCGGGTCGTCGGCACGATCGTCGGTGGCGAACTGAAGCACGCGGCCATGTCGCTGCCCATGACCGATATCGGCGGGGTGGACGTGGCCCGCAACGACAGCATGGCGGCATGACCATGCAAGCCCATCGCTACGCCATCTACCTTGCTCCGGGCGAGCCCTTCCGCACGTTTGGCAGCCAGTGGCTCGGCCGCGACGCCGACACCGGCATCGCGCTTTCCCACGCGGATCGTCCGCAGGCATGGATCGATGCGCCCGCGCACTATGGCCTGCACGCGACGCTGAAGCCGCCGTTCAGGCTGGCCACCGGCACCGATGCGGCGGAGCTTGATGCCGCCGCGCGCGCCTTTGCGAAGACACGCGCGGCGTTCGATGCGCCGCTGGTGCTGCGCTCGCTGCGCGGCTTCCTGGCGTGGTGCCTGGACGAGAACACGGGTGGCGCGCGCGACATGCACGCGCTCGCCGATACCTGCGTACAGGCATTCGAACCATTCCGCGCGCCGGCCACGCGCGAAGAAGTGGCCCGACGCAAACCCGATCAGCTCACCCCCGCACAGCGCCTGATGCTCGAAGCCTGGGGCTACCCCTATGTCTTCGATACGTTCAAGTTCCATATCACGTTGACGGGCATGCTGTCTCCGGTGGACGCCGATGCCGCGCTGGCGCGGCTGTCCGCCGATTGCCGCACACTGCTCGAGTCGCCGCTGCACGTGGATGGCATCAGCGTTTTCGTGCAGCCAAAAGCGGGGCAGGACTTCGTTGTCGGGCGCCACTACGGCTTTGACGGGCTCGTACGCCATGGCGCCGGCGCCGGCTACCTCGAATCATGACGCGGACCGCGAACATCAACGGCACAGGCCTGTTCTATGTCATGGGGCCGTCGGGCAGCGGCAAGGATTCGCTGCTGCGCGCGCTGCATGATCGGCTTGGTCCGGACGACCGCGTCGTCGTCGCCCACCGCTATATCACGCGCGATGCCGATGCCAACGAGGCGTCGGTGTCGCTGTCGGCAGACGAGTTCGCGCGTCGCGCGGGGCTTGGCTGCCTGGCGCTGCACTGGCGCAGCCACGGGCTGCACTACGGCATCGGCCTCGAGATCGAGCAATGGATGGCGCGCGGCCTGAAGGTCATCGTCAACGGCTCGCGCGAATACCTGCCGCATGCGGTGGCACGCTATCCGCAACTGTGTGCCGTGCATGTCCGCGTCAAGCCGGAAGTGCTGGCCGCGCGGTTGCGGCAGCGCGGCCGCGAACCGGAGGATGCGATTGCAAGGCGGCTGGCGCGTGCGACCGAAGCGTTCGCCGTGCCTGCGCAGTGCCGGCTGGTCGAGATCGACAACAGCGGCGCGCTGGCGGATTCGGCCGAAGCCTTCGCACGCCTGGTCGGCGTTGTATCCGCACCGGCGTCCTGAGCCCGGCGTGGCGCCGCGGCGCCACCATCGAAGCCTTGTCGCGCGGCTCAGTTTGCGTACGTCAGGCTCCGCAACGGAAATGCGATATCCGCGTCGGAATAGCGCAGCGCTATCGCGTCGAACTCGTGCTCGACCATCAGGAACGCGTCGACCATGTCCGGATCGAAATGTCGCCCGCGCTCGGCCGTGATGATACGCACGGCCTGCTCATGCGGAAACGCAGGCTTGTAGATGCGCCGGCTGACCAGCGCGTCATAGACATCGGCAATCGCCATCAGCCGCGCCGAGAGCGGAATGGCATCGCCGGCACGGCCTTCCGGATAACCGCTGCCATCCCACTTCTCATGATGGAACTGCGCGATTTCCCGCGCGCAGCTCAGGAACGACTGGTCCGATCCACACTGCACCTCCGCACGCGCGATCACCGCAGCGCCGAGCGTGGTATGCGTTTTCATGACCGCGAACTCCTCCGGCGTCAGCTTGCCGGGCTTCAGCAGGATGTGGTCCTGGATGCCGACCTTGCCGATGTCGTGGAGCGGAGCGGACTTGAACAGCGTCGCAATCACGTCATCGGTCAGCACGTCGCGAAAACGCGGATGCGGTTGCAACTGTGTTGCGAGCAGCCGTACATAGTGCTGCGTGCGGCGAATATGGTTGCCGGTTTCGTTGTCGCGCGCCTCCACCAGCGAGGCCAGCGCGACGATGGTCGCGTTCTGCATCGAGCCGACCTCCTGCTCGCGCATGCGGGTTTCCTCTTCGTAGCGCCCGGCGCGCTCCGCCAGCTTGTCTCGGAACAGCTTCAGCCGCATCTGCGCGGCGACGCGAACGCGCAGCAACGGCAGGCTCAGCGGCTTGCGGATATAGTCGGCCGCCCCGGCCTCGAAGCCCAGCACTTCGCCATGTTCCTCCGTGCCGCTGGTGAGGAACACGACAGGAATATCGCAGGTCGATGCCGACTGCTTCAGCGTCCGGCACACGGCATAGCCGTCCATGCCTGGCATCATCACATCGAGCAGGACGAGGTCGGGCGATGCCGAACGCGCCATCGCAATCGCGACCATGCCGTTGCTGGCGGTAATGACCCGATAGTCCTGGCGGAGGGCGTCGGCGAGCAGATCGCGGACTTCCGGCGTGTCGTCGACAACGAGGATCGTGGGCAGCGTGGGGGCGATGTCAGGGGGCATGCTAAGCGTGAAACGGACGGCTTGAAGCACAGCTGTTGACAAGGCGTACGCCGTCCTGGCACTCGTTGCAGTACGCCCAAGCACGGTGAGTACCGTCCCGGGCCGCCTCGTCGCGGACCGGGACAATACTTCACATGACCGCAATATCGCCGAATGCGGTCTGGCCGAACAGAGTAAAAGTACTCAGCGGGGCGTTACGGCGAGCGTGAGCGTGGGCGTGGGCGTGCTAGCCGAGAACCCGCGCTTGCGTGCCGACGAACTCGCAGCCGAAGTGGTAGCGGATGCCATCCGGGCCGTCGCTGGCCTGGTGGCGCACGACCCGCAGCGCGGTTTCCATGCTGGCCAGCGTGCCGAAGTGCAGCGTGGCATCGGACAAGAGGGCGCCCACTGGCAGCAAGTCAGGATTGGTCTCGTCGGAACACAGGCCGACACCGGATGCAGACAGGTCCGCGATCCTCAGGCGCACCGTATCGCCGCCGACCGTACGTGCTTCCGCGACATAGGCGTAGTCGGTGGTGTCGACACGGAAATGCGCGCGGCGCTGTTCCATGCGGAACCCTGCCGGGAAGTCCGCGGCGAAGGTGTCCGCAGCAGTGCGCGGCACGTCGATGGCGAAGGTCAGCGCGACGTCGTCAATGACAGCCGATGCTTCGCCTGCCAGGAGGTGGGAATCCGCTGGCAGCGTCGCCAGCGCCTGTACGGCACCCACGCATTCCACGACGAAGCGTCTTGCGGCCATGTCCACGTTCAGCACCCGTGCGTGAAGGGTCCCAACGCCAGGGAGCGTCAGATGGAGTTCGCGCTGATCATGGATCAGCGAAGCAAGTACGGCGCCCACGGCAGCCTGGGCGTCGGCGGATTCGGTTTTTGTCATTGTTGTTTTTTTGAGAGATTACGGGGGAGTTTAGTACAACGGGGGGGGTCAGGGTATGGGGGTGTCGTTCTTGGCAGGCGCCGCTGTTTCGCCGGCGTAGCCGGCGGGGGTTTTGTAGTTGGGATTGAGGTGTCGTTCTTGGCTGGCGCCGCTGTTTCGCCGGCGTAGCCGGCGACCTACTCTTTTGTCCGAGCGACAAAAGAGTAGGCAGAAAAGCGCGTCGTTGCCGCTGGCCATCAATTCCACGGCGGCAGTGGTTCAAACGGCTTTGGACGCCTGCGATGGTGGTCAGTGGTTCGACCCTGCTACGCCATGTGAGTCAGAACCTGTGCCTCGCGCGGCACGGCGTTTGGACGATCCCCAAGACGGACTCGGGTACAGCGTTTCAATAGCCTCAGCGGTGGGACGCCTTCGGCTGCGCTGCGCGCACGGCGTCGTCTGGGTGCAAGCTCATCAGCGTGGCTGGCTCACGAGTCCCGAATTCAGTTCCAGTTCCTGATTTCCCGTCTCTACGCGCATGCAATGCGCCCAAGGCATCGTCACCGAGGCGAGGTTCGGGTCAGACCTTGGCGGTCTTACTCCGAGCCGCGCGTAGCGCAGCCGTAGGCGTCCCCGCGATGAGGGTGTTAGAAGGGACCACTCCGTAATCCGGGTTCGCTCGTACGCGCTGTCCCATCCTAATCATCTACGCGGCAGGCAGTCCAGTGGTCCTCTGATGCAACAATGGCATTGAGCTCGTGGTTGACCACGTAAACGCGCTTTTGCCTACTTTTACCGCTCGGGTAAAAGTAGGTCGCCGGCTACGCCGGCGAAACAGCCGCGCCAGCGAAGAGCGATACCCCCCCCAACGAGAAGCCCCGCCGGCTACGCCGGCGAAACAGCAGCGCCTGCCAAGCACGATAACCCATCCCGAACGACAAGCCCCCGCCGACTACACCAGCGAACCACCTGCCAAGCCCTCGCGCAGCGTCCGTACCAATTCCCTCATGCCGCACGCAAGCAACGTGCAGCCATATCCACGTAGTGCGCCACCGGCGGCGTCCCCAGATCAACCACCTTCGCCAGATCGTCATAGCGCCGCAGGCGGACCGCGGCATCCGCATGCGAGCCAGCAGCGAACGCCCTTGCCTGGGTGGCATCGTAGGGCCCACCCTGCAGAGCAAGGCTGTGCACCGACGCTTCGGACAGCGTACTGAAGTAGCCCGCGTCCACCGCACACAGATACCGCTTGGCAGCGACATGCAGACGGATCGGCTCCGTGACATCCGGGCCGAACAATTCAGCCAGCGCATCCGCAGCAGCTTCCTGGTGCCGCATATCGGTGGTGCTGCTTTCGGCCAGCATCAGATGGCCGACATCGTGCAGGAACGCGGCGACGATCAGGGGCTCGGGCTCGCCGGCTTGTTCGGCCAGTTGCGCGCATTGCAGCGCGTGGGCGGTCTGGCTGATGGCTTCGCCGCCGTAGTAGGCAGTACCGTGGCTCGCAAACAGCGATTCAATGCGGGGCAGGGTCAGCATGGAAGTTCTGCAGGGAGTATTTTTGTCGATCAAACCAGCACCTTGCGGATCTGCGCCGAGATCACGTCAATGGCAGTCACAAAGACGATGATGATGATCATCACGGCACAGGTCTGGCCGTACTGGAAGCTGCGGATGATTTCCCACAGCACGGTGCCGATGCCGCCCGCGCCGACGATGCCGACGACCGACGCCGAACGCACGTTGGATTCGAAGCGATACAGCGCGAACGACAGCCACAGCGGCAGCACCTGCGGAATCACGCCATAGATGATCTCCTCCAGCGGGCCGGCGCCGGTAGCTCGCACGCCTTCGACAGGGCGCGGATCGATCGCTTCGACGGCTTCGGCAAACAGCTTGGCCAGCACGCCGGTGGTATGGATCCAGAGCGCCAGCACGCCGGCGAAGGGACCGAGCCCGACGGCCACGATGAACAGCATGGCGAAGACCATTTCGTTGATGGCGCGGCAGGCATCCATGACGCGGCGCGCCGGCTGGTAGATCCATGCGGGCACGATATTGGCCGAACACAGCAGGCCGAACGGCACGGCCATGAACACGGCGATGGCCGTGCCCCAAACGGCGATCTGCACCGTGACGAGCATTTCGTCGAGGTAATGGCGCCAGTCGCGGAAATCGGGCGGGAAGAAGTCGGCGGCGAACTGCGCCATGTTGCCAGAATCGCGCAGCAGGTCCAGCGGGCGCATGTCGGCGCCGTTCCAGGACAGGACAAGCATGGCCAGCACGATCGCCCAGATCAGCATCACGGAAAGCGGTGTGCGCGGCGGCCGCACCTGGCTCTTGGGGGAGGGCGGCACAGCACGCTTGGCAGTGGTGGTCATGGGGACAATCCGGTATAGCGAGAAGAGAGAATGCAATACGGCGGCCGGCGGCATGCCGCCAGCCGCGAGTGGGACTTACTGCGTGCTGACTGCCTTGTCCAGGTCAGCCAGGCGGCGGCTCACGTCGGCGAGCTGCTTCTGCTTGTCGGCAGCGGCCAGCGTGGTGTCGGTCTCGATGCGGGCCTTCTCCTTGGCCAGTTCGATCTGGCGGATCGGCACGAGCTGCGCATCGGTCGACGGGCGGAAGCCCTGGTAGGTCAGCGTGGCCAGCACCTGCTTCTCGCGCGCGGCGTCAGGGCCCTTGCCGTAGTTGACGAAGAAGGTCTGGATCTTCTTCTTCACGTCGGCCGGCAGGTCCTTGCGGTAGACGATCGGGTCGGCCGGGATCAGCGGCGACTTCCACAGCACGCGCACCTGGTCATACGGGTTCTTGCCCGTGTTGATGCGATAGCGCTCGAAGTTCTCGGTGTTGTTCACGGCCACGTCCACCTGCTTGTTCAGCACGGAGAGCAGGTTGGTTTCGTGGTTGCTGATGCGCACAGCCTTGAACAGCGTCTTCGGCTCGACTTTGTTGGCGGCCCACAGGTAGTAGCCCGGCACGGCGGTGCCCGACGTCGAGTTCGGATCGCCGGCGCCGTAGCTCAGTTCCTTGCCGCGCTTGATCACGTCTTCGACGCTCTTGATGTCGCTGTCCTTGTTGACGATCAGCATCGACCAGTAGCCCGGGTTGCCGTCCTTGTCGATCACCGAGGCGAACACCTCGCCGTTGGCGCGGTCCACGGCTTCCATGGCCGACTTGTTGCCGAACCAGGCGATCTGGACCTTGTTGAAGCGCATGCCTTCGATGATGCCGGCATAGTCCGAGGCAAAGAACGGCTTGACGGTCACGCCCAGCGTCTTGCTGAGATCATCGATCAGCGGCTGCCACGCCGACTTCAGGTTCGACGACGATTCCGTCGAGATGAAGCCGATGTTCAGCGTCTTGGCGTCCTGCGCAAACGCGGGCATGGCAACAACGGTCGATGCGACCACGGCGAGGAAAGTTCTGCGAAGCATGGATAACTCCGGTTGGAATTCGGTTTGGTGAACGTCTTGAGTACGTCTTGAATCTGGAAAAGAACGCGTTGCGAGACAGCCGTCAGGCCGCTGCGAGATTCATGGCCGCCAGCGCGGGCACGGGCATGGCATCCGGTTCGCTGTCGAGGGTGTCGTGCAACAACTCCTTGGCCTCGGTGCCATAGAGATCGCGCAGCATGTCGGGCGTGAGCGCCGCGGACGGGCCGTCATAGACCACCTTGCCGTGGCGCAGCGCGACTACGCGCGGGCAGTAGCGCATCGCCACGTCGACCTGGTGCAGCGACACCACCACGGCCACCTGGCGCGTGCGGTTGATCTGCGCGAGCAGCGACATCACGCGGCGCGACGACTCCGGGTCCAGCGACGCGATCGGCTCGTCGGCCAGGATTACGCGGGCGTTCTGCACCAGCGTGCGTGCAATGGCGGCGCGCTGCTGCTGGCCGCCCGACAGGGTCGAGGCGCGCTGGAACGCATAGTCGTCTATACCAACCTGGGCAAGCGCATCGAGACCTGCCTGGATCTCGCTGGCCCTGAACAGGCGCAACAGGCTGCGCCACTTCGGCAGGCGCGACAGCATGCCGACCAGCACATTGGTCATCACCGGCAGGCGGCCGACAAGGTTGAACTGCTGGAATACAAAACCGATTTCCGAGCGAACACTGCGCACATTGCGCGCCAGCCGCCCGTTGCGCTGGACCGTGCGGCCGTTCACGACGATTTCGCCCGCGCCCGCATCGCTGGTGACAAAGCCGGCGATATGGCGCAGCAGCGTGGACTTGCCGGAACCAGAGGCGCCCAGCAGGGCGACCATTTCACCGGGCGCGACGTGCAGCGTGACATCGTCAAGCGCCTTGCGGTCTGCTCGGAACGATTTGGTCAGGCCGCGGACTTCGATGGCATGCGTCATCTCGACTCCCTTGCTTGAATGACGTGCGCATTCTGGCGGCCACCCGTGACAGAACGATGACGAGTGCAGCGGCTTTGCGGGCAAAACATAACGCAATTGCGGCATTGAATTTCGTCACACAACAGTCATAATGAGTTTCCAGAATGCATTTCAATCGG
The DNA here is from genome assembly GCF_905397435.1 of Cupriavidus numazuensis. Lineage (GTDB taxonomy): Bacteria > Pseudomonadota > Gammaproteobacteria > Burkholderiales > Burkholderiaceae > Cupriavidus > Cupriavidus numazuensis. The sequence continues at coordinate 31,213 of NZ_CAJPVI010000025.1, forward strand.
GCTTCTCTGCAACCGCTGATGCGCGTGACGATTCGAATGATCACCGTACCGGGGACTCCCGGACGGGCCGCCCTGCACAGGGCGGCGGTGTACCCCACGTCGGAAGACGACTCGGCCCCGCTGATGGTGAGCGACTGGAGCCAGCGTGAGCCTGAAGTCTTCCTCGCTGCGCAAACGTGGGCGCGAAGCCGCGCATACATCATTTCCAATCCGCGCAGCGGATCGTTTTATGGCGGCAGGTACGGCCGGTACTAGCTGACTGCGGGCCAACTGTCTCGACGGCAACCGTGGTTTTCGCACCCATGCGGTGCTTCCGTGCGGCGAATGCTTGTCCGAGATGGATGAAAGGCGACCGACACGTCGTCTCGGTTTCGCATGCATTCCGTGCGAAATGCCCTTCCGTTGCCGCGCGCAACGCATACAATCTTTTTTGTCATAGAAACACTCCTGCCTCCATTGCGCCGGAAGACCCATTGTCCGGCCGCAGGCGGGGTGATGCGGTCTGTTTCTCCGTTGCCACCGGGTGACCGCGGACACTCAAAGACAAACAAGAAGTGGAGGTGCCGCCATGGCCCGTCGCCGCGTGTTCGATATCGTGCGATCCTGCCTCGTGGCCACATGTGCGGCATTGCTGCTGGCGCCTGCAACCGTGACGCATGCAGCCGAGGTGACCGGTGCGGGCTCCACCTTCGTCTATCCCGTGATGGCCAAATGGGCTGCCACGTACTACACGAAGACCGGCAAGACGATCAACTACCAGGCGGTCGGCTCGGGCAGCGGCATCCAGCAGGTGAAATCCGGCAGCGTGACATTCGGCGCGACCGACATGCCATTGCGGCCCGAAGAACTGCAGGCCGCCGGGCTTGCACAGTTTCCGCTGGTCGTCGGCGGCGTGGTGCCGGTGGTGAATCTCGACGGCATCGGCGCCGGGCAAGTGCGACTGACCGGAGCACTGCTGGCCAGCATTTTCCAGGGCAAGATCATCAACTGGAACGACGCGGCCATCGCTCAGGTGAACCCTGGTGTTGCCTTCCCAGACCAGAAGATTGTCGTCGTTCACCGCAGCGATCGTTCGGGTACGACCTTCAACTGGACGGATTACCTGTCGAAGGTGAGCAGCGACTGGAAGAGCAGCGTGGGATCCGGCACCACGGTCAAGTGGCCGGCCGGCGTGGGCGCGAACGGGAATGAAGGCGTGTCGCTGTATATCCGCAACGTCAAGGGTGCGATCGGCTACGTGGAGCTGTCGTATGCACTGCAGCGCAAGTTGCCGTACACCGCCATGCAGAACCAGGCTGGCAGCTACGTGCAGCCCACTCGCGACAGCTTCAGCGCGGCCGTAGCGTCGGCAAGCTGGGCGCCGCAGCAGGACTTCTACCAGGTGGTCACGAACGCGCCCGGCGCCAATGCGTGGCCGATCGCGGGCGTGGTGTTCGTGCTGATGCCGCGCGCCGGGCTCGCCAGCGGCAGCACCAAAGACGCGCTCGCGTTCTTCCGGTGGGCGCTGCGCGAAGGGCAGACCGATGCCGCCGTGGAAAACTACGTGGCGCTCCCGCCCACGCTGGTCGAACAGGTCGAAGCCTACTGGGGGCAGTTCCTCAAGTAAGCGTGCCCGCATGGACCGGGCGCGGTGCGGCCGGTCACGTTGGCGTCATGGCATGGTGCTATTGAAGATGTTTGCCGTTGCCATGCGATCATTGCCGCCATGCGTGCCATTCCCCCTGATTTGAACACTGCCTCACGTCCGTGGCTGCGCCGCGGCATGGCCGCCGCTGCCTTGGCCGTGCTGTCGACGCTTGCGCTGACCGCGCAATGCCGCCAGGACGACTTGTGGTTCCCTGGCATCTCGCGGGACAGCCTGTGGAAGAACGTGCAGGAGCGCTGCCTGACGAGCGACCAGCCGCGGCACGCCGATTGCGCGGTCGTCGACCGTGAACGTGGCCTGGTGCTGTACAAGGACGCGATCGGGGCGAGCCATTACCTCGTGATCCCCGACCACAAGGTAACGGGTGTCGACGATCCCGCGCTGTGGGATGGCGGGCCGCAGAACCAGTGGGCGTTCGGCTGGGAAGTGCGCGACATCGTCGGCAAGTCGATCGGCAAGCGCGTGCCGGACCATCTGCTCGGCCTGGCGGTGAACTCGCGGGCATCGCGCAGCCAGGACCAGCTTCACATCCATCTCGACTGCATCAGCGAAGCCGCGCGCGCATTTGTTGCGGACAACGCGGGCAAGGCAAGCGACGGCTGGACCGAACTCCGTTTCCAGGGCAAGCCAGTACGCGCGGTGCTGATCCCGTCACCGGATACCGCGCTTCGCTTCAATGCCTTCGACATCGTGCGCAAAGGGCTGCCGGAGCCGAGACGGGTAGGGGATCGCGGCGTGTTCGTCACTTACGTGACGCGACAGGACGCTGCGTCGGGCTTTCTGGTCGTCGACCAGCCCGTGGACAAGACGGCCGGCACGACCGGCCATGCGAGCGATTTCCTCGACCGGTCGTGCAAGCTGGGGCGCACGGCGGAGTGAAGTGATCGGCGGATGCCCGCCCCCGAGTGACGGGCAAAACAAGCGCTAGCCGTTGCCCGATCAAATTCGGCTGAGATTGGCCGGCGCCGAGGCCGCCTTTGTCCTACGCTGTTGGCATCCGACCCAATAGCGCGGGGTGCCCATGGCGACACCATCACAATTCATCCAGTGCTATGCGCACGCGCCTGAGTCCGCTCCCGGTGCATGGGACTGGAATTGCCCGATCTGCATTGCCCGGTTCTGCACCGGCGCTAAGCAGGCGGTGCGTCATGGCGTCAGCTTCGCGCTGTACTGCCATCACGATGAACGGCTACTGATCGCCCGCCCCATGCTCGACGACCAGTTCGAGCTCAGCCTCGCGGGGCCGATGCCTGAAAGCGCGGCCATCGATGCAGTGGCCGCCGCCAATGCCGACGGGCAACGCCTGCTTTACCAGCACGACATAACGCACTAAGGGCTGTCCTGGCAGCCCGGACAGCGGTCGCCATGCGCACAAGTTGGTGATATATTACATATCAACAAAGTGAACCTTGCTCCATTTGCGCCATGTTCGATCCTTCGCTGCTGGGCCGGATGGCCTTCACGCATGCCGTGCCTTCGGCGGCGCCGCTGCCACCGGGCCGCCACCGGCTTGGCATTGCCGACGAACGCGACGCGGTCCTGTTCGTGCCAGAGGGGCTGAATGCCGATGCCCCCGTTCCGCTGATGATCATGTTCCACGGGGCAGGCGGATTTCCCGGGAAGGTCCTGCCGTTCATCGAACCACACGCGGAGCAGCATAAATTCCTGGTACTGGCACCGCATTCGATGTTTCCGACATGGGATATCGTGATCGGTGGCAACGGTCCCGACCTGCAGCGGTTGCAACAGGCGTTGGCAGGGGTCACCTCTCGCTACCACATCCGCCGCGACCAGTTGGCGTTCGCCGGCTTTTCGGATGGCGCGAGCTATGCGCTGTCGATCGGCATCACCAATGGCGATATCGCCAGCCATGTGATCGCATTTTCCGGCGGATTCATGTCGGTGTTCATGCAGGAGGGCATGCCCAAGGTCTTTATCGCGCATGGGCTCGCCGATGAACAACTCCCCGTTCAGACCAGTGGCCGCAACAACGCGATGCGTCTCCGGGCCGCCGGCTACGACATCGAGTATGTCGAGTTCGACGGCCCGCATGCGATACAGCCCGACATCGTCGGCCAGGCCATCCGGTTCTTCCTGGCCTAACGGAGCGCCACCCATGAATTTCGAAATCCCGCAGTCCCTGATCCATCCGCTGCTCGCGCTGATCGAGGCCGAATCGCCGCTGGCCCGGCAGCTCAGGGAACACGGTGTCTGCCACGGCAACATGGTGGTGTCGGCGCGCCTGTTCGACGCGCAATCGCTCAGTTCGCTCTATACGCTCAGCAAGGCGCAGAACGAGCGCGAACTGCTGTTCCAGATGCTTGCGCTCGACAACATCTACAACGCGCCGCAAGCGCGCACGATTCCGGGCCTCGAGATGCTGGTGGCAGGGCTGATCGCCTACCTGTCGCGCGATGCCATCGATGGCTGGCTGTACCAGCGCAGCCGCGACGGCGTGCTGCTGCCGTGGCTGGTCCAGCGCATCCGCCATGTCGAGCCGGAGCAGGGCATGCCCTATGTGGCCATCGACATGCTCGCGAACACGATGCTGTCCGCCAACTCCGAGCAGACCGACCCCACGCGTCGCCGTTCAGGCATGACGACGTCGATCATCGTCACGCGCGACGAGATCGTCGACCGCACGATCCCCGAACTGCTTGCGGAATTCGGCTTCTTCAAGGAGTGTGCGGAGTTCCGGCGCGAATACGAGATCCATGCTCAGCGCTTCGTGCGCTACCAGCGCAGCTTTGGCGCGCAGTTCATCGCGACGCGTGCCGGCTTCACGGTCGAAGGCAAGAACACCGTCGCGTTGGCGCGAATGGCCGATGGCGTGACCGCACGCTGCATCAATGACGAGGAACGGCTCGAACGGCGTTTCGAGATGAGCTGCGATGCGGAGTTCTGGCGCCGCGCCGGTGTCGCCAGCGGCTTCGAGAAGGTGCCGCTGCATGGCTACGTGCACCTGTTCCACCTGGAATGGCATCAGAACGTCTGGGTACACGTGCAGCACCTGAGCGAGTACAAGTACCGGCCCGAACTGCGGGACAAGCTGGTGCTGCCGGACCATCATCGCGATCTGATCGACATCCTGACGTCGCACATGGACGTGCTGGTGCAGGACTTCGTGCCCGGCAAGTCAGGCGGTACGACCATTCTTTGCCAGGGAGCACCGGGACTCGGCAAGACCCTGACCGCGGAGGTCTACGCCGAAGTCGTCGGCAAGCCGCTTTACCGCGTGCATTCGGGGCAGCTGGGTACCACTGCCGCGTCGGTTGGCGCCACGCTGATGGAGATCCTGCGTCGCGCCATGCGCTGGAACGCGGTCCTGCTGCTGGACGAGGCCGACGTCTACATCCGCCGCCGCGACAACGACCTCGAGCACAACGCCATCGTCGCCGAGTTCCTGCGCACGCTCGAATACTTCAGCGGGTTGCTGTTCATGACGACCAACCGCACCGGTGATGTCGACGACGCCATACTGTCGCGCTGCATTGCGACGATCCAGTACGAGACACCGGGCAGGGAAGATGCGGCGCGCCTGTGGCGCCTGCAGGCCGAACAGTGTGGTGCGTCGCTGGGGGAGGAACTGGTCGATGCCCTGACGGCCGCCTATCCCAGGGCAAGCGGCCGCGACATCAAGGAACTCATGAAGCTGGCCACCCGTTACGCCACGGCGAAGCAGATGGCCCTTTCCGAAGATGTGTTCCGGTTGTGCGCGCAGTTCAGGGCGATCGAATGAACGCCCCTCTGCGCGCACGGGTGTCCGTGCGTCAGAACACCTGACGCACGCCCACCGTCACGCCCACCATGTTCTTCTGGCCGGCCATGGTCGGATACTTGAACGCGTAAGCCGTGGCAAGACCGTCGAAGCTCAGGCCGCCGTTATGCGCATACCCCAGCGACAAATACACGTCCGTGCGCTTGCTGAAGTTGTAGTCGGCAATAAAGCTGACCTGCTGCATGTTCGACGGATTGGTCTCCGCCGCGGTGGCGGTAGCGCGCGCGCCCTTGACGTCCGCGTAGTAGTACGCGAGCGACAGGCCCAGCGCAGGCGTGGCCTGGTAGTTCACGCCGGCCCACCAGTAGTCGTCGCGCAGCAGCGTCGCACCGTTCGAGAATTCGCCCTTGTTGTAGCGGTAGCCGGCCGTGAACTTGAACGGTCCCGTGTTGTAGAGCGCAGCGGCGCCGTACTTGCTCATCTTGCCGGGCTGGCCCGTGACGGCAGCCGGGCGCCAGATGTCGGCGGCGACGGAGAAGCCCAGTCCGCTGCCGTCCAGGTACATCAGCGAGCCGCCGTAGGCAGTGTTGTCGGTGAAATGGCCTGGTACCTCACCGGCGCCACCATTGGCCAATGCGATGGCCGCATTCTGCACCGCCACGCCGGTGCCGAACGAGAAGTGGCCCACCGCCTGCAGCGGGCCGAACTGGCCCGTGTACTTGACCATGTTGTCCTGACGGTAGTTCAGGCCCATCCACCAGATGCCCGGCTCGTACGTCGCGGCGAAGCGCAGCGGCGCGAAGTTGGCCATGCCATCGAAGAACGAAGCGTACTGGCGACCGAAGGTCACCTTGCCATAGGTCTCGTTCTGCAAGCCGACAAACGATTGGCGGTTGAACAGGGGAGCGCTCTGCAGGGCGCCGGAATCCCACTGGAAACCGCTTTCCAGCACGAACAGGGCCTTGTTGCCGGCCCCGAGGTCTTCCACGCCGCGCAAGCCCCAGCGCGACGCCGACAGGCCGCCCACGCTCGGCATGCCGAAGCGGCTGCCACCCTGGGTGGGCGTAGCCGCGGCGGATGCAACCCGATTGACGTATTCGACCGACCCGTCGATGACCCCGTAAAGCGTAACGCTGGTCTGCGCGTGCGCCGCACCAGCCAGCAGGCTCGCTGCCAGTGCGAAAAGCGATTTCTTCATGCTAGATCTTCTCCTTGGATGTCTTCGTTGCAGCCGGGTACCCGCCTCCATCGGGGCCCGGGAGCTGGCGTCGCGCATGCGTGACGCCAGCGACAAGCCGCTTGCTCGTCTGCCTGCATTAGAGCCGTGGGGACGCTTTTGGAACCCATCCAAAAGGGAGTGGATGGGGGTATGGGTGTTGCAATCAGGCTGCAGATGGGGGGAGGGGAGAGTACCTATTGACTGAGGGGGGGGTGGGCGCGGATGCATGGTTCAAAGCTTTTCGCTGCCTTTGCGGGGGTGTCGTTCTTGGCATGCGCCGCTGTTTCGCCGGCGTAGTCGGCGGGGGTTTTGTGGTTGGGATTGGGGTGTCGTTCTTGGCAGGCGCTGCTGTTTCGCCGGCGTAGCCGGCGAGTCACTTTTTGTCCGAGCGACAAAAAGTAACCAAAAAGCGCGTCGTTGCCGCTGGCCATCAATTCCACGGCGGCAGTCATTCAAACGGCTTTGGACGCCTGCCACGGTGGTCAGTGGTTCGACCCTGCTACGCCATGTGAGTCAGAACCTGTGCCTGGCGCGGCACGACTTTTGGACGATCCCCAAGACGGACTCGGGTACAGCGTTTCAACTAGGTCAGTGGTGGGACGCCTTCGGCTGCGCTGCGCGCACGTCGTAGTCGGGACGCGAGCTCATCAACGTCGCTGGCGCCCGAGGCGTCCAAGGTCCTTTCTCGACTTCGGCATGCCATGCGCGGGGGACCGTCCCGAGGCGTGGATTGCCCTGGGCCTGTGTGCTCAGACTTGAGCTCTGCGCGCAGCGCAGCCGAAGGCGATCACACGATATCGCTCGAAGCAGGGGCCACAGACGCTTGCAGGGCTCGTTCAATCAGCGCTGTAATTCTGACCACGGTCGTGCCCCACGCGGCAGGCAGCGTGACTGACTCTGAAGCCCATACCCGTACAACACCCCTGGCACACTACGATAAAAATTCGCCCCTTTGGGGCAACCAAAACGCGTTTTTGGTTACTTTTGTCGCTCGGACAAAAGTGACTCGCCGGCTACGCCGGCGAAACAGCAGCGCCCGCCAAGAACGATAACCCCCCCCAACGAGTAGCCCCGCCGGCTACGCCCGCGAAACAGCCGCGCCCGCCAAGAACACCACCCCAAGCCATTCGGCGGAAAAACAAAAAAAGCCTTGCACACCGCATCCACTGCGCGCAAGGCCCTTGACTCGCGCGGAGCGCAGGCATGCGCTCCGCCGTTCCTCAACAATCGCCCGTTACTGCACGTTGCCGGCGACAGCCACCACCTGGCCCGTGATGTAGTTCGAATCCGGCGAGCAGAACAGGTAGACGCCACCTGCCGCTTCTTCGGGCGTACCGCCACGGCCCAGCGGGTTGCGCTGCGCGTGCGACTTCAGCATTTCCGGGTTCAGCCCCACGCGGATTTCGCGGCCTTCGATATTGACCGTGGCACCCGCCTTGGCGTCAGCCGACGTCATGCGGGTATGGATCAGGCCAAAGGCCACCGCATTGACGTTGACGTTGAAGCGGCCCCACTCGCGCGCCATCGCGCGCGTCATGCCGATCACGCCAGCCTTGGCGCCGGAGTAGTTGATCTGGCCGGCGTTGCCGTTCAGGCCCGACGTGGACGAGATATTGACGATCTTGCGGTACACCTCGCGGCCCGCTTCCTTGTCGGCCGCGTGCAGCGCCTTGAGGTGCGGGTAAGCCGCGCGCAGGATGCGGAACGGTGCCGTCATGTGGCAGTCCAGGATCGCGTACCACTGCTCGTCGCTCATCTTCTGCACCACGTCGTCCCACGTGAAGCCGGCGTTGTTGACGATGATGTCGATGCCCTTGAACGTGTTCATGGCAGTGCCGATGAAACGCTCGGCGAAGTCCGGCGCGGCGACGTTGCCGACGCAGGCCACGGCTTCCACGCCCATGCCCTTCAGTTCTTCCACGGTCTGCTGCGCGGGCTCGGCGTCCAGGTCGTTGATGACCAGGCGTGCGCCTTCGCGGGCCAGCCGCAGTGCGATTGCGTTGCCGATGCCGCGGCCCGAACCGGTGACCAGTGCTACCTTGCCTTCAAGTGCTCCCATCTCTGACTCCTGAGTATGTTTGGGTCTTACAGGGCGACGACTGCGTCGCCCAGGATTCTGGTTTCGCCATACTGGTTGGCGGTCTGGATTTCCAGGCGGACGCGCTGTTCGCCATCGGCTTCGAACTTCTCGGTCACGCGGCCCGTGCAAGTGATGCGGTGGCCCAGGTGCGTGATGCCCACGAAGCGCACGCCGAAATCGCGCAACTGACGCTGGTCGACCCACAGCGTCAGCAGGCGCCCGAGATAGGCCATCGACAGCATGCCGTGCGCGAATACGTCCGGCATGCCGGCCTTGCGTGCGTAGTCGGTGTCGATATGGATTGCGTTGTGATCGTTCGATGCGCCGGCAAACAACGCCAGCGTGGTGCGGTTGATCGGCTCCAGCGTCAGCGGCGGCAGGGTGTCGCCGACCTGGACCTGGTCAATGCTCAGCTTGGTCATGCGTAGTTCTCCTCAGCCGTTGCGCTGTACCAGCACGCTGCGCAGGTCCGCCACGTGCTCGCCTTCCTGGTTGGTGACGCGGGTCTCGCGCACCACGAACTCCAGCGCGCCGCCCCTCTTGTCGTAGATATCCGCAACGGTGGTGCGGAAGTGCAGCACCTCGCCGGCATAGGCCATGCGGTGGTACTTGAACGACTGCTCGCCGTGCAGGATGCGCTCGGTCTTGATGCCAAGCTCTTCGCGCCAGCCGCTGGCCGGCTGCGCCAGTTCCAGCGAGAACAGGAACGTGGGCGGCAGCGGCAGGCCCGGATGGCCGGCATCGCGTGCAGCGGACTCGTCGGTGTAGACCGGGCGGGTCTCGCCAGTGGCCTTCGCAAAGAAGCGAAGCTGGCTGGCCGGGGCGGTGGTGCGGAAATCCGCGATCACCTTGCCGATGTGTTTCTTGTCGATCATGTCGAATGCCTCCGTGGAATTCTTGAGGTTCGTGAGCCGTCAGCCGGCCTTCTGGTAGACGGTGACGACACAGGCGCCACCGAGGCCGACGTTATGCGCCAGCGCGATCTTCGCGTTCTCAACCTGGCGCGCTTCGGCCGTGCCGCGGATCTGCTGGGTCAGCTCATAGCACTGCGCGAGGCCGGTGGCGCCGAGCGGATGGCCCTTGGACAGCAGGCCGCCCGAAGGATTGACGACCCATTCGCCGCCATAGGTGTTGTCGCCATCGTTGACCAGCTTCTCGCCGTGGCCTTCGTCGCACAGGCCAAGCGCCTCATAGGTCAGCAGTTCGTTCTGCGCGAAGCAGTCGTGCAGCTCGATCACGTCGATGTCGCGCGGGCCGATGCCGGCCTGCTCGTAGACGCTGGCCGCGGCGGCGCGTGTCATGTCGAAGCCGACCACGCGGATCATGTCCTTCGCGTCGTAGGTGCTCGGCGTGTCGGTGGTCAGCGCCTGCGCGGCGATCAGCACATCGGTGCGCAGGCCGCGCTTGCGGGCGAACTCTTCGGACACCACGATGGCAGCAGCACCACCGCACGTCGGCGGGCAGGCCATCAGGCGCGTCAGCACGCCGTCCCACAGCATCGGCGCGGCCATCACGTCTTCGGTCGAGACGATGTTGCGGAACACGGCAAGCGGGTTGCGCGCGGCGTGCTGGCTGGCCTTGGCGCGGATCTTCGCGAAAGTTTCCAGCTTCGTGCCGTACTTCTTCATGTGGGCCATGCCGGCGCCGGCGAACTGGCGGATGGCATTGCTCAGGCCTTCCTGGCGGCCGACCAGTTCATCCACGATGTTGTTGGCACGCTCTAGCGCGCTGGCGCGGTCCGTCCACGCGGACTTCAGCGCGCCGGGATTCATGAACTCGAAGCCAACGGCGAGCGCGCAATCCACCGCACCGCTTTGCACGGCCTGGCGCGCAAGGAACAGCGCAGACGAACCCGTCGCGCAGTTGTTGTTGACGTTGATGACCGGAATGCCGCTCATGCCGACGTGGTACAGCGCCTTCTGGCCGCACGTGGAATCGCCGTAGACGTAGCCGGCATAAGCCTGCTGCACGTCGGCGTAGGACAGGCCGGCATCTTCCAGCGCCTGCTTCACGGCGTGAGCGCCCATCGTGTCATAGGTTTCGCTGGTGCCGGGCTTCTTGAACGGGATCATGCCGACGCCGGCGACGAAAACTTTGCGAGTCATTGAATGGCTCCTGAATATCTTCGGGTTGTTGTTGGGGACGCTTACAGCTTGCGCGAGATCAGGTCGCGCATGACTTCGCTGGTGCCGCCGTAGATGCGCGTCACGCGCGAATCGGCGAACGCACGCGCCACCGGGTACTCCAGCATGTAGCCGTAGCCGCCGTGGAGCTGCACCATCTCGTCGAGCGCCTTGCCCAGCGCCTCGGTCGCGTAGAGCTTGGCGATGGCCGCTTCTTCGAGCGTCAGGCGGCGGCGGATGTGCTCGCCGAGGTAGTGGTCCACCATCAGGCGCACGGCAATCGCCTGGGCCTTGATGTCGGCGAGCTTGAACTTGGTGTTCTGGAAGTCCCACACGGTCTGGTTGAACGCCTTGCGGTCCTTCACGTAGTTGAGCGTGTGCTCCAGGCAGGTCTCCAGCTTGGCGGCGGCGCTGATGGCGATCGACAGACGCTCCTGCGGCAGCTCGCCCATCAGGTAGGCAAAGCCCTTGCCTTCTTCGCCCATCAGGTTGCTGACGGGAACGCGCACGTTGTCGAAGAACAGCTCGGCGGTGTCCTGCGCGTGCTGGCCCACCTTGTCGAGCTTGCGGCCGCGGCGGAAGCCTTCGCGGTCGGCTTCGACCATGATCAGGCTGACACCGCGCGCACCGGCGGCCGGGTCGGTCTTGCAGACCATGATGATCAGGTCGGCGTTCAGGCCATTGCTGATGAACGTCTTGCTGCCATTGATCACATACTCGTCGCCGTCGCGGACGGCCGTGGTACGGATGGCCTTGAGGTCGCTGCCGGTGCCCGGCTCGGTCATGCCGATCGCCAGGACGTATTCGCCCGAGCAGACCTTCGGCAGCCAGCGCTGCTTCTGCTCTTCATTGCCGATGCGGTTGATGTACGGGGCAATGATGTCCGAATGGACGCCGAAGCCCAGGCCGCTCACGCCGGCGCGCGCCAGTTCCTCGTTGTAGATCGCCGAGTGGCCGAAGTCGCCGCCGCCGCCACCGTATTCGGTCGGCAGCGTGACGCACAGCAGGCCTTCACGGCCGGCCTTGAGCCAGGTTTCGCGGTCGACCACGCCAGCCTTGTCCCATTCGGCCTGGCGGGGCACGCATTCCTTCTCAAGGAAGCGGCGCACCGTGGTGCGGAACATTTCGTGGTCGTCGCGGTAGATCGTACGGGTGATTTGCATGGAAGGCTCCGGTGGAAGCGGGTTCAGGATGCGCAGGCCACGTGGGGCGCGGGCTGGGGTTGGAACAGTTCATAGACAAGGTGGGCCCGGCGCGCGCGCGTGGCGGCCTGGTTGACGTAGCCCTTGTCGGCAATTTCGTTGGCGTCGATGGAAGGCGGCTCGGCCATCAGCAGCACGCGCCGCACGGCCATGCTGGCGCCGGCGCTGCCGCCACGCAGCCGGTCGCGGATTGCGTTGATGACCACCGGGTGGCGCACCAGGGTTTCCGCATCGGCCTCGGCGAGTTCCGGCGCAAGCGCGCGGCACGCGGGCAGGTTCGGCCAGGCCAGCGCGGCCAGATAGTCGTAGTCGTGGCCGCAGACGACGGCGTCGGTGATCAGCGGCGCGCATTGCTCGACCAGGCCCAGGCGGACCGCGCCGGTGCGCACCCACGTGCCGTTGGTGAGCTTGAAGTCCTCCACCACGCGGCCGGCGAAGGTCACGCCACGCGCCGGGTCGGCCGGATCGGCCAGGCGTACGGCGTCGCCGAGGCAGAAGTAGCCTTCGTCGTCGAAGGCGGCTGCGGTCAGGTCCGGACGCTTGACGTAACCGGCGAACACGAACGGGCCGCGCATACGGATTTCGTAGCGACCGTCGCCACTGTCCAGCGGGACGAGCTTGACTTCGGAGCCGGGCATCGGCACGCCGACGTTGCCCGGCGCCTCGGTCGGCCACGGACACTGGATGCCCATGCCGCTGGTCTCGGTACAGGCCAGGCCCGAACAGAACACGATGCGCTCGCCAATGGTGGCTTCCGCGGCACGGTGGATGCGCTCCCACACGTCGCGCGGCAGGCTGGCGCCGCCGTAGGAGAAATTCACGGCCTCGGCGAACAGGCTGCGGGCCAGTTCCGGGTCACGCTCCAGTTCCGTGGCCAGCATGGTCCACGCCGACGGCACGCTCGTGAAGATTGCCGGGGAGACTTCGCGCAGGTTGCGCACCGTGCGCTCGAACTGGCCAGGCAGCGGCCTGCCGTCGTCGATGTAGTGCGTACCGCCCAGCACGACCGCACGGCTCAGGTTGAGCACGCCGCCCAGGCCATGGTGCCAGGGCAGCCAGCACAGGAACGACGGCTGGCGCTCGGTCAGCGCAGCATAGGTGTCTGCATAGTAGGTGGCGACAGCGGCCAGGTTGCTGTACGACAGCGCCACGCCCTTCGGCGTGCCGGTCGAGCCTGACGTGAACAGCACGCGGCCGGTCTGCTCAGGGCGGATCGCCGCGTGTGCGGCCGCCAGGCGGCTCAGGCGTGCCGGCGTCAGTTCGGTGGCAACAAGCTGGCTCCACGCCATTTGGTTGCCCGTTGCGCCGCTCACGGCAATAACCGGGGCATTGCCGCAGTCCAGCGCCGCAATGGCGCGTTCGAAGGGCGCGGCCGACTGCACGAAGACCGCGGCCGGCGGCACCAGCTCTGCCACGCTGCGCAGCCGGGCGAAATCGCGGCTCACCAGCGAGTAGGCCGGCGAAACGGGCGCGGTCGGCACGCCGACGTATTCTGCGGCAAGCAGCAGCACGGCCTGTTCGATGGAATTGCCGGACAGCAGCATCAGCGGGCGGTCCTGGCCCAGGCCCATGTCGAGCAGCGCGGCGCCGACTGCCTGCACTTGCTGCCACAGATCGGCCCAGCTCAGCGACCGCCACTCGCCTTGCGCATCACGCTCGCGGAACGCGGGGAGGGTGCCGCGCCGTTCCGCCCACTGCGGCAGGAACTCGGGCAGGCCGTGCTGGGTCAGGTCCGCAGGTGGCGTGGCGCAACGCAGCAGGACGGTGCCGTCCGCACGGGTTTCCACCACCGTCTGGCGGCTCGGGAATACGGTCGGGCGGTAGCGTGCCGGCTGGTCAGCCGGCACGGCTGGCACAGTTCCGGCCAGGGATGCTGTCATGTTGTTGCCTCCACGGTATAGGGCGGGCCAGGGTGGCTCGCCTTGCGCTCGCCGCCTGCGCTGCTGGCAGGGCGTGGCGTTGGTATGGCGCTAAGTTACCGGGGAGGGGTGGGGTGGGAAAACCACCCGCATCAGGTGGCCGGGTGGTCAGGGCGTGGGCGGCCCGGAGGGGGAAACCGTGTGCGCCGCGCTCAGGCGTCCTGTCCGAGCCCGCGGTCGCGCATGCGCGCCACGGCCTCGTCGCGGCTGCTCACGCCGAGCTTGCGGAAGATGTTCCGCAAATGCCACTTCACCGTTTCCGGCGACAGGCCGAGCGTGCGGGCGATCTTCTTGTTGGGCAGCGCCTGCGCCAGCAGCCGCACCACGTCGGCTTCGCGGTCGCTCAGTTCTTCCTGTCCTGCCAAGGCGTGGCCGGCGCTGTCGGGAGCATCGGCCGTCATCTGCGGCAGCGCACGCGCCGCAGCCTGCAGGCGCTCGACGTAGAAGCCGAGCACCGGATCCTGCGGCTCATTGGCCGCCGCGGCGACAAGCAGGTCAAGCGAGCCCGGGTAGGCGTCCATCAACGCCCGGACCAGGCCGAGCTTGTGCCCGAGACGCAGGGCGATCATGGCGTGATCCTGGACCGTCTCCGTGTCGCCGCGCCGCGATGCGATCACCGCGGCCAGGATGTGCTGCTGCGTGGCATGCCGCTGCCATCCGCGTGCCTCGCAATACGCCAGCAGGTCCATGACGCGCCGCCAGCCGTCGTCGAGGTCATCGTGCGCCAGGCTGACGAGAATGCTGGCCCGTTCGGCGGACAAGTGGATGGCATCGAGCGAGCCCCGGGGCGCATGCTGGTGGCGCAGCGCGACCGCGCGCAGCCGGGCCAGCACCGCTTCGGCAGTGTCGATATCGCCACTGACGAGATTTAGCAGGACCTGGTAGCCGAGGCTCTGGGCCACCAGCCGGTCGAGCCGGAATTGGTTGCCGTACTCTTCCATGCGTTCGAGCTGCGCAAAGGCATCGAGCCGGTGGCCGCTCAGCCAATGCGCAGCGGCCAGCACGGTGTGCACGCGCAGCACGGTATCGGGGATCGATACCCGTTCCAGCACGTCCACGCGGTCTTCCAGCAAACGCCGCGCAGCGTCCAGGTCGCCTTGTTCGTAGAGGGTTTCGGCCAGCAGTGCCGCGGCAAAGTACTCGGGCTCCGAACGCGTGCTGCCCGCCTGTTCGACTTCGCGCAGCACGTCGCGGCACACGCGCTCGGCCTGCAGCATCTTGCCCTCGAGCGCGTAGCTGAAACCGATCATGCAACGCCCGTTCAGGCTGCCGCTGGCCGTACCGACCAGCGGTGCGCCTTCGACCATGAGGGGCCGGGCGTCGGTCTGGACGCGGCGAGCCTGTTCGAATTCACCGAGATGCATATAGAGCCACGACAGCAGGTTGTTGCGGCCACCTGCGTAGAAGGGCTCCAGCTGTTCCGGCGGCTGCAGCACCTGTGGCAGCAGCGCCTGCGCGCCGGCAGTGTCGTCGCGCAACACCATGATGCTGAGGCGCTGCAAGGCCAGGCGGTAGCGCAGGTTGTCCGCGTCGGCCGGCAGGTCCGCTTCGATGCGGTCGGCGATCGCCGCGGCAGCATCGGCGTCGTGCATGTAGATATGCATGCGCAACGTCAGCATGCGCAGTTCCATGCGCTGCTGGACCTGTTCGGCCGGCAACAGCCGCAGCAACGCGAGCGCCTTGCGCGTTTCGCCACGCGACATCAGCGTGGTGGCGAAGCGTTCGACGAAATCGGCGGCCGTGCCGGGCTCGCCGGCCAGGATCGCGTGCCGCACGGCCTCTTCGAGCATGCGGTGGTCGCGGAACCATTGCCAGGCCGCGGCGTGCACAGCCGCTTGCTGGCGTTCACTGCGTGCGCGAAAGCGTTCGGCCAGTGTCTCGCGCAACAGCGGGTGCAGGCGATACCACGTCTCGCGCCCGGAATCGTCGACCGGCGCAATGAACAGGTTCTCGCTTTCGAGCCGTGCCAGCAGCGTCAGCACCTCGGCTTCGGTCTGGCTGCCCTCGCTCAGCGCGGCACAGAGCGAGGCACTGAAGCGCTCGCACGCGGCGGCGCGCACCAGCAGCTCGGCCTCGTCCGGCGCCAGGCGCGACAGCACCTCGCGCTCGAAATAGCCGGCAAAGGCGCCGGCATTCTGCACATTGGCGTGCACGAAATCGGTCGCAAAGGAAATGCCGCTGTCGTGCTGCTTCTTGCGCTTCCAGTGCGTGGCGAACAGCTGCAGGCCTGCTACCCAGCCGTCGGTCAGTTCGTGCAGCATGCGCGCATCGCGCGGAGCGATGTCCCCCAGCTGGGCCGTCAGGAACTGGCGCGATTCCTCGGCAGTGAAGCGCAGGTCGCGCTGGTCGAGCTCCAGCAGCATGCCCTGGTCCCGCACGCGGCCCAGAGAGAGCGGCAGCGCAGCGCGGGAAACCAGCACCAGATGCAGGTTAGGCGGTGCGTAATCCACCAGCCATTGCATCGCGTCGCGCACGCGCAACTCGGTGATGTGATGGAGATCGTCGAGCACCAGCGTGAGTTCACGCGGGCAGGCGGCAATGCCGCGCACCAACGCGATGATGGTGCGCTCGACGCCTTCATCGTCCAGCCCGCGGCCCGCCAGCAGCATGGCTTCGCGCGTGATGGCGGGGCTGACGTCCGACAGGCATCCCAGCAGCCGGTCGAGCCAGCGTGCGAGGTCGTTGTCCTCGGGCTCCGCCGTCAGCCACGCCATGTCGAAGCCAAGGCCAAGCAGCTCCAGACGCCAGGCCATCAGCGCCGCGGACTTGCCGCAACCTGCCGGTCCCTGGATCACGATGCAGCGGCGCCGGCGCGCTTCGGTCAGTTGCGCCAGCAGCCGCTCGCGGGCCACGACGCGGGCCGCGCCGCGCTGTGCCACGCCGGCACGTGCCGGCATGGTTGCAGCGAGAGATGGCGCAGGGGCGGGCGAGGGCGTATCGGTCCGTTCAGGCATGGGGCGGAACACTCGGTACAGTTGTTGAGGGGCCGTGGAAAAGGAACCTTGTGGGATCCATGTGGGATCCATGTGCGGCCGATTGTACGGCAGTTGACCCCATTCGCCGCCACCTGCGGCGCCGCGCAGACCCCGCTGGCGCCACATTCGCTGACCCGGCCCCTTCGCCGCGAGTGGCGGCCGGTCCGGTGCCCCACCCGCAAAAGGTGGGGCGGGCAACCGCGCGGCCATGCCATCGCCTCTGTCCCCTATAGTGCGGCTGCGTCCCGGCCGCCGATGATCGGCCGGCCGGCAGTTTGTCCCGCGCTCCGCTGAAGGCCCGATGGAACGTTACCCACCCCTTGCCACCCGCTTCATGCCGCCGCGGCTTTCCCAGCGGCTGGTACCGCGCGACGCACTGGTGCGCCAACTGCATGCTGCACGGCATTGCCGGCTGATGCTGCTGCGTGCGCCGGCCGGTTATGGCAAGTCCCTCACGCTCGCGCAATGGCGCAAGCGCCTGGTGGAGGAGGGTGCACGCGTCGCGTGGCTGACGCTGTGCGAGGAAGATGACTCGCCATACGCGTTCTGCACCAGTCTGCACGCGAGCTTCAGGCAAGCGGGGCTCAATCTGCGCTGGCAGCCAGCCAGTTGCTCCGATCCCCAGATCCTGGTGCGCGACCTGATTGGCGCACTGGCCGGCGCCGCCGGTGAGCTCTATCTGGTGCTCGACGAACTGGAACACGTGCGCGAACCCGCCACCGTTGCTGTGCTGCAGTCGCTGCTCGATGCGCGCCTGCCGGACGTGCACGTCGTTGCTGCCACACGGCAGGCGAGCGCGCTGGCGCTCGGAAGGCTTCAGGGCGCTGGCGAACTGCATACCGTGGGCGCCATCGACCTGGCTTTCAGTCTCGCGGAGACTCAGGCCTTCCTGGCACGCCGGCCGAACGCGTCATCCCGTGGGAACGCCGAAGCGTTGGACGCGGCGGTGTTGATGCACGAGTCGACCGAGGGCTGGCCGGTCGGACTGGAACTGCTCGCCGGACAGGCCGGCGCGCTTGCCAATGACAGCGATGGGGCTGACGCTCCATGCCCCGCCGCCTTGCGTGACTACATCGACGAAGCAGCCTTGCCAGGCCTCCCCGAGGACCTGCTGCGCTGGGCCACGTGGCTCTCCCGGCTGCGCCGCTTCAATGCCGCGTTGGCCACGCACGTGACAGGCGATGCGGACTCCGCGCAACGGCTGGCGGTAGCCGACGAACTGGGGCTTTTCCTGCAGCCTGCAACGGCTCAGGCCGACGGCTGGTGGCGCTTTCACCCGCAGTTTGCCGCCGCGCTGCGGCACCGCCATCCCGCAAGCGAGGACGATGCCGCCGAACTGCATCGCCGCGCCGCCAT
Organism: Cupriavidus numazuensis; assembly: GCF_905397435.1. GTDB lineage: Bacteria > Pseudomonadota > Gammaproteobacteria > Burkholderiales > Burkholderiaceae > Cupriavidus > Cupriavidus numazuensis. Next base: position 49,450 of record NZ_CAJPVI010000025.1, read on the forward strand.
GTGGCTGGCCCAGCAGGGTTACGTCTCCGAAGCGCTGCCGCATGCGCTGCGCTGCGGCGACGACGCACCGGTCATTGCGGTACTCGACGAAGTTGCGCCGGATCTGCCTGCAGTGAGCCAGCTGCGTGACTTCCTGCGCTGGCTCGATGGCCGCCCCGCGGGCCGCCCGATCGACCACCCCGTGCTCTGCCTGACTGCCGTGTGGGCGTGCGTGGTATCGGCGAGGCCCCAGGAAGCGATGGACTGGCTGCATCGCTGGCACGCAATGGGCGCCTGCGATGCGCTGACCGTCGCGCGGCACACGGCGCTGGTCACCGCGACGATTGCTGTCCAGCGCGACGATCTGCCGCGCGCGCAAGCCATTTTCCAGGCAATGCCAGACCCTCCGATCGATAGCCCGGCGCTCGAGCACGTCCGCATGGCCTTGGCTACGCGTTGCGGCGCGATGACGGGCCGGCGCCCGCCACACCTGGCGCCGGCGCGCGCCGACGCCAGCGAGATCGCGCTGATGCGCACCGGCACTGCAGCCGTGGCGGCATGGCTGGAAGGGCATGCGCGCGAGGCATTCCGCCTCGGCGGCGAAGCCCTGGCGACGGCGGAACGCACCTATGGCTGGCGTTCGATTGCCGCATGCCTGTGCGCGGTGCCGGTCGCCTGTGCGCTGTATGAGCAGGACCAGCCGCAGCAGGCGCGCGAGCATCTGGCGGGACGCTTCGCGCTGGTGCGCTTTGCCACGCCTGACGTGCTGATCGAGGCGGCGGTGTGCCGCGCGCGCCTGCTGGCCTGCAGTGGCGAAGTCCACCACGCCCTGGCGAGCCTTGCCGAAGCGGAATCCACGCTCCAGCAACGCGGCCTGCCGCGCGGGGAGGCAAGGGTGGTCGCGGAGCAGGTGCGGCTCGCGCTGTCGCTGCATGACCGCCGCCATGCGGGGCGCCTGCAGGCAGCGCTCGACGACATCGCGCGCGCCCATGTTCTCGACATACCGCGCGACCAGGAGATCAGGGCCATCGTGGCGCTCTCGCGCGCCCGCGTGGCACTGGCGGCGGCAGATCCGGAACAGGCACAGGCCGCGCTGGAAATCGCCCATTCCGAGGGCGAGGCAAGCGGCAGGATACGGCTGGTAGCCTGTGCCGAACTGCTGCAGGCGCAGGCCTGGGAGGATGTCGGGCAATCTGAAATGGCGCGGACCTGTCTGGCTTCCGCGCTGGCTGCAGGCGAACGTCTGGGGCTGGTCAGGACCTTTGTCGACGAAGGGGAACGCGTGCGAAAGCTGCTAGGCGAGTACGCCGGCGAACTGCCGGCGGGCCATACGGCCCAGCCGCCAGTCGACCGGCAACTTGCCGTCGCGCGCGAGCCGGTTGGTCGTAGCGCATCGGCGCAGCCTGTCGTAGCTGGCGTCGATCCGGACCAGATGGGCAGCGCGCTCAGCCATGTCCTGACGCGCCGCGAGCGCGAAATCCTGGCGCTGCTCGAACAGTCGATGACCAACAAGCATATTGCGCTGGTGCTCAATCTCAGCGTCGATACCGTGAAGTGGAATATGCGGCAGATCTTCAGCAAGCTGGGGGTGTCGCGTCGTTACGATGCGATTTTGAAGGCGCGTAGTGCTGTGCAGCAGGGGGTGGGGAGGGGGTGAGGGTTATGGGTTCTTTGACGGAATCGGGGGGTGTCGTGCTTGGCGGGCGCCGCTGTTTCGCCGGCGTAGCCGGCGAGTCACTTTTGTCCGAGCGACAAAAGTAACCAAAAACGCGTTTTGGTTGCCCCAAAGGGGCGAATTTTTATCGTAGTGTGCCAGCGGTGTTGTACGGGTATGGGCTTCAGAGTCAGTCACGCTGCCTGCCGCGTGGGGCACGACCGTGGCCGGGAATACGGCGCTGATTGAACGAGCCCTGCAAGCGTTCGTGGCCCCTGCTGCCAACGGCATCGTGCAAGGGCCTTCGGCTGCGCTACGCGCAGAGCCCTAGTCTAAGCACACAGGCCCAGGGCCAACCACGCCTCGGTGACGATGCCCGCGCATGCATGCGCGGAGTAGAGAAAGGGCAGCGGAAGGGATAAAGGGACCTCGGGCACCAGCGAGGTTGATCAGCTTGCGCCCAGACGACGACGCGCGCGTAGCGCAGCCGAAGGCGTCCCACCACTGACCTTATTGAAACGCTGTACCCGAGTCCGTCTTGGGGATCGTCCAAAAGCCGTGCCGCGCCAGGCACAGGTTCTGACTCACATGGCGTAGCAGGGTCGAACGGCTGACCACCATCGCAGGCGTCCAAAGCCGTTTGAACCCCTGCCGCCGTGGAATTGATGGCCAGCGGCAACGACGCGCTTTTCTGCCTACTCTTTTGTCGCTCGGACAAAAGAGTAGGTCGCCGGCTACGCCGGCGAAACAGCGGCGCCTGCCAAGAACGACACCTCAATCCCAACTACAAAACCCCCGCCGGCTACGCCGGCGAAACGGCGGCGCCTGCCAAGAACGATAAACCCCGCCCTCACCAGCAGCCTCCTCACCCCCCTTCACTCTGCCGTCGCCCCACTAGCCTTAATCAACCTGGCCATTACCGGCTCCGTCGCATCAAACTCCCGCCTGAACTCGGCGGAAGTATTGCCGACCGGCTCCAGCGCCATCGCATCAAGCCTCGCACGCATGGCCGGCGACTGCACCGACGCACGCGCCTCGCTCTCCAGCCTCGACAGGATCGCCGCAGGCGTGCCCGACCGTGCAAACAGCCCCAGCCACGCAGGCGGACGCATCTCCTGATCGGCCATGCCGGCTTCGGTCATGGTCGGCACATCAGGCATCTCCTTGATGCGCTTGTCACCCATCACGGCCAGGGCGCGCAAGCGGCCGCTCTTGATCTGCGGCCCGAGCGTGGTCACCGAGCCGATGGCCCAAGAAATATTGCCGGCCAGCATGTCCTGCACCATCGGCGCTTCGCCCTTGTAGGCCACGTGCGTCATGTCCAGGCCGCGCGTCTGGTTCAGGTGAGCGCCCACGAGGTGCGGAAACGATCCCACGCCATACGAACCGAAGCTCACCTTGCCCTTGTTCTTCGCCGCCCAAGCCAGGAACTCCTGCACGTTCTTCGCCGGCACATCGCGCGTGACCGCGAACACGATCTTGCCCACTGCGACTTCGCTGACGAAGGCCAGGTCGCGGCGCACGTCATACGGAACGTGAGCATACAGGTACGGCGTGTTGATTAGCGGGGCCGAGTGCGAAAGCAGGATGGTGTAGCCGTCCGGCGCGCCACGCGTGACGGCCTGCACAGCGATCATGCCGCCGCCGCCGGGCTTGTTGTCGACGATGATCGGCTGGCCGAGCCGCTTGCCCATGTCCTCGGCCAGTGCGCGTGCGACGGTATCAGTGGCGCCGCCAGGAGGGCCGGGCACGACGAAGGTGATGGGCCGCGACGGATAGGTCTGCGCCGCGCTCATCGCGCTCCATGCCAGCAGGCCAAGGAAGAACAGGGGTTTGCTACGCATTTCGTTTTACCTCACTTCAAGGGTAGGGCGGATCTGCGCGTGCGGCGCAGGCGAATCGAAACGGTATCGTGCGCGCGGCGGGCGGGAACCCTCAGGTTTGGCTGGGCGGGTTTTCCCTCGCGCGGGTTTCCCCGGTCCCGACGCGCTGCGTGGCGAAGACACCGGTGGTCTGCAGCACCATGCGCCCGTCGACAGTCAGGCAACACAGGCCGTTGGTGATGCGCTTGCCTTGCTTGACGAACGTCACCCGCGCTTCGATCCAGTCGCCTTCACGCACGGCGGACAGGTAGTCCACGCTCAGGTGAGCCGTGCGCGGCACCAGGTCGGGGTTGTCCCGCCGCATGACGATGCCGTAGGCGCTGTCCGCCAGCGCGGCCAGGTAGCCGCCATGGGCAATGTCCTGCACGTTGAGATGCTCTGCGGCCACCCGCGCACCGACCACGGGCTCGGTCTCGTGCAGATACACCGGCCCGAAGAGATGGATGAAACCGCGGTGCGTCGGGAGTGGCCGGAAGCCTGCGGGGACGACAGCGACGTCCTGCCGCGCCGGCAACGCGCCGCATTCGAAGGCAATGGATCGGGTGGCTGACATATTCATGCGGGAAAAAGGCTCCGGCCGATGGCCGGAGCTGAAAACTTGCCACGCGGTGGCGGCAAGGTGGAGACAACGTCAATGCCCGGCTTACTCGCCGGACAGGAAACCCATGCCAAGTGCCTGCAGGCGCGCCACGGCGTCGGCATCAAAGCCCCAGTCGCGCAGCGCGTCGGCGCCGTGCTGCCCGCGCTGCGGTGCGGCGCCGCGGACCTCGGAAGGCGTGCCCAGGAAGCGAGGCGCCGGTGCCGGCTGCACCACGCCATCGACCTCGATGAAGCTGCCGCGCGCGCGATGGTGCGGATGCGACGGCGCCTCGCTGAAGTCGAGCACTGGTGCCCAGCAGGCGTCGCTGCCTTCGAATACCGCACACCATTCGTCGCGGGTGCGGGTCAGGAAGGCGGCTTCAAAGCGCCGGCGCAGCAAAGGCCAGCCGTTACGGTCGTACTGCGCAGGCAGTTCCTCTGCAGCCAGTCCCAGCTTTTCGAGCAGTTCGGCGTAGAAGCGGCCTTCGACCGGGCCAATGGCCATGTATTTGCTGTCGCGCGTTCGATAGCTGTCGTACCACGGCGCGCCGCCATCGAGCACATTGCTCTGGCGTTCTTCCTGCCAGCTACCCGAAGCGAGCAGGCCCCAGATCACGGCACCAAGCTGCGCAGCGCCTTCGGTCATGGCGGCGTCCACCACCTGACCCTTGCCGCCGCGCTGCACATGCAGCAGGGCCGCCACCACGCCAAGCGCGAGCAGCATGCCGCCGCCGCCGTAGTCGCCGACGAGGTTCAGTGGCGGCACGGGCGCCTCGCCAGCGCGGCCAATGCCCGACAGCACGCCGGAAAGCGCGATGTAGTTCAGGTCATGCCCCGCACGGTCCGCCAGCGGCCCGGTCTGGCCCCAGCCGGTCATGCGGCCGTAGACGAGCTTCGGATTGCGTGCGAGCGCGACGTCAGGCCCAAGACCAAGACGTTCCATGGTGCCGGGGCGGAACCCTTCGATTACCACGTCGGCGCGCGCCATCAGTTCCAGTGCCGCCTGCTGCGCATCGGCCTGCTTCAGGTCCAGCGTGACGGAGCGCCGCCCGCGTCCGGTCACATCGACACGCTTGCCACCGCCGGTCCGCTTCGGACCCAGGTCGCTCGGAGGCTGCGGGCGGTCGATACGCACCACGTCGGCGCCCATGTCAGCCAGCAGCATGGCGCCGAACGGCCCCGGCCCGATAGCTTCGAATTCCACGACGCGGATGCCGCTCAGTACGCCCATGACTGTCTCCCGATTCCTTCTGCATTGGCGCAACCGCGCCGTTGATCATGCAGACAAGTAGAGCAAATCCCGGGGTTGCAATCACCCACCCGTATCAGGTTGCCCCCGGTTACGGGGGGCTGGCGTATGCCATGGCGGTCCTAGAATCGACTTGCCAGATCGGGCCCGGAGCGTTGTCGCGTGGGGCGCCGGACCAACGACACAGGAGCAGGAAGTGAGCCGTTTGCACAGGATGCGTGCCACGCCGGTACGGGAGGAGACGCCCGCGCGGCTATTGCCGGCAATGAGCGAACTCAGGCGCGAAGTGCGGGCCCTGAGCCGCCGCGCGCACCGCACCGCACTGGCTCGCGCCTCGGGCGGCGAGGACGACTACCGCCGGCAGTTGAGTGCGCTGTTCGAGCAATGGGTGGACGATGGCGCACCGCAGGTGCAGGTCGTTTGTTTTGCTTCGGCCGCGGAGTTCGGCCTGCCGATGGCGCGGCATGCCGAGCGTTGCCGCCAGGCTGTCATGCGCGACGGGTCGCCCGCGCTGCGGGCGCTCTACTGGGCGGCGCTGCATCGCACGCGGCATCGCGTCGGCGGCACGGCACCCATGGAGGATGATGCGGCGGCGGCAGGCGCATCGCTCCTGCCCGCGGAACGCGTTTCCGCCACGCAGCCATGCACTGAGCTTGCGCCGCGCCCGTTGTGCCGGCGTTGCGAACGGCTGCGCCTGGACGCGCGCTGCGCCGCTGGGCATGGTGCGCTGCGCCCGCTCGGTGAAGTGCGTGAGCGCAACTTCGGCGGCAGCGCGCTGTGCCAGACCCGCGAACATCAGTGCGAGTCTTGCCAGACGCTCTGGACCGCGCATCGCAGCACGGCCACGCCGTTCACGGGCTGGACTATCAGCCGCCGCCCCGCCATCGACTGACGGGGCGGACGGCCTTCCGCTTGCAATCAGGCTACTGGCCGGTACCGGCGACCGACTTGGGCCGGATCGCGTCGGCCGTGCCCTGGATAAAGGCCTTCAGCTTCTCGACATCGTCGGCGCTCAGCTTGCCGCTGAAGTCCGGCATGCCGCGCACCATCGCAGGCCCCTTGAAGATGAACTTGTCCAGGTTCTGGATGTAGGTCGCGTGCATATAGCCCAGGTTGGGAATATTGCCGCCGCGATCCACGCCCGGCACGCCATGGCAGGCCACGCAGTTGCTGACGTAGAGGCCGGCACCGGCCTTTACGTTGGCCGGATCGTAGCTGACCCCGGACAGCAGTTCGCCCACGCGTGCCTTGACGAATTCCGGCATGGCCGCCTTGCCGCCGAGCGCGAACGTATAGACCGTGCCGGGACCCTCGCGGTCGGCGACGCGGCGGTACGCGCCATACGCACCACCCCAGCCCACAGCGATCGACACATACTGCTTGCCATCGACCATGTACGTTGTCGGGGCAGCGATGACGCCGGTACCCGTCGGCGTTTCCCACAGCTTGTCGCCGTTGCGCGCGTCATAGGCAATCAGCCGTCCGTCCGACGTGCCCTGGAACACCAGGTTGCCCGCCGTGGTCAGCGTGCCACCATTCCATGGCGCGACGTATTCCTGCGTCCATGCCGCCTTCTGCTGCACCGGGTCCCACGCGATCAGGCGTCCGAACGGCTTGTTGGCCGGGCTCGCCGAGCCGACGATCTTGCCGGTGTTCCAACCGGTGTTGCTCTGCAGCGCACCGGGCGCAGTGGCATTGAAGCGCCAGCGCTTGTCGTCCATGAGGTTCGCCGGCACGTTCTGCGCCGGCACGTAGACCAGCCCGGTCTGCGGATTGAACGACATCGACTGCCAGTTGTGGCCACCGTACGGGCCCGGAATCGCGTCATAGGGCTTGTCGGTCGCGCGTGCCTCGGGAACTTCGGCGGGACGGCCGTTGGCGTCGTAGCCCGTGGTCCAGTTCACATCGACGTAGTTCTTCGCGGAGATGAAGCGGCCATCGGTCCGGTCGATCACGAAGAAGAAGCCGTTCTTCGGCGCGTGCAGGATCACCTTGCGCGGCTGGCCGTCGATCTTCAGGTCGGCCAGGATCATCGGCGACGTCGACGTGTAGTCCCAGTTGTCGCCCGGTGTCTCCTGGTAGTGCCACACGTACTTGCCGGTGTCGGGGTCCAGCGCGACGATCGAAGCCAGGTACAGGTTATCGCCGCCGGCCGGGCTGCGCGTGCGGTGCGCCCACGGCGAGCCGTTGCCGGTGCCCACGTACATCAGGTTGAGTTCGGGGTCGAAGGTGAGGGTGTCCCACGCGGTGCCGCCACCACCGGCCTCCCACCATTTGCCGGCCGGATCCCAGGTCTGCGCGGCGCGCGCCATCGATGCATCCTCGAACGGCTTCGCGGGATCGCCGGGCACCGTGAACCAGCGCCATTTCTGTTCGCCGGAGCTGGCATCGTAGGCCGTAATGTAGCCGCGCACGCCATACTCCGCGCCGCTGTTGCCGATGATGACCTTGCCCTTGAACACACGCGGCGCGCCGGTGATGGTGTACGCGCGGCTATGGTCGATGATGGTGTCCTTCTCCCACAGCTTGCGCCCGGTGACGGCATCGACGGCGATCAGGCGGCCGTCGTAGGACGCCACGAACACCTTGCCCTGGTACAGCGCCACGCCGCGGTTGACCACGTCGCAGCAGCCCTTGTAGCCGATGGACTTGTCGACCTTCGGGTCGAACGTCCACAGGCGCTTGCCGGTGCGCGTATCGATCGCGTGGACCACGCTCCAGGACGCGCTGACGTACATCACGCCATCGACCACCAGCGGGGTCGCCTCGACGCCGCGCGTCGATTCGAGGTTGTAGGACCAGGCCAGCCCGAGTTCCTTGACGTTGCCGGCGTTCACCTGCCCGAGCCGGCTGAAGCGTGTCTCGGCATAGTCAAGGCCATAGCTGGGCCAGTCGCGCGTGGCGGCCGCATTGTTGCGGATGAAGTCGCCGTCGACCTGGCGCGTCGCGGCGCCGATGCGGGCGTTGGATGTCCTTGCGGGCGGATCACCGGCCGCAACGGCGGCGGAGGCGGTGGCAAGGACAAGCAGGGCGGCGGCACCGGTCTGCGCCGGTCGGCCGCGCCGGAAGGATCGGCTCATGATGTCTCCTCGTGCTGCGTCGGTGGGAAATGCCAGCCCGTCCGGATGGCGGGCCAGCGAAGCGACACTATCGAAATGGCCCGCTACAAAATATCGGGGCCGACCCCGATACCCGTCACAGCATGACGGACTTGCATTCGAGGAATTCCGACAGGCCGTAGGCGCCGTTCTCGCGGCCATTGCCCGATGCCTTGTAGCCGCCGAACGGCATGGCCAGGTCTACCTGGGCGCCGTTGATGCGCACCGACCCTGCACGCAGCCGTGCTGCAACGCGGCGCGCACGCGCCGTGTCGCCCGATGCCACATACGCGGCAAGGCCGTACGGCGTATCGTTGGCGATCGCAATGCCGTCCTCTTCGCCGTCGTAGGCAATCATCACGAGCACCGGGCCGAAGATTTCCTCGCGCGCGATGGCCATGCCGTTGTTCACGTCGGCGAACACCGTCGGGCGCGCAAAGAAGCCGCACTCCAGCCCGTCGGGGCGGCCCGTGCCGCCGGCGGCGACGCGCGCGCCTTCCTCGATGCCCGCGCCGATCATGCGCTGGACCTTTTCATACTGGGCGCGGTTGGAAATCGGGCCCATCTTGGTGGCTGCGTCGGCAGGATCGCCCACAGGAATCGCGTTGGCCACAGCCGCCGCAACTGCGACGGCTTCGGCATAGCGCTCGCGCGGGACCAGCATGCGCGTCGGCGCAATACAGGTCTGGCCGGAGTTCATCATGACCTGCGTCACGCCAGTGGTGACAGCCGCCTGCAGGTCGGCATCGTCGAGGATCAGCAGCGGCGATTTGCCGCCGAGCTCCTGGTGGACGCGCTTGACGGTCGGCGCCGCGCTGAGCGCAACTTCCACGCCGGCACGCGTGGAACCCGTGATCGAGATCACATCCACATCGGGATGCGACGACAGCCGCGCGCCCACCGTCTTGCCTTCGCCATAGATCATATTGAACACGCCGGCAGGGGTGCCGGCTTCATGCATGATCTCCGCGAAGATCGCCGCGTCGAGCGGCGCGATTTCCGAGGGCTTGAGCACCACCGTGCAGCCGGCCGCGAGCGCAGCGGCGGTCTTGGCGCAGATCAGGCTCAGCGGCCAGTTCCATGCGGTGACAAGCGCGGCCACGCCGATCGGTTCATGTTGCACGTAGTTGTTGCCATACGTGGTCTCGAACTCGAACTTGCGCAGTGTTTCGGTCGCTGCAGCCAGGTGTGCGAGGCCGATCGGGGCCTGAAGCGTATTGCACAAGGCCACGGGTGCGCCGATCTCCGTGCGCACCGCCTCGGCAATATCCGCCATGCGCGCCTTGTACAGCGCGGTGATGCGTTCCAGCAGCGCGATGCGTGTCTCGCGGCTGGTCTGCGACCACACAGGGAATGCTGCGCGCGCGGCCGCTACGGCACGATCCACGTCAGCGGCGGTGCCCAATGCCACCTTGCCGGCCACAGTCTCGCTCGCCGGGTTGATGATGTCCATGGCCGTAGCGCCCGGTGCCGGGTCGACCCACTGCCCGTCGATATAGAAATGGTCGAGTGTCTTCATGGGGAATCTCCGTTGGCGCTCAAACCGGGCGGTCGCCGATGATCGTTGCGCGATTCATGTGGCGCACGGCAGGGAAATAGTCCTGCACGGCATAGTGCTGTGTGGCGCGGTTGTCCCACAGCGCAACCGTGTTGGCACGCCAGCGCAGGCGCACCTGGTACTCGGGCGCGGCGGCCTGGCGGAACAGGTATTGCATCAGGTCCATCTCGGCCATGCGGAAGTCCGAGCCGATGCGGTACGGCTGCAGCCGCGCATAGTTGGCGAAGTGCGTGGTGAAGCCTTCGTTGACGTACAGGATCTTCTCGCCGGTCTCCGGATGCGTGCGCACCACCGGATGGACCATGGGCGGATACTGCTTGCGCATCTCGTCGTAGCGCTCGCCTTCCAGGCTCTGGCCGAAGGTCGGCATCGCGTCATGCACGGCCTGGAGTCCGGCGATGCGTGCCTTCATGTCTTCGGGCAGTGCCTCGTACGCGGCAACCATATTGACCCAGATGGTGTCGCCGCCCATGTCGGGGCATTCCAGGCAGCGCAGCATCGAGCCCATCGACGGCACTTGGCGCCACGATACGTCGGAGTGGTACAGGTTCTCGCGGCCACGCTTCTCGCCGCCACGGCCGAATACCACGAGTTCGGGATGATCCGGGTGGTGTGGAATCATCGGGTGGACTTCCAGCTCGCCAAAGCGGCGCGCCGCCGCCACGTGCTGCGCGGGCGTGATGTCCTGGTCGCGGAAGAACAGCACCTTGTACTTCAGCAGCGCCTGGCGCAGCGCACCATAGGTCGTGTCATCCAGACGGCCAAGGTCTACGCCGTCGATTTCCGCGCCGATGGCTGGCGTGCACGGGGCGACGGAAAACGGCCAGGATTCGGCCTGCTTGAGGCGGGGGGCAAGTACGGCTTCGGCTTGCATGGCTAGTCTCCTTTGCTCGTTGCGAGCTGGTTGTGATGCAGCAGGGCCGCGGCCCTGCCGTCAATGCTTAGCGCTGTCGCGCCGTCAGGGTGTCGTCCCGGAACTCGACCGGCTTCATCCTTGCGGTATCCAGGCGCATCAGGCCGAACGCGCCGCTGTAGAAGATGTGACCCTGCGGATCGACCTTGACCGGCGAATACAGGCCGTTGAAGGTCGGGTCGCTGCCGGTGCGGATGGTCATCACGGTCTTGCCGGTGTCCAGGTCCATGCCGATGTGGTAGCGGTCATTCCAGCGGCCGACGAAGTACCCGTCGACAATCGCCATGCGGCCGGCCCCGCTGATCATCGGCACCACGGAGATCGACGACACGTCGGGCCGCGTCCACAGCCGCTCCCAGCGGTGCGCCTTGTGCTGCCACTTCAGCGCGGCGGCGCCGGCAGGGCCGGGCCGGGTCGCGCCGTTGATCAGCGTCACGTAGAAGCTGGCCGGGCTCAGCTGCGGGGCATCGCGGCTCGGGATGTTGTTGACCACGAAGGCATAGTCGCCATAGGCGGACACCGACTGTTCGGACTGGACCGATTCCATGTCCGGGCCCATGTCCACTTCAGCCTGGTCCGCGACGCGCGGCGACGAGGTGCCCGGCTTCTGCTTCCAGCCCGCCGGCACCTGATCGCGCCAGAAGGCCACCAGCCGCATCTTGCGCGCGCCATCGGTAATGACGACCAGCTTGTCCTCGTCCGGACCAAAGCCCATCAGCGTCGGCGTGGAGCCGGTGCCGTCGCCGAGCTTCGGAGCGGGCATGCGCACGCCACGGTCATAGCCGGCCTGCCACGCGCCGCTGGCTTCGTCGCTGTGGATCTTGCCGTCCTTGTCCACCACGAGGCGGTACATCGTGGTGTTGGACGCCACGTAGATCGCGCCACCGCCGGCTTCCGGCCCGGTCGCGAAGCTGTTCAGGAACTGCTCTTCGCTGCCGGCCACGGTGAACACGTCGATCGGCGCCAGTGTCTCGCGGTTCAGCGTGATGACCTTGCCCGACGCCGTGTTCAACACGAGGTAGCCGTTGTAGGTCATGCCCATGCCGAACAGGATGTCGGCCGGAATGCGCGTGCCCTTGCGGGCCTTGTCATTGTCGAACAGCGCAGCGGGCAGGGTGACCGCCACCGGCGCCGCCATCGCCGATGCCGGATCGCGCGGGTCCTTCTGGGCGATGCGGAAGACCTGCCGGCCGTTGCAGCCATAGAACGTGTCGTCGCGGCCGAGCACGGCATAGACGGAACCGTTGACACCCTGGTCCTCGGTGGAAGTCATCAGCCGGTTCGGCTGCGACTTCAGGTAGTCGAGCAAGCCTTGCTCGTCACGGGCATCCAGGAAGCGCCTGACCGCCTGCGCTTGTTCTTGCCGCTGCTGCGCGCTGATCGGCGTATAGCCGGGCAAACGTACCGGCAGGTCGGAGCGGCCCAGTTCGACCAGCTTGCCGTTTTCCACGGTCAGCTTGCGCAGCGAGAAGCCCGCCCACCACCAGTAGATGTCCTTGCCGGCAACGCGGTCGGCCACCAGCGGCAGGCTTGCCGACTCGTTCGCGACGACCTGTACGGATTCCGGCGTGACCTCGAAATGGCCGCGCGGCACCGCGAATTCCACGCTGTCGGTGGCGGCATCGTTCCAGTGCGTCTGGTTGTTGTAGGACTGCGCGAGAAAGGGATTGGGCACCGGACCCGCAGGCGCGGCGACCGCAGCCGTGGCGGCGAGCGCCAATGCTGCGGCGAGCGGGCGAAGGGTCAGGCGGAACGAGGAGAGCATGAGAGACACCTAGGGTTATCGTTTGAACTTCGCTTGTCAGGCTGCGGCGCGGATCAGGTCGGCGGCTTTCTCGCCGATCATGATGGCCGGCGCATTGGTATTGCCGCCGATCAGCGTCGGCATGACCGACGCATCCGCCACGCGCAGCCCCTCCACGCCGCGCACGCGCAAGGCCGGGTCGACGACCGCCAGGTCATCGACGCCCATCTTGCAGGTACCCACCGGGTGGAAGATGCTGTCCGCGTTGTCGCGCACGAAATCGCGGATGGCGCGTTCGTCGCCATCGCCCGGCCCGAACCCATCCGTCCTGAGTTCCTTGCCGCCGGCCTGCATCAGCGCGTCCTGCGCATAGATGCGGCGGATCATGCGGATGCCGGCCACCATGCCGTCCATGTCCGCCTCGGCGGAAAGGAAGCGCGGGTCGATCAGCGGCACGTCGCGCATATCGGCCGAGTTCAGGCGCACATGGCCGCGGCTTTCCGGACGCAGCACGCAGGCGTGGCAGCTGTAGCCATGGCCCGGCTTCTTCTTCGCATTGCCGCGGTTGCCGACCAGTGCCAGCACGAATGCCAACTGCACGTCGGGCTCGGCCAGTTCAGGCCGGCTGCGGAAGAAGGCGCCCGCCTCGGCGATGTTAGAGCTGACCATGCCGGTGCGGTTGCGGCGGTAGCGCGCAATCTCCGACACCATGCGTGCGGCGCCGCGCAGCGAGTAGCCGAACAGGTCGGTCGAGTTCACTGCCTTCTGGATGGTGACGTCGAGGTGGTCCTGCAGATTCTCGCCAACGCCGGGCAGGTCGTGCACGACCGCGATGCCATGGCCGCGCAGGTGTTCCGCCGGGCCGATGCCAGAGGCCATCAGCAACTGCGGAGAATTGAATGCGCCGGCGCTGACGATGACTTCACGGCGCGCGCGCAGGCTCTGCTCCACGCCTGCCCGTACCACGCGCACGCCGGTGGCACGCCGGCCCTTGAATTCGATGCGCAGCGTCTGCGTGTCCGTCAGCACCGTCAATCCCTTTCGGCCGCCGTTCATGCCGCGATCGTTCGCATCGCCGCGGTGCAGGTAGGCACGTGCGCTGTTCCAGCGCTCGCCATTGTGCTGCGTGACCTGGTACAGGCCAGCGCCATCCTGCTGCGCGCCATTGAAGTCGTGATTCAGCGGGAGGCCGGCCTGCCGTGCTGCATCGATAAAGCGACGCGAGAACACATTGGGACTGCGCAGGTCGCTGACATGCAGCGGGCCGTTGTCACCACGCAGGAGGTCCTCTTGACCCTTGGCGCTGCGCTGGTTGGCTTCGCTGCGGCGGAAGTAGGGCAGGACGTCGTCAAAGCCCCAGCCTTCGCAGCCCAGCTCGCGCCACTGGTCGTAGTCGTTGCGATGCCCGCGGATATACACCATGCCGTTAATCGACGAGCTGCCGCCAAGTCCGCGCCCGCGCGGCTGGTAGGAACGCCGTCCATTGAGGCCGGGCTGAGGCACGGAATAGTAGGCGTAGTTGCGCGGCCCTGCGTTCAAAGCCGTCTTGGCGAGCGCGATCGGCGTCCAGACGGTGTAGTGGTGGTCGTCCGGCCCCGATTCCAGCAGGGCCACGGTGACGGATGCGTCTTCCGCCAGGCGGGCCGCCACGGCACAACCGGCCGATCCGGCGCCCACCACGATGTAGTCGAATTCTCCAGCCGCCTGCACGCGGCCGTTTGCTGCATTGCTGCTCACTCTCGGTCTCCTGGTTGCTTGCGCGATTCCGGAGATGCCTTTCCGGTCCACCGCGTGGCCACAGGATAGTGACATTACCTGTTATAACAGGTCAATCGATTTTGAGAGAAACCTGTCATGATAGGTATAATCCCTGAGCATCCTTCCACCACTACCGCACAAGCCAGAGGAAACCCCGTGACGCTGCCGAGATTCAAGGAGATCGAACAGGAACTTCGCCAGCGCATCGTCGACAACGCGTGGGCGCCGGGCGCGAAGCTGCCTTCGGAGTCGGAGCTGACGACAGAGTTTTCGGTGAGCCGCATTACCGTGCGCCAGGCGCTGGCCGGACTGCACAATGCGGGCCTGATCGAGAAGGTCAACGGGAAGGGGAGTTTCGTGACGCGCCCGTCCGAAAGGCCGGATCTTGGCCCGCTGAGCGGCTTCTACGAGGCGGGCAGGGCCAAGGGCAAGCTCGCGTATGGCAAGCTGGTGTCGGCCCGCATGATCAAGGCGCCACCTTTTGCGGCAGCGACGCTGGGGCTTGAATCGACCGAACGTGTGTTCTGCATCTCCACCGTGCGGTTCTGGGACGATGCCCCGGTCGGGTACTTCCAGGTGATGGGACCGGAAGCGCGCATGCGCCGCATTGCCGAAGAAGACCTGGAAACCAACGATGTGATGACGCTGCTGGAAACGCAGCTAGGCTTCCGCCTGAAGGAGCTGACCTGCGAATCCACGGCCATCGCGGCCAGCGGAGAGGTGGCACGGCGGCTCGACGTGCCCGAAGGGTTCCCGCTGCTGCGCATTCGCAGCACACCCTTCGATATCGAGGGCCACCCCTTGTGCTGCGCCGAGCTCTACTTCCGGGGTGACCGCTTCAGCTACAAGTGGACGCTGTCGCGCTAGCGGCAGCGCGGTCGCATCATCCGCGCTGCGGCAGCTTCCAGCCCGGCCGGATGAAGTGGCACGTGTATCCGTTCGGATAGCGTTCCAGATAGTCCTGGTGCTCCGGCTCGGCCTCCCAGAACGGGCCGGCGGGCGCAACTTCCGTCACAACCTTGCCAGGCCACAGGCCTGAGGCATTGACGTCGGCGATCGTGTCTTCCGCTACGTCCTTCTGCGCATCGTCCCGATAGAAGATGGCCGAGCGGTAGCTTGTACCGGTATCGTTGCCCTGACGGTTCTTCGTCGTCGGGTCGTGGATCTGGAAGAAGAACTCCAGGATCTGGCGATAGCTGATCTGCTGCGGATCGAACACGATCTCGATCGCTTCCGCGTGGGTGCCATGGTTTCGGTAGGTGGCATTCGGCACGTCGCCGCCGCTGTAGCCCACGCGTGTGGCCAACACGCCCGGATACCGCCGCAGCAGGTCCTGCATGCCCCAGAAGCAGCCGCCTGCCAGGATGGCGGTTTCGGTTTGCGTCGTCATGGTTTCCGTCCTTTCTGTTCGGTTGCTGCCGCACCGCGCATGACACGCCGCGCCGGCACATTCGCGCATTGTGCACGATTGTCCGCCGCGGCGTGCATGCCGGAACTGAACCGGGACGACTGCGCCGCTACGCCTTCAGGTTCGGCAAGGGCTCACCCTGCATTTCCTGCTCCTGCAGCTCCCGCCACGCGATCTTCCCCGTGGCCGAGCGCGGCAGGCGTTCGACGATCTGCACGATACGCGGTGCCTTGTACGTCGCCATATTGCCGCGGCACCACGCAAGCAGTGCGTCTTCGTCGATCGCGGCAGCGTCCGGCCGCAGCACGATAACAGCCTTCACCGTCTCGCCGCGATGCGGATCGCGCGCCGCGATCACGCAGGATTCGAGGATCGCCGGATGGGTATGCAGGATGGCTTCGACTTCGGCCGGCCACACCTTGTAGCCCGATGCGTTGACCATGCGCTTGAGCCGGTCGCGCATGACGAAGTAGCCATCGGCATCGACGCTGGCGAGGTCGCCCGTGCGGAAGAACCGCTTGCCGTCGATGACGATAAAACTCTCGGCGTTGGCTTCCGGCTTGTTCCAGTAGCCCAGCATGACCTGCGCGCCATGCACGGCGATCTCGCCCACTTCGCCGACGGGCACTTCTTCGAGCGTGGCGGGATCGATCACGCGCGCGTCCACGCCATACGTCCGCACGCCAAGATGGCCGTTGCGCGGCGCCGCAAGCGGGTTCGCGATGATGAACGATGCCGTTTCGGTCAGGCCATAGCCCTCGACGAAAGTCAGACCGTAGCGCTCCTTCATAAGGCGCGCCGTGCCTTCGGGAATGGCTGCGCCGCCGCCCACGACGCAACTCAGGCTGCTCAGGTCGAACGATTCGATGCCGGGCTGTGCGAAGAATTCGACCAGCATCGGCGGCGGCGCCGCCCAGAAGGTCACGCGATGGCGCGAGATCAGTTCGGCCGCGGTGCGGCGGTCCCAGCGCGGCAGCAGCACGATGGTGCCGCCGACATAGACCGGTCCATTAATGCCGTTCTGCAGGCCCAGCAGGTGGAACATGGGCGCCACCGCCAGAAAGCTCGACTCGGCGTGCGAACGGCGCCACAGCTGCGATCCTGCCACCGAAGCCATGACGGTGCGGTGCGTGTGCATGCAGGCCTTGGGCGCGCCGGTGGTGCCGGAGGTATAGGGCAGCATGCAAAGGTCGTCCGGCGTGCTGCGGTGCGGCGCTGGCTGGTGCGCCTCGGCCACGGCTTTCAGCCATTGCACGGTGCCGGATGGCAGTACAGACTCTCCCGCACGCTGCCTGGCCCAGTCGGGAATCGCCAGGCCGCCGCCCGCCAGGTCCGAGTCGGTCAGCGCATCGCCATAGTGATGGACGATGACCTGCCGCAACGGCGTCGTGCCGATCAGCGGGGCGATCTGGCCAAGCAGTTCGCTGGCGGCAAACGCGGCCACGGCGCCACTGTCGGTAACGATATGGCGCAGCTCATCCTCCAGCAGCATGGCATTCGCCGGCACCACCACAGCGTCGGCGCGCAGGATTGCGAAGTAGGCCGCGATGAACTGCGGGCTGTTCTGGCTGAACAGCACCACGCGGTCACCCTGGCCGACGCCGCATACATGCTGCAGATAGCCGGCGAGCCGCTCGACTTCATCGAGCAGCGACGAGTAGGAAATCGCATTGCCGTAGAACTGGATAGCCGTCTTGCCGGGGAAGCGCCGGGCGGAGATCTCCAGGTTCTCGAACAGCGTGGTTTCCGGCATATGGAAGTCATAGGGCACCGCGCCGAGCGTCACGGACTTGTCCACGGACAACGTTCCGCTGGGGTAGGCCACAGCGTCACCGGCGCCGGGCAGGTAGGGAGTCATGGTCATGGCAGGCAAGGGAAAGTCGGATGCGGGATCAGAATGCCATATCGCCGTCGAGCAGCCGGCGCGCAATGGTGCGGCGCTGGATCTCGGAGGTGCCGTCCGGAATACGCATGGTACGGGCAAAGCGGTAGCCGGCTTCCAGCCGCAGTTCATTGGTCAGCCCCATGCCGCCGTGAACCTGCATGGCACGGTCGAAGACCCGGCCCGTCATCTCGGTCGCCGATGCCTTGACGATAGACACTTCCTTGGTCGCCGGCAGGTTGTTGTCCACCAGCCATGCGCAATGGCGCACCATCGACTTGGTGGCGTAGATGTCCATGGCGCATTCGGCCAGCATGATCTGCACGGCCTGGTGCTCGCCGATCGGCTGGCCAAAGGTCTTGCGCACCTTGGCGTAGTCCACCGCCTGCTGCAGCGCCCATTCGGCCAGGCCAAGGCAACTCGCGGCCATGCTCAGGCGCCCGGCGTTCACGCCGTCCAGCGCAACTGACAGGCCACGGTCGACCGGGCCGAGGCGGTGGGTATCCGGCACACGCACGTTTTCGAGCGAGATGATGCCGATGTCGGCGCCCAGGTGGCCCATGGTCGGAATCACGCTTGGCACGGAAAAACCCGGTGTATCCGTCGGCAGGAAGAAGCCGGTGATGCCGCCGCGGTGCGCGCGCGCCTTCTCTTCGTCGGTGACCGCGAACACCATGGCGTAGTCGGCATATGGCGCGTTGGTGATCCATTGCTTGGTGCCGTTGAGGACCCAATGATCCCCATCGCGGACCGCGCGCGTGCGCATGCCGAACACGTCGGAGCCGGCGTCCGGCTCGGACAGGCCGAAGCACATGGTCTTGTCGCCGCTGGCCAGTCCGTCCCGCACCGACTCCAGCACCGCTGGATCGAGGTGCTTGAGGACCGGTGACAGGCCATTGGTGAACGGGGAGGGCAACACCACGGTCTGGACCAGGTGGCGCTCGGGCCCGCAATGGGCGTTCAGGCGCTCCTGGATGTACACCGCCGCCTGCGGGCCGAGCCCGCCACCACCCAGCGATTCCGCCGACAGCGCCGTGTAGAAGCCAAGTTCGGCAGAACGCATGCGCACCTGGCGGCGCAGGGCGAGGATTTCTGGCGCATAGCGACCGTCTGCGGTGTAGACGGTGCGCTCGCTGCCGAGCAGCGCCCGGTGCTCTTTCTCGAGCCCCGCCACTTCGCGGTCAACGAACTTGATGAGGGCATCGCCAAATTCAACCCATTCGCTGGGGATGTCAAAGTTCATGGTGCAAGTCTCCTTGGCTTTCTGTGCGGGCCAGGCACCTGCCAGGCCCGTATGTATGTGCTTTAGTTGTCCGAATCCGCCGGCGGCGCGGCCACGTCGATCACGGCATCGGCCGCAAACGCGCCGTTGCCAGTCGGCATGGCAAATACCGGGTTCAGGTCGATAGCCTCCAGCCGCGGCCCGGCCGCCACCGCGAAGGCCGACAGGCGCGACAGCGTCCGCGCCAGCGCGGCGATATCGACTACCGGCCGTCCGCGTGCACCCAGCAAGAGTGGCGCGCCCCGGATCGAACGGATGAGCCGTTCGGCCACGTCCTCGCCGAACGGACAGCGGTGGAACACCACATCCCTGAGCACTTCGACGAACACGCCGCCGAGCCCGAACATGGCAATGGGGCCAAACACCGGATCACGCTTGATGCCCATGATGCACTCCACGCCGCCGCTGACCTGGCGCGCTACCAGCACGCCGTCGATGCGCGCATCCGGCACCGCCTTGCGCGCGCGGGCGGTCAGCGTGGCAAAGCCTTCGCGCACGGCGTCTTCGTCCTGAACATCGAGCAGCACGCCGCCGATCTCGGACTTGTGCAGGATGTCCGGCGACAGGATCTTCATCACGACGGGAAAGCCGAACTCGCGCGCGGCCAGCACGGCGCTTTCGGCAAGCGCGCAGGCGCGCTCCGGCACGCAGGCGATGCCGGCCTCGGCCAGGATCTGCTTGGCCTGCGCCTCGCTTGGTGTCTCGGCCGGCAATTCAACCGGCGCGATTGTGGGCGCTGGCAACACATCCTGCGGGGCAAAAGCCCGCCCGAAGCGGCCCATCGCGGCAATGGCGACGACGGCGCGGGTCGGGTCCTCGAAGACCGTGAAGCCTGCGTCCTCATAGGTGCGCAGCACATCGCGCGGCCCCTGCAGCACGAGCACGTACAGGCGGTCCGGATAGCGCTCGCGCACCTGCGCAAGCTGCTCCCGCAGCGTCGGCGCCACCGCAGGCGTGGCGCCGGCATAGGTGAAAAAGCCCAGCACCGAGCGGTAGCCGCCTTCGCGGACCATCGCCTCGGTGAACGGGCGGATCAGCGAAAGGTCGTTGACGAACTGCGCCGTGGTGTCGACCGGATTGCGCGGCGCGCAGATTGGCAGCAACTCGAGCAGCCGCGCCTGCGTGGCGGCAGGCATCTCGGGCATGGGCAGGCCCAGTTCCTCGGCCGCGTCCGACACGATCACCCCGGCTCCGCCGCTGACGGTGATCACGCCGAGCGTGTTGTCGGCGGGATAAACGCCGCGCGTGGCCAGCCTTACAATATCGAGCATTTCCTCGGTACTGCGCGCCCGAACCACGCCGAGTTCGGCCAGCACGGCGTCGACCACGGCATCGTCGCCGGCGATCGAGGCGGTGTGCGACCGCGCGGCGGCGCCGCCAACCTCGCTGCGCCCGACCTTCATCATCACCACAGGCTTGCGCGCGCGGCGCGCGGCCTGCAGTGCGGCCACCAGCCCATCGCCGTCGTTGATGCCCTCGGAATACAGCGCGATCACGCTGGTGCGCGGGTCGTCCACCAGCAGGTGGACCACTTCGCCGAGCGAGATATCGGCCTCGTTGCCGGTCATGATGATGCTGGACAGGCCGATGTCGGCCGCCTGCGCCGCCATGACCAGGTGGCCGCCATACGCACCCGACTGGCTGACAATGCCTACGCTGCCGGCACGCACCGGAGCCAGCGCGATGCTGGAGGCAAAGCTGCCGACAAAGCCTGTGTGGACATTGAACAGGCCGAGCGCATTCGGCCCGAGCAGGCGCATGCCGGTGCGGCGGGCCACGGCAAGCAGCTCGGCTTGCTTCGCTACGCCGTCACCGCCGACCTCCGCAAAGCCGGCGCTGAACAGGATCGCCGCGCGGGTGCCGCGTTCGCCGAGCGCGGTGACAACGTCGATCACCTGCGACGCCGGCACCGCGACAATGGCGACGTCAGGCACCTCGGGCAGATCCGCGACGCTCGGATAGGATGGCAGCCCCTGGACTTCGCGACGGTTCGGATTGACGGGCAGGATGCGGCCGGCAAAGCCGAGCTGGCGCATCGCCGCGATCGGGCGGCCGCCGATGCGGGCGGGATCGTCCGATGCGCCGATGACGGCCACCGAACGCGGATTGAGCAGGATATCGGGCAGGGCAGGAGAAGTCATGAAATCGGCGGCAAAGTGGGTCGGAAGGGAGTGACGTCAGGCTGGCGCGAACGTCGGCACAGGCGCTCCGCCATCGCTCGGCGAGAAGCTGACCCGCACTTTCTGGCCGATGCGCACGCTGTCGAGGTCGCAGTCAACCAGGTGCGTCATCATCGTGATGCCTTCTTCGAGCGTCACGTAGGCGATGCAGAACGGATGCGGCCCGGCACGGCGTGTCACGCTGAAGGTGTAGACCGTACCGCGACCGCTGGCTTCCTTCCATGTGGTATTGCCCATGCAGAACGGGCACAGTACGCGCGGATACCAATGCGGCTTGCCGCAGGATTTGCAGACTTTCACCAGCAGGCGGCCTTCGCGCGCGGCCTGCCAGAACGGTGTGTTGTCTGGCTGTTCGTCCGGGGCCTTGTAGGCCAGTGGGACATGAGGGGTGGTCATTGGATGGCTCCCGTGTTGTCGCTCATTGCTCGCGTTCCAGGATCAGCGTGGCGCTGCCGTGCCGGCTACCGAGGTAGCCGCCCGTGCCTTGCGCAAGTGCAAGGTCGCAGTTGGGCACCTGCACGGCGGGATGGGCCTCGCCGCGCAACTGGCGCACGGCTTCGATCACCTTGGTGATGCCGCCGCGGTTGGCCGGATGGTTGTTGCACAGGCCGCCGCCATCGGTATTGAAGGGCAGCTTGCCGACGCCGGAGATCAGGTTGCCGTCCATGACGAACTTGCCGCCTTCGCCCTTCTTGCAGAAGCCGAGGTCTTCCAGTTGCATCAGCACGGTGATCGTGAAGCTGTCGTAGATCGACGCGTACTTGATGTCGGCCGGCGTCACGCCAGCTTCCGCGAACGCGGCCGCGCCTGACACGCGCGCGGCGGACCAGCTCAGGTCCACCTCGCCGCCAAGCTGGCCTTTGACATGCTCGCCAGCGCCCAGCACGCGGATACGCGGCCGGTTCAGCTTTGCTGCAATCTCCGGGCGTGCCAGGATCAGCGCGCCGCCGCCGTCCGAGACCACGCAGCAGTCGAGCTTGCGCAGCGGGTCGGAGATCATCGGCGAGTTCAGTACGTCTTCCACCGTCACCACGTCGCGCAGCATCGCATGCGGGTTGTGCTGCGCGTGGTGCGAGGCTGCCACCTTGACCCAGGCAAGCTGCTCGGGCGTGGTGCCGTACTCGTACATATGGCGCATGGCCACCATGGCGTAGAGGTTCACCGTAAGCGGGCTGAACGGTACCTCGAACGGCGCGTCCGGCAGGTTGGCGCCAAAATTGCGCGCCTGCGTGCCGGTGGAACCTTCCGAGCGCGGACGCCCGGCCAGCGTGATCAGCGCCACGTTGCACTTGCCCGTCGCGATCGCCTGCGCGGCGTGCGAGACATGCACCAGGTAGGCGGAGCCACCGGTATCGGTCGAATCGACATGTCGGACCTTCAACCCGAGGTAGTCGATCATGTTGACCGCGCCGAGCCCCGGCGCGTCGCCCGCGCAGAAGTAGCCGTCGACGTCGGACAACGACAGGCCGGCATCCTCGAGCGCGC
This sequence comes from Cupriavidus numazuensis, assembly GCF_905397435.1. Classification (GTDB taxonomy): domain Bacteria; phylum Pseudomonadota; class Gammaproteobacteria; order Burkholderiales; family Burkholderiaceae; genus Cupriavidus; species Cupriavidus numazuensis. The sequence continues at coordinate 72,102 of NZ_CAJPVI010000025.1, forward strand.
CGCGCGCGCTTTCGGCGTGCAACTGCGCCACGCTCTTGTCCGGCGCCTTGCGGGTCGGATGCTCGTAGGCGCCGACGATATAGGCTTTCCCTTTGATGGTCATGGCCGCGCTCTCAGATGGGATCCCAGCCGATCACGTCGGGCGAACGCTCCAGCTTGAAGAAGCTGTTGCGCATGGCGGGAATTGCCACGTCGCCGATCGCTTCCGGCGTCCAGCCCTCGCTCATGTGGACCGAACGCACCGGGCGCGAATGGCTCATCAGCATGATTTCGTTGGCGCGCACGGCGAAGATCTGGCCGCTGACCTCGCGGGCCGCTTCGCTGGCCAGAAATACCGCCATGGGGGCAATCTTGCCGGCCTCCATCTTCTGCAGCTTGGCCACGCGAGCCTTCTCTTCCGGCGTTTCTGCCGGGATCGAGCTGGTCATGCGGCTCCACGCGAACGGCGCGATGCAGTTCGAACGCACATTGAAGCGCTGCATGTCGAGCGCAATCGACTTCGACAGCGCAACGATGCCGAGCTTGGCCGCCGAATAGTTGGCTTGGCCGAGGTTGCCGATCAGGCCCGAGGTCGACGTCATGTGCACATACGCGCCGCCTTCCTGGTCCTTGAAGTAGTTGGCCGCGGCGCGGCTGACGAAGAAGGTGCCATGCAGGTGCACGTCGATCACCGAACGCCACTCTTCCTCGTTCATCTTGAAGAACATGCGGTCGCGCAGGTTGCCGGCGTTGTTGACCACGGCGTCGATGCGGCCGAAATTGTCGATCGCGCATTGCACAATGTTGTGCGCACCGTTCCAGGTCGACACGCTGTCCGTGTTGGCCACGGCCTGGCCGCCGGCGGCGCGGATTTCCTCGGCTACGCGCTGGGCCGGGCCGGTATCGGCGCCATCGCCCGACATCGACACGCCGAGATCGTTGACCACCACCCTGGCCCCCGCAGCCGCCATGGCCAGTGCAATGCCACGGCCAATGCCGCCGCCCGCACCAGTGATCAGAACTACCTTGTCTTGCATCGTTGCACTCATGCTGTTGCTCCTGTTGTGGCGCTTATTGCACCTCGATCTTTGCCTTGCCGATGACGTCGCCCCACAGCGCCAGGTCCTGCCGCAGGCGCTCGGTGAACTGCGCCGGCCCGGTGATGCTGGGCGTGTAGCCGCCACGCGCCAGGCTTTGCTGGAAGGCCGCGTTGTTGCCCACCTCCTGATTGGCCGCCACCAAGCGGTCGACAACCGCCGGCGGAAGGCCCGGCGGGCCGATCAGCGCAAACCAGCCGCTGACGTTGAAGCCCGCAAGCCCTGACTCCGCGACGGTCGGCACACCGGGCAGCGCAGGGTTGCGCGCCTGCGAGGTCACGGCCAGCGCGCGCAGCTTGCCGCCCTGTACGTAGCCCACCGCCGTGCCGGTCACGTCGAACATGAACCCGATCTTTCCGCCGATCAGGTCGGTCACGGCTGGGGAGTTGCCTTTGTAGGGCACATGGAGAAATCGCACGCCGCCACGCTGGGCCAGCAGTTCGGCCGCGAGATGGTTGGACGCGCCGACACCCGCGGAGCCGAATGCCAGGCCGTCGGGGTGCGACTTCGCATAGCCGATCAGATCGCCCACGCTCCTGAGCGGAGAATCGTTCGCGACGAGCAGTACGTTGGTGTACGTGTTGAGCAGGCCCACCAGCGTGAAGTCCTTGAGCGGCTTGTACATGGCCGTCTTCTGGACCAGCGGGGCCATGGTCAGCGTGGGACTGCCGACAAAGAACAGCGTGTAGCCGTCCGGGCTCGACTTGGCGGTCAGGGCCGCGGCAATCGCGCCGCCAGCTCCCGCGCGGTTGTCGACCAAGACCGGCTGCCCGAGCACGGTGCCGAGATGCTGCGCATAGACCCTCGCCGCGCTGTCGACCGGCCCGCCGGCGGCATAGCCGACAATCAGCTTGACCGGGCGTGAAGGGTAGAGGTCGGATGCACTGGCAAGACTTGCGAGCGCACCGAGCACGCCGGCAACGATCCATTTCTTCATTCATGTCTCCTTGGTTTTCCTGCTCTCTTGGTAGCGCCTGGTTTCTCCCCTCTCCCGCTTGCGGGAGAGGGGTCGGGGGAGAGGGCCGGCGCTAGCAGATTCGATGCCCTGTACTTCGTTGCAGCCCTTGCCCTCACCCCCGGCCCCTCTCCCACTAGCGCGGGAGAGGGGAGGAACCGGTCCACATTCATGGCGTTGCGCGCTGCTAAGCCACCACATGCTGTTCTTTCAGCGCCTGGATCAGGTCGTCCGCATAGCCAATCCCGCCGAGGATCTCGTCGGTATGCTCGCCGAGCATCGGCGCGCGGCGGCGCACGGCGCCCGGCGTGTCGCTGAGCTTGATCGGTACGCCCGCGATCTTCACGGGCTTCGTCGATCCGGGCTGCTCCACGTCGACCAGCATCTCCCGTACGGCGTAGTGCCTGTCCTCGAAGATTTCCGCCGAGGTGTAGACCGGCCCGAACGGCACCTTGCCGCCCAGCGCGGTCGCAATCTCTTCCTTGGTACGCACCGAGGTGAAAGCTTCGATGGCTTCGATCACCTGTTGCTGGCGCTGCACGCGCGCGGCATTGGTCGCGAAGTCCGGGTCCGTCGCCATGTCAGCGCGGCCGATCGCCACGGCCAGCTTTTCCCAGAATGCATCGGTCGCGCAGGCAATCGAAACATGGCCATCCCGCGCGCGGAACAGGCCGAACGGACACAGCAACGGGTGGCGGTTGCCTTCCGGCGCTGCCACTTCGCCGGTGTACGAGTTCTGGTAGACGATGCGCTCGCACATGGCCAGCACCGCGTCGGTCATGGCCACGTCGACGAACTGGCCCTGGCCGGTTTCCCGTACGCGGTTGACGGCGGCGAGGATGCCGATGCACAGCATCAGCGCCGGGATCGTGTCGCCCACGCCGGGTCCGATCTTGGTCGGCGTGCAGCGGTCCGGCCCGGTGATGCCCATCATGCCGCCCATGGCCTGCGAGACCACGTCGTACGCCGGCCATTGCGCATACGGGCTTTCGCCGCTGCGCGGATCGCCAAAGCCGCGCACCGTGCCGTAGATCAGGCGCGGGTTGGTCTGGCGCAGCGTTTCGTAGGCAAAGCCCAGGCGGTCCATCACGCCGGCACGGAAGTTCTCGACGACGATATCGGCCTTGTCGATCAGCCGGTGCAGGATTTCACGGCCAGTGCTGGTCTTCAGGTCCAGCGCGATCGATCGCTTGTTGCGGTTGACGCTCTGGAAATAGCCGCCAAAGTCCTTCAGCGTGTCGTCGGCACAGAAAGGACCGGTCACGCGCGTGCCGTCGCCAGTCATCGCCTCGACCTTGATCACGTCGGCGCCATGATCGGCCAGGATCTGCGTGCAGAACGGGCCGGCCAGCATCTGCGTGAGATCGACCACGCGCAGGCCAGCGAGGGCGCCGGCAGGCTTGGCGTTGGATTGGGCTTGGTCTTGCATGGTTGACTCCGACTTGGGCTGGTCAGGCGGCATCGCCGGCCATCCAGGTATGCAGGCGCGGATACAGGTCCGCTGCCGGCTGCTTGTCCAGGGTTTCGACGAATTCCCACAGCGCCTGCGCCGGTTGCGCACCAAGCAGCGCCTCCGCCTTGCCGCGCAACTTCGCGGCCCGGGTTGCGTAGGGCATGGGGTCGCTCAGTTCGACGCTGCAGTCCAGCGATACGCCCGATTTCGTCACGATGGTGGCCCGGCACGCCGTATCGGCAATAGCGGGATCGGGATGGATTTCCACCCGACGCGCCAGCTCCGTCAGTGTGGTGGCATGGCAGTTGGCATCGGAGAACGACGCCAGCGCCGCCGTGTCGACGCCGGCCAGCACCATGGCGGCGGTCAGTGACAGGCTGAACTTGGCTTCGAGCCCCGTTACGGGTTCGGGAATACAGCAGACCGGCAGCCACTGCGGGGCGATGGCCAGCGAAACGGTGCCGATATCGCCTGCCTGCAGGCCGTGCCTGGCGCACAAGGTCTTGAGCGCTTCCAGCGCGGGATGCGTGCCGTGGCAGCACGCATGGAACTTGTGCTGGACGTCGACGAAGCGGAATGCCTCGGGCAGTCCAGCAAACGGATCCTCCATGCAACCCTGCGGAGCGCCATGGGTGGCGGCAAACCCGCCGGCACATTCGATTGCATCGGGCCGCGCGACAAAGCCCTGCGCCGCGAGCATCGCCGCTTCCACGCCGGTAGATGCCGCCATACCCGCGTGGAACGGTTTGGCCATGGTGCCGAACTGGCATTTCAGGCCCGAGGCGCGCGTGGCGGCAAGGCCTAGGGCATGGCTGGCGCGCTCCGCATCGAGGCCGAGCAGACGCGCGGCCGCAGCGGCCGCCCCAAAGGCGCCCGACGTGGCGGTCTGGTGAAAGCCGGCGTTGTAGTGCGGCCGGCCCAGCCATCCGCCTACGCGGCATGTGACCTCGACACCAACAAGGAAGGCTTCGAGCAGCGCGCGGCCATTGGCCTGCTGGCGCTCTGCAACGGCCAGCGCGGCGGGCAGCACCGCCACGCTCGGGTGGCCGACAAAATCGAAATGCGTGTCGTCGTAGTCGAGCGCATGTGCAACCGCCCCGTTGAGCAGCGCGGCGGCGCGGGCCGGCACGCGCTGCGCCAGGCCGAAGGCACTGGCCTGCGGTGCGCCGGCCTCGCTGCGCACCAGCTCGCGCACGGCCCGGCTGACGGGCTCCTGCGCGCCGGCAATCGCCACGGCCAGGCAGTCGTAGACGGACAGGCGCGCGATGTCGAGCGCAGCCGCGGGAAACCGAAGCGAAGCATCGACCGCGAGGCTGGCGGCGCGCGCGGTGATGCCGGAGGCGGGCATGGTGGATTGCGACATGGCGCTCACTCGATCAGGCCGCGACCTTGCCCAGCATGGCATCGGAGATGATGCGCATCTGGATCTCGGAGGTGCCTTCGAAGATCTTGGTCAGGCGCGCATCGCGCCAGTAGCGCTCGGCCGCGAAGTGCGTGGTGTAGCCCGCGCCGCCGTGGATCTGCAGGCCTTCGCTGGTCACGCGCTCGCACATCTCGCTGGCGAACAGCTTGACCATCGACGCTTCGGTGTCGGCGCGCACGCCTTCGTCGATCTTCTCGCACACGGTGTAGAGCAGCGCGCGCGAGGCCTCGATCTGCGTGGCCATGTCGGCGAGCTTGAAGCGGATTGCCTGGAAGTTGCCGATCGGATTGCCGAACTGATTGCGGTCCTTCGCGTACTGAATCGAATCTTCGAGACTGCCTTGTGCGAGGCCGATCGAGCGCGCGGCGGTGTGAGCCCGTGCAGTCTCAAGCCCGGCCGTGGTCAGGTAGAACGCCTTGCCTTCCTCGCCAACCATCTTCGAATGCGGCACGCGGCAGCCGTCGAAGGCGAGTTCCCACGTGGTCCAGCCGTGGTAGCCGATCTTCGGAATCACGCTGCCCTTGACGCCCTCGGGCAGTTTGCCTCGCGGCTTTTCCACCATGAAGGCCGACAGGCCCTTGTGGCGTGCCTTCGGGTCGATGACCGGGTCGGTACGGCAAATCACGAGGATGAAATCGGCCTCGTCGGCAAACGTGCACCAGTACTTGTTGCCGGTGATCAGCCAGTCGTCGCCATCGCGCACGGCGCGGCAAGAGATGTTGGCCACATCCGAGCCGGCATTGGGCTCCGACAGCGAGAACGCGCCGAGGAATTCGCCCCGCGCCATGCGCGGCAGGTATTCGGCCTTGCGCTCGGGCGACAGGCCCTTGAGCGCGCCGATCAGGCCGTTGCCACGGGCGATCAGGCTGCCGACGCTCATCCAGCCGCGCGACAGTTGCTCCGCGACCAGGCAGTACTCATAGGCACCCAGGCCCAGGCCGCCGTACTCCTCGGGAATCAGGATGCCGAAGTAGCCAAGCTCGGCCATTTCGTCGATCAGCTCGCGCGGGATCTGGCCCTTTTCGGGGTCCAGCTTGTTGGCGATGGGCAGCACGCGCTCCATCGTGAACTGGCGCGCAGCCTCCTGGATCATGCGCCGCTCTTCGGTCAGTTTCTGCACCTTGCACTCCTGGCGGTGGTCTGGATTCCGCCATATCGGCGGCGTTTATGTACGGACATAGTAGCGGGACGAGGAGGGGGATAGGCAAGACTTATCCGCGATACCCACCCAAACTGGGTGGGTATCATTCGCCATTTTTCGATCGTACGGTGGTCATGACGCAGCGAAATCCAGTTGACATTGTCCGTTTCGCCAATCACTATGTACGTACATACAGCAGGCGCCAGAGCACGCAGCCAGGGCCATGAGGGACAAGGAAACGCATATGAAGAAGGACCGCAGCGGCAACTATTTCGAGGACTTCCGCGTTGGCATGAAGATCAGTCATGCCACGCCGCGCACGCTGACCGAAGGCGACCGCAGCCTGTATATCGGGCTGACCGGCAGCCGCACGGCGTTGTGCACCGCAGAGACCAATGCCCGGCAACTGGGCTTCGAGCATCGGCCGCTGGAAGATCTGCTGGTGTTCAACACGGCGTTCGGCAAGACGGTGCCCGATATCTCGCTCAATGCCGTGGCGAACCTCGGCTATGCGGAAGTGCGCTTTGTCTCGCATGTCTATCCGGGCGACACGCTGGCCGTGGAAACCGAAGTGATCGGCCTCAAGGAGAACTCCAACCGCAAGAGCGGGGTGGTCTACGTGCGCTCGACCGCGCGCAACCAGCATGGCCGCGAAGTGCTGAGCTGGGTGCGCTGGGTGATGGTGCACAAGCGCGACCACGGCGCGGCGTGCGGCGAAGCGGTGGTGCCGTCCACCCAGGCCGTAGTGCCGGCCGAGCGCCTGCGCCGCAGCGACTACACGGCGCGCGTGCGCGAAATCACGGGCATGACGGGCTTCGGCGACCTGTGGGAGGACTACGCGGTGGGAGAACGCATCGACCACCCGGGCGCGATGACGATCAACGACAGCGACCACAGCCTGGCCACGCGCCTGTACCAGAACACGGCCCGCGCCCACTTCGACGGGCACGCCATGGCCGCAAACGGCGGGCAACGGCTGGTCTATGGCGGGCACATCATCTCGGTATGCCGTGCGCTGGCCTATGACGGGCTGGAGAACGGCCTGTCGATCCTCGCGATCAACGGTGGCAGCCACGTGAACCCGACCTACGCGGGCGACACCATCGCGTGCGCGACGCAAGTGATCGAAAAGGTCGACCTTGGCCAGGAACACGTCGGCGCGCTGCGCCTGCGCATGATCGGCGTGAAGAACGCCAGCGGTGCCTCGGTTGCCTTTCCGGAGCCGGGCGAGGGCAGGGCGGCGCACCCGTCCAATGTCGTGCTGGACCTCGACTACACCATCGCCATCCCGAAACGCCAGCGGTAAGCCCGGTTTGCTCCCCTCTCCCGCGTGCGGGAGAGGGGCGGGGGAGAGGGCAGGAGCTTCCACGGAGCGACATCCTTCGCATCGAGACGCACCGGCCCTCTCCCCCAGCCCCTCTCCCACTGGCGTGGGAGAGGGGCGCAAACAGACGGCCAGCCCTTAAGGTCTCGTCGATGTCGACAGACCAATGCACACCACCTATCAGCGAGACAAGACATGACCACCGCAACGCATCCGAACGACGCCCTGTTTGCCGGCGAAAAATCCTTTCCGGTGCTGGCCGCCTGCGAGCACTTTGCCGGCAGTGAAAAACTGATCGGCAAGGCCATGGACCTGCAGGTCGAGTACGGCCCGGTCTTCGATGTGACCTGCGACTGCGAAGACGGCGCCGCCGCCGGCCAGGAGCGCGAGCACGCCGAAATGGTCGCGCGCATGATCGCCTCGGATCGCAACATCCACGGCCGTGCCGGCGCACGCATCCATGATCCGTCGCACCCGGCCTGGCGCCAGGACGTGGACATCATCGTGAACGGCGCCGGCAGCCGGCTGGCCTATATCACGGTGCCCAAGGCGACCAACAGCGGGCAAGTGGCGGAAGTGATCCGCTATATCGGCGACGTCGCCAAGCGCGCCGGCCTGGACAAGCCCGTGCCGGTGCACGTGCTGATCGAAACCCACGGCGCGCTGCGCGACGTGTTCCAGATTGCCGAGCTGCCGAATATCGAAGTGCTCGACTTCGGCCTGATGGACTTCGTCAGCGGCCACCACGGCGCGATCCCGGCCGCCGCCATGCGCAGCCCCGGCCAGTTCGAGCACGCGCTGCTCGCGCGCGCCAAGGCCGACATGGTCGCCGCCGCGCTGGCCAACGGCATCGTGCCGGCCCATAACGTGTGCCTGAACCTCAAGGACGCCGAGGTCATCGCCAGCGACGCGCGCCGCGCGCGCAACGAGTTCGGCTTCCTGCGCATGTGGAGCATCTATCCGGCGCAGATCCAGCCGATCGTCAACGCCATGCGCCCGGACTTCACCGAAGTGGAAGATGCCGCCGGCATCCTGGTGGCTGCGCAGGACGCCGACTGGGGTCCGATCCAGTACAAGGGCGAACTGCACGACCGCGCCACCTACCGCTACTTCTGGGAAGTGCTGCAGAAGGCGAAGGTCACCGGCATGGCGGTGCCGGCCGAAGCGGACCGCCGCTTCTTCGCGAACTGATGGCGCCAGGAGGGGAACCGCACCGGCATCGTAAAATGTGCGCACCCTCCGATTTTTCCGCCCCGCCGCCATGACCGCCGCGACCCTGAAGGACAGCAAGCCCAAACCCGATCTGCCGGGTGCCCCGACCCGATACGCCGAACTCGCCAGCATGCTGGTGAAGGACATCGTGGAAGGGCGCCGCGTGGTGGGCAGCCTGCTGCCGACGGAACATGAACTGGCCGAACAGCACGGCGTGAGCCGCCACACGGTGCGCGCCTCGCTGCGCATGCTGCAGGATCTCGGCTATATCTCGCGCAAGAAGGCGGTCGGCACGATCGTCGAGAACGCCAACCCGAATGCGGCCTATACGCAGTCTTTCGGCACTGCCGAAGACCTGGTGCGCGTTGCGGCCACCGAAGTGCGGGCGATCGACGACGTGCACGATGTCACGCTGGACCGGGCACTGGCACGCCGGCTCGAAGCGCCGGTGGGCAGCGCATGGGTCCTGCTGAGCGGCACGCGTGTGGACGCGCGCAAGGGCAGCACGCCGGTGGCACGCGCCGACATCTACATCGACGCTTCGCTGGCCGGACTCGTCGATACCATCCGCAATCATCCGCAGACGCTGGTCAGCGCACTGATCGAGCGCGAACGCGCGACCGCCATTGCGGAGATCCGGCAGGTGGTGACCGCCACGCTGATCGAGGAACCACTGGCCACGCAGCTCGGCGTGCCATCCGGGTCGGCGGGTCTGCGGCTGATCCGCCACTACAAGGACGGCTCGGGCAAGATCCTCGAGATCACGGACACTGTCTATCCGGCCGACCGCGTCTCGGTAGCGTTCCAGCTCAAGCGGAGCCGGGGACCAGCCATCGGGCTGTAGCGCTATCCGGCCAGCGCCTTGGCCGCTTCTCCGATTCGCTCCGCGAGCCGGCTTGCCACGGGCTGGCGGCTATGCGGCGCGCGCTCGACCAGCCCGACTTCGCGATAGAACGTATCGTCGCCCAGCGACAGCGCGGTGACACCGGCCGGCCGTTGGCCGCCAGCCAGCGTACGCGGCGCCAGCCCGACGCCGAGCCCACGCGCCACGAGCTGCGCGATACCTTCCAGTTCATCGAGTTCGATGGCCTCCTGCACCACCACGCGCTGCTGGCGCAGGAACTGGTCGACTAGCCGGCCACCGAACGAACCCCGGTCATAACGGATGAACGGTGCGGACTCGATGGCTTCACGCCAGTGAAGACCGGCCATGGCAGCCGGCACCAGCAGCTCGAACGGCTCACGCAACAGCGGGCGCCAGTCCAGTTCAGCCGGCAGCGCATAGGGCGGACGGATCAGCACTGCAATATCGATATCCCCGGCATCGACCTGCCCGAGCAGGCTCAGCGAAACGCCGGGCACCATGCGCACGCGGCAGCCCGGCAGTTCGGCACGGAAGCGGGCGATGGCATCCGGCAGGAACGTCACCTGCGCGGAAGCAATGGCGCCGATACGCACCATGCCGCCCTGCGCGTCCGGCCCCTGGTGGCCGATGCGCTCATACAGCGCGACGAGTTCCTCGGCCAGCGCCAGCGTGTCGCGGCCGGCGGCATTGAGCCGCGCCGAGCGCCCGGTGCGATCGAACAGCGGGAAACCGACTTCTTCCTCCAGCCGCTGGATTTGCGCACTGACGGCCGACTGGGTCAGGCCGATCCGGGCACCAGCGCCGGCAAAGGTCCCGTGGCGAGCCACGGCGATGAAAGTGCGCAGTTCACGCAGCATGATGGCGAATGATCGAAATTTATGTTGCTCAGAGCGAAAATATATCGCTTTTCATCATCATTCGTCATGCTTAGACTTGGCTCCATGGGTCGGCGCACGATTTGGCCGGCCCGCCCCCCAAAACCGTCATCCATTGAGAGCCCCCCATACCATGAGCGCAGCCGCTGCCGTCGTGCCCCCGTTTCACCTGGCCTTTCCCGTCCACAGCCTTGCCAGCGCGCGCGAGTTCTACGGCGAACTGCTCGGCTGCCCGGAAGGCCGTAGTTCCGATGCGTGGATCGACTTCAACTTCTACGGCCACCAGATCGTGGCGCACCTGTCGCCCGACGAATGCGGCCACCGCGGCACCAGCGCGGTGGATGGCGACAACGTGCCGGTGCGTCACTTCGGCGTGGTGCTGTCGATGGAAGCCTGGCAAGCCGCGGCGGACAAGCTGAGCGCGGCCGGCATGGAATTCGTGATCGAACCGCATATCCGCTTCAAGGGCCAGGTCGGCGAGCAGGCCACCATGTTCTTCCTGGACCCGTCGGGCAATGCGCTGGAATTCAAGGCGTTTGCCGACATGTCGTCGCTGTTCGCGAAGTAAGCGTCTCTGGCCGGACGCGTTCACGCCGCGATACCGGCCTCCTCCACAAGACGGTCTCGCACGAAGCCAAGGAAGGTGCGCACGCCTTCGGGCAGCGTGCGGCCAGCCAGCGTCTGCAGTTCGATGGCGCGGCCTTTCATGCCGCGCTCGCGGATCGTGGCAGCGTGCAGTTCGCCACGGCGCAGGCGGTCTCCGACCGTGACACCGCCCGAGATCGACAGCCCGCCACCGTGCAGCACGAAGCTGGTCAGCGTCTCGAACTGGTTGCTGACCAGCACCGGCTCGAACGCGATACCGCGCTCGCTGCAGGCAATGTCGAAGAGCTGGCGCACCGTGTTGTCGCCCTCGGGCAATGCCAGCGGATAGGGGTGCATCTGCGCTAGCGTGATGCTGCGAAAACGGGCCAGCGCATGGTCGGGCCGCATGATGGCGATCACGGGCGCCGCCTGCCGGTGCTCGACCCGGATGCCTTGCTCGGCGGCGCGGCTGTACGTGATGCCGATATCGGCGTCGCCGTGCAGCACAATGCCCGTTACCTCGGCCGGCGGTGCCACGCGCACATGGAAATGCAGCCCCGGATAGCGTTCGCGGAACTCCGCAATGGCGCGGGGTAGGAATTCGATCGCAAAGCCGGCCGAACTCGCCACCCGCACGCGTCCGCGCCGCAGCCCTTGCAGCGCATCGATCTCCGTCACGACGCGATCGGCCTCCAGCGCATTGCGCAGCGCATAGGCGGCCAGCAACTCGCCCGCCGCGCTGGCCACCATGCCGCGCGGCCGCCGGTCGAACAGCGGCACCCCCAGCCATGACTCGAGCGCCGCGACCTGCCGGCTGACCGCGGACACCGTGACATTGAGCCGCTGCGCCGCCTCGGTCAGCGAGCCGGTGCGTACGACTTCCAGGAAATAGCGCAGCGAGGTGTCCTGCAGGCGGTGCGACAGCATCGATCGGGGCTCCGGGATTGGCTTCCGGGTTTGTACCACGTTTGCGTTTTACGCAAGGGTATTTGAAAAATTCATCGATTGTGGGAAACCCACGCGGCCCCTATGCTCTTGCTGACCAGACAGGAGACAGGCTTCCCATGAACGCGATTCCCAGCAGTCCGACCGATTCCATCATTGATCTCGACGCCGTTGCCCTGTCCCGGGCCATCCATGCGCGCGAGGTGTCGTGCGTGGAGGTGCTCGACGCCTGCCTGGGCCAGATCGATCGCCACAACCCGCGTGTGAATGCCATCGTCGCTCCGGTCGACCGCGATCCGCTACGCAAGCAGGCTGCCGGTCTCGATGACGAACTGGCCCGGGGTGCCAGCCGCGGACCGCTGCATGGTTTTCCGCAGGCGCCCAAGGACATCATGCCGGCCGCCGGCATGGTCACCACCAAGGGCTCGCCGATCTTCGCCGGACAAGTCAGCCAGACCGACGCAGTAGTCTTCGAACGCATGCGTGCCGGCGGGGCGCTGTTCGTCGGCCGCACGAATTCACCCGAGTTCGGTTTGGGCGGCCACACGTACAACCCGATCTACGGCACCACCCGCAATGCCTGGGATCCGGCACGCTCGGCCGGCGGCAGCAGCGGCGGGGCGGCCGTAGCGGTGGCGCTGCGGATGCTGCCGGTGGCCGATGGCTCGGACATGATGGGATCGCTGCGCACGCCGGCCGCGTTCAACCATGTCTATGGGCTACGCACCTCGTTCGGCTGCGTGCCGCATGGCCCGTCCGAGGAAGTGTTCTTCCAGCAGTTCAGCGTGGCCGGCCCGATGGCGCGCAATGTGCCGGACCTGGCGCTGCTGCTGTCGGTGCAGGCGGGCTTCGACGCGCGCCTGCCGCTGACGCGCCGCGCCGAAGCGCCCGGCAGCTTCACGCTGCCGCCCGAGCGCGACTGGACCGGTGTGCGCATCGGCTGGCTCGGCGACCTTGGCGGGCACCTGCCGACCGAACCCGGCCTGCTCGACACCTGCGTCATGGCGCTCAGCCACCTGCGTACGCTCGGCTGCACGGTCGACGCTGCACTGCCGGAGTTCGACCTGGAACGCCTGTGGCATGCATGGATCGACCTGCGCAGCTTTGCCGTGGCCGGCGCCAACGGCGCGCTGTACCGCGATCCCGCAAAACGCGCGCTGCTCAAGCCGGAGGCCGTCTGGGAAATCGAGCGCGGGCTGGCGCTGTCAGGCTCCCGCGTGTACGAGGCCATGGCGATACGCAGCGCGTGGTACCAGGCGCTGCGCACGCTGTTCGAGCGCTTCGACTACCTCGTCATGCCGGCCGCGCAGGTGTTCCCGTTCGACGCCGATATGGACTGGCCGCATGCGATCGACGGGCGCGACATGGACACCTATCACCGCTGGATGCAGGCGGTGGTGCCCGCGACCATGGCGGGCCTGCCAGCGCTGGCCGCGCCCGCAGGCTTCGGCCGCGACGGGCTGCCGGCCGGCCTCCAGATCATCGGCCCGGCCCAGGCCGATGCCGCGGTGCTGCAGCTTGGCCACGCCTATGATCAGGCAGGCGGCTTCTCGCGCGTGCGCAGCCCCTGGCTGGCGTAGTTACCCGACTCATCGTGTTTGTCCACGGGCAGCACGTGCTGGCCGTGTTGACCGTAACCGTATGGCTTCGTCTTCCCCCCAAACAGCAGGCAGGAGTTGAACCGATGACCGCAACGCCCACGAAGCTTTTCCTTGCATGCACCAGCCTGGCCGCCGTGCTGGCCACGGCGCCTGCCGCCGCGCAGGGTCCGTCGTATCCGGACCGGCCGATCCGGCTGGTGGTGCCCTTTGCCGCCGGCGGCGCCACCGACCTGCTGGGCCGCCTGCTGGCAGTCGGCCTTGGCGAGAAGCTTGGACAGACGGTGGTGGTGGAAAACAAGCCCGGCGCAAGCACCGTAGTCGGCGCCGCACAGGTCGCCAAGGCGGCGCCCGACGGCTACACGCTGCTGCTGGCGGCGAGCACCACGCTCACGCTGAACCCTGCGATCCGCCAGAACATCGCCTACGACCCGATCAAAAGCTTCACGCCACTGGGGCTGGTGGCCGACATGAGCCTGGTACTGGTTGCCAACCCCGAGGTTCCGGTGAATTCCCTCAAGGACCTGGTGGCGCAGGCAAAGGCGAACCCGGACAAGTTCTCCTATGGCTCGTTCGGCGCGGGCTCGTCGGTCCATTTCGGCGGCGAGATGCTGAAATCCGCGACCGGCATCCGCATGGTTCACGTGCCATTCAATGGAAGTGCCCCGAGCCTGACCGCGCTCGCCGGCGGGCAGGTCCAGGTCGCCGTCGACACCGTGGTGGCCAGCCTGCCGCTGATCAAGGGCGGCAAGATCAAGCCGATTGCTGTGTTATCTGCACAACGGCTGCCGGCACTGCCACAGGTGCCTACGGTGGCCGAAAGCGGCTATCCGGGCTTCCAGATGGGGACCTGGTTCGCGCTGATGGCGCCGGCAGGGCTGCCCGCTCCAGTCGCCCAGAAGCTGGAAAAGGCGCTGGCGGAAGTCGCCAATGCGCCGGCTATCAAAGCGCGGATGGTCGAGCTGGCGCTGACGCCAGCCTATGGCAATGGCGCTGCCGTCAAGGCGCGCGTCGAAAAGGAGCTGCCGGAAATGCGCGCGGTGGCGGTGAGGGCGGATATTCGGGCGGAGTAGGGCACTGAGGACCGCCGGCCGGGCAGCCGGGCAGCGTGCACCGCACATGCCCGGTCCGCCCAGTGAGCAGCAGTCCCGCGCGCGCTCGGCTCCGGCACTCCGATGAGCGCGACCGCGGAATCTTTGACGTCAGCCGCAATTGGCCTACTCTGCATATTCGGGCCCTGAGCGGAAGGGCATACGCCCGCCTGCTTGTCCCTTTCCGCTGACAATGCCGGCCCGTCCTGCTGATCTTCCGGCTAGAAGGAGCGGCAATGGATGCAGTCCGGGCCTTGCTCGAAACCCAGCCCTTGTTCACGTTGCTCCTCACGGTTGCACTGGGCTACGTTGTCGGCGAAATCAATATCAAGGGCGTTGCGCTGGGATCCGGAGCCGTCCTGTTTGTCGGATTGGCGATCGGCGGATTCGCGCCCAAAGCGGCACCCCCTGCGCTGGTCGGGACCCTGGGCCTGCTGCTGTTCCTCTATGGCATCGGCATCCAGTACGGCGCCCAGTTCTTCGAGGGGCTGACCAGCGTCCGGGGACTGAAGGCCAATGCCGCCGCGGCCGTGGGTGTTATCGGTGCCGGCATGGCGTCGCTGGCGCTGGTACCGCTGTTCGGCCTGCGGATCGATGAGTCGCTGGGTATCTTTGCCGGCACCGGGACCAGCACCGCGACATTGCAGGCCGTCATTGCGGCCATGAAGGGCGATGGCGCGGCGGTTGGCTACAGCGTGGCATACCCGTTCGGGGTCGCGGGCCCGATCCTGTTGCTCTATGCCCTCAGCGCATTGCTGAAAGCAAAAATCGAGGCGCCAGCGGCCAAGACCATCGAGACGGCCGAGATTTCCCTGCGCAACCCCGAGATCGTCGGCCTCACGCTTGCCCAGTTGAAGGCGCGCCTGCCAGTCGGACTGGCCATTGCGGCGGTGCGTCGCGAGCACCATAACCAGTTGCCAACGGACGACCTTGTCCTGCGCACGGACGACGTCTTGCTGGCAACCTCCACGGAGCCTGCATTGCTTCGGGAAGCCGCTGGCCTGCTGGGCGAGTTGCAGCCCGGCCGGATGAGCAGTCATCGCGAAGACCTGGACTATGTCCGCCTGTTTGCCTCAAGCCGCGCCGTGGTCGGGCTTGCGCTACGTGATATCCGCTTTCCCGACGGCATTACAGGTTCGATCGTCCAGGTACGAAGGGGCGACGCCGACATGCTGCCAAACCCCGAGCTCATCCTCGAAGTGGGCGACCGGGTCGGGCTGCTGGTGAATCGCGCCCACACCAAGACCATGCGCAAGCTTTTCGGCGATTCCATCAAGGGGACTGCCGAACTGAGCTTTATTTCCATCGGCATCGGCGCGGCGCTAGGCCTGTTGGCGGGCATGATCCCATTGCCAATCCCCGGCGTCGGCAAGCTGACCCTCGGCTTGGCGGCTCTGCTGCTGGTTGCGCTCTATCTGGGCAAGATCCGCCGGTCCGGCCCGCTGGTCTGGACCATGCCGCTCTCGGCCAATCTGGTGTTGCGCAATCTCGGGCTCACGATCTTCCTGGCACAGGTGGGCATATCTTCAGGGCCGAAGTTCTTCTCGACCATTGCCATCACCGGTGCTTCACTGCTCCTTTACAGCCTGCTGATTGTGCTGGTGCTCGTGCTGGTCACGGCACTGGCCTGCCTGTGGATCTTCAGGATGCCCTTCGATGTCGCCGCGGGCGTCATCTGCGGCGCGACCGGCAATCCGGCCATCCTGGCGTTCGCCAATCGCGTAGCGCCTACGGAGAAGCCCGATATCGGCTACGCCATGATCTTTCCTTCGATGACGGTCACCAAGATCCTGTTCGTGGAGATTGTCATGGTCCTGGCTGGCGGGTAGGGCAATCTGGCATGCCTGCCCGAAGCCCGGGGACCTGGTTCCGATCCGGAGAGAAGCGATGAAAGCTGCCGTATTCAGCGCCAAGCCTTACGACCGAGAGTATCTTGACGCAGCCAATGTTGCCGAAGGCCATCAGCTCGACTTCTTCGATGTCTCGCTGGACATCGACACTGCCGGCCTGGCCGCTGGCCATGGCGCGGTCTGTATCTTCGTCAACGATGTGGCGGATGCCGCCGTGCTCGACGCGCTGCGTCACGGCGGCACTTCGCTGATCGCGCTGCGCTGCACCGGATTCAACAATGTCGACCTTCGCGCCGCTGCGGGTCTCGGCATGAAGGTGGTACGCGTCGTCACGTACTCGCCCAATTCGGTGGCAGAGCATGCCGTGGCCTTGCTGCTGGCCATCAACCGGAAAATCCACCGCGCCTACAACCGCACGCGAGACTTCAATTTCTCTCTCGACGGCCTGATGGGGTTCGACTTCTGCGGCAAGACCGTGGCCGTGGTCGGCACAGGCAAGATCGGGCGTGTATTTGCGCGCATCATGCTCGGGTTTGGCTGCGAAGTGATCGGCTACGATGCATATCCCTCACCGGAATTCGAGGCCCTGGGCGGCCGCTACGCCCAGCCCGGCGAAATCGGCGCGAGTGCCGACATCATTTCCTTGCATTGCCCGCTGACACCGCAGACGCACCACATCATCAATGCGGACGCTCTGGCGCGCGCCAAGCCCGGGGCGTTGCTGGTCAACACCAGCCGCGGCGGCCTGCTTGATACCGCGGCCGCGATCGATGCACTGCAGAGCCGCCAGCTGGGTGGGCTGGCGCTGGACGTGTACGAGCAGGAAGCGGACCTGTTCTTCCGTGATCTCTCCAGCACCATCATCGCCGACGACGTGATGCAACGACTGGTCTCGTTTCCCAACGTCATCGTGACCGGACACCAGGCCTTTCTCACGCGGGAAGCCGTGTCGACGATCTGCCAGACGACCCTGCGCAGCATGACGGAATTCGAGTCCGGGCAGGCACTGACGAATGAGATCACGGCCTGACGGGTTCGAGTTGTTCGATGCGCTCAGTGCAGCG
Organism: Cupriavidus numazuensis; assembly: GCF_905397435.1. GTDB lineage: Bacteria > Pseudomonadota > Gammaproteobacteria > Burkholderiales > Burkholderiaceae > Cupriavidus > Cupriavidus numazuensis. The sequence continues at coordinate 89,559 of NZ_CAJPVI010000025.1, forward strand.
GCACGGCATCTCCGCCGCGTTCGCACGATTGCACGATGGCTTCGAACAGCCGGATATTGTCGACCAGTTCCTCGGCCGCGAACGGGTAGGGCCGCACGCCCGCGACCGCATCGGCCCACGCCTCGAAGTTGGCCAATACCGCGTCGGTTGCCTCGAAGACCCGTTCATTGCGCGGCAGGCCCGTGCCGCTGCAATGGATCAGCCGCGTTGGCAGGCCCTGGTCGACATTGCCTTCCGACACGACTTCCGCCCATCCCTTGTCGCCGAACACCGCAATTCGTCCGTGGAATGGCGTGACAGAGAGGAAGCTGACCGTGGCTTGCGCACCGGATGCAAACGCTACGGTGGCGGTGGTGTAGTCGCGCACCGGTGCCGGCATGACCAGCGACTCGGACCGCGCCTGCACGCGGTGGGCGGGCCCCGCCAGGGCCACGAAGATGTCCGTGACATGAATGCCGACCGCCGTCAGCATGCCCGCGGGCGCATGCTTCGCGTCAAGGCGCCAGTTCGACGCATCCAGCTTGCGAAACAGGTCGTGGCTGACATTGGCCTCCAGATGGAGCAGCCGGCCAAGCTCGCCAGCGCGCACCATGCGCATCAGCTCGGCGATGGCCGGCTCGAACCGGCGCTCGTGCCCGACACCCAGCACCTTGCCGCTGCGTGCGGCCGCCTTGACCATGCGCTGCGCGCCTGCCGCCGTCATGGCGAGCGGCTTCTCGCAGAACACATGCTTGCCGGCTTCGAACGCGGACAACGTCTGCTGTTCATGGACAGCGTGCGGCGTGGCCAGGATCACGCCGTCAATATCGCTGCGGCCGAGTGCTTCGGCCAGATCGGCAACGAGTTCCACGCCCGCGTCGCGCGCGAACGATCTGGCTTCTTCCGTGGCCATCGGGTCCACGGCGACCAATACCTTCAGCTTGCCGGTGCCGGCCAGCGAACGGATGATCTGCTTGCCCCACCAACCAAGCCCTGCTACTGCTACGTTCACGATCTGTCTCCTCGTTGTCGTCACCGGACCGTTACTCACTTTGCAGCGCCTCGCCGTGGTAGTCGACCTGGTGCCGCGCGATGCGCAGGTCGCCAAGCTCGCGCTTGACGCGCAGGTGTTCAGGGTGATTCGTATAGGCCTGCAGCGCGTGATGCGAGTCGAACTCCGTGTACAGCACCACATCGCAGGCGTAGTCGACCCGGCTCGAGTCCACGCCGACCTCCAGGTGGCGCATGCCCGGAATCCGGCCGCGCAGGCTTTCAAAGGCCGCCTTGAGCTGCGCGATGGCATCGCGCTTTTCATGCTCGGTCTGCCCGCGCAGGTTCCACATCACGATATGTTTGACGACTTCCAAGATCGGCTCCCGGGCTGATGTAAGGGTTCAGGCGCCGCAGCTCAGACAGCGGGAAAGCCGGTCTTCTGCGGCCACATATTGTTGAAGGCCAGTACGCTGCTGGCGCCATAGATGCCGGCACGCGTGAAGGGCTCGCGGGACAGCCACTCGCGCGCGGCGGCCAGTGTCGGGAAATCGATCACCAGCAGGCTGCCGACCATGGTCTCGCCGTCTTCGGCAAGCAGCGGACCGGCAAACGCGATCTGGTCCTTGACGGCGCCCAGGTAGATCTTGTGATCCGGGCGGACCTTCAGACGCAGTTCGCCAACGCCGGGTTTGTCGATCAGGTGGAATGCAAAAAGCATGGCGCTTACCTCGTTGTTTGTTGGGGGTTGGCGGCGGCCGGCGCGGCCGGGACTGCCGGATTGAGCACGAAGTCGTAGTCGAGCGTGTAGAAGGGCACGGCGCTTTCCCCGCCATCCGGGGTGCTGCCCGGCTCATGCCGGACCCAGTCCGCCACCAGCGACGAACGCACGCCGAAGACGGCGTCCGAGTCGAGGTAGTCGCTGTCGTTGCGGAATACGTGCGTGACCAGCGTCTCGTAGCCGGGCGCGGAGATCATGAAGTGCAGGTGGGCCGGCCGCCACGGGTGCCGGCCCATGGCGTCGAGCATGCGGCCGACCGGGCCGTCATGCGGGATCGGGTAGCACTCGGCGACGATGGACTGGAAGCGGAAGTTGCCGGTCTTGTCAGCCGTCAGCGTGCCACGGCCCTGCGCATGGCTCCGGTCAGGATTCTGCACATCGTAGAAGCCTTCGGCATCCGCCTGCCAGACCTCGATCTTCGCGCCTGGCACGGCCTCGCCGGTGATGCTGCGCACCTGTCCGCTGACATAGCAGGGCTCGCCGGCCATGCCATTGCCAACGTCGTCGCCAAGTTCATAGTCAGGCGCGTCGTCCACATAGAACGGCCCGAACACGGTCGCCTCGGTGCAGCCACGCGGCTTGCGGTGGTTCTGCGCGGTCACCAGCGTCGACAGGCCCAGCGTGTCGGACAGCAGGATGAACTCCTGCCGGCTGGGGCTGCAGGTGTGGCCCACTTCGGTCAGGAACTGGATGCCCGCCGCCCATTCCTCCTCGGTCAGCTTGATCTCGCGCGCGAACGCGTGCAGGTGCTGGATCAGGCTGGTCATGACCTCCTTGAGACGGCGGTCCTTCATGTCGACATTGCGGGCCAGCACTGCCTGGGTGATGGTTTCTTCGTCGAGATTGCGCATGGTGGTGGCTCCTGGAAAAACCCGCGCGCGTCAGGCCTTGGTCGCGTCTTCCCAGCGGGGGCAGGCGCGTTTGTCGGCGGGCACGTCGAGCGGCTGGTAGTTGGTCTTGTCAATCACGGTAGCAGGCAGCACGATGTCCTGCTTGACCGGCTGTCCGCGCAGCTTGCGGATGGCGGCCATGGTGCCCAGGCATCCCTGGACGAAGCCGTTGTAGTCGCCGGTAGCGAGCAGGGTGCCCGCCTTGATGGCGTCGACGGCCTCCTTGGTACCGTTGATGCCGGTGACCAGCGCCTTGCGGTTGGCCCCCTCCAGCGCTTCGATCGCGCCGATGGCCATGGCGTCGTTGGCGGCGAAGACGGCGTCGATCTTCGGGAACGACTGCATCAGGTTTTCCATCACCTGCAGGGCCTGCAGGCGCTGGTAGTTGGCCGGCTGCGACGCCACCACCTTGATGCCGGGGAAGGTCTTGAGCGCATCCTGCACGCCGCGGATGCGGTCGACATTGGTCAGCGAACCCTTGATGCCCTCCAGCACCACCACGTTGCCCTTGCCGCCCATGGTCTTGAACAGGTAGGTAGCGGTCTTCAGGCCAAGGTCATAGTCGCTGGCACCGACAAACGAGACGAAGTTGCCCACGTCGCTGCGGTCGGTCACGTTGACCACCGGGATATTGGCGGCATTGATCTTCTTCACGCCAGGGCCCATCGCCTTGTAGTCGACCGGCACGAACACCACGGCGTCGGCCTTCTTGACGATCACGTCCTCGATCTGGCTCATCTGCTCGGGAATGCTGTCCGGCTTGGTCGGGATGTAGTGGGTAATGCGCGCGTTCATGCTCTTGGCGGCCGCGTCCGCACCCTGGCGCAGGACCTGGAAATACGGGTTGGTCTGGTTCTTCGTGAAGACGGCGATGCGCTCGCCGTCCGCATGCGCGGCGGGCATGGCCAGCACGCCAAAGGCGAGCAGGGCGGCGAGTGATTTCAGGTTGCGTGCTTGCATGTCTTGTCTCCTGGGATCGTTGGAATGTTTTCCGTACGCGTGGGAACTTGCTTTCGTTACTTGCCGAGACGGCGACGGGACAGCGTGTCGAGGAACACGGCCAGCACCACGATGACCCCGGTCACCAGCGGCTGCCAGTTGGCGCTGACGGTGAGCAGGTTCATGCCGTTGAGCACCAGCGTCAGCAGGATGGCGCCGACGAGCGTGCCGGATACCCGGCCCACGCCGCCGAACAACGAGGTGCCGCCGATCAGGACCGCGGCGATGGCCGGGAGCGTGAGCGTTTCGCCGATATCGCCTTCGGCCGAGTTCAGCCGGGCGAGGAACACCAGGCTGGCGAGCCCCGCCATGGCGCCGCTGACCACGTAGACCAGCAGCAGGCGGCGCGTGACCGGCACGCCAGAGAGCCGCGCTGCGACCGGATTGGCGCCGATTGCATAGATCTCCTGGCCGTAGGTGGTCTTCTGGGAGATCACCGTGCCAGCCGTCAGGAAGGCCAGCATCAGGAACACCGGCACCGGCACGCCCCACAGGTAGCCGCTGCCAATCGCGCGGAATTCCGGCGCGAATCCGTGGATAGTTTCACCCGCCATGAACCAGTACGTCAGGCCATGCAGCACCCACAACATGCCGTACGTGGCAATGAACGGCGGGATACGCAGCGCAGCCACCAGCATGCCGTTGGCCAGGCCGATCAGCACGCCGCTACCGAGCCCGGCTCCAACGCCGAGCATGGTCGATCCCGTCGCCTTCATGACGCTTGCCGCCAGACACGCGGACATCGCCACATTGGCCCCGACGGAAAGGTCGAGGCCGCCGGTCAGGATCACGAGCGTCAGCCCCGAAGCGAGCAGGAACAGCAGGCTTGCCTGCCGCAGCACATTGAGCAGGTTGCCCAGCGTCAGGAATGCGTCCGACGATACCGACAGCAGCGCGCACAGCACGGCCAGCGCCAGCAGGCGGCCGACAAAGGCGCGGGAGTCCGCGGACAGCGGCATGTTCAGGATGGCGGAGCTCATGCTTTCCCCTTGAAGGACTCGATCAACAGGACCACCAGCACCAGCAGGCCGATGGCCGCCACCTGCACCGAAGACTGCACCCCGATCAGATTCAGGCCGTTGCGCAGCACGCCGACGGCGAGCACGCCAAGCACCGTGCCGGGCAGCCAGCCGTTGCCGCGGTCGAACGTGGTGCCGCCGACGGCTACCGCGGCAATCGCCTCGAACTCCAGTCCGATGGAGGCAGTCGGGTGTCCGGCATTCATGCGTGCGGTCAGCAGCAGCGCCGCTACGCCCGCCATGGCGCCACCGAGCATGTAGACCGCGATCAGCCAGCGATTGACGGAGACGCCCGCGAACTTCAGCGCCTCGCGGTTGCCACCCAGTGCGAACACATAGGCGCCGAAGCGTGTGCGATACAGAAGCCAGTGGAAGAGAGCGTAGGTGCCAACGGCCAGCCACAGCGGCACCGGAATGCCGAACAGTTCGCCGGAATAGAGCAGGGGGATCGTGTCGCCGACGCCGACCACGCTTTGCCCGTCGGTCAATACCAGCGCCACGCCTTGGGCCACACCCAGCGTGCCCAGCGTCGACACGAACGGCGGAATGCCCAGCCGTGCCACCAGCAGGCCATTGAGCAGGCCGAACGCGAGCCCCACCCCGATCGCAGCGGCCAGGGCCAGCAGCAGCGAGCCGGTGGCCACGATCACCATCGCAAGCACCACGCCGCACAGCGCGAGCACCGCACCCATGGAGAGATCCAGCCCCTCGGTCATGATGATCAGCGTCATCGGCAGCGCGATCAGCAGCAGGATCGTGGATTGCGTGCCGATATTGAGCAGGTTGGCCGTCGACAGAAAGCCCTGGCCCACTGCCGCGAAGGCAAGGGTCAGCAGAAGCAGCACCCAGGCCGCGCCGGGCAGCTTGCCGAGTATCGGCGCGAAGGGCAGGGGCAGCGCGCGGGAAGCGGTGGCGGCAGTCGTATCAGGCATCGTTCATCCCCAGTTGCAGAATGCTTTCCTCGGTCATGGCGTCATGCGCAAGCTCGCCGGCGATGCGGCCGCCGCGCATGACATAGGTGCGGTCGCATACGTTGATGATTTCGGGCAGCTCGGAGCTGATCAGCAGCACGGCGGCGCCTTGCTTCACCAGCCCGTCGATCAGCGCGAAGATTTCGGCCTTGGCGCCAACGTCGATGCCGCGCGTGGGCTCGTCGAAGATGAACAGGCGCGACTCGGCGACCAGCCACTTGCCGATCACGATCTTCTGCTGGTTGCCGCCCGACAGGAACTGCGCAAGCTGCTCTCCGTTCGGCGTGGCGATGCGCAGCCGTCCAATCTCGCGCGTGGATAGCTCCGCCGCCCTGCCGCTGCGATACCAGTGCGCGGGAAAGGCGCGGCGCAGGCCGGCCAGCAACAGGTTGTCGCGCACCGAGCGGATCAGCGCGAGGCCTTCGGTCTTGCGGCTTTCGGGAATCAGCGCCGCGCCGAGCGCGCGTGCCTTGTCGGGGCCGCCGCGCATGGCCTTGCCGAAGATGCGGATCTCGCCCGTGCGCACCGGGTCCGCGCCAAATACGGCACGCGCGACCTCGCTGCGCCCTGAGCCGACGAGCCCGGCCAGCCCGACGATCTCACCGGCGCGCACCTGCAGCGTGACGTCTTCAATGCCGTTGTCGGCGCTGACGCCTTGCATGTCGAGCGCCACCTCGCCGACCGGGCCGCCGCGTGTGCGGGTGTAGCCCATGTCCACCTTGCGGCCGACCATGCGTGCCACAAGCTCATCGGGCGTGGCATCGCCGGGCATGTAGCTTCCGACTTTGCGGCCGTCTCGCATGACGGTGATCCGATCACCGAGCGCGAACACTTCCGCCATGCGGTGCGAGATATAGATCATCGACACGCCGTCGGCCTTGAGGCGCGCAATGACGCCGAACAGCTTCTCGGTCTCGCGCTCGGAGAGCGCAGCCGTGGGCTCGTCCAGCACGAGGATGCGTGCGTTCTGCGACAGCGCCTTGGCAATCTCGATCATCTGCTGCTGCGCCACGCCCAGGCGATGCACGGGCGTATGCGTGCTGATGTCCATGCCGAGCGTGTCCAGCAGGCGTCGCGCTTCGGCATGCATCTTTGCATGGTCCACCGAGCCCGGCACGCGCCCGCGCGGCTCGCGACCAAGGAAGATGTTCTGCGCGATGTCGAGGTAGGGCACCAGCGAGAATTCCTGGAAGATCACCGCGATGCCGAGCCGCATCGTGTCCGCCGGGCCCGATACCTCGACGCGCTGGCCCTGATGGTGGAACTCGCCGGCATCGGCCACATAGACGCCGCACAGCACCTTCATCAGCGACGATTTGCCTGCGCCGTTCTCGCCCAGCAGCATGTGCACCTCGCCGGGATAGATGTCGAAGGACACGTCGTCCAGCGCCTTGACGCCGGGAAATGTCTTGCAGATCCCACGCATCTCAAGCAGTGGGCTGACCTGGGTCATTGCATTCACGAGGGTCTCCTATGCAAGGGCGTGGGCCTGTGCGCCAAGCAGGCGCTCGCCGGATGCGCGCAGCGCGTCGAGCGTGCGCGGCACGCCATCGGCCAGCAGCCGGCCATGCCGCTTGCGCGCGACGCCGGCCACGAAGACGCTGTCGATATTGGCCAGGCTGGCCTGCATGACGACGGCGTTGATGGGGTCATGCACGGGCATCATGTTGAGCCGCCGCGCATCGATCAGGACGAGGTCGGCCTGCTTGCCGACCGCCAGCGAGCCAATGCGGTCAGCCATGCCGAGCATGCGTGCGCCGGCCAGCGTGATCCACTCCAGCGCCTCGCGGCAGCTCACCTCGTGGTGCGGCGCGATAGCACCGTGCTCCGCGCGGTATGCCGCGTGATCCAGCGCGCGGTGCACGCCAAGCGCGACGCGCGCCGCCGTGAACATCTCACCGGACAAGCCGGACTCGAGATCGACGCCCAGCGACGGCGCCACGCCCAGCTTGCGCAGCCGCCCCGTAATCGGAAAGCCGTGGCCCTGCGTCAGCTCGTTTTCCGGCGTCAGCGAAAAACTCACGCCGGCATCGACGAAACGCGCGAGTTGGGCATCGCTGAGATCATTGCCGTGGACGATATTGATGTGCGGGCCCAGCAGACCGGCCGCCTCCAGCCGGGCCCAGCCGTCAGGCGTGCGCGCCGCGCCGCCGCCCTGGTGCATGCTGGCGAGCAGGCCGAACTCGCGGGCCAGCGCGAAATCGTGCAGCGCTACTTCCATCGTGGCGTAGTGCGGCCCGAGGATGGCCAGGCCCAGGCTGAGCAGTTTCGATCCTTGCAAGCGCTGCGCAAGGCGATCGACCTCATGGCGCGGGTGCGGCGTCTCCCAGAACGGCGGCATGCCGGGCTTGGGATCAGGCTTGGGCGATCCGTGCAGGAACGCAGCCCTGATGCCCGAGCGCTCCAGCGCATCGATGGCTGCGTCGCTATGTGCGGGGGTAGGGTTGTTATGGCACCAGTCGACCAGCGTCGTGGTGCCGCAGTCAAGCTGGTTCCACGCGCCGGCCAGCGTGGCCACGTGGATGTCTTCCGGCGTGAAGCGCGTTGCCAGTCCTGCATGCATCTGACGGAAATATTCCGTGAGCGTCCAGCCACCGGCCACGCCGCGCAGCGCGGTCTGCCAGGTATGCATATGGGCGTTGACGAAGCCCGGCGCAACGATGAAGCCACGTGCGTCGATCTGCTCGGTTCCGGCGGCATCCGCCACGTCGAGATGCGGCGCAAGCGCGGCAATCCGGTCGTCGTCGATCAGCAAGTCGCCAATGAACTCCCCATGGGCGGCTTCCATCGTGACGAGCGTGGCCCCGCGAATCAGGGTGCGCGTCATAAAACCTGTCTCCTTGGCGATGCGGCAACGCCACTTTCGCCTGGTGCTTGTACTCGTTCTGGTCTTCTTGTGTTTTGCGGTCTGGACGCGGAAACAAACGTTTGCAGTCCCGACGCAGATGAGTCTATACTCCCTCCGAACGATAAAAAACGCCGCCAGAGGAAATGTTTCTTCCACCTGGAGAGAAACTCGGCTGGCGTATCAGGCGGTGGAGACAACGCATGGATCGCTGGACAGAAATCGAGTTGTTCGTACAAACCGCGGAGTTCGGCAGCATCTCGCGCGCCGCCGAAAGCCTCGAGATGTCCAATGCCGCGGCCAGCCGCTACCTGAGTTCGCTGGAACGGCGGCTGTCGGCACGCCTGATCGAGCGCAACACGCGCCGCCTATACCTGACCCAGGTGGGGGAGCAGTACTTCCGGCGTTGCAAGGAATTGCTGGCGGAGATGAAGGAGGCGGAGGCCGATGTCAGCGCCGCCGTACTGGAGCCGACCGGCACGCTGACGATCACGGCATCACTGTCGTTCGCCATGAAGCATCTGGCACCGTTGGTGCCGGAGTTCACGACGCGCTATCCGAAGGTGAATGTCAATGTGCTGGCCGCCAACCGCTACTACGACATCATGGACAGCGGCACGGATCTGGCCATCCGCACGCGCGAGTTCGAGCCGGACTCCAACCTGACGGTGCGCCGCCTTGCGCAGACGCGCCGCGTGCTGGCCGCCACGCCGCGCTACCTGGACACGCACGGCATTCCACGCACCGTCGAAGCGTTGGCGGATCATTCCATGCTGATCTATTCGTACGCCAATCGCCCCAATGAACTCTCATTCACGCGCGGCGATGAAAAGCAGGTCGTCACGGTGCGCAGCAAGATGGAATCCAACGACGGCCAGGTGCTGCGCGCCGCGGCGCTGGAGGGCATGGGCATCCTCGTCCAGCCCAAGTACATCCTTTATGACGATATCGTCGCCGGCCGGCTGATCCCGGTGCTCGATGACTGGGACCTGCCCAGGCTGACGATCAATATCGCGTTCCAGAACCGGACGCACATGCCGGCGCGCATACGCCTGTTTATCGAGTTGCTGGTGTCGCACTTCGAACGCATGGATTACGAACGCAAGTGGACATCATGACGCGCCCGCCCTGCAAATGCGTGGCGGGCGGTCTGGAGGCTACTGTTGACGTTGGCCCGGCTGCATGCCCGCAGCCAGCGCAGCGGACTTGATGACAGCGGCATAGTCGTCGCCGGCCATGCCTTGCGCGGCGGCGCCATGCAGCATCTGGCCTAGGAGGGCAGTCAGCCCCATCGGCACGTGCAGGTCCGAGCCGGCATCGAGGATCAGGCCAACGTCCTTGAGCATCTGCTCGACCGTGAACGTCGGCGTGTAGTCATGCACGGCAAGCTGTTCGGCCTTGGCCTTGACGATCGGTGAGGCGACCGCACTGGCCGTGATCACTTCCCACATCGCCTGCCAGCCGAGCCCGCCCTTGCTGCCCAGCGTAAGCGCCTCGGCCAGCATGCCGCCTGTCAGGGCGATCAGCAGGTTGACGACGAGTTTCATCAGCCGGGCCTGTTCGGCATCGCCCAGATAGAACTGGGCCGGACCCAATGCGGCCAGCAACGGCTTTACGCGCTCGTACGCGTCAGCGGGCCCGGATACCAGTGCCGTGAGTTTCGCGGCCTCGGCCATGTGGTTGTTGCCGGATACCGTGACACGCAGATAGCCGATACCACGCTCCGCTAGCAGCGGCGCCACTGCGGCAGAGGCCGCGGGAGAAACCGTGCTGGTGTCGATATAGAGCGCGCCGGGCCGGGCCGCCTTGGCAATCTGGCCCGCTACCGCACTGAACGCGCTGTCATTCGGCATCGAACTGAAAATGACCTCGGCCGCGCCCACAGCGTCCGCAAGGGACGGCGCTACCGCCAGGCCGGTCTGGCGCGCGGCCGATGCCTGTTCCGGTGCGATGTCATAGGCGGCGACCTCATGGCCGGCAGCGGCGATATGGCGCGCCATCGGCAGGCCCATCTTGCCGGTGCCAATAAATCCGATCTTCATGTCTGCTCCTGTCTCGAAATTCTGTGTGCCACGCGGCGTCAGTCCGGCCGCACGCCTTCGTAGGCAGCCTGGAGCAGGGCACGGATCGGCTCGCGCTCGATCGGGCGCGGGTTCCAGTAGGGGCTGGCCAGCGCGATGTCCGCCGCGCGGTCGAGATCCTCCTCGCGCATGCCGATGTCCCGCAGGGTGACCGGGGCGCCATGGCGCTGGGCCAGGTCGAACAGCGTCGCTGCAGCGGATTGCTCGCCGGCGCCGGTCGCCCTGCGGATGCGGGCCATTGCCTCTGGCACGGCGGCGGCGTTATAGGCCAGGGCATGCGGCAGCACGATGGTGTGCGTTTCGGCGTGGGGCAGGTTGAAGCTGCCGCCCAGCGTGTGGCACAGCTTGTGGTGAAGCGCCATGCCGACGCCGCCAAGCACCGTGCCGCACAGCCACGCTCCGTACAGGCACTGGGAACGCGCGTCGAGGTCAGCCGGATCGCTGAATACCGCAGGAATGCCTGCCGCGAGAGCACGAATGCCTTCCTCGGCCATCAGCGACATCACGGGGTTGGCATCGCGCGCGTACAGACCCTCGGCGGCATGAGCAATTGCATTCAATCCGCTCGTGACGGACAGGCCGCGCGGCAGGCCGACAGTCAGCGCGGGATCGTAGATCACCGTGCGCGGCAGCACGCGCGGATCGCGGCCGGTGCGCTTCGTGCCGGCTTCGGTGAGGCCATAGACCGGCGTCACTTCGGAGCCCGCGTAAGTGGTCGGGATCGCCACGATCGGCATTCCCGTTTCCAGGGCGATGGCCTTGCCAAGTCCCGTGGTCGAGCCGCCGCCGACTGCCACTGCGCAATCCGCGCCGGCCTCGCGCGCCCGCGCTGTTGCATCCCGCGCACTCTCGATCGGCACGTGCATGACGGCGCCCGCATACACGCCGGCGGACAACGGGCCAAGCAGGCCGGCAATGCGCTCGGCCTCCGCCTGCTGGTTCGGCGTGCAGAGCACCAGGGCCCGCTTGGCGCCGAGCCGTTCGACCTCGGCGGCAACCTGGCTTGAAGAGCCCGCGCCAAACACGACGCGCGCCGCGTGGGCCTCATAGATGAATGGCTGTGATGATTTCATGGTTTTGCTGACAAGCGCTGTCATTCGGACCGAATAGACAGAACGCTATATTTCCGGGAGCGGAAAGGAAATAGGGCCCGAGGAAAACAGTCTTCAGGCAGGCGGAAGAATCGGGGTGGGGCGCGTGGGCACCAAAGGCAGGTCGCGCGTCAGGCGTCCGTCGTCGTGCGCGTGGTGTTCAGGAGGGGGACAAAGTCGAAATGGGCGGCAGCGTACAGGGCATTGCACGACCAGACCTCTTCGTCGTCCTTGTAGAAGCTGACCCACTTGCCGTCGCTGATGCAATGGGCACCAGGAAACACCTCCTCATGGCCATCGGGTCCATCCAGCAGGACGGGGGCATGCGGAACGGCCCAATAGTGGCCGCTCGGCAGGGCTGAAATCGATTTGCGCGACATATCCATGCGGTCCTGCCATTCGTCAAGCGGCAGCCGGGCGCGTTCGCGCCCGCGAGTACGCTGCCCGGCTATTGTCCTGCCGCTCATTATGCGCGTTCATTGCATGTGCTGTCCGCCATTGATGGCGATATTGGCGCCGGTGACGAAACCCGCCTCGGCGGAGCACAGGTATTGGACCAGTGCGGCAATCTCGTCTGGCTGGCCCAGCCGCCCCACGGGAATCTGCGGAAGCACCTTGGTATCCAGAATCTCCTGCGGCACGGCCATGACCATCTTGGTAGCGATATAGCCGGGCGACACGGTATTCACGGTGACGCCTCGCTTGGCGACCTCCAGCGCAAGTGCCTTGGTGAACCCATGCACGCCTGCCTTGGCCGCCGCGTAATTGGTCTGGCCGAAACCGCCCTTGGACCCGATGACGGACGAGACATTGACAATGCGGCCCCAGCCGCGCTCGACCATGCCATCGCAGACCTGCTTGGTCATATTGAACAGGGAGTCGAGATTGGTGCGAACCACCGCATCCCAGTTGACCTTTTCGAGCTTCTTGAAACTGCTGTCGCGCGTGATGCCGGCATTATTGATCAGGATATCGACAGGCCCGATTTCCTCCTGGATTCGCGCCGCGCACGCCTGGCACGACGCATAGTCGGCCACGTCCACACTGTAGGCGGCAAAACGGCGCCCGCTTTCCGCCATGCGAGTCAGCCAGTCCGCCACACCTGCATTGCCTGGCGAATGCGTGACCACCACCGTATAGCCTGCGTCGTACAGCCTGGTGCTGATCGCTTCGCCGATGCCGCCCATGCCACCGGTTACCAGCGCAATTCGCTTTGTCATGATCGAAAGTCTCCTGTCCTGTCTCTGTCTGCCTGGGCTGATTAACCCAATTGACCGGTATGGTGCCGATGGCCGATCGCCATCGGCACCAGGCGGTGTACCTTTTCCGTACCCTGGCCTGGCCAGGGGCCGGAACATCCTTCATATCGATGGGCGATCAAGTGCGGGCGGGTGCGCGCAGGAGGTTGCTCAACTGTCGCCGTCAACAGCCATGGGGATTGGCTGAGCCTTGTGGCGATGTCCTGCAACTGTGAGTCGTCAATGTCGGCAATGTCAATCGTCAGGCATTCACCACCACGGCCCGCATCACCGACGTGGGCGGCAACGCGACAAACTGTTCGGAGCAGCCAGCCTAATGAAGTCCTATGACAACCGGAACGGGGAGGACATGTACCGTAATCCATCCATTTTGGACGGCGAATCTGCTAATCGGAGTTGTGGCGTCGTGAGATGACTTGTCGCGAGCCCCCGGGAGTGCCTTGTCCGACGCCGCGTCCTATACTCCAAGCGTCGTTTGCGAGCCGGGGACACCGCCATCCACGCTCGACAGGATGCGAGGCAAACCATGACACGCACCTCCATGCCCTTGCTGGCTGCCTTCGGTCTGGCTTGCGCGCTGGCCGCGTGTTCGACTCCTGTCCCGCCCGACGCTGCGACCGACTACCTCACGCGCGCCACGCAGCGCACCGACGGCGCCATGCGGGTCTCGGCATCCGTGTTATCGGCCGAAGAGAGCGCCGCGGTCTATGGGGTGCCACTGGCAGACAGATCCATCCAGCCAGTCTGGATTGAAGTCCGGAACGGCGAGAGCCAGGACTACTTCCTGCTGTCGCCAGGACTGGATCCGGATTTCTTCCCGGCCTCGGAAGCCGCCGAGGCGTATTCCGCAAAGCTGGATCCCGCAGCGCGCCGCGACCTGGAGTCGCGCTTCAGTCAACTCGCGTTCCGCAACCCGATCCATCCTGGCCAGACGGTGTCTGGCTTCGTTCTCACGCACCTTGCCGAGGGCGCCAAGCTGGTCCAGATCGACCTGGTCGCCAACGGGCGGGCCCGGTCCTTTTCCCAGCTGATGGTCGTCCCGGGCTTCCACGCCGACTACAAAATGAGCAACGTGTTCTGGCGTGAAGTCTATCCGCCGGAGGCCATCACCAACTTTACTGACGACGACACCTTCCGTGCCGCACTGGAAGCGCTGCCCTGCTGTGCCACCAACGAGGACGGGTCGCGCCAGGGCGATCCGCTCAACCTGGTGGTGGTCGGCGGGCTGGACGACGCCTTTCCCGCGCTGGTGCGACGGGGCTGGCGCCCGACCGAAGCGAAATGGTCGGGCGCCATCCTGCGCATGGTGACCTCGGCGCTGGCCGGCGACCGGTATCCCAATGCTCCCGTGAGCGATCTCTACGCCTTCGGGCGGCGGCAGGACCTGGCCCTGCAGAAGGCGCGCGACAACATCCACCAGCGCAACCACCTGCGGCTGTGGCTCAGCCCGATGCGCTATCACGACAAACCCGTGTGGGTGGGCCAGATCAGCCGCGACATCGGCTCCCGCCTGACCATCCATTCGCCGACGCTGACCACCCACAAGATCGATCCTGACGTGGACGAGGCGCGTGCCGCCCTCGCGGAAGACATGGCGTACTCCCAGGGCCTGGTGAAGCTGGGGCGCGTGGGGGGCGTCGGGGCGGCGACACAGGCTGCGCCGCGGGGGAACCTCACTACGGATCCCTACTACACCGACGGCTACCGGCAGGTGCTGGTGTTCGATCGCTCGCCCACATCGCTCGCCGAGATCGAGTCCTTTGCCTGGGAAACCTCGGAGTTGTCCATGAAGCAGGGTGCGGGGACGCGCCCATGATGCCCATCGCGCAGCCATGGCGCGCCGCATGCGCGGCATGGCTTGCGCTCGTGCTCTGCGCTTGCGCGGGATGGCAGGCGCCCGCCATGACCGACGATGCGCCGTTGCGCCAGCGCGCCATCAGGATGGACAAGGACGGTGTCGCCGTTGCCGCCGCGGTGCTGTCGCCGACGGACAGCACGCGGATGTTCGGCGCCGATGTCAACGCCACCAATGTGCAACCGGTGTGGATCGAGGTTCGGAACCAGACGTCGCAGCCGCTCTGGCTACTGCGTTCCGGCACCGATCCTGACTATTTTTCGGCGCACGAGGTGGCATGGTCGGCGCACGTGCTGCTGGGCGGCAAGACCAATGCCGAGATCGACAACCACTTCAACAGCCTGCGATTCCGCAACCCGGTCCCGCCGGGCGCGACGCATTCGGGGATCCTCTTCACCAATCCCGAGCATCTGACCAAGCTGCTCAACATCGACCTGCTGGGGCGCAAGATGCTGGTGCCCTTCACGTTGTTCCTGCCGGTGCCGGGCGACGCCGGACAGGTCGGACAGGTCGGCCAGCCCGTCCAGCCGTTCGCATATCCCGAATCCGAGGTCCGGGACTACGAGGACCTGGCCGCGCTGCGTGCGGCGCTGGAGCGCATGCCGTGCTGCGCTACCAGCGCTGGTCCGAACGCCCCGGGCGAACCCCTGAATGTGGTCATCATTGGCGAGCTTGCCGATATCGGCGCGGCGCTGGTCCGGCGCAACTACCGGCGCGACATGCGCGATGCCGACAAGGCCCTGCAGGTCTTTGCGCGCCACCCGGATGTGGTGACGCGCAAGCAGGGGCAAGGCAGCGCGCCGTCGACCTTCCTGCGAGCGTGGCTGGCACCGGTGCGCTTCCAGGGGCGGCCGGTCTACCTGGTGCAGGTCGGGCGTCCGGCTGGCGGACGGTTTGCCGAGCCCGGGGCACGCTTGCACCCCGAAGTCGACGAGGCCAGGAACCTGCTGATCCAGGACATGATGTATTCCGGCGGGCTGGACAAGCTCGGCTTTGTCCGCGGGAGCGGGAGCGGCATCGCCTCGCCATCACCGGCGGGCGGGGCGCTCGAAGGCGCCCCGTACCGCACCGACGGGCTGCGCGCGGTGATGTTCTTCGCGGAGCGCCCGCTGAGCCTGTCGGAAGTGGACATCCTGGATTGGGTACCGTTCCTGGACCTGCAGAAGCGCCAACCACAAGAGGAAGCCAACCATGAGCGCAAGTGAGCCCCGCGTGCCTGCACGTGTGCGGCTGGCCCGCTGGGCCTTGCCCCTCGCCGCGACCGCCAGCATCGGCATGGCCGGCTGTGCTTCCCCATTGGTGCCTTACTCGGCCGATACGCCCCCGCTGGTCCTCGTGCCCGCCACCCAGGCCGGCGTGCGCGATGGCAGGGCCCGCTTCCGCGAGATCTACTGCGCGGTGCTGACGGCGCGCGCCTCCAGCGTCCCCGACCACCGGCCCTGCGACGATGCACTGACCCGCGTCGGCGGCGAGCCCGCCGGCACCGGCCGGCCCGTCGACCTGGGCCAGTCGCGGCGCCAGCTGGTCGCGGTGATGGTTCCCGGCATCGGCTATGCATGTATCGAGCCGTGGCTGAAGGCGCCTGGCACGGTCGCCGCGCACCTGCGCCAGTTCGGCTATGCGCTGACGCTGATCCGGGTCGATGCGCTCTCGGGCACGGCCACCAATGCCCGCCAGATCCGCGATGCCATCGTTGCCATGCCCGCGGCCGGCGGCGGCCCCAAGCTGGTCCTGATCGGCTACTCGAAGGGTGCCCCCGACATCCTCGACGCGGTGGCCACGTATCCCGAGATCCGCGATCGCGTCGCGGCCGTCGTCAGCGTGGCGGGCGCCGTCGGCGGCTCGCCGCTGGCCAATGACGCGGAGCAGTACCAGGCAGACCTGCTGCGCCATTTTCCGGACGCGAACTGCACCCCTGGCGACGGCGGCGGCGTAGAGAGCCTGCGCCCGGGCGTGCGCCGGGCCTGGCTCGCCAGCCACACGCTGCCAGATTCCCTGCGGTACTACTCGCTGGCGACGTTCCCCAACCCGGAGCGCATCTCGTCAATTCTCTGGCCCAGCTATACGAAGCTCTCGAAGGTCGATGCGCGCAACGACAGCCAGGTAATCTTCTTTGACCAGATCGTGCCCGGGAGCACGCTGCTCGGCTACGTCAATGCTGACCACTGGGCGCTGGCCTTGCCCATTGCGCGGACGCACGGGACGATCGGGACGCTGTTCGTCACGCAGAATGCCTATCCGCGCGAAGCACTGGCCGAGGCGGTACTAAGGTTTGTCGAGGAAGACCTGGATCATTGAGAGGCGGCTGGCGCGCAGCGGTTCCTGCACCGGCACGCCGAAGACCATGTTCTTCGGCAGCCGGGGGGCTCTCAAGCCAGCAGCAGGAGCGACGCGAAACACAGTGCGCCCGCGGAAAACGGCCAAAACCGGCCTTCGCGCTCATCGGGCAGCTCCGCTTGCAGGCTGGTGATGACGACGCCTCCGGCCAGCAACGCGAAGAGCCGCGCAACCACGGCCTCCGAGAGCGGCATCGAGGCGCCGATGACCCATCCGAGGATGACGCTCGCTGCCAGCACCCGGCGGCCGCGGCGACCGTAGGCCTGTTCATGCTCTTCGCCGAGCGAATGGTCGACGATCAGGAAATGCACGGCCATGGCAAACGCGTATAACGTGAGCGAAATCCCGCCGCGCTCCGCACGCTCGACGAGCAGGTAGCCGATCAACGCGCTGTACGCGGCGTATCCCGACAGTTGAAGCAGGTAGATGGGGCTGGTCTGACCCATGGCCGCAGTCTGCTGACGATGCTCCCGGCTGACGAGAACGATGTGCTCGATCCCGTAGAAGACCACGAAAGACAGCAGGGCCAGCACATAGACACGTTGCTCGGCAAAGAAGACGATCTCCGAGGCTTCCACGAGTGCCCGGCGTTGCAGCTCCAGTTCGGGCAGCACGTCGACAAAAATATAGGCCACGGAGATGCCGGCGGCCGCGGAGATCCACCTGCGGCGCGACCAGAATTTCTCGACGGCGGTCGAGGATGAGAACCATCCCCCCACCGGAAATACGGCCGCGACCAGCAGGGCGGCGACGAGCGATGCCGTCAGATGGCCCATGCCGCTGCGATCATGTGCCGAGAACCAGCGAGACCAGCGCGAAGGCACCCAGTGCCGCCAGGATGAGGGCGACCCAATACGCGAGGTTCCACTGTGGCAGCAGGCCCTCGCGTTGCAGCGCAACCACGCGACGCCGGTGCTGGATGACCGCGGCGATCAGGGCCCCGGTACCGATCAGCACCATGGCCGTTCCCACCGCCCTCGGCGACCACGTTGCGCCGAACCGGCCGACGACTTGCGTGCCGCCGTGCTGGCCCTCCAGATACTGGAAGAACTTCGCCAGCGTAAAGCCGAAACTGATCATCGACAGCGACGTGCGCAGCCACGCCATCAGCGTGCGCTCGACGGCCAGAAAGCTGCGTTCGAGCGCAAGTGTGGTTCGTTGCCGCGCCAGCAGCGTGCTTTCGTTGGGTTGCGGATCTCGCGGTATCTCCTGCTTTGGGATGGCAGCTTCGCGGTCGGTAGGAATAGCCATGGTGGGCACCTCCTGGACGTTCCGGCTTTCGCCTTGCACTCAGTTCGCCTGAATGTGGTCGGGCACGTGCGCGCTCCGCTGGCGCTGCCATTTCACGTAGGGAATCACCACCACCGTGCAGACGATCAGGTAGAGGGCCAGGGTCGGGGCAAACTGCTCATCAGGGAAACTGGCCGAAGCAATGGTCAGGGCAATCGCCGGATGCCGCGAGGCCGCCGACAGTGCCAGCACGGAGGCATGCTCCTGCTCAGGCCCGCCCAGGAGATGCCCGACCAGCAGGCCCAGCAGGACGAAGGCAACGATCGACACGACAGCCCAGTGGCCGGTGGCGGACCAGATCGCCCGCCAGGTGCCGGCCAGCAGCACCAGGGCGCCGGCAATCAGCAGAAGCCCGGCCAGCTTGCGCACGGGTTCCAGAAGCGCCTGGGCCAGGCGCGGCATCAGCTTTGCACAGAGCATGCCGACCAGCAGCGGTGCCACGACCATGGTCAGCACGATCTTCACGATGGCGTCAGGCCGCATTGACAGCGGCAGCCCGAACACGTTCTCGAGCAACGCGACCCACAGCGGCACCGTCACGATGGAGCCGAGCCCGAGAACGAGCAGCAGTCCCAGTCCGTAGGGCGCCATGCCGCCCCCTTTCAACTGCTTCTTCGGCAGCATGGGGGGAATGGGTGAAATCGACAGCGCGGTCAGCACGACCGCGGCGGCATGCGGCAGGTTCAGGCTCTTGACGCAGACCACCACGACGATCGGAACGATCACCAGCATGGCCAGGAGGGAACGCCCCAGCAGGCCGGGCCGGTGGAGCAGGTAGGCCAGGCCTTCCCGGGTGGCCTGGAGGCCATAACAGAAAACCGTCCCGGCGATCGCGACGTGGAACGCGCCGAGAATGAGTGCCTTGGGATCCATGGCATCTCCTGACAGTGGTGCACCCGGACGGCGTTGCTTTGCACGTCGCCCGGGCCCGGCCGAACCGGCACGCGAAGTGCGGCTAGCGGCTGCCGCCGCCGGCCGCTTCCAGCATCTTCTCCACTACCTGGTCCACGCCGAAGCTGGCCGCCTTCTGCCTTGGCGGGAATTCCTTGAAGGTTTGCAGGAATTCGGCAACGCCAGCCTGTGCGGGCACGAGGATAAAGACGTGGTTGAGCAGCCAGTCGTAGTAGGTGTTGGAGGTGACATCCGCCCGCTCATAGGGGTCGGTACGCAGGTTGAAGATCTTGGGCACGCGCAAGGTGACGAGCGGCTCCGCCCAGATCCGCATGGTGCCGAGCGTGCGCTGCTCCATGAAGACCACTTTCCAGTTGTCATAGCGCAGGCAGGCCAGGTCGCCGTCATCGGTGAAATAGAAGAAGCCCTTGCGGTCTGGCTTCTTGGCCTTGCCGGTGAAGTACGGCACCAGGCTGAAGCCGTCGAGATGCACCTTGAAGGTCTTGCCGTTGGCCTTGTGCCCCTTCGTCAGCTTCTCCTTGATTCCGGCATCGCCCGCCGCCTCGACAATCGTGGGCAGCCAGTCGAGATGGCTGACGATCTCGTTGCACACCGTGCCCGGCTTGACCACGCCCGGCCAGCGCACCATGCAGGGCACGCGGAATGCGCCCTCCCAGTTCGAGTTCTTCTCGCTGCGGAACGGCGTCATCCCCGCATCCGGCCACGAGTTCATGTGCGGCCCGTTGTCGGTGCTGTACATGACCATCGTGTTGTCCGTGATGCCCAGTTCATCGAGCAGCGCCAGCATCTCGCCGATCTGCTTGTCGTGCTCGACCATGCAATCGTGGTATTCCGACTGCCAGCGCCCCGCCTGGCCGCGGATGCGGTCCTCGATGTGCGTGCGGAAGTGCATGTGCGACGTGTTGAACCACACGAAGAAGGGCTTGTCGTCCTTGTGGGCCTTCTGGATGAATGCCTTGGCCGACTTGAGGAACTCGGCGTCAATGGTCTTCATGCGCTCCTTGGTGAGCGGGCCGGTATTGTCGATTTTCTGGCCGCCCTTGCCATCGGACCAGCAGTGCAGCACGCCGCGCGGGCCGTACTTCTTCCTGAAGTCGGGAAATTCCTTGGCATCCGGGTAGTCGGGCAGTTCCGGCTCCTCTTCCGCATTGAGGTGATACAGGTTGCCGAAGAACTCGTCGAAACCATGCATGGTCGGCAGATGCTCGTCGCGATCGCCGAAATGGTTCTTGCCAAACTGGCCGGTGCTATATCCAAGCTCCTTGAGCAGTTCCGGGATATTGGGGTCCTCCGCCCGCATGCCCAGTTCGGCGCCGGGCAGGCCCACCTTGGTCAGGCCCGTGCGCAACCCGCACTGTCCCGTGATGAACGACGCGCGGCCGGCGGTACAGCTCTGCTCCCCGTAGTAGTCAGTGAACAGCATGCCTTCCTCGGCAATGCGGTCGATATTTGGGGTGCGATACCCCATCAGGCCCTTGGTGAAGATGCTGAGATTGGACTGGCCAATGTCGTCGCCCCAGAGAATCAGGAAATTCGGTTTCTTCTTGGCTGTCATAGCTACACTCCTTGTAGCGAAGCTACCGTCACCGGTAGTGGATTTCCCCGGGGCAAGCGGTTGCCAGGCCTCCCGAGGTCTTCATCGCATCCTTGTTTATCCAGTTGGGTCGTCGCGAATTACGCAACGGAAGCCCAGATGGCAGGTGGACGTATCGACTGGCTGCGGCATTCGCGCCGCGGGTCGGTAACGCCTGCAGTAGTTCGGCGCACAGAGGTAGGACCCGCCTTTCATTACCTTGCGCGGGATTGCAATCTGCGGTGTGCGGGGATCGACGCTGGCTTCCCGGTTGCCGCCACGCGGGTTGTCCAGCGTGCAGCAGGCCTTCACGATCTGGCCGTGGTCCTGGTACCAGTCGGTAGTCCACTCCCACACGTTACCGGCCATGTTGTACAACCCGTACCCGTTCGCGGCGAACGCGCCTACCGGCGCGGTCCACTCGTAGCCGTCCTCCTGCAGGTTCTGCCAGGGAAACTCGCCTTGCCAGGTATTGGCCATGTGCTTGCCACCCGGTGCAAACTCATTTCCCCACACGAACTCCGCGCCGTCGAGGCCGCCGCGTGCGGCGAATTCCCACTCGGCCTCGGTCGGCAGTTCCTTGCCGGCCCATGCCGCATACGCCATGGCGTCTTCATAGGCCACATGCACCACGGGATGGTCCCAAAGACCTTTGAGCGAGCTGGCCGGCCCGCGCGGATGACGCCAGTCGGCGCCGGCGGTATAGACCCACCAGTTGTAGTGGTCGCGCAGGCCGACACGATGGGGCGCCTTGGCGAACATCACGGACGATGGCGCCAGCATGTCCGGCAACGCGCCCGGATAGTCCTCAGGGTTGGCCGGACGCTCGGCCAGCGTCACGTAGCCCGTGGCTTCCACGAAGCGTTGGAACTCGGCATTCGTCACGGTATGCCGGTCCATCCAGTATGCGCGGACACAGACCTTGTGCGCCGGCGCCTCCTCGGGATAGTGGCAGTCCGAACCCATGAGGAATGTGCCGCCGGGGATTCTCGCCATGCCGGCGGTTCGGGCGGCGCCATCGGGGAGGGCGCTGTCCAGGTCGCGACCTTCGCTAAGCAATCTTTGAGACATACGTTGTCCGGTGACATCGCCCTGCGCAGAGGGCATCAGACCAGCGTGCCGAGCACCTTCATCAGCAGGTCTTTGACGGGCACCTGGATGGCGGCCACCAGCAGCATTGGCACCACTACCGGCAGCACGATCATGGCGAGGCCGCGCTTGCCCAGCGGCAGGCCGCGCATGCCGGCGACCGCTCCGTACAAACCAACCATATCGGCGACGGGGCCCAGTTCCGGCGCGTCAAGAACCGGGGGCTCTCCGACCTGCTTGCCAAGAATCCATTTCTCGCGCACCAGCCGTCCGTGCCGCCCCGCCAACACGCCGTACTCGAGTTCTGCCTCCCGCTTGGCATGACCCAGCGCCCGGACAAAGGACAGGTAGGGCAGCGCGAAGACGACGACCAGCAGGATGGCCGCCGCCACCATCTCGGCGCGCAGTGCCGTGATCTCGACGCCGTGGTAGATCACGCTGTGGGCCCATGACGCCGACAGCACGGCGGAGTGCGCCAGCAGCACCGGGCTGAACACCACGGCAAAGCGCTCGACGAAGGCGAGTCCCCCGGCGCGGTCCGGGTGTGTGGGCACCAGCGACAGCGGCAAGCCGCTCACCCGCCAGAACAGGATGGCCAGCAGGACCAGGCGCCAGACCCAGGTCAGGATCAGGCAGACATAGAGGGGCCGCACCACCAGCAGGTACCACCAACCGCCGAATCCCAGCCTTAGCCCTGCAGGCGCGTCACTGGCGGCCCACGCGACTTCATGGATGTCTTGCCGGAAAGAATCGATGGTGCTTAGGGCAAAGGCGACGCCAAGGATCACGATCCAGGGCAGCCACCGGTCCCGCAGCACGAGGATGTTGCTGAGAATCTGCCTGAAGCGATCCCGGCAATCCGCCGGCACCAGGCCGGATGTGACGAAGTACGGAATCAGCTTTGGCATCACGCCCTGCGCCAGGGCTTCCGCGACCAGCAACAGGGGAATCGCAACCAGACACCGCACATGAATGCCGTAGTGGCTGAGCAGCGGTTCCTGGACGGCACCGGCCAGCGCACGATGGTTCAGCGCGGCCCAGATCGCCATCGGCAGCCACGCTACCAGCGGCAGGATGACAAGGCGGCGGCCAATACCGAGGCCCTTCGCCGGAATCAGCCCGATGCGCCGCTGCAGGCGATAGGCCGCGTCGCCACTGACCAGCGAGAGGCTCGCACCGTCGTCCACTGCCGCCGATTCACCATCCGTCGTCAGGCCAGGTGTCACGGACGGCACTCCCGGTTCTGCGGGCATCACTCTGACTCCTTGGCGAGACGACCGACAGGCCCGTCGCGAACCGGATTCCAGATATCGTCCAGCATAGTGCGACGGACAAGGTTGCTCAATGAATCGAGCGCGGTATGTGCCGGCGCGAACCGACATGACTACGCCGGTGAAACAGCGGCGCCAGCCAAGAGCCATCACCCCTGCATTCGGTGATGAACCAACAAAAAAGCACCTCATACAGGTGCTTGGGGCTCAGCCGTCGAGGGATGCATCCGAACCGGGTCAGCTGATCCGGTTCGGATGTGCAGGTATTCAGCCTGCACGATCACGTTCCATCTATGAAGCATGATCGTTTTTCTGACTTACCTTCGCCTTGCTACAGCGTGTCTCAGTCAGCGTTTGAAGTATAGGACAGCTGGCGAGCGGGTCAACCCGAACCCGAGCTCCGTCATGCGATATCGGCGAGCGCCCGAGTTCGAGAGATCTGACCGCCGGTTCCACTAGCTCGAAATAAGACCAACAAGAAAGGCGATGCTGTGGACTAACGGCCTCGCTTGGTGGCTGCTCTTTGAGCCCTGGCTGCGAAGCCTCCTTTGGGCACGCCGCCGCCGCTCGCCCTGGCAGTCGCGGACTGGATGCGTGACGCCGCCGATTGCGTCATCGGTGTGCCGGGAGCGGAGGACTTTTTCGGCGCGGTCGAGTGGTGCATGGAACTCTTCATGTCGGCCTCCATGGTTTCAGTGCTGGCCGCATCGACTGGTGCGGCCGTTGATGCAAGGGGCGAGAGCCCCCATCGCATTGGACGGCCGAGCGCTGTTCGAGTTTCGAGGTGGGGACGCTCGTCGCCCGCTATGCAAGTTGCCTTAGTCGGGCAGACGTAGGGTCAAGCATGCCGGCTCGCTCGACGAGGGTGGGTGCCAATCAAGGAAAACTACAAGCGCAATTCCCCGCTTGCGACCGTATAGTCTGGCAAGGGCTTCGCGGCGCGCCGATCCATGAGGAATCGGCATGAATGCGGACACGTCCTGCATGAATGAAGCCATACCAGCGGAGGGGCGGTGAACATCGACGAGGGACTGCAGCGGACCATACTGAACAACATTCCGGACCAGGCCTGGCTGAAGGATCGGCACTCGCGGTACATCCTGGTCAACGATGCGTTCATGGCGGCGTGCGGCCGGCCGGAACACGAGATACTGGGACGCACACCGGACCAGGTATGGTCGACGGAGTGGGGAAAGGTGTACCTTCGCACTGATGAGGCCGTCGTTTCGAGCGGCGTGCAGAGCCACTACGAGGAAAGCAGGCGCGGCGCGGACGGCACGCTGCGCTGGTTCGACACCATCAAGACGCCGATTCGCGGCGCGGACGGCACTGTCGTCGGCACCGTCGGTATCTCGCGCGACATCAGCGACCGTCGGCGGGTGCAGGAGGAACTGCTGGCATCGCGCGCGCAGCTGCGCGAGCTGTCGGCCTACCTGCAGTCGGTGCGCGAGGCGGAACGCACGCGCATCTCGCGCGAACTGCACGATGAACTGGGCCAGTCCCTGACGGCGCTGCGCCTCGGCCTCAATTTCCTCGAGATGCATCCGCCGACAGCCAGCGAAACCACCTGGCGCGAGCATGTGCGCAGACTGAAAGACATCGCCGATTCCACGGTGGACGCCGTGCAGCGAATTGCCGCGGACCTGCGCCCGCCCATGCTCGACGAGCTCGGCCTGGCCGCCGCTATCGAGTGGCTCGCCGAATCGTTTGCCGAACGCAGTGGCCTGCAGTGCAAGCTGCAACTGCCGGCGCGCAGCCGGGACTTCGGCGCGGAGGTCAGTACCGGCGTGTTCCGCATCGTCCAGGAGGCGCTGACGAATGCGTGCCGCCACGGCCATGCCACCGAGGTGCAAGTGACGCTCGCTGAAAGCGCGGGTTTGCTGACCCTGGCAATCACCGATAACGGCTGCGGCATCGACGCCCGCGAGGGCTCCCGCCGCCGCAGCCTCGGCCTGCTCGGGATGCGCGAGCGCGCGCTGATGCTCGGCGGGCGCCTGACGGTCTTCAGCGAGGCAGGCAGCGGCACCCGCGTCGAGGCCGAGATCCCCGTTGCGGGCGACGACAAGGAAGACTGACGCCATGATCCGGATCCTGATTGCCGACGACCACGCGATCATTCGTGATGGGCTGAAGCAGATCTTCTCCGCCGTGCCCGAGATGCAGGTCGTGGCCGAAGCCGTGGACGGCACGGACGTTCTTGCCCGGCTGCGCACGACGGCGATAGACGTGCTGCTGCTGGACATGTCGATGCCAGGGAAGAGCGGCATCGCGCTGATCCAGCAAGTCCGCGCGAGTCTCCCGGCCTTGCCGATCCTGGTGCTGAGCATGTACCGGGAGTCGCAATATGCGGTACAGGCCATCCGCGCCGGCGCTGCCGGCTACCTCACCAAGAATGCCGAAGCCGAGCAACTTGTCGGCGCGATCCGCAAGGTTGCGCAGGGCGGTACGGTCGTGTCGGCACAGATTGCCGAAAAGCTTGTCCGGCAGGCACAGCAGCCGGAAGCCGCGTCACCGCACGCGAGCCTGACGGCGCGCGAATTCCAGATCTTCCAGATGCTGGTGGAGGGCAGCGGCATCAACGAGATCGCGAATGCGCTGTCGCTGAGCAACAAGACGGTCAGCACACACAAGGCCAACATCCTGCACAAGATGGACATTGCGTCCACGGCGGGCCTTGTGCACTACGCGATCCGCCACGGGTTAATCGGCGAGGCCGCCAGCGGCGACCTGTGAGCCGTCGCCGCGTCTAAGGAAATCCTTAGACGAAAACCAGCCGATCCCGATGCAACCGGCGGGCTTTGCCACCTACGCTTGGATCAACGCAGCACCCGTCATCCGCGTCCGGCAATGACCCTGTCCCACGCCGCATTCCGGCACCGGGGTCCGTGCCAGGCCGCCGCACGGGCGCCGCGCCGCCCGCGGAGCTGGCGGGCCTGTACGTCATACATAAATCCAGACCAAGGAGACCCAGTCATGCAGACAGATCTGCTGATACGGAACGCGTGCGTCCGCGACGACGACCCGCTGACCGATATCGCCATCACGGACGGAAAGATCGTTGCCATCGAGCCTGGCATCGAGGTGCAGGCGGACGAGGTGATCGACGCCGGCGGCCGCGCGGTGATTCCGGGACTGATCGAGGCCCACCTGCATCTCGACAAGGCGCTGTTGCACCGGCGCCTGCCCGCGCGCTTCGGCACGCTCGACGAGGCGATCCGCGTCACCGGCATCCTGAAGGGCAAGCAGGAGCGCAACGACGTGCTGGACCGTTCGCGCCAGGTGCTCGACATGGCGGTGAAGCACGGTACGGTGGCAGTACGCGCGCATCCGGACGTCGACCTGATCCAGGGCCTGATCGGCGTGGAGACGCTGCTGGAGCTGAAGCAGGAGTACGACGACCTGCTCGACCTGCAGATCGTGGCCTTTCCGCAAGAGGGCATCCTGAAGTCGGGGGGCACCTACGCGCTGATGACCGAGGCGATGCAGCTCGGCGCCGACGTGGTGGGCGGCTGCCCGTACAACGAGCTGACCTGGGCGGACACCACGCGGCATATCGACATGGTGTTTGAACTGGCCCAGCGCTTCGACGCGCCGGTGGACATGCATGCCGATTTCGCCGACGACACCAGCGACCAGCGCTTCGCGGCTGTCTCATACATTGCGAAGAAGACCATCGAGACCGGCTACCAGGGCAAGGTCGCGCTCGGGCACGTAACGAGCCTCGGCGCGCTTGACCCCGACGAACTGGCGCCGGTGGCCGAGTCGCTGCGCGAAGCAGGCATCAGCATCGTCACGCTGCCGGCCACCGATCTTTACCTCGGCGGACGCAAGGACCGCCAGAACCCGCGGCGCGGTCTGACGCCGGTCAAGGCGCTGCACACCGCCGGCGTCAACGTGGCCTATTCGTCGAACAATGTCCGCAACGCCTTCACGCCGTTCGGCAAGGCCGACATGCTGCAGGTCGGCAACATGCTTGCGCACGTGGCGCAGTTCGGTGTGCCCGAGCACCAGCTCGCGGTGCTGGAGATGGGGACGTACAACGCTGCCCGCGCGATCGGGCTCGAGAAGCGGTACGGCATCGCGGTGGGGCGGCAGGCTGACCTGGTCATTCTCGATACCTTCCGCGTGGCCGACGCATTGCTCGACATCCCGCCGCGGCTGTGGGTCGTCAAGCGCGGCAGGGTCACCGTCGTTACCGAGCATCGCTGCAAGATCCATGGCCGCAGCCCGCGCCATGCGTGCTGCCCGCACTGATGCATTGCCACCCCGAGGAGACCACCATGAAGAAGCTGCCTGCCGAAGTCGTTGCGTCGCTGCTTGCCATCACCACCGTCCTCATTGCCTTGCCGCCATACCATCTGCCGCCCTGGGCAATCTTTATCAGCTGGGCGGCCACCTTCGCCATGGGCGGGCCAACGCCCGAGAACCTGAGGAAGATCTGGCCGACGCTGCCTGTCGGGTCGCTGTTCGCGTTTCTGATCGTGCTTTGCTTCAGGCAGGCGTCGACACAGTTCACCGGCGCGTCGTTCATCGTCGCGCAGATGGTGATCCTGTTCTGCCTGAATGGCAGCATGATGTTCCTCGCCCGCGTATTCCCGGCGCTGAGCTTCATTCCCGGCATGTTCTTCGGCTTCGCCTCGTACTTCGCGACGTTGTTCGGCGGATTCGGTCCCGTGCCGCATGACCCGGTCGCAGCGCTCGGTGCGGTGATTGCCATGAACGCTCTCGGACCGGCATACGCCTGGCTCAAGGAGCGCTACTCGGCACCGGAAGGCGCGAAGAAGCCGTGGCAGGGGTGGCAGCAGGAAGCGTGAGCCCTTGCACCAGCACGGACCCTTCACACATTGAGGTCGCCGCACGGCAAGGAGGCGGGCGGCGATTCCTCACGAACTATCACTATCCTTGCACGGGGAAGATTCATGGGAATCCTTGGTGAAACGTTGACGGGCGGCGCGGGCACCACGCGCCGCGAATTCCTGGCAGGCTCGGCGGCGCTCACGGGCACGGCGGTATTGCCGGCAGCGGTGCAGGCAGGCGTGAAGCAGGACATAAAGCCGGACATGCCAGCGGGGCAGGGCAAACTAGCGCGCTCCACGCGGGGCATGGTCACCAGCCCGCACGAGCTGGCCAGCCGTGCCGGACTGGAGGTGCTGCAATCCGGCGGCAACGCGATCGAGGCAGCCATTGCCATCGGCGCCGTATTGAGCGTGACCTATCCGCATTTCACCGGGCTCGGCGGAGATGCGTTCCTGGTCATCAGCGACCGCCACGGCGATGTGCGCACGCTTTCCGGTATTGGCCAGGCGGCCGCGAATCTGCCGTCTTATAGCGGCGCGATACCGCTGCGGGGGCCCGGTGCCACCGTAACCGCCGCGGCTACCGTCGCGACATGGGAGCAGGCGTATGCGCACAGCCGCAAGGCATGGGGCGGCACGCAAGCCTGGTCGTCATTGTTCTCCCGGGCGATCGAGCACGCCGCCAACGGCTTCGCCGTCACCCCGTCGCAGTGCTTCTGGCAGGACTTCCGCGCGCGCGACGTGGCGGACTGGCCCGGCTTCGCCCGTGCCTTCATGCCGCAAGACCGGCCGCCGAAGCCGGGAGACCTGTTCCGCCAGCCCGAGCTTGCGCGCACGCTCGACAAGATCGCGACGCATGGCGGGCGGGAGTTTTATGAAGGCGATCTCGCCGGGCGCATTGCTGCCGGACTGAAGCAGGCCGGCTCGCCGCTGACGGCCGCCGATCTGGCGCGCTGCTGCGCGCGTGATGAGGCGCCGCTGCGTGTGCCTTATCGCGGCGGCGAGCTGCTGGGCCTGCGCCCGCCCACGCAAGGCGTGACGACGCTGGAGATCATGGGCATCCTCGACCGCTTCGACCTGGCATCGGTGCCGGAGGGCAGCGCCGACTACTACCACCTGCTCGTGGAGGCGGTGAAGCTGGCCTTCCTGGACCGCAATCGCTACGTCGCCGATCCGGACTTTGCCGACGTGCCGGTTGACCGCCTGCTGTCACGTGCCCACCTCGACGCCCATGCCGCGCGTATCCGCATGGACGCGGCGATGCCATGGCCCCATGTATTCCGGCCGGGCGACACCGTCTACATTGGTGCGGCGGACAGCGCCGGCAATTGCGTCAGCATGCTGCAGACCGTCTATTTCGACTGGGGTAGCGGGGTAGTCGTCGGCGATACGGGGATTCTGTGGCACAACCGGGGCGCTTCGTTCAGCCTCGACCCCGCCAGCCCCAACGTGCTGCGGGGCGGCAAGCGCCCCTTCCATACGCTGAATCCGGGCATGTACCTGAAGAACGGGAGCCCGCATCTGCTGTACGGCACGCAGGGCGCCGACGGACAGCCACAGACGCTGGCCGCGGTACTGACGCGGCTGATCGACTACGGCATGGACCCGTACACGGCGCTTGGGCGCCCGCGCTTCCTGCTCGGCAGGACGTTCTCGGACAGCCGCGATACGCTCAAGCTGGAACAGGACGCGGGGAAGGAAGTGTTCAGCAGCCTTGCGGCGCGGGGCCACGAGCTGAGCCCGATCCCGGCCCGGAGCCAGCTTGCCGGCCATCCGGGCGCCATTCGCATCGCGGCGGGCGGAAGCATGACGGGTGCGCACGATCCG
Organism: Cupriavidus numazuensis; assembly: GCF_905397435.1. Taxonomy (GTDB): domain Bacteria; phylum Pseudomonadota; class Gammaproteobacteria; order Burkholderiales; family Burkholderiaceae; genus Cupriavidus; species Cupriavidus numazuensis. Next base: position 119,414 of record NZ_CAJPVI010000025.1, read on the forward strand.
CGCAGTGATGGATTGGCGCTGGCGTTGTGATCTTCTTGCCAGATAAGTTCAGGAAAGCGACGACCCTGGACGAGGGCAGCCTTCCGCACCCGGGGGCTGGCCCTGACTATCCTCTGTCGAGGCAATGCTGGCGCATCAGTGGTTCCCTGGATAGGACCACGTGGTTCCATTGAACGCAGCTGGCCCCGGGCATAGAGTCCACTTCACCGAAGTAGCTAGAACAGCGGTGGAGACCGACATGCCTTTCAGCAAAAGACAGTTCCTGGCCAGTGCCGCGCTGACCGTCCTGGCCTCGATGGCCCCGGCAGTGCACGCCGCAACCGACAAGCCAATCACGATCGTGGTCGGCAGCCCGGCCGGCGGCACCACCGACGCGCTGGCGCGCCTGATCGCCCGTTCGATGGGTGAGACGCTGCAACGCAGCGTGGTGGTGGACAACAAGCCCGGCGCAGGCGGCAATATCGCCGCGCAGTATGTTGCGCGCAGCACGCCGGACGGCACCACGCTGCTGATGAGCTTTACCGGCCATACGATCAACGCATCGCTCTACAAGAACCTGCCGTTCGATGCGGTCAGGGACTTCACGCCGATCTCGATGGTCGCGCGGGTGCCAAGCGTGCTGGTGGCGCGCAAGAACGCACCGTTCGACAATACGGCCGGCCTGATCGACTATGCCAGGCGCAACCCTGGCAAGCTGAGCTTTGCCATCGGCGCGCAAGGGTCGTCGCTGCACCTGGCCAGCGAGCAGTTCAAGCTGCAGACCGGCACCGACATCCTGAACATTCCCTACAAGGGCACCAATCCCGCGCTGACCGACCTGCTGGCCGGCACCGTGGACCTGATGTTCGCCAGTACCGTCAATGTGCTGCCGCATGCGAAATCCGGCGCGCTCAAGATACTCGGCGTCAGCAGCAGGCAGCCGCTGCCGCAGCTCCAGGGTGTGCCGACCATCGGCAGCACCGTGAAGGGCTTCGAGTCGTCGGCATGGTTCGGGCTGTTCGGGCCGGCCAGGCTGCCGCAGGCAACCACTGACCAGTTGTATCGAGCTGTGAAGATCGCCGTCGAAGATCCCGCGTACAAACAGCGAATGGAAGCCGAGGCCGCCAGCGCGGTCAGCATGACGCCGCAGGCGTTCGCGCAGTTTGTCCGCGGCGATATCCAGCACTGGGCCAAGGTGATCCAGGCGTCGGGCACACGGGTGGAATGATGGCGCAGGTGTCCGCACAGGCCGTCCCACCGGCCATTCCCCAGACGCTCGCCCAGAAGCTGCTGGCCCGCGCATCCGGCCGCGCGCATGTCACCCCGGGTGAGATCGTCACCTGCCGTGTCGACCTGGCCATGATGCATGACTCGGGCGGCCCGCGACGCGTCAAGCCGCTGCTGGAAAAAATCGGCGCCCGTGTCTGGGACCCGTCCAGGGTGGTGGTGGTCACAGACCACTACGTGCCGGCCCATGATGCCGACAGCCGCAGGATCGTGCAGATCGCGCGCGACTGGGTCAGGGAGGAGGGCGTGGCGCGCTTCCATGACATGGAGGGCATCTGCCATGTGGTGGTGCCGCAGAAGGGCTACCTGCGTCCGGGCATGATGGCGGTGGGTGGCGACAGCCACTCGTCGACGGGTGGGGCGTTCGGCGCGTACATGTTCGGCATCGGTGCCACGGAGATGCTGGGCGTACTGGTCACCGGCGAGATCTGGGTGCGCGTACCGCAGACCATCCGCATGCAATGGCACGGCCGGCTGCGCCCCGGCGTGTCGGCAAAGGACATGATGCTGCGCATGTGCACGCAATTCGGCATGGACGGGGGCCAGTACCAGGCGGTTGAATATGCCGGCGCCGCCGTGTCGGCGTTGTCGATGCAGGAGCGGATGACCCTGTCGAACATGACCGCGGAGCTGGGCGCCCAGGTCGGCCTGGTGGCGCCCGACGCGGTGACACGCGACTGGCTGCTTGGCGCCGGCGTGGCGCCATCGGACCTCGACGTCGACCGCTGGCAGTCGGATGCTGGCGCCGCATGCCTGGCTACGCACGACTTCGACGCCGCGTCGCTCGCGCCGCAAGTGTCGCGGCCGCATACCCCCGCCGATGCCAGCGACGTCGACAACCTGAACAATGTGGCGGTCGATATCGCATACATCGGTGCCTGCACCGGTGCCAAGCTCGACGACCTGCGCATGGCGGCGCAGGTGCTGCGCGGACAGCGCGTGGCGCGCAATACCCGGCTGCTGGTGGCGCCGGCCAGCGCCGCGGACCAGGCGCAGGCCGAGCGCGAAGGCACGCTGGGCGCGCTGGTGGCCGCCGGCGCCGAGCTGCTGCCGAACGCGTGCGGCGCGTGCGCTGGCTATGGCGAGCACCGCTTTGGCGAAGACACCGTGGTGATCAGCAGCACCGCGCGCAATTTCAAGGGGCGCATGGGCGCCGCATCGTCGCTGGTTTATCTCGGTTCGCCCTACACGGTGGCCGCGTCTGCAATCGCCGGCCGAATCGCCGATCCACGGGAGATGCTGTCATGAACGACACGCTGATGCCAGCCCCAGGGCGTTTCACCGGTCGCGCCTGGGTGTTCGGCGACGATATCAATACCGATCTGCTGGCGCCCGGCGCGTATATGAAATACGGCATCGAAGCGCTCGCGCGCCATTGCATGGAGCATGTCGATCCCGAATTTGCCGCCGCGGTGCAGCCCGGGGACATCGTGTTCGGCGGGCGCAATTTCGGCGCGGGCTCGTCGCGCGAACAGGCGGTGGAGGTCCTGCGGCATCTGGGCGTGGCAGCCGTGGTCGCGCCGTCGTTCGCCGGGCTGTTCTATCGCAACGGCTTCAACCTGGGCCTGCCGCTGTTCACTTGCCCGTCGCTGCCGCGTATCGCGGCGGGCCAGCGCACCGGTTGCGATCTTGCGCGTGCGCAGGTCTTTGTCGAAGGCCTCGCGCCGCTACAATGCGACCCGATTCCGCCGCACCTGGTGGAAATGATTCATGACGGCGGCCTCGTGCCGCACCTCGCCCGAAAGATCGCGGCGGGCCAACTTTCCGTGACCGGAATTCCAGCATGACACTGAAGCAACGCCTGCAACAACCTGGCATCGTGACCGCACCGGGTGTCTATGATGCCTTTTCCGCTCTGCTGGTCGAACAGGCGGGCTTCCAGGCCGCCTATCTGTCCGGCGCCAGCATTGCCTACACGCGCTTTGGCCGGCCGGATATCGGCTTCCTGTCGCTCGACGACGTGGCTTCCGTCACCCGCAATATCCGCGAGCGCGTGGCGCTGCCGCTGATCGTCGATGCCGATACGGGGTTCGGCAACGCCCTGAACGTAGTGCAGACCGTACGCGTGCTCGAGCGTGCCGGCGCATCGGCGATCCAGCTGGAAGACCAGGCGATGCCGAAGCGCTGCGGGCACCTCGATGGCAAGTCGGTGATCCCGGCCGCCGAGATGGCGGGCAAGATCCGCGCTGCCTGCGACGCGCGCCGCGATGCGAACACGCTGATCATCGCCCGCACCGACGCGGTGGCGGTGGAGGGCATGGAAGCGGCGCTGGAACGCGCCGAGCGCTACGCCGAGGCCGGCGCAGACCTGCTGTTCGTGGAAGCGCTGCGCAACCGCGAAGACATGTCGGCGGCCATCGCCAGGCTCGGGGCACGCGCGCCGCTGCTGGCCAATATGGTCGAAGGCGGCAAGACGCCGGTACTGCCCGCGCCGGAACTGGAAGAGATCGGCTTTCGCGTCGTGATTTTTCCCGGCGGTACCGTACGGGCGCTGGCCTTTGCGCTGCGCGACTACCTCCAGAGCCTGGGAGCGCATCAGACCACCACGCCGTACCTGGACCGGATGCTTTCTTTCCAGGCGCTCAACGAACTGATCGGAACACCCGAAATGCTGGCGCTGGGCAAGCGCTACGAATAGGGCAGCCTCGCTTGTTCAAGTAGCGCGACGGGCGTACCGTGACGGCAATGTCCCGGTACGCTTGTCGGCCTATTGCCCATGCCTTTGGATGCCAACCCCGATCTTCCCCGCTTCCAGCAAGTCCGGCTGATCCTGCGCGACCGTATCCGCGGCGGCTACTACGAGACCGGGATGCCGCTACCCGGCGAGCGCCAGCTTGCCGAAGAATTCGGCGTGGCGCGCGTCACCGTACGCTCGGCGCTGGCGCGGCTGGAAGAGGAGGGGATGGTCGCGCGTCTGCGCGGCAAGGGCACCGTGCCGACCTTTCGGCATGCGGCAACCGCCGCCACGGCGGTGCACGGCGGATTGCTCGACAACATCGTCAGCGTCAGCAAGCGAACCCGCGTCACGGTCCTGGAATGGAAGCGCATGCCGGCTCCGCCGGCCGTCAGCACGGCGCTGGACCTGCCGCCTGGCGCCGCAGTGCTCAAGGTGGTACGCGTGCGCAAGTTCAAGGCGCAACCGATCGCCTATACCGAAGTCTTTGTGCCCGATGACCTGGCAGGCGCGCTCGACCGGCATACGTTGCAGGACACGCCAATGCTGGTTGCACTGGAGCAGCACGGCGTGCATGTCGTTTCCGCCGACCAGACGCTCGGCGCTGCCGTGGCGGATCTTCAGGTTGCCCGCATCCTGCGCCTGAGTCCCGGGGTGCCGCTGCTGCGCGTTTCGCGCATCGCCACGGATCGGCAAGGCCGGCGTGTGCAATATCTGGTTGGCTTGTATCACCCGGAGCGCTACACCTACCAGATGCGCCTGTCGCGCGTGGGCGGCGCGACGCGGGTCTGGATCGACGCCGATTCGTCGGACGCGGCGGGCAGCACGACGATTTCGCCGCTGGAATAGATAAGGGCTGAATTGTTAACGGGGTACTGTCAAGCTACAGATGTGGCGCGGCTCAAGAATGGAGTTAGCGTTCATTTAACATAAGACAGATTATGCGGACTGTTGGTATGTTCTGAGGTGTTGCGTGCAGGACGGTCTGGAGACTTCAGTTACCACAACGTAAATGTGCTTTTATGGTATCTTTCGCCGTTGCGTTTTGTTGTGGGTTTT
>NZ_CAJPVI010000026.1 GCF_905397435.1 Cupriavidus numazuensis
CAATGGCATTGAGCTCTGGATTGACCACGTAAACGCGCTTTTGCCTCCTTTTGTCGCTCGGACAAAAGGAGGTCGCCGGCTACGCCGGCGAAACAGCCGCGCCAGCGAAGAGCGATAACCCGCCCCCAAACGAAAAACCCCGCCGGCTACGCCGGCGAAACAGCGGCGCCTGCCAAGCACGATAACCCAACAATTCAAGCGAGACACGACAAAAAAAGGGCCCGCAAATGCGGGCCCCTAGCATTTCAACCCCTCACTGCGAAGGCTGCGTCACCAACTCCAACCCCGCCTGCGACTCATCATCACCGCGTGCAACCAGCACCTTGATGCGGTTCGGCAGCGTTGCCTTGATGCCGTCCACCGGGATCGTGGTAATCAGCCAGTCGGCATTGTTAGCCAGCGTCAGCGTGCCGGAATCGAAGATCACCGTCTTGCTGCCCGCAGTGGTAATACGCAGACGATAGGTACCGCCATTCAGGTCGATGGAATCCTGCCCCGATGCCGGCACGGTAGACTTGAATGCGACGGCCGCGAACGTCGGTGTCACCGAGTTCAGGTCGACGGCCGGAGTCGTCAGGTAGATATCCACATTCTGCGCGTTGAACGATGCATTGAGTGCGCGTACGCGCGCCTTGTCCGAAAAGAGTCCTTTCTCGAACGGATCATCGATCTGCACCACGTCCGCGGCGCTTTCGCTGCCCGGCATGGCTACCGCGGTGTACTTGTGGCCCGTATGGGTGTTGATGGTTGCCCGGCCGAGTTCGGTGTTCGTGCCGGTCACGTTGAACGAAAAGAGCTGGTTCCCTTCGTCCACGCTGCGGTAGGTCGACACGAACTTGTAGGGCTCGTTCAGCAGATTGGTCTTAGCGCCGTTCTGCAGCACGTCGACATTCGGGCCACCCGGAATGGCATGGATCACGCGCACGGTCGGCTTGCTGAGGCCAACGCGGGCGGCCACACCATCATCGCCACCTCCACCGCAAGCCGAGAGGGCTGCCGTAGCGGCAATTGCGAGGCCGAGAACAATACTGGTCTTTGAGCGGAGCATAGAGTCACCTCTTCCGTTGCGTTGTATCGGGAGCGAGTGGCAGCACGGCCGCGCCGATGCGGCGGCTGCAGTAGGCAGGGCGTGCCAACAGGCCGATGAGGCTTTTGCTTAATGCGTGTGGCCTTATTGCAACGATAGGAAGGAACTCTTGGAGGAGGCAGGCGCGGACCTCCGAAATCGGTGTCGGAGGATTCCCACAGGGGATTGACTACGGCACCGTTCCTGGCGCGCGCCAGGAACAGCCAGGCAACAAACGGCTCAACGTCCCGCTACGCCTTCGGCCAGGCCATGACCACTTGGTTGCGCCCATTTCGCTTGGCCTCGTACAGCCCCGCATCGGCAACCTCCACCAGCCGGCTGCTCGGTTGGCCGTCTTCCGGCACGAGCACCGCGGCGCCGATGCTGACGGTCAGGAGGCTGCCGGTGGCCGCGCCGCTGTGCGCGATGCCGAGCGATTCAATCGCGCGCCTGACTTTCTCCGCAAACAGTCGCGCACCGCCTGGCGACGTGGAGGGAAGGACCATCGAAAATTCCTCGCCACCAAAGCGCGCAGGCAGGTCGGCCGGGCGCGAACAGTTGTCGCGCAGCACAGCCGCTACGCGCCGCAGAACTTCGTCGCCGGCGACATGCCCGTACGTATCGTTGTAGGCTTTGAACGCGTCCACATCGATCATCAGCAGCGCGAGCTGGCTCTGCTCGCGCTGGGCGCGCTTCCATTCCGCGTTCAGGTACTCGTCGAAGTAGCGGCGGTTGGACAGCCCCGTGAGCCCGTCTGAATTGGTGAGCCGCTGCAGTTCGAGGTTGGTCTCGAGCAGTTGCTGCTGGCTTTGCCGCAACGCGCGATAGGCCTCGTCACGCTGCAGCAGGTTCAGGTACGAGCGCGAGTGATAGCGGATGCGCGCAACGAGTTCGATGCTGTCCGGCAGTTTCACCAGATAGTCGTTGGCGCCAGCGGAAAACGCCGCGCTTTTCATCGCCGCTTCTTCCTTGGTGGATAGCACGATGATCGGGATGTCGCGCGTGGCCGCGTTGTCGCGGTAGCGGCGCACCAGTGTCAGGCCGTCCACGCCTGGCATGACCAGGTCCTGCAGGATCACCGTCGGGCGCGTGCGCTCGGCGACGGTGACGGCCTCGTCCGGCGTCGCGCAGTAGTGGAAATCGATGTCCGGCTCTGAGGCCAGTGCGCGGCGTACGGCTTCGCCAATCATCGCCTGGTCGTCCACCAGCAGCACCATGACGGGATAGCTGTTGGCTGCGGCGGTGTCGTTGATAGCGGTGATGGCAGTGTTATCGGGTAGTTGCATGCTGGCTTCCTCGATGGCTCGGTCCCAGACGTCCTGGTTGAGCATCGGCGATCTGTGTCGTCTTGTTGATATCGGTTTTCTTGCTGCGCCTGTCAGCCCGGCGACGAGCGCACGCTGCAGCACGCCTGCACCAGGCGCGGCGCAATGGCCGTCAGCGGCAGGATCTCGCTGGCGGCGCCCATCGCCGCGGCGGCCTTGGGCATGCCATAGACGGCGCTGGTGGCCTGGTCCTGCGCGATGGTCAGGCAACCATGGTCGCGCATGGCCTTGAGGCCGCTGGCGCCGTCGCGGCCCATGCCCGTCAGCAGCACGCCGATGGCCTGTCCGCGCCAGTACTCCACCACGCTTTCAAAGAACACGTCGATGGATGGCCGATACAGATACTCGCTGGGCTGCTCGGTATAGGCCATTCGGTTTGGCCCTAGCAGCCGCAGATGATTGTTGGTGCCCGCGATCAGTACCGTGCCGGCCTGCGGGGCTTCGCCCGGCGCCGCCACGCGCACCGGCAGCGCGCACTGGCTGTCGAGCCAATCGGCCATGCCGGGGGCGAACGCTTCGTCGACGTGCTGGACGGCGACCACCGCCGCGCAAAAGTCAGCAGGCAGGGCGCCAAGCAGCTTGGCCAGCGCCGCCGGCCCGCCGGCCGAGGCGCCGATCGCTACCAGGCGCGATGCCGCCAATGTACCCGGCATTTCCCTGATGGCAGGGCGCGGTGCCGCACGCCCAGCGACCAGACGCCCGATATTGCGCATCTTGCGCAGCAGCGGCCCCGCAGTCAGCTTGGCGTCGGACTCGGTGAGCGTGGGCGTATCCACGGCGTCGATCGCGCCGTGCCCCATGGCATCGAACACCTGCGTGGCATTGCGGCCGAGGTCGGTCGTGACCACGACGATGGGGCATGGCGTGGCCGCCATGATGCGGCGCGTGGCTTCCACGCCGTCCATGACCGGCATCAGCAAGTCCATCAGGATCACGTCGGGCGTATGCGAGGCGGCGAGTTGTATCGCCTGCTCGCCATCGCCGGCGACCCAGACGATCTCGAACGCCGGGTCCAGCGCAATCGCGCGGCGCAGCGCGGCGACAGCCAGTGCCGAATCGTTGACGATGCCGACTTTCATGTGCTTGCCTCGCCGATCAGGTCGTGCACCGCGTCGAGCAGCGCAGCGTCGTGGAAGCTGCCTTTGGCCAGATAGTAATCGGCGCCGGCTTCGAGGCCGCGCTGGCGGTCCTGCTCGCGGTCCTTGTACGACACCACCATAACCGGCAACTGCTGCATGCGGGGTTCCTTTCGGATCAACGTAACGAGCTCGATGCCGTCCATGCGCGGCATGTCGATGTCTGTGATGACGAGGTCGAACGGCTCGGCGCGCAGTACGTTCCAGCCGTCCATGCCATCGACGGCGACCGCGACGTCATAGCCGCGGCTGGCCAGCAGCTTGCGCTCCAGTTCGCGCACGGTGAGCGAGTCGTCGACGACCAGCACGCGCTTGCGCCGCACTTGCGCGACGGCCGTGCCGGCCTGGCGTACATGCTCGATGCGTCCGTCGGTGACGAGTTTCTCCACCGAGCGTACGAGATCATCCACGTCGAAGATCAGCACTGGCGTGCCGTCGTCGGTCAGCGCGCCGGCGGCGATGTCCTTGATCTTGCCAAGCGCCGGCGCGAGCGGCTGGACTACCAGCAGGCGCTCGCCGAGCATGCGGTCCACGGCAATGCCATAGACACGATCCTGTTCGCCGATGATGACGACGGGGATGTGGTCGCCATCGAGCGGATGTTCCGGACGCTGCAGCACCTGCGCGGCACTGACCAGTCCCACCGCGCGGCCGGTGTACTGGAAATGCTGGTGGCTTTCGGTCTGCGCCACGTCGTGCCGGGGTACCGAAGCCGCGCTCAGCACATGGCCAAGCGGAAACGCATACGCTTCGCCGGCGACTTCCACCAGCAAGGCGCGCACGACCGACAGCGTGAGCGGAAGCTCCAGGTGGAACTGCAGGCCGCCGCCCGGCGATTGCGCCAGCCGCAGGCTGCCGCGCACGCGGCGCACCATTTCCTGCACCGCATCCAGCCCGACGCCGCGCCCCGATACTTCGGACACGGTCTCGCGCATGCTGAAGCCCGGTAGCAGCAGGAACTCCAGCAGTTCGGCTTCAGACAGCCGCGCCGCGGTGTCCTCGCTGGCCAGGCGCCTGCGCACGATGGCCTGGCGCAAGGCATCGAGATCGACGCCGGCACCGTCGTCGCCAATCTCGATCACCAGCCGGCCCGCATTGTGGCGCGCCTGCAGCAGGATGCGCCCCTCGGCAGGCTTGCCTTGCGCCACGCGCACATCGGATGGTTCGATGCCATGGTCGACAGCGTTGCGCAGCAGGTGCGCCAGCGGCGCATCCAGTGCTTCAAGGATGTCGCGGTCCACCTGCGTGCCGGCGCCCACCAGTTCGAGATGCGCCGCCTTGCCGAGTGAACGCGCAAGGTCGCGCACCATGCGCGCATAGCCGGCCAGCCCGTCGGACAGCGGCCGCATGCGGCAGGCAAGCGCGGTGTCATAGAGCCGCCGCGCGAGGCGCGCCGTGCGGTGCTCGTACTGGTCCAGTTCTTCCTGCCGTAGCGACAGGTGTTGCGCGCCGTCTTCGAGCAACTGCCGTGCGTCCGACAAGGCCGCCATGGCGCCTGCGTCGGCGCCGCTGCCGGCCAGCGCATCGCGCAGCGTGTCGAGTGCCTGCAGCGCGCGCGCCTGTTGGCGCCGCGTCTGCAGCATGGCCCTGGCGAACGGGCGCAGCCAGTGCGATTCGACCATGGCCTCGCCGGACAACGCGAGCAACTGGTCGAGCGATTCGGCGCCCACGCGCAGCATGCGCTCCTGTTGCTCGGGGCCGGTTGCCGTCGAGGGCGGCGAGGGCGGCGAGGGCGGCGAGGGCGGCGAGGGCGGCGAGGGCGGCGAGGGCGCCAGCGTGTCGGCCACAGGAAGCACAGGAAGCACAGGAAGTTCAGGCTCTGCGACGGATAGGGGCTCGCTCGGCGCAACGGGTGCTGTGGGCGGGCTTCCGCCCGGCAGGGCCTGCAGGCGCTGCACCACGGCATCGATATGGGCGCGGCCCTGGCGATCCGCCCAGGCCGGATCGCCATCGGGTGGCTGGCCGATGCGCTGCAGCAGGTCGGTGCCTTGCAGCAAGGCGTCGATATGCATGGCGCTCAGCGGCATGCCGCCCTGCGCGGCCACCAGGCAGTCTTCCATCGCATGAGCAAGGCGCACACCGCCGTCGAGCCCGACAATGCGCGCTGCGCCCTTGATGGAATGCGCTGCTCGCATGCAGGCATCGAGATGGCTCGCCGCAGCGGGCTCGCGCTCCAGCGCGAGCAGGCCAGCATTGAGGACTTCGGCCTGGGACTCGGCCTCGAGTGCGAACAGTTCCAGCAGCGAGGCGTCGCGCAACTGGTCGGGATTCATGCAAGGCTCCGTGTCAGTGCCTGGCGCACCAGCGCGGCGTCAAGCAGGCCCACGTTGCGGCCCTGGTCTTCGAACAACGCCTGGCTGTAGTGCGTCGACGCCCTGGCCAGCGTGGTCGGCAGCGGCAGCAGCGCGCTGCTGCGCACGCGGCGTACGCCGCTGACTTCGGCCACTGGCAGCGCAATGGCGCCGCGGCCTTGCCCGAGCACCAGGAAGCGCTGCCCTTGCCGGGCGCTTGCCGGCGTGTCGGATTCCTCGCCGGTGCCGAACAGCCGGGCCAACGATAGGCACGCCAGCAGGCTGCCGCGTACGCTCGCCACGCCCAGCACCGCGGCGTCGCGGCGGTGCGGAAGCGAGTGCACGTCGCATGGCGCCGTGACTTCTCCAATGGCCTCGGTGGGCAGGGCCAGCCATTCCTCTCCGACGCGGAAGATCAGGCAGGACAAGCCGGTCCCGGCGGGCTCGGCTTCCGGCTCGCTGTCCGCTGGCGCGACGGGCAGCCCGGACATCGCCTGCGCATCGAGCAGGGCCGTGGCGGCGCGGGAATAGGTCGGGCAGTTGCGGCAATGGATATGCGTCGCGAGCAGTGCGCAGCTGCCGTCGCCACGGACGCCGATGCGGCGCCAGCAATCGTCGATCTGCACGTTGACGGGAAAGGTTTGAGCGTCGGCCATGGCTAGGCGGTACGGGTATGGCGCTGCGCGCGCTGGCGCAGGCGCGCGGCGCCGGCGTGGTCGCCCTCGGTGTCGAGCAGCGCGGCCAGATGATGGAGGGCTTCCTGGTGGCCCGGGTCAAGGTAGATCGCCCGGCGATACGCGTCGCGCGCGCTCGACGTGAGGCCGGCCGCGTCGTGGAGCACGCCAAGCATGCAGCAGGCATCGGCGCTCGGGCCCTGGCTGGCGATCAGCGCTTCGCACGCAGCGGTGGCGGCTGCGAGGTCACCGCGGTCGGCAAGCGCCGAGATGCCGGCGAGCGGGGCAGGCGTCGGGGCGGCGGTGCGCTGCACGCGGACCGGCGCAGGCTCGCGCACAGCCGGTGCTGGCTGCGTGCGCAGCGAAACCGGGCGCGGCGGCATGCCGGCAGGCGCCGATACGGCGCTGGCTGGCATGGGTTGCGCGCTCCGTGCTTCGCCGGGGAGTGCCTTGCGAAATGCAAAGGCCAGCGGCACGCCGGCCGACTGCAACCCTTCCGCGCTCAGCAGGCTCGCTTCGGCCGGGCCGACGAAGATCATGCCGTCGCTCGCGGTCAGCCGCGCCAGCGTTTGCACGGCACGCCGCTGCACGTCGGCATCGAAATAGATCAGCAGGTTGCGGCAGAACACGAAATCGTACGGTGCCTCGCCGGTCAGCAGGCTTGCGTCGACGATGTTGCCTAGCCGCAGCTGCACCAGTTCGCGCACGCGCGCATCCAGTGCATACCCGCCCGGGCACGGCGTGAAGTAACGCTCGCGGAAATCCAGTGGTGCGCCGCGGAACGCGTTGCTGCCGAAAATGCCGGCGCGCGCGCGGGCCAGCGCGCGTGCGCTGATATCAAGCGCGTCGATGCGAAAGCGCGCCGCCGGAATGCCAGCGTCGAGCAGCGCCATCGCGATGGAATACGGCTCTTCACCGCTGGCGCAGGGCAGGCTCAGCACGCGCAGGTGCCGCGCATGGTCGCCGAACACGCGATCGGCGGCAAAGCGGCCAAGGGCCATCAATGCTTCTCTGTGCCGGAAGAACCAGGTTTCCGGAACCACCACGGATTCGATCAGCGCCTGGAACTCGTCGGGCTGGCTGTGGAGCAGGTTCCAGTAGGCCGCCACGTCGTGCGCCTGCAGCGCGGCCTGGCGCTCGCGCAGTGCGCGTTCGATCGCGCCGGGCCCGATGGACCGTGCGTCGAGCCCGATGCGGGCCTTGAGCAGTGCCTCGATATGGGTGGCCGTGCTCATGGCAGGCGCGCCTGGCAAACGTCGCGCGCGGCGTCAAACAGCATGGCGTGGACGTCGTCGGGCAACAAGGCGTGGACGCGCACCCATTGCACCAGGCCGCGCTGTTCGTCATGGCGCACCGGCCCCAGGTAGCGCGCCGTGCCGGCGTCGATACCGGAATCGACGAACGACTCCGGCTTGCAACGCAGGGTCTCGGTGGCGTGCTCCAGGCGCAGCCCGAGCAGGCGTGGCGCGTCGCCAGGTGTGCGGCGGTAGTGGACCAGCACGGTGCGCGTACTCGTGCGCAACGCCGCGGGCACGCTCGTGGCGAGCGCGCTCAGGTCGATCACCGGCACGGATTGACCCTGGCGCGACAGCACGCCCGCCACCCACGCGGGGCTGCCGGGAATCTGCTTGAGCGCGGTCAGGGGCAGGACCTCGGCAACCTCGGTGGCATCCAGCGCATAGTGGTCATGGCCCAGACGGAACAGCAGGAACAGTTTCATCGGCGCGTGGCCTCCCGCTCGCTCCACCGCGCTAGACCTTGAAGCGCGACACGCCGCTGCGCAGCTCGTTGGCCACCAGCGTCAGCTCGTCGATGGCCTGGCTCGACTGGCGCAGCGATTCGACCGTCTGCTGCGCGGCTTCGGACAGCTGCATCAGCGCCTGGTTGATCTGCTCGGCGCCGCCTGCCTGGGCCTGCATGCCTTCATTGACCATTTGCACGCGCGGCGCGAGCGACTGCACCTGCCCGATGATCTGCGACAGCTGGTCGCCCACCTGGGTCACGTCGGACATGCCGCGGCGTACCTCTTCCGAGAACTTGTCCATGCCCATCACGCCCGCGGCGACGGCGGACTGGATCTCGCGCACCATCTGTTCGATGTCGTAGGTGGCCACCGCGGTCTGGTCCGCCAGCCGGCGGATCTCGGTGGCGACCACCGAGAAGCCGCGTCCGTACTCGCCAGCCTTTTCGGCCTCGATGGCGGCGTTGAGCGACAGCAGGTTGGTCTGGTCCGCCACCTTGGCGATCGTCGTGACGACCTGGTTGATGTTGCCGGCCTTCTCGTTGAGCGTGGCGAGCTTGGCATTGACCGAGCCGGCCGCATCCATCACGTGCTGCATGGTGGCTTCCATGCGCGACAGTCCGACCTGGCCGGTACCCGCCAGCCCGGCGGTCTGCTCGGCCGCGTTCGACACCTCGTTGATGGTGCGGACCAGGTCGCGCGCGGTGGCGGAGATCTCGCGCGAGGTGGCACCGATCTGCGTCGTGGTGGCGGCGGTTTCGGTGGCCGTGGCCTGCTGCTGGCGGGCGGTCGCGGCAATCTCGTTGACCGAGGTGGTGACCTGGATCGCCGAGCGCTGTGCCTGGCCGACCAGCGAGGTCAGCTCGCCCGTCATCTGGTTGAAGCCCTGCTCGACGTCCTGGAACTCGTCGCCACGGCCCAGTGACATGCGCATCCGCAGGTCGCCGCCGCGGATGCTGGCCAGCAGGCCGACGATGGAGCGCATCGGCACGGTAATGGCGCGCAGCAGCAGGTAGCCACAGATGGCGGCCATGGCCACTGCCACGAGCAGGGCGACTTCGATGCCGATCTTGGCCGAACCGACGGCCGCATTGATGCCGTGCGCGGCTTTCTCGTTGACGGCGTTGTTGTCATCCACCAGGGTCTGGGCGAGCTTGCGTACTTCCGCCCAGAGCTGGTTCGCCTCACCGCGCAGCAGCGCTTCCGCCGCCTCGCCGCCTTTCCAGCTTGCCGGCTGCGTCAGCGGCAGCGCCAGCTGGTCGTACCGGCTGCGCGCCGCCTTGTACTGGCTGAAGGTCGTGCGGTCGCTGTCGCGCGTGATGGTGGCTTCGTACTGCTGCTCGAGCCGGTCCAGCCGCTGGTGGACTTCGGCGCTTTGCTGCTGGTAGCCCCGGCGCTGGCTGTCGCTGCCGGCCTTGACCGTCTCCCAGGCAAGGACATAGACCTCGCCCCAGGCGCCGCGGATGCTGGTGCTGTAGTTGAGGCCCGGCAAGGCATCCTTGAGCATCAGGTTGGTTTCCCGCTCGATCGCCGACAGCCGGTTGTAGGCCACCACCCCCATCAGCGCCATGACCAGCAGGATAAAGGTAAAGCTCGCCAGGATGCGCGTTCGGATAGTCCAGTGGTTCAAGGTTCGGTTCCCGTTTCCGTTCTTCTTCAAAGGCAGGCGCCGCGGCACCAGGGCCGGCTGCGTGCCGTTGCGCGGTAGGGTACTGTAACGCCGGAGGCGTTTCAACGCCGAGGGCCGGTCTGGCCCCGAGCGTTGCTGGGCTGCATTGGTGCGCGCGCCGGTTTTCCGGAAGCGCTTGCTTTTTTTATGGTTTTCGTCACACTTCCAGAATCGCAGATCTGGTAACAATGTCGATAATTGCAAATGAGGCAGGGATGGTGGCCAAGTCGGGAGCGAAGGCGGCTGGCGCTTCGCCAGACGGGGAGACCGATCCACTGACAGGGGTCGGGAATCGCCTGGAATTCCTAAAACGGCTGGAGGCACGCCTGCATAGCGAGGCAGTGCCCCGCTGCGCATTGCTGTTGATCGGCATTGACGATTTTCGCGCCTTCAACGACATGCATGGCCATGCCGAGGGCGACCTGATCCTGCAGGGCGTGGCACGCCGGCTGCGCGATGCTTCGCCGCGCGACGCCGTCATCGCCCGCATCGGCAGCGACGAGTTTTCGGTGCTGCTGCCGTCCATTTCCGATCCGACCCTGGTGCGGCACGTTGGCGCCGCCATCCTTTCCATGCTGACCGCGCCGCACGAGCACAGCGGGCGCCGCCACCACGTGCTCGCCAGCATCGGCGCATGCGTGATGCCGGCTGCCGGCGATCTTGCGTCGGATGCGCTCGCGGCGGCCAGCCTGGCGCTGGCCCGTGCCAAGCACGACGGCGGACGCACCATCCGGTTTTTCAAGCCGCAGATGCGGCAGGATGTGACCACGCGGCTGTCGCTGGTTCAGGCGCTGCACGAAGCGTATGCGCAGCGCCAGTTCGAACTGCACTACCAGCCCCAGGTCGACCTGCGCACTGGCCACATCCATGGGGCCGAGGCGCTACTGCGCTGGCGCCATCCGACTCGCGGCCTGCTCGCGCCCGCCAGCTTTATCGATGCCCTGGCGGCCAGCAGCGTGGCCAGCGATGTGGGCATGTGGCTGCTGCAGACCGCCTGCGCGCAGGCGCGTGCCTGGTCGCTGACGCTGCCGCAGGCGCCGCGCGTGGCCATCAACCTGTTCGCGGCCCAGCTGGCCGAAAGCCGGCTGGTGACCGAGGTGCGCCACGTCTTGCGCTCGCTCGAACTGCCGCCGGCCAGCCTGGAAATCGAGATCACGGAGACCATCGCGCTGCAGCAGGGCGACGAGGTGTCCGACCAGCTCCAGGCCCTGCGGCGCGACGGCGTGACCCTGACCTGCGACGACTTCGGCACG
This sequence comes from Cupriavidus numazuensis, assembly GCF_905397435.1. Taxonomy (GTDB): domain Bacteria; phylum Pseudomonadota; class Gammaproteobacteria; order Burkholderiales; family Burkholderiaceae; genus Cupriavidus; species Cupriavidus numazuensis. Next base: position 11,156 of record NZ_CAJPVI010000026.1, read on the forward strand.
GGCTACGCCTCGCTGAGCTTCCTCAAGTCGTTCCCGGTCGACCGGCTCAAGATCGACCAGTCCTTCGTGCGTAACGTGACGCAGGACCCGGTGGACGCCGCCATCGTCCGATCCGTGATCAACGTCGGGCAAAGCCTGCAGATCGGCGTGGTGGCCGAGGGCGTGGAAACGGTCGAGCAGCGCGACTTCCTGCTGGCCAACGGCTGCTGGGAGGCGCAGGGTTACCTCTATGGGCGGCCGATGCCAGCGGAGCGCCTTACGGAGCACTTGCGGCAACAGTCGGGGGTTTGAGGGAAAGGGGGGCCATGCCCCCCCAGCCAGTATGGTCGCCGCCTTTGGCCGCCAGAACGGCCGGCAAAATGCGGCTGTGACTGGCGGAGTTGTTTCCACCTTTGACTTCCCGCGGCGCAGCCGACGCCATCCGCGCTGCGATTCCCGGCGCCGGTCCTGCCTCCGCAGCGCAGCCGCGGCCGCCATGCCCCGTTCAGGGGAAATACCCGCTTACAAAGTCTTGTCCGCGCAGGACACCCCCAAGCGTTGGGCCATGTATGGTGACATCAGGCGGCTGTCCGCCGCTACGGGCCTTGCTCTCTTAGTTTCTCGATTCCATGCCTCGCTTCCTTTCGCCTGACCGCAATTCCGCCTCCCGCCACCGCAGCCTGAAATCCGGTGCCGCACCCTTGCTGCCGATGCTTGCGGTGATGGCCGGCGTGGCCCTGACGCTGGCACCGTGGCCTGTCCATGCCCAGCCATCGCCACTCGGCGAACCCGGCGCGCAGGTGGGGCAGGTCGATCCGCCCACGCGCGTGGCGACACTGACCGATGCAGCGGGCAACCTCAGCTTTGCGCCGGCTGGCTCTGACGAATGGGCCGCGGCGGGCCTGAACCGGCCCATCACCACCGGCGACCGGCTGTGGGTGGATAACGGCGGCCGCGCCGAAGTCCATGCCGGCTCGGTGGCGATCCGCCTCGGCAGCGCGACTGCCGTCAGCGTGCTCAACCTGGACGACAACGCCACCCAGGTCAAGCTCACGCAAGGCACGCTGCAGTTGCGGGTCCGCGCCTTGCCGCCGGACCAGCCCGTGGAGATCGATACCCCCAACCTGGCATTCGTGCCGCGCGAGCCTGGCGACTACCGTATCGATGTGGCGCCCGACGGCAGCACGACAACGGTGACCATGCGCCACGGCCGGGCCGCCATCTACGGCGAAAGCCGTTCCCTGGAAATGGAACGCGGCCAGCGCATGCGCTTTGCCGGCACCGATCTGGCGGATGCCGGGCAGGGCGACCTGCCGCCCGGCGATGAATTCGACCGCTGGACCGCCTCCCGCGATGCGCGCGAAGATGCCTCGCCGTCGGCCCGCTACGTGCCGCGCGACATGCCCGGCTATGCCGCGCTTGACGGTTACGGCGACTGGCAGGACGACGCGGGCTATGGCGCGGTGTGGTATCCGCGTGTGGTGCAGACGGGCTGGGCGCCGTACAGCACCGGGCATTGGGCCTGGGTCGCGCCCTGGGGCTGGACCTGGATCGACGACGCGCCGTGGGGGTTCGCTCCCTTCCATTACGGGCGCTGGGCCTACATCGGCACCCGCTGGGGCTGGGTGCCGGGCCCGCGCGTGCCACGGCCGTGCTATGCGCCGGCGCTGGTCGGCTTCGTCGGCGGCGCAGGTCCCCACGGCGGCGTGCGTGTGGGCGGCGGCCCGGGCGTGGCCTGGTATCCGCTTGGCCCGCGCGACGCGTACCGGCCCGTGTACCGCGCCAGTCCCGGCTACGTCACGCGGATCAACCGGGTGACCGTCAACAACATCGCGGTCGACAACCGCTTCCGCCGTGAGCAGCACCCGAACCGCGACGTGCCGGGTGCGATCAGCGGCATGCCTGCGCGCAATTTCGTCGAAGGCCGGCCGGTGCCGCGAAACATGCACGGCAATGAATGGCGCAACCTGCCGCAGGGCGAGGCCCGCGGCGCGCCGCCGGTGGCGCCGGTCAAGGGAAGCCTGCTGGGCGCGGCTCCATCCCGCCCGCTTCCACCGCAGGCACGGCAGGGGTTCGAACGCCAGGCAATCGCGGCGCGCCCGCCGGGGCAGCCCGCGCATGACGACCTGGCGCGACGCTTTGCACGTGAAGGCGGGGCGGTCACCGGCGCTGGCCCGGTATGGCGCGGTGGTGACGCGCGGCCCCGCGGCATGGACGGCAACGGAGCCGCGAATGTGCGGATGAGCCAGGTGGCCCCGACCGCGCGGCCCGGCTTGCCGCCGCCGCGTCAGGACGACGATGCTATGCGCCGCCCGCCTGCGGGTGGCGAGCGCGGATCCACGCCGCCCGGCGGCGACGGCTGGCGCGGCAATGGCCGTGGCCAGACCACGCGGCCCGACCAGGCTCAGGGTTTCGCGCAGATGCCCGACGCTCAGCGCCAGGCGCAGGACATGCAGCGCCAGCAGCAACAGGCGATCCAGCGCCAGCAGATGGAGCAGCAGCGCCAGCGCCACGACGCGCAAGACCAGGCCCAGGCAATTCAGCACGAGCAGCAACAAGGGATCCAGCGGCAGCAGATGGAGTCGCTGCGCCAGATGCAGGAGCAGCAGCGTCAGCAGTCCGAGCAGCGCAACATGCAGTCGCAACGTCAGCAGGCCGATCAGCAACGTCAGCAGGCCGACCACCAGCGACAGATGGCTGACCAGCAGCGGCAGCAGGAGGCGGTCCAGCGGCAGCAGATCGAACAGCAGCGTCAGCAGGTCGAGCGACAGCATCAGATGCAGGACCAGCAGCGCCAGCAGATGGACCAGCAGCGGCAGCAGGAAGCGGCCCAGCGCCAGCAGATGGATCAGCAGCGCCAGCAGGCGGAGCGGCAGCGCCAGATGCAGGATCAGCAGCGCCAGCAGATGGACCAGCAGCGGCAGCAGGCGGAGCGGCAGCGACAGATGCAGGACCAGCAACGCCAACAGATGGAACAGCAGCGCCAGCAACAGGCGATGCAGCGCCAGCAGATGGAGCAGCAGCGCCAGATGCAGGAGCAACAGCGGCACGCGCAGGATCAGCAACGCGCCGCCCAGGAGCAGCAGCGCGCCATGCAGGAACAGCAGCGAGCGATGCAGGAGCAGCAGCGCCGCCAGCAGGACCAGCAGCGCCAGATGCAGGATCGCCAGCGGCAACAGCAGCAACAACAGCAACAGCAGATGGATCAGCAGCGCCAGCAGCAGCGCGCGCACCATGACCGCGGGCAGACGGAGGCGCGCAACGACGGAGATCGCCGTCAGTAGCCGCTCGCCGCCGGCAGCGCTGGCAAGGGCGCAAAAACAACGCGGGCCATCAGGACATTGCCTGATGGCCCGCGTTTCATGGGGCGCCGCGTGATCTGGTTACTTTGCCAGTTCCGACAGGCGTACCGGCGCGATCTTGCCGTTCTGCACCCAGCCCACCACGGTATCGGCGACCGACCCGCCCTTGGCATCGATGCCTTCCACCTCGTTCGGATTGACGTCCTTCGGCAGCGCCTTCATGGCGTCGGGCATCTTCGCGCGGATGGCGACGGCATCGCTGGTAGTGCCAGCCAGCTTCATCGCACCGGCCAGCGCGTACACCATGGTGTAGTTGAGCGACATCTCGGTGGTCGCGTCGCGGCCATCGTGCAGCTTCTTGTACTTGGCATTGAAGTTCTGCGCGGCGGGACGGCCGTCGTTGACCAGCGGCAGCACGCCGATCGAGCCCTCCAGCATGCTCAGGCCGTTGGTGACCTTGGCCATCTCGTCCATCTTGGCCTGATCCATGATGATGAAGCCGCCCTTGAAGCCGAGTTCGCGGGCCTGCTTGACCACCAGCGCGGTCGGCTCCGACGGACCGCCGACGAACATCACATCGGGCTTGTCGGTGATGGCGCGCGAGACGCCGCTGTAGAAGTCGGTGGCCTTGGTGTAGGACATCGGGTTGTTGCCGACGACCTTGCCGCCCGCGCCCTCCCAGGCCGGCACGAACGCCTGCACCCACGCCTTGGCGTAGTCGTGGTCGGCCGGCGCCAGCGCCACGTTCTTGCCATAGCGCTTCATCTGCGCCTTGACGAACGGCTCGATATAGCCGGTGTAGGCAGGCGGGATGCGGATGGTCAGCTTGTTGCCGGCATCGGTGATGCGCGGCACGCTCGAATAGGCCATGACCAGGAATTTCTCCTGCTCGTTGAAGGCCTGCAGCGCGAAGATGCCGCCCGAATGCGGCACGAACACGGCCGGCGACTTGTGCTGCTGCACCAGGCGGCGCGCATTGATCGCGGCCTCGGCCGGCGAGTACTTGTCATCGAGCGCCACGACTTCCAGCTTGACCTTCTTGCCCTTGACGTCGAGACCAGCGGCATTGATCTCGTCGACGGCCATCTGCACGCCGGACAGCACGTTCTTGCCGTACAGCGCTGCGCCGCCCGAAAGCGGGCCGGTATAGCCGATCTTGACGACTTCCTGGGCGAGCACGGCGCCCGAGGCCAGCATGGCGGCGACGGCGGTGGCGGCCAGCGGGAAGATGCGGTGCATGATCTTGCCTTGCATTGTGGTGTCTCCTGTAAGTACTGCGCTTATGAGTTCCGGATGTCTTCAACGACCCCTCTGTTTTCTCCCCTCTCCCGCTTGCGGGAGAGGGAGCACACAATTGGCGGCGAAAGCCGTTGAGCCTTAGCCCCCGATATACGCCTTGCGGATCCCTTCGTCCTTCAACAGCGAATCGCGATCGCCCTCCATCACGATGCGTCCGCCTTCGATCACATAGGCGCGATGCGCGATGCCCAATGCCGCGTAAGCGTTCTGCTCGGCCAGCAGCACTGTCGTGCCCGCGCGGTTGATGCGCTGGATGATCTCGAACATCTGCTTGACCACCAGGGGTGCGAGGCCCAGCGACGGCTCGTCGAGCAACAGCGCACGCGGACGGCTCATCAGCGCGCGCCCGAGTGCCACCATCTGCTGCTGGCCGCCGGAAAGCGAGCCTGCGGCGTCATCCTTCTTCTGGCGCAGGATCGGGAACATCTCGTACACCTCTTCGAGTGTCTTGCGGATGCCTGCACTGTCGCGGCGATGCACGTAGGCGCCCAGCGTCAGGTTCTTCTCCACGCTCATGGCCGGGAACAGCTTGCGGCCCTCCGGGCAGTGCACGAGTCCCGCCTGCACGATCTGCGACGGCTTCATGCCCGACAGCTCGCGGCCATCGAAGCGCATGCTGCCGCCGCTGATACGGTGGATCGCGCTCATGGCGAGGAAGATCGAGCTCTTGCCGGCGCCGTTGGCACCGAGCAGCACCACCAGTTCGCCCGCGCCGGCATGCAGCGAGATGTTGTCGAGGGCACGGAAGCTGCCGTACGACAGCGAGACGTGTTCAAGCTGCAACATGGTCGGCTCCCAGGTAAGCCTCGATGACATGCGGATCCTGCTGGATCTGCGCGGGCGAGCCTTCGGCGATCTTTTCGCCGTAGTTCAGCACCATGATCTTGTCGGCCAGGCGCATGATCATGTCCATCTTGTGTTCGATCAGGCAGACGGTCTTGCCGTGGCGGACCATCTTGCGGATCAGCTCGGCCAGGCCCACGGTTTCTTCCGGGTTGACGCCGCCGGCGGGCTCGTCGAGCAGCAGCAGTTCGGGATCGGTGGCCAGCGCCAGCGCAAACGCCACGCGCTTGCGCGCCTCCTGCGTGATGTCGGCCGCGATTTCATGCGCCAGGTGAGTGAGGCCGACGAAGTCAAGCGCGGCTTCTGCCTTGTCGCGGCACAGGCGCTCTTCCTCGCGCAGGCGCCGCGTGTTGAACAGCACATCGCCAAGGCCCGAGCGCGTGCGCAGGCGGTGGCCGACGATCAGGTTGTCGAGCACCGTGGCGCGGTCGAACAGCGCAGTGGCCTGGAAGGTGCGGGCTACGCCGAGCCGTGCGATCTGGTCAGCGCGCAGGCCCGCTACGTCTTGCCCCTTGAACAGGATCTGCCCCGAGCTTGGCGCATGCGTGCCGGCGATCAGGTTGAAGAACGTGGTCTTGCCGGCGCCGTTGGGGCCGATGATCGCATTGATATGGCCTTGCTCGAACTTCACGGATACATCGTTGACCGCGGTCAGTCCGCCAAATTTCTTCGTCAGGTTGCGGATCTCAAGCATGGTCGGCTCCGGCGCGGGTGGGGACGGGGGCGGCAGCAGGGGCAGAGGGCTGGCGATTGTCGCGGCGCGCGGCAGCGGCCTTGCGCGCCTGCTTCTTCAGCCACGAGCCGACGATGCCGTCCGGGAAGAAGATGATCAGCAGGATCAGCACCGGACCGAACACCAGCATGCGGTAGTCCTGCAGGAACTGCAGCGTCTGCGTGACCCACGGCACCAGCACCGCGCCCAGCAGCGGCCCGAACAGCGTGCCGGTGCCGCCGACCAGCATCGCCATCACCATGTCGAAGGTCAGGTCGGTACGCGCGATATCGGGGCCGAGGAAGCGCACCTGGCCCGCGTAGAGCGCACCGGCAAAGCCGGCGTAGCCGACCGACAGCACGAACGACAGCACCTTGGTGCGCATCAGGTTGATGCCGAGCGCCTCGGCCAGCGCGTCGCTGTTGCGCACGGCCATGAAGCTGCGGCCCAGCAGTGAGGTGACGATACGGTGCATCAGGAACGTGCCGATCGCCAGGAAGGCCAGCACGAGGTAGTACTGCGCGGGCACGCTGTCGAACGTGACCGGACCGATTGCCGCGGGCACCGGAATGCCGATCAGGCCGACCGTGCCGTGCGTCAGGCTTTCCCACTTCTCGATCAGCAGATAGATGATGTAGCCGATGCACATCGTGAAGATCGAGAAGTAGTGACCCTTCAAACGCAGCGATACCAGTCCCACGAAATAACCGACCACCATGCAGACCACGCCCGACAGCGCGAACGCCAGCCAGAACGGCACCTGGTGGTCCACCGTCAGGATGCCCAGCGTGTAAGCGCCGATCGCCATGAAACCGCCGTGCGCGAGATTGAGCTGGCCCGTGTAGCCGGTGATGAGATTGAGCCCGAGCGTGGCGAGGGCGTAGATGAACGCCAGCGTCATCACGGTCAGGTAGTAGCTGTTGGGCGCGATCAGCGGGAACGCGATCGCCAGTGCCAGCAGCAGGGTCCAGCCGGTCTTTCCTTGCAGTGCTTTCATGCCGTACTCCTCAGGCCGCCTTGCCGGCGAACAGGCCTTGCGGCCGGATCGACAGGATCACCACCAGCAGTACGAACGCGATGATGTCCTTGTAGTCGGTGGAAACGTAGAAACCGCCAAAACTCTCGGCCATGCCGATGATCAGCCCGCCCGCAATCGCGCCGGGGATGCTGCCCATGCCGCCGAGGATGATGATCACGAAGGCCTTGGTGATGACCAGGTTGCCCATGCTCGGATAGACCAGGTTGATCGGCGCGTAGAGCGTGGCAGCGATGGCGGCCAGTGCGCCGGAAATGGCGAACACCAGCAGCGTCACGCGTGTCGCATCGATGCCCACCAGCGCGGCACCTTCGCGGTTCTGCGCCATGGCCATGATGGTGGCGCCCGTCATCGTGCGAGTGAGGAACAGGTGCAGCAGCACCATCAGCGCGAACGCGGCGACGATGATCAGCAAACGCTGCAGCGGCGCGGTCAGGCCGAACAGGTCGACCACCTGGCCGTACGGCGTGGGCATGCGATGGAAGTCCGCGCCCCATAGCGCCTGCGCACCGGCTTCGAGGAACAGCAGGATGCCGATGGCCGCGATCATGTCGTGCAACTCGGGCGCGTTGCGCAGCGGATGGAACACCAGCCGGTCTGCCAGCATCGACAGCATCGCGACGACGACTGCGGCGCCGACCATCGCGAGCCAGTAGTTCACGCCGAACGACGTCATCAGGAAGTACGAGACGTAGGCGCCGGCCATGTAGAACGCGCCGTGCGCGAAGTTCGGCACGTGCAGGATGCCGTAGACCAGCGTCAGGCCAAGGGCCACCAGGCTGTACACGCCGCCCAGCGTCAGGCCGTTCAGGATCTGTTGAAGGAACAATGCCACAGGCTCACCTCGTGCGGTTCACGAAACAGGGCACGCGCCGGCCGCAAGCGGGCGCGCGGATTCACGGCGGCAGCCTCATGGCCGCCGCGCATGCGGGTGGGGTTCAGTCGGGGGCGTGGGCCGCGGCAAACGATGCCGCGGTCGGAGCGGCGCTGTGCGCCGGTCGAGCGTTGCGCTCGTGGACAGGTGCGTACTGCTGATGATGCATGGTTTGTCTCCTATGCGATGCGGTCTGCGCAGTTGCGCCGCGGTGCCGGTCGTGGCCGGCGAACGCCGTTGCGTGGAAGTGTGATGATTCCCGCACGGTCGTTCGTTTTCATCGACTTTTGCATAGGGCCGAAGGGCCAGTCAAGGAAACCGGTCCAGTATTCCGCACAGCGAAATAGCTGGAGAGTCATTGCTCCGAGAAGGGCACGCGGCATAGAGGTAATCCCTGACGAGCAGGCATGACGGGGGATGGCGGGAAGCGGCAAGCGCTATCCATGGCACCTATGACCCCTATGTTTTCGCTAAATAGTCGGGTCGGCCGGCGGTGGGAACTGGTATCTAGTCAGTCAGGACAACGACCAGCCCGCATGAAGCGCTCGACCTCCATCCCGGCTCCGCCGCCTGACGCGGCCCATGTCATGCCTGCCATGCCGTGCGCTGCCGCCCATATTGCCCATAACGCCTACACCGGCGACGACCGCAACTTCGTCACCGCGCTGGCGCGCGGCATGGAGCTGCTGCGCGCGTTCGGCCCCCACGACGACTATCTCGGCAATGCGGAGCTGTCCCGACGCACCGGCATTCCGCGGCCCACGGTGTCGCGGCTGACCTATACGCTGGCCTCGCTCGGCTATCTCTCCTACATCGAATCGATGGAGAAGTACCGGCTTGGGCAGGGCGCGATGGTGCTCGGGCACCGCTACATTTCCGGCGCGGGCATCCGCGAGATTGCGCAGCCGCTGATGCAATCGCTCGCGTTCGCGACGGATTGCACGGTTGCGCTGGCCATGCCCGACCGCCATGCGATGGTCTACCTGGAATCGTGCCAGCCGCGCGGCGCGCTGGTGATCCGGCTCGCGCCAGGTGCACGGCTGCCGATGGCCACATCGGCCATGGGGCGCGCGTGGCTCGCGGGTCTGGACAGCGCACACCGCGAAGCCGCGCTGGCCGAGCTGGAGCGCCACTATGGCGCGCGCTGGGCGCCGGTGCGCGGCAAGATCGAGCGCTCGCTGCGCGACCACGCGCGGCGCGGCTTCTGCGTGGCGCATGCCGAGTGGGACCGCACTGTCAGCGGCGCGGCGGCGCCGCTTCGGCTCGAAGGCAGCGGCGAGGTGCTGGCGCTGAATATCGGCGGCGCCGCGACGCGGCTGTCGCCGGAAATCCTGGAAAGCAACCTTGGTCCGCGCATCCGCGACCTGGCGCAGACGCTGCAGGCGCGGCTATGGCAGGCCGGTGCCGGGCGGCAGGGATCGACACGTACGGCGGCGGCGACGTCCGGCGCCTGTGATGCAAACTGAGCAAGCAGAGACAAGGAGACAACGCATGCAAGTCAAAGACAAGACCGTCGTCGTGACGGGCGCCGCCACGGGCATCGGCCGCGCGCTGGCGCTCGCATTTGCCCAGGCCGGTGCGCGCGGCGTGGCCATCGCCGATCTCAACGCCGCAGGCGCCGCTGCAGTGGCGGCCGAGGTGCAGGCGGCTGCGCCGGACTGCAAGGTGTTTGCGCAGGGCGTGGACGTGAGCGATGAAGCGGCGGTGCAGTCCCTGGCCGACGAAGCGACGCGCCGCTTCGGCCAGATCGACGTGTTCTGTTCCAACGCCGGCATCATCCTGCGCAAGGGGCTCGACGCCAGCGCCGAGGAGTGGCAGCGCATCTGGGACATCAACGTCATGGCGCATATCCACGCGGCGAAGGCGGTGCTGCCGCAAATGCTGGAGCGCGGGGATGGCTACTTCGTCAATACCGTATCGGCGGCGGGCCTCCTGTCGCAGATCGGCTCGGCGCCGTATGCCGTAACCAAGCATGCCGCGATCGGCTTTGCGGAATGGCTGTCGATCACCTATGGCGACCGCGGCATCAAGGTCAGCTGCATCTGCCCGCAGGGCGTGCAGACCAATATGCTGCTCGGCGAGAACGGCGAGCGCAAGGGCTTTCTGCAGGAGGGCTCGGTCACGGCCGAGCACGTCGCAGCCGCCACGCTGGAAGGCATTGCCGACGAACGCTTCCTGATCCTGCCGCACCCGGAGGTATTGGAGTACTACCGCCGCAAGGGACAGGACTACGACCGCTGGCTGCACGGCATGCGGCGCCTGCACGAGAAGGTCATGCAGGAGTTCGGCGGTATTGCAGTGTAGTTCCGGAGTTCTTCGCCCAGAACAGCCGGTGCCCACGCAGGCACCGGACAGCCAGGAGACAACCGATGCGAGTCAGTTCCGTTGCAGCGGTGGCGCTTGCCGCCGCTGCCGTGTTCAGCGCGCCCGCCGTCCAGGCGCAGGCCTATCCGAACAAGCCGATCCGGATGGTGGTCGGGTTCCCCAGCGGCGGGGCGCCGGACACGCTGGCCCGCATCGTCTCCGAAAAAATCTCGCCCGCGTGGGGCCAGCCGGTGGTGGTCGACAACAAGCCCGGCGCAGGCGGCAATATCGGCGCCGAGGCCGTGGCCCACGCGCCGGCCGATGGCTACACGCTTGCCATGGGCACGGTGGGCACGCACTCGATCAACGGTGCGCTCTACAGCAAGATGCCGTACAACATGGTCAAGGACTTCACGCCCGTGATCCTGGTCGCGACGACACCGAATGTGCTGGTGGTCCATCCGAGTGTGCCGGCGAAGAACGTGGCGGAGTTGATCGCGCTGGCCAAGGCCAGGCCCGGTGGCCTCACGTTCGGCACGCCGGGCGTCGGCACGTCGCTGCACGTCGCCGGCGAGATGTTCAATTCCATGGCCGGCGTGAAGATTACCCATGTGCCATACAAGGGCCGGGCGATGGCGATCCCGGACCTGCTTGGCGGCCATATCACGATGATGTTCGACAACCTGCCGTCGGCGCTTCCCGTGGTGAAGGAGGGCAAGCTGCGCGCGCTGGGCGTCACCAGCGCGAAGCGTTCGCCGTCGGCGCCGGACATCCCCACGCTTGCCGAGCAGGGCCTGCCTGGTTTCGAGGCGGACTCGTGGTTTGCCATCTTTGCGCCGGCCAACACGCCCAAAGACGTGGTGGCAAAGCTCAATGCGGAATTCAACCGCATTTACTCGCTGCCGGATGTGCAGGCAAAACTCAAGACGCTGGGGCTGGATCCGGTTCTCGGCACGCCCGAGAAGCTGGCGGACTACCAGCGCTCGGAGATCGCCAAATGGGCGAGGGTCGTGAAGGAGTCGGGCGCGAAGGCTGAATAGCAGCAGCCGGGCGGTCGCGCTTACGCGTCACTACGCGTCACTACGCGTGACTACGCATCGGGTTCATCCCGTATGGCGGCAGTTCCCGCATGTCGCGGACTGCTGCCATCGCGCAGGCGGCTCAGGCTGATGACCGCGCCGAGCGTCGCCATGCCAACGGCCACGTAGAGCGCGAGGCGTCCGGCACCGGTCTGATCGAAGCTGAACAGCAGTGCCACCACGGCCGTGCCGGTGGTCTGGCCGAGCAGCCGCGTCGTGGCCTGCGCGCCGCTGGCACCGCCGCTGCGCTCAGGCGGCGTGGCGCCGATCATCGCGCGGTTGTTGGGCGACTGGAACAGGCCGAAGCCAAGCCCGCAGATCGCCATGCGCCAGGCGATGTCGAGGCTGGTGGCATCGTGTCCCAGTAATGCCAGGCCAAGCAGGCCGGCGGCAAGCAGCGCCAGCCCGGCGCCGGCCAGGATACTGGCCGGGTAACGGTCCGACAGCCGGCCCGACAGCGCCGCCATCAGGGCCACCGTCAGCGGCCAGGGCGTGATCAGCAGGCCGGTTTCATGCAGGGACCGGCCAAGCTGGTATTCGAAATAGAACGGCAGCGCCACGAAGGCCAGCATCTGCGTCATGAAGGAGCAGAACGACGTGCCGACCGCCAGCGTGAAGGCGCGGCTGGCAAACAGGTCCACGGGCACGAGCGGTGACGGGCGGCCGTGCTGGCGGCGCACCAGCACCCAGCCCAGCACGATGGCGCCGCCTACCGCGGCCGCGCCGGCGATACGCAGGCTCGCATGGCCAAGGCCGTCGACACCAAGGATGAACAGGCCAAACACCACGGCCGACAGCACCGCGCTCGGATAGTCGAACTCGCGCGGCTGAGGCTCGGTGTCAGGCAGCGCGCTGCGACTGAGCGCCAGCGCAAAGATGGCTACCGGCACATTGACGGCGAACAGCCATTGCCAGCTAGCCAGTGACAGGATCAGTGCCCCGAGGGAAGGGCCGATCGCCGTGGTCACGCCAACCACCAGCGCGTTCAGCCCGATGCCGCGGCCCAGGCGCGTCGGCGGATAGATAAAGCGCACCAGCGCCGTGTTCACGCTCATGATGCCGGCGCCGCCCAGGCCCTGCAGCACGCGCGCCGCCACCAGCATGGGCAAGTTGACGGCCAGCGCGCACAACAGCGATCCGACCAGGAAGGTGGCCAGCCCGGCCCGATACACACGCTTGTAGCCGAAGATGTCGCCCAGCGACGACAGTGGCAGCAGGCACACGGTGACTGTGAGCTGATAGGCGTTCACGACCCAGATCGTGCTCGACGGCTCGGACTGGAGCTGGCGCGCGATCGACGGCAACGCAATATTGGCGATGGAGCCGTCCAGCACGGCCATGATCAGGCCGCAGAAGACGGTAAGAATGGCCCAGCTGCGCTGCGGGTGGGGAAGCCCTTGATGTGACGACATGCGGGAGACAATGGCGGCAAGGCCGCACCCGTGGAACCGGGCGCGGCGCCGTCATTATCGGCGCGCGGGGCGTCGCGCGCAAATGCGCAGATTGTGGTAGGGGGCGACCGCGATCAGGCGGTCTCCGTTGGGGTGGCGGGCAGGCCTTCGCCGGCATAGCGCTGCGCGAGCACCCGCAGTGCATCGCCGGCCGCGGCAATGGCCGCACTCCAGCGGCCGGCGTCCAGGCACAACTGCTCGACTTCGCGGCAGTGGGCATACAGAGCGTTCTCGCGGACGATCCTGAAACCGCTCGCGGCGCGATGTACCCACGCTTGCAGGGCATCCACATCCTTCGCGCCGAGGACTTGCGCGAGCGCTGGCAGGTCGGTCTGCAGTTGCTCGCGCAGCAGCCGCGCGTAGCGTTCCTGGCTGGCGGACGCGATCGACGTCTCGCGCAGCGCCTGCAGGGCTTGGCCCAGTTCATGCAACGACGCCGGCTTCGTGACGTAGCCCCTGAAGCCGCGTTGTTGCCAATCCTCGGCGTGTTCCTGCTGGGCCAGCGCACTGAAGGCGAGCACGGGCAGGTCTGGGCGCCGTTCGCGCAGCGCATCGAGCAGGGCATGGCCGTTCATGACCGGCATGTGGATGTCGGTCAGCACTGCATCGACATGGGTCGATTCGGCGATGGCCAGCGCCTGCTTGCCGTTGTCGGTGATGATGGGCTGGCAGCCCAGTATCCGTAGTTGCTCGCTGACCAGCGTCTGGTTCAGCGGGTTGTCTTCGGCGACGAGAATGGTCAGGCCAGCTGTGTCGGGCAATGGCGCCGACACGACTGGTGCGCCGGTCATGTCGGCCGTGGAGGCGAGTGCGGGAAGATCCTGCAGGCATGCCGCGGCCGAGGCCACGCAGGCGAGCAGCGCCTCGTGGCTGAAGCTGGACACCTCGAGGACGCCGGGCGCCCGCCGCCGGGCCCGGTGGGGACCATCGGGCGTCATCCAGATCACGGGAGCCGAGCCCAGTCCATGCAGCGATTCCAATGCGCGAGGATCGAATTCTTCCGTGGCGACGATGGCCTGTGGGCGGTGGTTTTCAAGGTGCCCGCGCGCCGCGGCCAGCGAAGTGAGCACGTGGGGTTGCCAGCCCGCAGCCGCCAGCCACGCTTCAATGCAGTCCCCGGTCTTGCCGTCCTGGCTCAGCACCATCACGCTGCCGTGCCGGGCGGGAGCGATATCGGAGACAGGGGCGAACGCGGCATCGTCGGCGGTGGGCGCCAGGGGCACGATGATGGTGAAGGCGCTGCCGAGGTCCTGCACGCTTTGCACGCTGATGCCGCCACCCATCAGCTCGCACAGCCGCGCACAAATGGACAGGCCGAGTCCCGTGCCGCCGTAGCGACCCGTCGCGACGTCGTCGCCCTGCACGAAAGGCTGAAAGATGCGTTCGATCAGGGCCGCCGGCATGCCGATTCCCGTGTCGCCGACGCGGCAGGTCAGCATGTGCCGGCCATCGGTGTCGGGCTCGTAGCGGCCGCTGAGCGTGATGCGGCCGCTCGTGGTGAATTTGAATGCGTTGTTCAACAGGTTGTTGACGACCTGCATCAGCCGCATGCCGTCTCCACAAACTTCGCGGTCCAGTTCGGGCGCCAGTTGCAGCTGTAGCCGGATGCCGCGCGCAGTCGCAATGGGCGCGTAAGTCAGTGCCAGCCCTTCGAGCGCTTCGGCCATACGGAACGGCTTGGCGACCAGTTCCAGCTTGCCGGCATCGATCTTCGAGAAGTCGAGAATGTCGTTGACGATGCGCCGCAGACCTTCCGCGGCAGTGCCCAGCACGTGCAGGCGTTGCGCATGGCCTTCCAGGCCGGGGCTGCGCGCAAGCAACTCGAGGTTGCCGATCAGCGCGTTCAGGGGCGTGCGGATTTCATGGCTCATGGCCGCGAAGAAGCTCGAGCGTGCGCGCATCATGGCCTCGGTCGCCTGCTGTGCCGAGCGTAGCTGCTGCTCCAAGGCCTGCTGCGTCGTGATGTCCTGCACGGCGCAGAACAGCACCTTGTCGTCGTGGTAGCGGGCGGGCGCATACGTGACCTGCAGGTAGCGCTGTGCGGTAGCTTCGTCGCCCGGCGCGGGGACGATAAAGTGGTTGATCGGCGCCGGCTGGCACGCTTCCGCGCCGGACGGCTGGCGTTCGAAAGCCTCCGTCACCTGCGCGGGCAAGGCGTTGGCCTTGTCAAGCCGCAACAGTGCCTGCGCAAGCTGGTTCGATGTCAGTACGGAGTAGTCGCGTTGCCGGACGATGCACAGCCCGACCGGCGTGGCGCTGACAAGGATCTGGTTCAGGATCTCGTTCTCGAGCGCGCGCGCCGCTTCCGAATGGGTCCGGCGCAGCATCTGGCGGTCCCAGTAGCGCGCGCTCAGGACGATGGCGCCGATCAGCAGCAGCGCCACGCTGAGGATCACGGCGAGCTCCGGTGCGAGCGCGGGCACCAGCAGGCCATACGGCAGAAAGCAGACCAGCACGCCGAACCCCGGCTGCAGGGGCTGGATCATCAGCACGCCACGGCGCGTGTAGTGCGATACGTTGTGCGGCCGCCGGCGCGCCTGTGCCATGACGGCACTGACCACCGGGCCTTCAACGGGCAACGCGGGTGCCGCGACATCGATGGCCTCGTCGGCCGGATTGAGCAGCGCCAGCAGCGCGCCATCTCCGGGGCGATCCAGTTGCGCGAGAAAATCGCCGACTGGCACGCACGCCGCCAGCAGCACGGTGGGCGTATCGCCCGTGTAGGCCGCGCCGAGGCTCAGCATGACCATCGCACCGGTCAGCGGATCGCGCACGGGGCCGGCCCAGAGCTGCTCGTCGCCGGGCGGTACCGCATGGCCGCTGCGGTCCAGCAGCGCCTGCGTAATGGTGTCGCGAAGCGTATCGATCAGCGCGGGCTGGATCGGGACTGTCACCTGCGCCGCCGAAGGCTGCCGCGCGAGAATGGCGGCACTGTCGTTCTCGAGCGAAAGGACATAGACCCAGTGATCGAGGCCAAAGGCCTGCTGCGTGGCCAGCGTGCCGAGCGCTATCTGTTGCAGGCGCGCAAGCTGCGTGGGCATGGCCCGGCCCCAGGCGTGGCGCGTGGAGGCCGTTGCCAGCAGGTAATAATCATGTCCGGCGATCTTGTCCGAAATCCGTGCGACGCCGGTTGCGCGCACGGACTGGACCGTGGCGGCATCCGGGGACTGCGCTGAGCCAGACTCGTGGTAGCGGCGCACGCTCAGCACGCTGCGCCGCAGGAAGGCGGCCTCGCTTTCCAGGCGCTGCGAGATGGTGCCCACATAGCCGGTGACCTGGTTATGTTGCTGGCTAAGGTGCTTGTCGGCTTCCAGCGCCACCAGCACGATGCCGGCGAACACCACCAGGGCGATCAATACGGCGATGGTCGCCGAATAGAGATGCTGCTGGCGCCGGGCATTGTCCGCGAGCGTGTCGAAGGCGCTCGCCAGCGACACGCGGGTACTGTCGAGGAGCTGCTGCATGGGCGCTCAGATCAGACCGTTCTCGTACGCATACCGGATCAGGTCGGTGTTGGTGTTCACGCCCAGCTTGCGCATGGCCACGGTCTTCTGGCTCGAGATGGTGCTGACCGACCTGCCAAGCTTGGCGGCAATCTCATTGAGTTGCATGCCTTGCGCATACAGGCGCACCACTTCGAGTTCGCGCAGCGTGAGGTCGGTCGCGGGGGCATCGACCATCGCCGCGTCATCGAGGATCGCGCGGATCGATGGCGAGTAGTAGCAGCTTTCGCTGGTCATGACGTGAAAGCACGCCCGCAAGGTTTCGTCGAGTTCGTCTTCCTTGCTGACGAACGCGCGTGCGCCGAGCTTCACCGCGCGCCGGATGATGGCGGCGTTCGACTGCGCGCTGACTACGACGATGCGCGTGCCGCGATGGCGCCGCGCCAGGCGGTTCAGCAGGTTGAAGCCGTCGAGCGTGGCATCGCCGTGGCCCATGCAGAAGTCGGTGATCGCGATATCGGCTGGCTGCCGGTCCAGCGCCTGCACCAGTTCGGAGCCGCCAGTGCATTCGCAGGCAATGTGAAAACGCGCGGAGCGATGCAGGCAATCGCGCAGTGCGGTGACGACAAGCGGGTGGTCGTCCGCAACCGCAACGCGGATGAGCGGTCCGTTCATGACTGTTCCCCGTTTCTGGTGCGCACGCTGCGCGGCCGCGCTGTGGTGCGGGGAAGGGAGGAGGAATGGGGGATGGTGCTGCGTTGCGACCGGCACATGGAAGCCGGAAGTTGTCTACACGCAAGGGACATTTGACGAAGACCTCGGTAATTGTGGACGCCAACCGGCAAGGGCCGATTGATACGGACTATTGCATCACCACAATCCCCGAAATTTTGGCTATCTTATGCGCGCCGTTGAATCGTATTTCGGCTAGATTCCTGGGGAATTTGAGCGTTGTTCCGTACCTGCACGCACGAATGCTGATGCACCGCAAATCCCGAGTGGCGTGCCGGGCGCTGCCGCGGTATCGGGCTTGCCACTTGCCGCCGTACGCCTAGAATGAATTCGGCACGCGAAACATGCCGCTGGGCAAGTGTGCCGCCTGGAGGTGCGTCATGCCTGTCTACCAATACCGTTGCGACAAATGCGGGCACGTGTTCGAGCATACCGAGCATATGGCCGAGCACGCGACCGCACACCCCAGTTGTCCAAAGTGCGGTAGCCAGACAGTGCAACATGCACCCACGCCGTTCGTGGCGAAGACCGGGCGCAAGAGCTGAACCCTCGAAACTACAACTCACAGTGGGTCGATGCATGCCGCCGGCATGCACATTTTTTTTGCGTGGCGCAATCCCGCGCCGCGCACGCTCCCGCTGCGCGCATGCGGCGATCTCATGACCTGACGGAGGATGCCATGGCTACGAGACCGTTTTCCGAGTTTTCACCCGAGGAGCAGCAACAGTTCGCGCAGGTATGCGGGCAGGTGGGAATGGCCCCGGACGACTTCGATATCACCGACGAGGTGAATGGCAATGCGTTGCGCCGCATCAGCGTGCGGCGGCTCAGCACGGAGGCCAGCAGTGCCTACGAGGCCGGCGGCGCTGAATGGGTCGAAGAGTTCGAGAGCGATCTCGAGTGCGGCCTGTTCGGCCGCGTGACCGTATAGCGCAGTCGGCGGAGTCTCTCGATCAGGCGGCGGCGCCCGCCGCCTTCTGGTCGAGTTCGCGGTGGTATTTCGTGTGGCGGTACAGGCCATAGCAACTCGTCGCCGTGAAGCCGAGTTGCTGCACGAACAGGCCATAGGTGCCGGTCACCAGCGCAAACACGCTCCACAGCAGGTTCGAGCACAGATACGCGATCCATCCCCAGCGCGAGGCCCGGTTATGCAGGGCCACCAGCAGCGAGCCGCTCATCGCCAGCGCGCAACCCGACCATTCGAGTCCATTGAGCAGATTGGGAACAATTTGGGGCGCGAAGTCCATGCCGCGTGTCTCCTGATTTTGTGTTCATTTTTTGCATACAATCGGACGCGACTTTAGCCCGGAACGCATGCGTGTGCAAGTGTTTTCCGGATTTCGGGAAAAGGCGAAAGATGTGGCAGGCGGCAGGCGGCCGCCTCAGGAATGACTTTTCAGGAACAGCGGAGTACGCGATGGCCGGTCAGGGACGGCCGCGTTCGGCTGTGCGCGCCACGACGGACGCACCGGCGATCAGTTCCTTGAGCAGCGCCAGGGACGCCTGGCCGGACGTGCAGAACGGGTCCAGTTCGGCACGCGCCGAGAACTTCAGCAGCGTGGCGGTATTGATGCGCGCGACATTGACGTGGCCCATGGCCCAGCCCGCGAAATCGCGCTCGCAGATGTCTTCGTACTGCAGCAGCACCACGTCATGGTGACGCGGATCGCGCGTGATGGCCTGGAACAGCCGCGACACTTCCTGGCGGTCGCCCTCCAGCGCCTGCAGGAAGATGCCATTGCCATGGCACAGCACGCCGGTAATGCCGTGGCGCGGATTGCGTTCCAGGCTGGTGGTCAGGATGGCGTCGAGCGTCGCGGCGTCGATGGCCTGGCGGGCGCGGCTGGCATAGAGCAGGCGGACGAGCATGCTGGCAGCTCCGGGATGGCTATTTGCCGTTGCGATTGAGCAGGGCGAGGAATTCGCGGCGCAGGCTGCCGTCCTTCAGGAAGGACCCGCGCATCACGCTGTTGGTCATCTTGGCATCGGTGTCGCGCACGCCGCGCCAGTGCATGCAGAAGTGCTCGGCTTCCATGACAATGGCCAAGCCGTCCGGGTTCATCTTCTCCTGCAGCAGGTCCGCTACCTGGGCCACGGCTTCTTCCTGGATCTGCGGACGGCACATGATCCACTCGGCCAGCCGCGCGTACTTGGACAGGCCGATCAGGTTGGAATGCTGGTTCGGCATCACGCCCACCCACAGCTTGCCGATGATCGGGCACAGGTGGTGCGAACAGGCGCTGCGCACGCGGATTGGGCCGACGATCATCAGTTCGCTGAGCTGCTCCACGTTCGGAAACTCGGTTACGGCCGGCGGCTTGGCGTAGCGCCCCGCGAAGATTTCCTTCAGGTACATCTTGGCCACGCGGCGTGCGGTCTCGCGCGTGTTGTGGTCCTGGTCCACGTCGATCACGAGCGCGCGCAGGACCTCTTCCAGTCGTGCCTCCACTTCTTCCTGCAGCGCGTCGAGTTCGCCGGGCTCGATGTAGCGGGCGATATTGTCGTTCGCATGAAAGCGCTCCCGCGCCGCCAGCAGGCGCGAGCGGATGCGGTCCGATACGCTGGACTCGTCCGGGTCGGTATTGCTGGTCTTGTGCTTCACGCCGTGGTGTGCAGCGTCCTTGTCTGTCATGGAGAGCCGCTTTCAGGTAGGAGAGGAATGGTGCACCGTGCTTCACTATATGGCAGATGTCAGGCCCTCACAACCTGCGGCACTCCCCGGGAGCGCCGCACACTGCACTCGGTGAGCAGGCTCCGTGAATTGTTGATGACAAGCCTCAAGCCCGTCACGCAGCGGGCCGACAAGCGAACATAATGCCTTGACCGCAATGTCCGCCCGGCAGTGCGGCGCTTCCCCCATCGACGGGGCATCTTCCAGGGACCAGCCAGTGATCTTGCCGATTGCGTTTCCGTGCAGCAGCCTGATGTTGCTTCATGTCGCCACGGTGCCGCTGCCACAGCCGACGATAGAAGCCGGCGTAGTCGAACACCATAGCCGGGCCGTGCGTCATGGCGCGCCACCGCTGCGCTGGCAAGGCGTGCTGTCGCAGCGCGCCGCGCAGTCCGGCGGCCGCGACTGACGCTATGCGCCGGAAAGGCCCGCGACTGTCAGCGCGCGAGCGCGAGCACGGCCAGTGTCGGCACCATGGCTGCCGGCATGACAATAACGCCGAGCCGCAGGAACTGGCCGGCGGTGACCATATGACCATCGCGGCGTAGCGCGGTCAGCCACAGCAGCGTGGCCAGCGAACCGGTTGCCGAAAGGTTGGGGCCCAGGTCGATGCCCACCAGCACAGCACCTGTCACGGCATTGGACGCGTGACCCGCAGCCAGCGCAGAGGAGGCGATCAGCCCGGCCGGGAGATTGTTGGCAACGTTGCCAATTAGCGCCACGGCCGCCCCGATGCCCCAAAGCCCCGCTAGGCTGTCCTGGCGGGACGCCGCCTGGATGATGTCGGCAAGCCAGTGGATGACGCCGGTATGCTCGAGCGCCGCTACCAGCACGAACAGCCCCGCCACCATTGGCAGCACGCCCCACGAAATCTCGCTCAGGGCCGGCGCGAGCAAGTCGCGCTTGGTCGCGCACACGATCAGCAGCGTCGCCGCGCCCGCCGCGCATGTCGGCCAGCCCAGGTCGCTGCCGCGCAGCGATGCCGTCAGCAAGGCCAGCCCGGTCAGCACGATGCCAAGCGCCGTCAGCCACGCCTGCAGGCTCAGCGGCGGCACCGGCACGTCGCTGGCGATGCGCTCGGCCAGTGCCTCGCGCTGCGTCCAGTACAGCGCCGCCAGCGTGGCCGCCACGGCGACCAGCGACGGCAGCGCAAAGTGCGCCAGCCAGCCGGCCAGCGGCGGCATGCGTGTGCCGAAGATCACGAGGTTGGCCGGGTTCGAAATCGGCAGCACAAAGCTGGCCGCGTTGGCGATGAAGGCGCAGGCAAACAGGTGCGGCAGCGGGTTCTTCACCTTCGCGGCGCGCGTGGCAGCCAGCACCGCGGGCGTCAGCACCACAGCGGTCGCGTCGTTGGACATGAACGCCGTGACCAGCGTGCCAAAGCCATAGACCAGCAGGAACAGCGTGCGTGAGGAACCGCCTGCGCGCCGCACGGCCAGTGCCGCCACGTGGTCGAACAACCCGGTCTTGCGGGCCAGTTCGGAGATCACCATCATGCCGGCCAGGAACAGGTAGACATCGAGGCCGCGCATGACGGCGGCGAGCGCGTCCGGCACCGCCAGCAGTCCGCCCAGGCACAGGAGCACCGCGCCCGCCACGGCCCAGAAGGCCTCGGAAAGGCGAAACGGCCGCAGCAGCACGCCAGCGGTGGTGAGGGCGGCAATGGCCCAGATCAATACGGCGCTGGCGCTCGACATTGTGGTTCTTGTTGTTGAGAGGTCGAAAAGGACGCTGCGGTCCGGTGCTGGCTACAGGCTTGCCCTGTCGTCGCGGCTCGCTGCCGGCGTTGAGGGCTGGCCGGGTAACCCAACGGCTTCGCTGGCTACCGGCGTGGCGGCGGCATCCTGCGCCGGCGCTGGCTGCGGTGCCGGGAAACCAAGCGAGGCGATACCCTGCTTGCCGTCGGCATATTCCGCATACATCCAGTCCCCGCCGCTACGCGAGACGCCGGACGGTGCGGCTCGTTCGGCTACCGGGGTGCCCGCCATCCGGCCTTCCATATACGAAGCCCAGATCGGCAACGCGGTGGTGGCGCCGAATTCGTGGGCGCCCAGGCTATGGTTGTCGTCATAGCCCATCCAGGCCACCGTGACCACGTTGCCGGCGTAGCCGGCGAACCAGCCGTCGACCGAGTCGTTGGTGGTGCCGGTCTTGCCGGCCACATCCTCGCGATGCAGGTAGCGACGTACGCCGGCGCCAGTGCCGTCGTCCACCACGCTGCGCAGCAGGCTGTCCATCACGAAGGCATTGCGTTCGCTGATGACGCGCGGCGGCTCCGTGGCATTGTCGGCGGCGAACAGCACGTGGCCTTCGCTGTCGGTGATGCGCGAGATCAGGTAAGGCTCCACGCGATGGCCCTGGTTGGCGAACACCGCATACGCCGACGCGAGCCGCAGCGGCGACGTCGTACCGGTACCCAGCGCCAGCGGCAGGAAGCGCGGCAGCCGCTTTTGCGAGAAGCCGAAGCGGCTGGCGAACTCGACCGCATACGGAATGCCGATGGCCTGCAGCGTGCGGATGGCCGGCAGGTTGCGCGACTCGGCCAGCGCCTGGCGCACCGTGACCGCGCCCAGGAAGCGGCCATCGTCGTTGGACGGCTGCCAACGCGAATTGTTGTCGAGCGGGGCGTCGTTGATCAGCGTGCCCGGCGATACACCGTGCTCAAGCGCCGCCGCATAGATGAACGGCTTGAAAGTCGAACCGGGCTGGCGCAGTGCCTGCGTCGCATGGTTGAAGCGGTTGGTGCTGAAGTCGGCGCCGCCGACCATGGCTTCGATCGCACCGGTGTCGCCGTCGAGCGAAACGAGTGCCGCCTGCGGCCCGCCGTCCGGGCTGTCCAGGCGATGGCGCTTTCCGTAGCCGTCCAGGCCGCGCCGAACGGCGTCATAGGCCATGGTCTGCCGCACCGACGACACCGTGGTGTAGACGTTCAGGCCACGCGTGTACGCGTCATCGCCGAAGCGGTCGCGCGCAAGCTGGCGCGCGAGTTCGGCGACATATTCGGCGTGCCCGGCGAACTGGCCCGCATTGTCGGGGGCGATGTCCAGCTGCGCCGATCGGGCGTCGCGGTACTGGTCCTGGCTGATCATGCCGAGCGCCAGCATCCGCCCGAGCACATATTCCTGGCGGCGCTTGGCGCGCGCGAAGTTGACCACCGGATTCATCGTGGAGGGCGCCTTTGGCAGCCCCGCCAGCATTGCGGTCTCTGCCAGCGACAGCCCGTCCAGCGGCTTGCCGAAGTACGCGTGGGCCGCGCTGCCGAAACCGTACGCATGCTCGCCCAGATAGACCTGGTTCATATACAGCTCGAGAATGCGATCCTTGGACAGCGTCCGGTCGATCTGCCACGCGAGCAGGATCTCGTACCACTTGCGCGAAAGCGTCTTCTCGCGTGACAGGTAGAAGTTGCGTGCCACCTGCATGGTGATGGTCGAGGCGCCCTGCGAATAGCCCTTGCCCAGATTGGCCAGCGCCGCGCGGAACATGCCGGGGATGTCGATGCCGTCGTGCTCGTAGAACTGGTCGTCCTCGGCGGCAAGCAGTGCCTGAGTCATCTGGCGCGGCATCTTCTCGAACGCGATGAATTCCCGGTGCTCGCTGCCGAATTCGCCGATCTGCACGTTGTCGCTCGTGAAGATCCGCAGCGGTACGTCGGGGCGATAGTCGCGCAGGGCATCGACGGGGGGAAGCTGCCGCAGGCTGACGACCGCGGCGAAACCGGCGAGCAGCACGCCGGCTGCAGCCAGCGCCAACGCGGCGCCGCCTGCCTTGACTGCGAATTTTTTCATGCGCGCAATTCTAGCGGAACCGGGGCAGCGGAAGCGGCACACCGGACTCGTCATGATCGGGCGGAGCCGTGCGCGGCGTGTCGGGCAGCGGATCATGCTGCACCTGCCGCGCGAATTCGCACAACGCCACCCAGGTTTCCTGGCGCTCGACGATCGTGAAGTGATCGGTGCCGTGCATGGTTTCCAGTACGACCGGTGCCGGCCACGCAGCGACTAGCCGTTCGGAGCACGCATGCGGCACCACGTCGTCGGTCTCCGCCAGCAGCACCTTGGTGCTCTGGACGACTTTTTTGCAATGCGAAATCGAATCGAAGTGGTGGCGCATGAGCTGGCGCAGCGGCACCAGCGGAAAGCGCTTGCGCACGAGCTCAAGCATCGAGTCGTACGGCGTGATCAGCTGCAGGCTTTCGAAGTCCTGCAGGTCGGCGAGCTGGATGGCAACGCCGGTTCCAAGGCTGCGCCCCACGACATGGGCCCGCGTGCCGGGAAAGACGCGGCGCAGGTGCAGCAGGAACTGGCTGGCGTCGGCGACCGCCGCGGCCTCGGACGGCTGCCCGTCGGAGTGGCCGAGTCCGCGGTAGTCAAAGGTCGCGAAACCCATGCCGGGCGGCAGCCAGCGGGCGAACTGCAGGGTTTCCAGTACATCCTCGCCGCGGCCGGGCAGGTAGAAAAGCAGGTCGCGCACCCTCTCGCCGGGCGCATGATAGATGTAGCCGCGCAGCATGCCGCCGGGCACGATATGCGAGTAGCCGATGATGCCGTCGGGCAGGTCGCGTGGAGGGCGACGGCGCGCGTCGAACAGCAGGCGCGCCTGATTGACGGTGAGATAGGTCCAGTAGCAGGCAAAGCCGCTGGCGGTCACCAGCGTGGCGGCCAGCGCCCGGCGCATGAGGGATGACATGTCTGGGTGCGGATTCCTTTGGCACGGGAGCGGCAGGCGTCCCCAGGTGGAGCCTAACCGATTTTCGCGCAGGACGACGCGGGTTCCGGTGCCTGCGGGGCCAGTTCTTGTACGATATCGCCCATAACGCTGCGCCACCGCAGGGCGCGGCCAGGAGCCAATGGCATGAGCGAACAGAAACACGAACAATTGCGCGCCGAAGAGGCGCAGGCCATGCAGCGCGTAGTGGACGCGACCCGGCAAGTCCAGGTCGCCTTCACCGCGCTGCAATCCCAGTATCCGCCGCAGGGCAGCGGCAAGCCGTCCAAGATGGCGCTGCAGACCTTCGACGCCGCGCTGCAGGCGCTGGAGGATGCGCAGGCCACCTTCGACGAAATCCTCAACGATCTGCTCGACGAGAAACGGTAGCCTCCGCTACGAGACGCGCTTCCCGTACCGCGTGCGACGGGGGCGTCCGAGGGTCGCGCAAGCGCTACAGCGGAGGCTGGGCAGCCAGCAGTGCGGCTTCCTCGTCGCTGAACAGTTCCGAGCGCGTCAGGAAACGTTTCCCGGTCCCGCTTTCCAGCGAGAACATGCCGCCCGCACCCGGCACCACGTCGATTACCAGCCGCGTGTGCTGCCAGTATTCGAACTGCGCGCGCGTCATGTGGAAGGGCGCGCCGCCGATCTCGCCCAGGCAGACATCCGAATCGCCCACGATCAGGTCACCGGCGGCAAAACACATCGGCGCGCTGCCGTCGCAGCAGCCGCCGGACTGGTGGAACATCAACGGACCATGCCGCGCGCGCAGTTCGCCGATCAGCGCGAGCGCCGCCGGCGTGGCGACCACGCGGGTCACGGTCACGGGACTTGCTGAAACGGCGCTGGCGTGCGGCATGGCTGGTCTCACCGCGAGAAGTCCAGCACCACGCGGCCTTCGATCTTGCCTTCGCGCAGTCGTCCGAACACGTCGTTGACGTCGTCCAGCTTCGCCGTGGAGACGGTGGCCTTCACGTCGCCATGCGCGGCAAAATCGAGCGACTCCTGCAGGTCGCTGCGCGTGCCGACAATCGAGCCGCGGATGGTGATGCCCTTAAGCACCACGTCGAAGATCGGCGTGCCGAAATCGCCAGGAGGCAGTCCGTTCAAGGCAATGGTTCCACCACGCCGCACCATGCCGATCGCCTGCGAGAACGCCTTCGGCGACACGGCAGTGACCAGCACGCCATGCGCACCGCCGATTTCCTTCTGCAGCCATGCGGCCGGGTCCGTATCGCGTGCGTTGACGGCGACTTCCGCGCCGAGACGCCTGGCCAGGTTGAGCTTGGCATCGTCGATGTCGACCGCTGCGACGCGCAGGCCCATCGCCCTGGCGTACTGCACGGCCACATGGCCCAGGCCACCGATACCCGAGATCACCACCCACTGGCCGGGCCGCGTATCGGTGACCTTCAGGCCCTTGTACACCGTGACCCCGGCGCACAGGATCGGCGCGATTTCAACGAAGCCCACCTTGTCGGGCAGCAGGCCAACGTAGTTCGGATCGGCCACCACATACTCGCCGTAACCGCCGTTGACGGAATAGCCGGTGTTCTGCTGCTTCTCGCACAGCGTTTCCCAGCCTTGCAGGCAGTGCTCGCAATAGCCACAGGCGCTGTACAGCCACGGAACGCCGACGCGATCGCCTTCCTTCACGCGGCTGACACCGCTGCCTACGGCCGAGACATAGCCGACGCCTTCATGGCCCGGGATAAACGGCAGCGTGGGTTTGACCGGCCAGTCGCCGTCGGCGGCATGCAGGTCGGTATGGCAGACACCGGAGGCCTCGATCTTCACCTGGATCTGGCCGGGTCCAGGTTGCGGCACGGGCACTTCATCGATCGTGAGCGGCGCGCCGAATGCGCGCACCACCGCAGCTTTCATCATCGCTGGCATATCGACTCCTTGTTGGAAGCGGTGCCCGGGGAGGAGGGCACCGTTACGATAGTGGCACGCGCTTCGCGGCTCGGGACTGCGAATTCACCAGTAAAACGCGATGCCTTGCGTATCGTCAGAAAAAGCCGAGAGCGTTGGGGCTGTAGCTGACCAGGAGGTTCTTGGTCTGCTGGTAGTGGTCGAGCATCATGCGGTGGTTCTCGCGGCCGATGCCGGACTGCTTGTATCCCCCGAATGCGGCATGCGCGGGATACGCGTGGTAGCAGTTGGTCCACACGCGGCCCGCCTGGATGCCGCGGCCCATGCGGAACGCGCGCGCGCCGTCGCGCGTCCAGACACCGGCGCCCAGGCCGTAGAGCGTGTCGTTGGCAATGGCCAGCGCTTCTTCCTCGTCCTTGAACGTGGTGACTGATACCACCGGCCCGAAGATTTCCTCCTGGAAGATACGCATCTTGTTGTGGCCCTTGAACACGGTCGGCTTCACGTAGTAGCCGCCTGCGAGATCGCCATCGAACTGGTTGCGTTCGCCGCCGGCCAGGCATTGCGCGCCTTCCTTGCGGCCCAGGTCGATGTAGGACAGGATCTTCTCGAGCTGCTCGGCCGATGCCTGCGCGCCGATCATAGTGCCCTTGTCGAGCGGATGTCCCTGGCGGATCGCCGCCACGCGCTTGAGCGCGCGTTCCATGAAGCGGTCGTAGATCGATTCCTGGATCAGCGCGCGCGACGGGCACGTGCAGACCTCGCCCTGGTTCAGCGCGAACATGGCGAAGCCTTCCAGCGCCTTGTCGAAGTACGCATCGTCAGCGGCCAGCACGTCCTCGAAGAAGATGTTCGGCGACTTGCCGCCGAGTTCCAGCGTGACCGGAATCAGGTTCTGCGAGGCGTACTGCATGATCAGGCGGCCCGTCGTGGTCTCGCCCGTGAACGCCACCTTGCTGATACGCGGGCTCGATGCCAGCGGCTTGCCCGCTTCCAGGCCGAAGCCGTTGATGACATTGACCACGCCCGGCGGCAGCAGGTCGCCGATCACCTCCATCAGCGCAAGGATCGATGCGGGCGTCTGCTCGGCAGGCTTGAGTACCACGCAGTTGCCCGCGGCCAGCGCCGGCGCAAGCTTCCATGTGGCCATCAGCAGCGGGAAGTTCCACGGGATGATCTGACCCACCACGCCCAGCGGCTCGTGGAAGTGGTAGGCAATGGTCTCCGCGTCGATTTCCGAGATGCCGCCTTCCTGCGCGCGGATGCAGCCGGCAAAGTAGCGGAAGTGGTCCACCGCCAGCGGCAGGTCCGCGGCCATGGTCTCGCGTACGGGTTTGCCGTTGTCGATGGTCTCGGCCACGGCCAGCAGCGTCAGGTTGGCTTCGATGCGATCGGCGATGCGATTCAGGATATTGGCGCGCTCGGTGGTCGAGGTCCGGCCCCAGGCCGCCTTGGCGGCATGCGCGGCATCGAGCGCGGCATCGACATCTTCCTGCTTCGAGCGTGGCACGCGCGTGAACGGCTTGCCGGTGATCGGCGTGATGGCCTCGAAATACTCGCCGCCTGCGGGCGGCACCCAGGCGCCGCCGATATAGTTCTCGTACTGCTGCTTGTAGGGGTTGCTGACGCCCAGCTGGGCGATCTCGGCCATGTTCATGTCTCGCTCCGTCTTGTGAAGTTCGTTGGCTGGCGCGGCAAGGTGCCGCACGCGACAGGGAACATCGCAAGAGGTGTGCCGGTGCGAGTGTGTCTGGCGAAAACTGGTGTGAAAACAGGGCCCTGCGGGCGCTTTGTCGCTGACGTTGCCGTGTCAGGTGTACCTGGCCAGCGGGACGGTTGTTCCGTGATGGCGCACCTGTGCCAAAACGGAACAATTGCCGTGGCGAGGCACGCCTTCAGCGTGGCTGGAACACGATGATGGCCATGCCCGCGAACGCCACGCCTACGCCAGCGAGATCCCAGGCGCTGGGCCGCACGCCATCGACGAGCCACAGCCACAGCACGGCCACGCCGATATAGACGCCGCCATAAGCCGCATACACGCGCCCCGACGCGTCCGGATGCAGCGACAGCAGCCATGCGAACAACGCCAGCGACAACGCGCCTGGCAGCAATACCCAAGCGCTCGCGCCCTGGCGCAGCCACAGGTAGGGCAGGTAGCAGCCAAGGATTTCGGCGACAGCGGTGAGCAGGTAGAGCGTGATGGTTTTCATACGGCAGTGTGGTCTCGGGTCAGGTGCCGCACCGGGGAGTCGCGGGGGCGAAGCAATCGCGAAGTATACGGGTGCCCGAGTGCCGTCGCTGGCCTATGCTTGGATCGAAGCTTCTTCGACCGATCAGGAGATGGCGATGTCCCTGCGCTTGCTCCGTGCCGTACTGGCTGCCGCCTTCATGGCCACGTCTGTCACCGCAGTCTGTGCCCAGGGCACAGTGCCACCACGCGTCCAAAGCTACGCAGTGCCGGCCGGCGCGCATCCACACGACGTTGCGCCTGCGCCCGATGGCGCGGTGTGGTACACGGCCCAGAGCACGGGCGAGCTTGGGCGGCTGGATCCTGCAACCGGCAAGACCATCCATATCCCCCTCGGCGAAGCGTCAGCGCCGCATGGCGTGATCATCGGACCCGATGGTGCTGCGTGGGTGACGGATGGCGGCCAGAATGCGATCCTCCGGGTCGATCCCGCTACGCATGGGGTGAAGCGTTTCCCGCTCCCGGCCGGACAAGCCAATGTCAACCTCAATACCGCCGTGTTCGATACGCGCGGACGTCTGTGGTTCACGGGGCAGAACGGCATCTACGGTGAACTGGACCCCGCCAGCGGCCGCATTCGCATGTTCGACGCGCCGCGTGGCCGGGGACCGTACGGCATTGCCGCGACGCCGAAGGGCGACGTCTATTTCGCCTCGCTGGCCGGTGACTACATTGCCCGCATCGACACCACTACCGGTGTCGCGCAGGTAATTACGCCACCCACATCAAAGTCAGGGCCACGCCGCATCTGGTCCGACTCGAAGGGGACGCTGTGGGTCAGCGAATGGACCGCCGGCAAGCTGGGTGCCTATGACCCCGGCACGGCCCGCTGGCGGGAATGGAAACTGCCAGGCGATAGCCCGCATGCCTATGCGATGTATGTGGATGAGCAGGACAAGGTGTGGCTGAGCGACTGGGGCAAGAATGCCGTGCTGCGCTTCGACCCGCAGACCGGCAAGTTCGAGACCTTCACCAGTCCACGGCCGGATGCCAACGTGCGGCAGATGCTAGGTCGGCCGGGTGAAGCGTGGGCGGCGGAGTCTGGGACGGATCATCTGGTTGTTTATCGATTTGGGGGTGGGGGGAGGTGAGGGGGATTGGTCTTCGCCGGATTGCGGGTTATCGTTCTTGGCAGGCGCTGCTGTTTCGCCGGCGTAGCCGGCGAGTCACTTTTGTCCGAGCGACAAAAGTAACCAAAAACGCGTTTTGGCTGCCCCAAAGGGGCGAATTTTTATCGTAGTGTGCTGGGGGTGTTGTACGGGTATGGGCTTCAGAGTGATTTACGCTGCCTGCCGCGTGGGGCACCACCGTGAGTGGGAATACAGCGCTGATTGAACGAGCCCTGCAAGCGTCTGTGGACCCTGCTACTACCCACATCGTGTAATCGCCTTCGGCTGCGCTACGCGCAGAGCCCAAGTCTGAGCACGCAGGCCCAGGGCGAACTACGCCTCGGTGACGAGGCCCACCATGACATGCGCGAACTAAAGAGAGGAAATGGACCTCGGGCGTCCGCGACGTTGATGAGCTTGCCCCCAGACGACGACGCGCGCGCAGCGCAGCCGAAGGCGTCCCACCACTGACCTGGTTGAAACGCTGTACCCGAGTCCGTCTTGGGGATCGTCCAAAAGCCGTGCCGCGCGAGGCACAGGTTCTGACTCACATGGCGTAGCAGGTTGGAACGGCCGACCACCATCGCAGGCGTCCAAAGCCGTTGGAGCCACTGCCGCCGTGGAATTGATGGCCAGCGGCAACGACGCGCTTTTTGGTTACTTTTTGTCGCTCGGACAAAAAGTGACTCGCCGGCTACGCCGGCGAAACGGCGGCGCCAGCCAAGAGCGACACCCCGATCCCGACCACAAAACCCCCGCCGGCTCCGCCGGCGAAACAGCGGCGCCAGCCAAGAACGACACCCCAACCCCAACCACCCCACATTTCACCAACCCCAATCACTTCCGCCTCCGATCCCCCCCAACCGAATCCACAATAATCATCGTACGATCCAACACCCCCTGATCATCAAAATAAACGCTGAAGTGCGCCGGCTGATAGCCACTCGCATAGAGCCGGTACGACCATGCCTCGCGCTTCATCAGGGAGTAATACTGCACTGGCTCTCGCGGCATGCCGAAGCGCTCGGCCACATCGCGCTTGGTCCACACTCCGGGCCTGGCTTCGTAGATCTCTTTCTCGGTCAGCATCTGGCGGAAGTTGACGAGCCTCCCGTTCCCGTCAAAATCGGCCGCGTAGACCTCGAACCCCAACGGCTGGTGCGAGTAGATCCAGCGCGTGGTGCCGTCGGCGAGCTTGTAGATCTCCGTGGGTTCGCCAAACGTTTCGCGCACGGCGCTTTCGGGGCTACCGTTCATCTTCTGCGCCGTCTGGACGGGTTGCAGCGACGCACAGGCAGACAGCGCGACCGCCGTGCCAGCCACCCAAGTGGCCAAGCGATGTGACATGACCATTCTCCCTTGCCGAAAGATGTGATTCGTTTCGGCTGATAGTCGACCCAGGCATCATCCAACCACTACATTCCCGACCCTGCCCCTGCCGCGCCGGATCCGCCTGAACTACCCCCTCCTCCCACCACGGGCGTTGGCTGGAAACCGGGAGCGCTTGCCGACGAGGCACCGCCCGCCATGCCCGCCGCCGGACCGGACGCGCTGGACGAATCGTCGCCGTCTCCGCCGCAGGCAACGAACGTGAAGGCTGCAAGCAACAACGCCACGAGAAATCGAATCGACATGATGGTCTCCCCGTGTCGCATCGGTGAAATAGGGCTCTCGACTTGCCAGCGGCTTCAAGGTCCATGCACGAACTCCACCTGGATATTCATGTGTACGGCATCGCCAATCATTGGAAACCAGGCCGACAGGCCGAACTCGCGGCGGCTGACGTCTCCGGCCGCCGAGAATGCCAGCGTGCCGTCAGGCCATGGATTGCCGTCGACGCTGTCGTACGTCACGAGCAGCCGCACCGGCCGCGTGACACCGCGGATCGTCAGGTCGCCGAACAGCCACGCACGGCCTTCCTCGGCCCGGACCAGGCGGGTACTGACAAAGTGAATCTCCGGATAGCGCGCGACATCGAGCATGCCGTGGCCGCGGAGGATCGGAGACAGGAAGCGGGGGCGCGCTTCGACGCTTGTGGCATCGATCGTCACCGTTACGCGGCCGGAATCCCGGTCGCCGTGCACCTGTTCAAGCTGCGCATGCATGCGCAGAAAGCGCATCCGGATTTGTGAGCGCAAGTCCGCGTCAACGGTGAATGTGACACGTGAGTGCTGCGGGTCCAGCACGTATTGGTCGGGCTGGTCCTCGGCATCGGCCAGTTGCGCCTGGCTGATGGAGCCTGCCATCGAGGCGAACGTGGCGATCAGCAGCCCGGCAATCGCGTGCCGGCGAGGGGCTTCGAGGCTGAGTGGCGAATCGCGCACGACGCGTCCTTGGCAAACGAATCCGGAAACTCGGGTTCGTCTGACTAAACACGTGGCGATCGGGGTTTATTCCATCGCGGGGCTATCGCAAACGGCGAAAGGTGAGGCGATGGCTGTGCACGTCCGCATCGATACCGTCCTTCTGCAGAGGATGGCCACCACAAGAAGAAATACCCCGCTCGCGGCGGGGTATCCAACTGTGTCCGGTGTCCCGGAGCGACCTTACTGCGGTCCGAGCTTGCGGATCAGCGCATCCAGCTTTTCCATCTCCTCGGCCGTCAGGTCCGTCAGCGGCGCACGCACGGGACCGGCGTCGTAGCCGACCAGTCGGGCGCCAGCCTTGACGATGCTCACCGCATAGCCCTGGCGGCGATTGCGGATGTCCAGGTAGGGCAGGAAGAAGTCGTCGATCAGGCGGCCAATGGTCGCGTGGTCGTCGGCGGCGACGGCGCGGTAGAACTCCATCGCGGTGCGAGGAACGAAGTTGAACACAGCCGACGAATACACCGGCACGCCCAGCGCCTTGTAGGCCGCGGCATAGACCTCGGCGGTCGGCAGGCCGCCCAGGTAGGCCAGGCGGTCACCGAGCTTGCGGCGCACGCGCACCATCGCTTCGATCTCGCCGACGCCGTCCTTGAAGCCGATCAGGTTCGGGCAACGGTCGACCACGCGCTCCAGCAGGTCGGCGCCGATGCGCGAGTTAGCGCGGTTGTAGACGATCACGCCGATGTTCACCGACTTGCAGACTTCCTCGATGTGATTGGCAATGCCTTCTTCACATGCTTCGGTCAGGTAGTGCGGCATCAGCAGGATGCCTTTGGCGCCAAGGCGCTGCGCTTCCTGAGCGTAGGCGATGGCAACGCGGGTCGGGCCGCCTGCGCCAGCCAGGATGGGCACCTTGCCCGCGCAGGTTTCTACCGCGGTGCGGATCACGTTCGAGTAGTCATCCGGCGTCAGCGAGAAGAACTCGCCGGTGCCGCCAGCGGCGAACAGCGCCGATGCGCCGTAGGGCGCCAGCCATTCGAGGCGCTTGACGTACGTTTCCGGACGGAAGTTGCCTTGTTCGTCGAAGTCGGTGACTGGGAAGGACAGCAGGCCTTCCGAAATGATCTGCTTCAGTTCTTGCGGTGTCGTCATGTCTCTCATCCTGGGCCAGAGGTGGCAGTGGGTGATGGATTGGGGCAGGGCGGCGTTCCGCGTTCCTGCAGTGCGTTATCAATGTACGTCATCGTACAACTAGGCGAGACAATAGACAAGCACGAAAATGGCGGATTGCGGGAAAACCCCGGTGTCGTACCTTCGGTCAGCGTCGTCGGCTGGAGGTTCCCGACCGCCTGGACACCATGTACTGCAAGGAAAACGAAAGAAAATTCCAGGGTGAATCCGAGGAAATCTAGGGTAAACGCGCACTACGATGCCCGGGGCAGGTCCCTATAATCTCAGTCATACGACGACATATCTCAATCCGCCTTTTGCCATCGGCACCAAGGCCATGAGGAGACCCGATGAACGCAAGCCCCACTTCCGCCGCCACGACGACCGCGGCCGGCAGCGCCGCCACGGCGCGCCGCACCAACATCCGTTACTGGATCCTGGCGATGATCTTCATCGTCACCACGGTCAACTATGCCGACCGCGCCACGCTGTCGATCACGGGCCCCGCCATGCGCGAGGCCTTCGGCTTCAGCGCCGTGCAGATGGGCTATATCTTCTCGGCCTTCAGCTGGGCTTATGTCATGGCGCAGATTCCCGGCGGCTGGCTGCTTGACCGCTTTGGCGCGCGCCGCATCTATGCGGCCAGCATCTGCCTGTGGTCGGTGTTCACGCTGCTGCAGGGCTGGGTGGGGGTGTTCGCCTCCATGGGCGCGGTGATGACCGTGCTGTTCATGCTGCGTTTTGCCGTGGGCCTGGCCGAGTCGCCCGCATTCCCGGCCAATGCCAAGGTGGTCGCGAGCTGGTTCCCCACCTCGGAGCGGGGCACGGCGTCGGCCATCTTCAACGCGGCGCAGTACTTCGCGGCCGTGGTGTTCACGCCGCTGATGGCATGGGTCACGCATAGCTGGGGCTGGCACCACGTCTATCTCTGGATGGGCGTGATCGGCATGGCGCTGGCCCTGCTGTGGCTCAAGGTCATGCGCAGCCCCGCCGATCATCCCGCGGTCAATCGCGCGGAACTCGAACACATCGAGCAGGGCGGCGGCCTGATCCACATGAACGAAGGCGCGGCGCGCGGTGCCGGCAAGGCTGCGGCGCCGGCGGGCTGGTTCTATGCGCGCCAGCTCCTGAGCAACCGCATGCTGGCCGGCGTCTATCTGGGCCAGTACTGCATCAACGTGCTCACCTACTTCTTCCTGACCTGGTTTCCGGTGTACCTGGTGCAGGCGCGCGGCATGTCCATCCTGAAGGCAGGATTCGTGGCCTCGCTGCCGGCGATCTGCGGCTTCCTTGGCGGCGTGCTGGGCGGCATGATCTCCGACGCGCTGCTGCGCCGCGGCCATACGCTGACCGTGGCGCGCAAGGTGCCCATCGTGGCCGGCATGCTGCTGTCGGTCAGCATGATCGCCTGCAACTATGTCGATGCCGAATGGCTCGTCGTCGGCTTCATGGCGCTGGCCTTCTTCGGCAAGGGCATCGGCGCGCTGGGCTGGGCCGTGGTGGCGGATACCGCGCCCAAGGAAGTGATCGGCCTGGCAGGCAGTATCTTCAATACGTTCGGCAATATCGCCGGCATCGTTACGCCGATCGCGATCGGCTATATCCTGAGCGTCACCGGGTCCTTCAACGGCGCACTGGTGTTCGTCGGAGTCCATGCACTGGTCACGGTGCTGAGCTACCTGGTGATCGTCAAGGACATTCGCCGCGTGGAACTCAGGCACCCGCAATAACCGCAGGAAGCACAGCATGTCAGAACATGATTCGCAGGCAGTCAAGGCGCCGCTCTATATCCGCATCCATCCCGAGGACAACGTGGCCATCGTCGCGAACGACGGCGGCCTGCCCGCGGGGGCGGCGTTCCCATGCGGGCTGGTCCTGCAAGAGGCCGTGCCGCAGGGGCACAAGGTCGCGCTGTCGGACCTGAAGCAGGGCGATGCGGTGGTGCGCTACAACGTGGTGATCGGCTACGCGCTGAAAGACCTGCCGCGCGGCAGTTGGGTCAACGAGCGCGTCATTGAAATGCCCGTGGCGCCGGGCCTGACCGACTTGCCGATCGGCACGCGCGTGCCCGCACCGCTGCCGCCGCTGGAAGGCTATACCTTCGAAGGCTTCCGCAATCCGGACGGCTCCGTCGGTACGCGCAACATCCTGGCCATCACCACCACCGTGCAATGCGTGTCGGGCGTGGTCGAGCATGCCGTGCGGCGCATCCGCGAAGAACTGCTGCCGCGTTACCCCAATGTCGACGACGTGGTCGGGCTCGAGCACACCTACGGCTGCGGCGTGGCCATCGATGCGCCCGATGCGGTGATCCCGATCCGCACGCTGCGCAATATCGCGCTCAACCCGAATTTCGGCGGCACCGCAATGATGGTGAGCCTCGGCTGCGAAAAGCTGCAGCCGGACCGCCTGATGCCGGCGGGCACCATTCCGATCCAGACCGGCGCGGGCGAGGTGCAGGTGGGCGTGGTCTGCCTGCAGGACGAGCAGCATGTCGGCTTTGCATCGATGATCGCATCGATCATGAACATGGCTGAAACGCATCTGGAGCGCCTGAACGCGCGCCGGCGCGAAACCTGCCCGGTGTCGGACCTGGTGGTCGGCGTGCAGTGCGGCGGCAGCGACGCGTTTTCTGGCGTGACGGCCAACCCCGCAGTGGGCTTTGCCACCGACCTGCTCGTGCGTGCCGGTGCCGCTGTCATGTTCTCCGAGGTGACCGAAGTGCGCGACGGCATCGACCAGCTCACCGCGCGCGCCGCCACCCCCGAGGTGGCCGACGCGATGATCCGCGAAATGGCCTGGTACGACCGCTACCTCGAACGCGGCCGTGTGGACCGCAGCGCCAACACCACGCCCGGCAACAAGAAGGGCGGCCTGTCGAACATCGTCGAAAAGGCGATGGGTTCGATCATCAAGTCAGGCAGCGCGCCGATTACCGGCGTGCTGTCGCCGGGCGAGAAACTGAAGCAGAAAGGACTGATCTACGCGGCCACGCCCGCGAGCGATTTCATCTGCGGCACGCTGCAGCTTGCCGCCGGCATGAACCTGCACGTGTTCACGACCGGACGCGGCACGCCGTATGGCCTGGCCGAGGTACCCGTCATCAAGGTGGCCACGCGCAGCGACCTCGCGCGCCGCTGGCACGACCTGATGGACGTCAACGCGGGCCGCATCGCGACCGGCGAAGCGACCATCGAGGACGTGGGCTGGGAACTGTTCCGCCTGATGATCGACGTGGCCAGCGGCCGCAAGAAGACGTGGGCGGAACACCACAGGCTGCATAACGCGCTGGCGTTGTTTAATCCGGCGCCGGTGACTTGAGCCCAGTTCACGGTGGCAACAGTGCTGCTGCTGGTGCTGTCAGCTAAAGTAATTCGCTGGACAGTGCGGCTGTCGGCGTAGCCGGCGACCTATCTTTGGATACAACGGAATCCCAAATGACAGGTAGCCGAGTCCACGGCCTGCGGATGTCGTGCGGCGGGACGATATCGCTGACAGTAGTTGGGGGCGCACAGGTATGAACCGCCCTTGATGACCTTGCGTGGAATATGGCTTGTGGGGTCGGTTCGATCGTAGCTTTCGTCGATGTGGGCGCCGCGCGGATTGCGCGGGATGCAGCATCGCTTTTCCGAAGCTTCGGCGGCGTGGCGGCGGGCGTACCAGTCCGCCGTCCATTCCCAGACGTTGCCGGCCATCTGGAACAGCCCATATCCATTGGGATCGAAGGCCATAGCGGGCGCGGTGCGCGCATAACCGTCCGCACACAGGTTCTGCCACGGGAATTCTCCCTGCCAGAGATTGGCCATGTGTCGGCCGCCAGGCGTCAGTTCCTCTCCCCAGACGTACGCGGCACCGTCCAGGCCGCCCCGCGCGGCACACTCCCATTCGGCTTCGGTCGGCAGTTGCAGCCCGGCCCACCCGGCATAGGCTTGCGCGTCCTCGTATGCGATCTGGACGACGGGGTGGTCGTGCAGTCCGTCAATCGAACTGGATGGCCCGAGAGGCTGGCGCCAGTGCGCACCAGGCACGTATGACCACCAGTAGCCGATCTGCCTGATATCTACGCGGCCAGCGGGCTGGGCAAAGACCAGTGCGCCCGGCACCAGCAACTCAGGCATCGCGCCCGGGAATTGCGCGGGATCGAGCGGGCGTTCGGCGACGGTCACGTAGCCGGTCTGCGCGACAAAGCGGGCGAACTCGGCGTTAGTGACTGCCGTGCGCGACATCCAGAAGCCGTCGACGCGTACCGTGTGCGTGGGGCCCTCGTCAGCGTAGTGGTGGTCCGATCCCATGCGGAAGTCACCGCCGGGAATCCACACCATGCCGGCCGGGGCTGCAGCGTCGACCTGCGCGTTCACGGCTTGGCTGCGACCGGGGGCTGGTATGGGTCGGGCGTGCCCATCGGGATCAGCGGGTATGTCTTCGTGCTGGCCTCGAACGCGCCGATCATCTTGAGCATGGGGTTGAGCACCCAGCTCGGGCCGCGCTTGTGCTCGTCTTCGCGTGGATTGGTGTACAGGTCGAAGATATACGGGACCGGCAGCTTGGCCGGTGGCGACTCCATGTCGTCCTGCTTGTACAGATGCATCTTGTACTGATGCCATTTGACGGCCTGCAGGCGGTTGTCCACCCAGATCAGGATGCCCTCTCGCGGCGATTTGTCGGTCTTGCCTTCCAGGAACGCGGACTGGTCCATGCCGTCGATCGGCCGGTCGTCAGGAACACGGGCACCGGTCATGTGCGCGATGGTCGGGAACACATCTGTGCCGTGGACCAGTTCATTGCTGACGCGGCCAGCCGGGATCTTGCCGGGCCAGCGGATCATGAACGGGACACGGATGCCGCCTTCGTACGCGCTGAAGTACTCGCCGCGCCAGGGGCCGGACCAGCCGTCCCACGGACGCAGGTGCTCGGCGCCGTTGTCGCTGGCGAAGATGACAATGGTGTTGGAGCGCAGGCCGAGGCGATCCACGGCGTCGAGCATCTGGCCGACGTTGGCATCCATTTCGGCAAGCATGTCTGCCCAGTCGCCGTTACCGGTCTTGCCCGCCCATTTTGCGTTGGGCACC
This sequence comes from Cupriavidus numazuensis, assembly GCF_905397435.1. Classification (GTDB taxonomy): domain Bacteria; phylum Pseudomonadota; class Gammaproteobacteria; order Burkholderiales; family Burkholderiaceae; genus Cupriavidus; species Cupriavidus numazuensis. Next base: position 49,371 of record NZ_CAJPVI010000026.1, read on the forward strand.
GAGGGGAAGTGCGGCTGCGTGAGGCTGGTGAAGGCAAAGAAGGGCTTGCCCGCGTGTGACTGGCGCTCCATGAAATCGACGGTGCGGCGCGTGAGTTCGGCGTCCATCTGGCGGCGCTGGTCCATGTCGTAGACCTTGAGTTCGCGGCTCTTCTCACCCTTGCGGCCTTCCATGATGTATTCGGGCCGCGTCACCTCCGGCGAATAGCCCGGCGACCCCGGCCACATTGCCTCGTACGTCGTGCGCGGAATGCCATACCACTCGTCGAAGCCCTGATCGTTCGGCAGCCTGCCGTCGTGGCTGCCCAGATGCCATTTGCCATAGAGCGCCGTGGCGTAGCCGGCCTCCGCCAGCGACTCGGCCATGGTGACTTCCCATTGCGTCATCCCTTCGGCAACGCCGCCCAGCGGCACGGCATAGGTACCCGAGCGGATCGCGTAGCGGCCGGTCAGCATGCCGGAGCGGCTCGGCGTGCACTGGGGCTCCATGTTCATATTGGTGAGCCGTGTGCCTTCGCCGGCGAGCTTGTCGATGCGGGGCGTCGGCGCGCCACGCAGGGGGCCACCGCCATAGACGCCCAGTTCGCCGTAGCCAAGGTTGTCCGCCAGGATCAGCAGGACATTGGGCCGCTGCGCTGGCTGCGCCGCAGCAGCGACCGCGCCCATGGCGAGTAGCGCCGCGACGGCGAGTCTGGTCAGCCGTCTGGCGGGAAGGGTTCGTGTGGCGGTCATGGCGGCTGGGATATCTGTGTCTTGCGCGTTAGCTTAGTGCTCCGGTCGCTCGCCCACTATCCTGAATTGGCAGGATGTTCCGATTGCCTTGTTACATCATGTCCGAAGAAAAAGACATCCAGGACTGCTCAGCGTTAGACCCTATATGTCAGGGCCGCATCGAGCCGCGACAATGCGCGCCCCGGGGCGTCCTGCGATGGCGCAGCTTTGACCCCTGGCCCCAGGCGTGCAAATCACATGTATCAGACTGACTACTGCTCCTCGGCGCTGTTCGACACCCCAGAGGGCCAGGCACGCGGTATCCCGCAGCTCAACCAGCAGTATCTCCAGACGGGCCCGGGGCGTTTCGACGGTCAGATCCAGCACTTCCGGCTCGACAAAGACGCGCTCGTCTACCGCGAGCGGCTCAATGTGCCGGTCTTGCAGGAAGGGGCGGTGGACAGGGCCTGGCGAACCTTCGCCATCCCGATGATTTTCAGCGGCAGCACTACGGTGCAGGGGCGGCAACTTGATGCCTCGGCCATGATCGGCCATCTCCCCGGCGGGTGCGACTTCCAGGCCCAGACCACCGGCCTGAGCGATCACATCGGCATCGTGCTGTGCGACAGCGTGTTCGAGATCTATGCCGACTACCTTGGCGGGTCGCGCAGCTTGCCGTGGAGGCATCAGCACCTGATCGAGATCAGCCGGGCAGCGCTGCAGCGTGCGGCACAGGGCATCGGCAGCAGCGTCAGCGTCGCGCAGGGAAATCCGTCGGCCCTGGCCTACGACCAGGCGCGCAACGCCTTGCGCGACGACCTGCTCGAGCAGCTGTTCTGCCTGCTGATCGACGCCGAGCCGCCGCAGCGCCGGCAGGATGTCACGCGCCTCACCTATACCGATATCGTCAACCGCAGCCGCCAGCATCTGCTGGCCACGCCGAACGAGCCCACGGGCGTGCTCGAGCTGACGCGGCTGCTGCGCGTGAGCCGTCGCACGCTGCAAACGGCATTCCTGGAAGTGGCCGGCGTGACGCCGCATGTCTACCTGCGCGCGGTGCGCTTGTCGTCGGTACGCCGGCTGCTGCTGCAGACCAGCGCCGAGCGGATGAAGATCCGCGATGCGGCCGCGCGCTGGGGCTTCATCCATATGGGCAAGTTCGCCATCGAGTACCGCTACATGTTTGGCTACCTGCCGTCCGAAACGGTGCGGGCCACGGGCGCATAGGAGCGTCCCCGCCACCGCCGCACTTGTTACGACTCACTGCCAAAGTGCGACACGACACCCGCAGGCGCGCTCTTAGACTTTGTTCAAGAACTCATAGAACAAAGCCACGGAGGATGCGATGCAGGAGCACAAGGGCAGGCTCGGCCTGACGTTGATTTCATTGATGGCCAGCCTCGTAGTGGGCAATGCCGTGGCATGGGCAGCCGATGCCGATGCCGACCTCACGCCGGCGGGTGCGCAACGCTCCGCCAGCAAGGATGCGCGAATTCCGGCGTGGGAGGGCAAGGACACGCCCGCCGCGGGCTGGACGCCGGACAAGCCGCGTGGCGCCTTCTGGCAGCACAAGAGCGAGAAGCCGCTGTACTCGATCGATGCCGCCAACGTCGACAAATACGCCGACAAGCTGAGCCCGGGACAGGTCGCCTTCATCAAGGCCACCAAGGGCTACCGCATGGACGTCTATCCGACGCACCGCAACTGCGGCGCGCCGGACTGGGTGCAGGCCAACAGCAAGCGCAACCTCACCGAGGCCAAGATGGCCGCCGACGGCGTAACGCTTGAAAACGCCGTGCTGCCGGGCGTGGCATTTCCGCATCCGAAGACCGGTGCCGAGGCGATGTGGAACTACCAGACCCGCTATCGCGGCATGGGCGTTGTCTTCCCGAGCTTCTACACCGTGCTCTCGCCGCGCGCCGGCAGCGACGAATGGGTCGATGCGAATCAGGAGATGACCCTGTTCTTCCCCTGGGCGAAGAAGGGCGCAGCAACGCCTGCCGAGGTCAAGAACACGCTGCAGGCCATTTTCTTCCAGTACAAGTCGCCGACTGCTTTGGCTGGTCAGGGGGCCGTCGGCCTGAACTCGTTTGGCGCCACTGCGCCGGAAGTCTCGTATTACTTCCCCGGCCAGCGCCGCGTGCGCCGCATGCCGAGCTACGCCTACGACGCGCCGCAGATCGGCATGGAAAACCAGTACACGGTCGACCAGGCGTTCATGTTCATCGGCAACCTCGACCGCTTCGACTGGAAGCTCGTCGGCAAGAAGGAGCTGTACGTGCCGGCCAACGCGTTTGGCATCTACGACTTCACGGCCAAGCTGCGTGATGTGCTGGAGCCGCAGTTCATCAGCAATGCGAGCCGCCGCTATGAGCTGCACCGCGTGTGGATGGTCGAGGCCACGGTGAAATCGGGCGCGCGCCATACGGCGCCAAAGAAGACCTTCTACTTCGACGAGGACAGCTGGCTAGCACTGGTGTCCGAAGACTACGACGCGCAAGGCAAGCTGTGGAAGTTGCGCGAAGGTTTCCCGCTGCCGGTATGGGAGACCGGCTCCTGCGACCTGGAGACCTTTGTCCAGTACGACCTGGTCACCGGACGCTACGTTGCCGACGGCGTCACGGTCGGCGGCAGCAAGGACATCCGCTGGATCACGGACTCGAACGAACCGCGCTTCCGCCTCGACTACTACACGCCGGAAAGCCTGCGCGCCCGCAGCGAACGCTGACCTCGTAGTCCATCACCGCCGGCATCGCCGGCGGTTTCCACATTTAAGAAGCGAACCGCATGCGCAGATGCTGCGCGGTGCGGCATTCGCTCGTCTCGGGTTTGACCAAAACAAGAAAAGGGAGGGAGGTATGAAGAGGAGAAGCATGCGGTGCGCCGTGCGCGCATTTGCGCTGTCGGCCATCTATCTGGCCATTCATGCGCAAGGCGCGCAGGCGGTCGAGATCAAGGGGGAAACGGTCTACGGGTCCTTCGATTCGCAGATCACCACAGGCCTGGCCATGCGCGCGCACGGCATCGACTGCCAGCGCGTGGGTGACCCGAATACCTCGGGCTGCGCGGGCGGGGTCAATACCGCGCAGTTCGCCAACCTGGACAACGGCGACCTGAACTACCGCAAGGGCCAGCTGTTTGCCGCCTATGTGAAAGGCACGCACGAGCTGCTGCTGAACTTTCCCGAGGACATCAAGTTCATGGCGCGCGGCACGTGGCTGTACGACGTTGCTGCCAGCCACACCGATCGTTCGGACCTGAACCGTGATGCCTTCAACCAGGTTGCGCGCGACGGGCGCCTGCTCGACCTGTGGGTCAGCAAGGGGTTTTCCATCGGCGACCAGAGCGCGCGCGTGCGCCTGGGCAACCAGGTCATCAACTGGGGCGAGAGCATCTTCGGGCTGGGCGGCATCAACTCCACCAATGCGCTGGATATCCAGAAAGTGCTGGTGCCCGGCACGCAGCTCAAGGAAGCCGTGCTGCCCGCGCCCATGCTGAGCTTTGCCACCGGCCTTGGCCACGGCTTCAACATGGAGGCGTACTACCAGTTTCAGTGGAACGGCAGCCGCGTGCCGCCGGTCGGCTCGTACTTTTCGCTGACCGACAATATGGGGCGCGGCGGCGAAGCGTACAACATCAGCACCGAGAACCCCAACTTTTCCGGTACCGACGCGACCACCATCGCGCGATCCCACGACCAGGCTGCGATCCAGCGCGCGCAGGCCGGGATCAACCAGGGGGCGTTCGCAGGGCCGCCGTTCAACACCTTTGGCGTTCCGCTCGCGGGCAACCAGCTTGCCCGCAACTCGGGCCAGTACGGCATGGCGTTCCACTTCAAGCCCGAAGGTACGCAGCTCGACCTCGGCGCCTACGTGATGAACTACCACGACAAGCTGCCGTCGCTGACGCTGCGCGCGGACGACACCATCCAGACGCGATTCCTCGAGGACCGCAAGCTGTACGGTGTCAGCGCGAACTTTCCGGTCGGGGAGTGGGCCGTGGGCTGGGAACTGTCGTACCGGCCCCATGATGCCGTGGCGCTCAGCGCTTGCTATGGCCCCAACGGTCCGCTCGACTTCATCACCAATGGCGTGAGCGGCGTCGACTGCCAGCAATGGATCGACAAGAAACGCTTCCAGATGCACCTGACCGGCCTGCTCGCGCTCACGCCCAGCAATTCAGGCGGGCTGCTCAAGCTGCTAGGCGCCGACACTGCCGCGTTTACCGGCGAACTGGTCGGCATCTACTTCCCGGGCGTGAATGCCAATTCGCGCTACGTGCGCACCGTCAATGGCGTTCAGGTCATGCAGGCCCCTTCGACGGCGCTGCAGCCGTGGATGGACTCATCAACCAATGGGTCGCTCGGCTATCCGATCTCCGCCGCGAAGGGCACCTCGCTGTCGATGGGCGCTACGGTCGATTTCAACTGGACGTATGACGGCAGGCTGATCCCGGGCTGGCAGGTGACGCCGGGCGTGACGTTCTCGTACTCGTTCATGGGCTACACGCCGACCGCACTGGGCAACTACATGCAGGGCGCCAAGTCGGCCAACCTGTACGTGCTGTTCAACCAGAACCCGGCGAAGTGGCAGGCGGGCATCAACTACACGCTGTACTGGGGCGGCAGCCCGCTGGCGCAGCCGCTTGGTGACCGCAACTTCGTCGGCGCCTTCCTCACCCGGAACTTCTGACGCGGCGGCGGCCGTTTCCACTTTTGCGCCGGCCCTGCGGGCCGGCGCGTCTTCTCCGCATCATCGCAACAAGGAAGCATGTGGTCATGAAAGGCTTGGTACGACGTCTTGAAGACATCCTGTTCGCTCACCGCGCGGCAACGCTGCTGGTAATCGGGATATTCACCGCGGCAATGGCGTTCTTTGCCGCGCAGCTTCGCATGGAAGCCGGGTTCGAGAAGCAGATGCCGCTCGGCCACGAATACATCAAAACCTTTCGCGAATACCGCGACGACCTGTTCGGCGCCAACCGCCTTACGGTCGTGGTGCGTCCGCGCAAGGGCGACGTCTGGACGCGAGAGGCACTGGCGCGCCTGTACGACGTCACGCAGGCCGTGCTGTTCCTGCCGAACGTGGACCGCCTCGGCGTGCAGTCGTTGTGGACCCCGAACAGCTATGTCAACGAGATCACCGAGGACGGCTTCCGCGCCGAACCTTTGATCGACGGCAATATCACGCCGCCCGCGCTCGACGATGCCGCGATCGCGCGCATCCGCAAGGCCACTGGCGACGGCGGCTTTGTCGGCACGCTAGTCTCGCGCGACCAGCACAGCGCAATGATCACCGCCGAACTGGAAGAGCGCGACCGCGACGGCAACAAGCTCGACTACGTCGCCTACAACCGCCTGCTCGAACAGCAGATCCGCGCAAAGTTCGAGGACGAAAACTTCGAGATCCAGATCATCGGCTTCGCCAAGCAGATCGGCGACATTGCCGACGGCGCATCGAGCGTGCTGGCTTTCTGCGCCGCGGCGCTGCTGCTGACCGCGCTCGCGGTGTACTGGTACTGCCACTCGCTGCGCTTCACGGTGCTGCCGATCGTGTGCTCGCTGACATCGCTGGTCTGGCAGTTCGGCACGCTGCGGCTGCTCGGCTATGGACTGGACCCGCTCGCAGTACTTGTGCCATTCCTGGTGTTCGCCATCGGCGTCTCGCACGGCGTGCAGCAGATCAACTTCATCGTGCGCGAGCTCGCACATGGCAGGAGCCCGATGCAGGCGGCGCGCAACAGCTTCTCGGGGCTGCTGGTGCCGGGGACGCTGGCGCTCGTCACGGCCTTCGTGTCGTTCGTGACGCTGGTCATCGTGCCGATTCCGATGGTGCACGAACTGGCCATCACCGCGTCGATCGGCGTGGGCTACAAGATCCTGACTAATCTCGTCATGCTGCCCGTGGTGGCGTCGTGCTTCCGCATTCCGCAGGACTACGGCGTGCGCGCCATGGCCATGCGCGAACGCCGGTCGCGCTGGCTGCGCGGACTGGCACGCGTGGCCCGCCCGCGCACCGCGGTTGCGGTAACACTGCTGTCGGCGGGCCTGCTGGGCCTGGCGATCTACGAAAGCCGCGACCGCGTGATCGGCACGATGGCGCCCGGCGCGCCCGAGTTGCGGCAGGACGCCCGCTTCAACCGCGATGCCCGGTCGATTGCCGAGAACTACGACATGGGCCTCGACTGGCTGACCGTGGTGTTCGAGGCCCCGCCGCAGTCCTGTGATAACGCCGCCGTCGGCGCCTACCAGGACGATTTCGCGTGGGCCATGCGCGACGTGCCGGGCATTGTCTCGATCAGCGGGTTCTCCACGCTGCTGCGCACCTACAACGTGGGCTACAACGAAGGCAACCCGAAGATGTCGGCCATTCCGCTCGACGCGGCCAACTACGCAGCGCTGGCCACGGAAATCGGCCGGCTGCGCGGCTACATGCGCAAGGACTGCAGCATGACGGCGGTGCACCTGTTCCTGGCCGATCACAAGGCGAGGACCATTTCAGGCGTGATTCACGCGGTCGAGGCGTTCCGTGCCGCCAATCCGCGTCCGGACGTGAAGATCCGCCTGGCCTCCGGCAACGCGGGCGTGCTCGCGGCCATCGACGATGAAGTCGAGCACAGCGAGCTGCCGATGATGCTCTACGTCTACGCCACCATCCTGCTGCTCGTGCTGCTGGCGTACCGCGACGTGCGCGCGATGATCGCTTGCTGCCTGCCGCTCACGCTGGCGACCTTCATCGGCTACTGGTTCATGAAGGTGCTCGATATCGGCCTGACGGTCGCCACGTTGCCGGTCATGGTGCTGGCGGTCGGCATCGGCGTGGATTACGCGTTCTACATCTACAACCGTCTCCAGGCGCATCTTGCGGCCGGGCAGCCGATGGCACAGGCCGTCGAGCATGCGCTGCTGGAAGTCGGCATGGCCACGATCTTCACGGCGATCACGCTGGCGATCGGCGTGTCCACGTGGGCCTTCTCGGCGCTCAAGTTCCAGGCCGACATGGGCAAGCTGCTGGCGTTCATGTTCCTCGTCAACCTCGTGATGGCGATGACGGCGCTACCCGCGCTGGCCGTGGTGCTCGACAAGCTCTTCCCCCGCCGCCGAGCGGTGCGGGTGTCCAACTTCATGTCGCACTGAGGAACAAGCAATGCAAGGCAAACACTGGATTCCGGGGGCGCTGCTTGCGCTTGCCGCGGCCATGGGCAGCACGGCGCACGCCGATGGCGCGCCTGCCACACCACCACAACTGATGCCGGCGGTACGCTCGCCCGCCGCCGCGCACGCGATGATGCTCGGCGCCACGCGCGCCGGCAACCGCATCGTGGCCGTGGGCGAGCACGGCGTGGTGCTGCTGTCCGATGACAACGGCCAGCATTTCCGGCAGGCGGCGCGCGTGCCGGTGCGCGCGCTGCTGACCGGCGTGAGCTTCGCCGATGCCCAGCACGGATGGGCCGTCGGCCATGCCGGTGTGATCCTGCATACGGCGGACGGCGGCGAAACGTGGCAACTGCAGCGATCGGACCCCGGCGCGGACCAGCCGCTGTTCTCCGTGCTGTTCCGCGACGCGGATCACGGCTTTGCCGTGGGGCTGTGGTCGCTGCTGCTGGAGACGGCCGACGGCGGCAAGACCTGGCGCAAACATGACCTGCCGCCGGCACCGGGCAGCCAACACGCCGACCGCAACCTGTTTCGGCTGTTCGCTGCACCGGACGGGGCGATCTTCATCGCGGCAGAGCAGGGACTTGTGCTGCGCTCGACCGATCAGGGCAAGTCGTGGCGATACCTCGAAACCGGCTACAAGGGCAGCCTCTGGGCCGGGGCGGCGCAGCCGGACGGCACGCTCGTCGTCGCGGGCATGCGCGGCACCGTGTACAGCAGCCGCGACCGCGGCGAAAGCTGGGTGCCCGTGCGCAGCGGCACGCACAGCGCATTGACGGATCTTGTGGCGGTGCCGGGCGGGCTGGCCGCGGTGGGCACCGAAGGCGCATCCATCCGCGGCTCGGCGGCAGGCGGCCTTGTGCCTGCGCCACGCAAGGACCGCGTCGACCTGACCGCAGTCGTTGCCGCGCCGGACGGCAGGCTGGTCGATTTTTCCGCGCATGGGCCGCTTGCGCCGCGCTGACATACCCATGTAACAAAGCGCGGATGCAGCTTGCCATTTCGGGCCATTCGGGCCCGGAAGGCGACCCTATAGTTGACCCACACTTCAGCCCCCCCATTCCTACCATGCGCCACCCCATCCAAAGAACCGGCAAGTGCCACTGGCTGGCGGGCGTCCTGCTGTACGCGGGCATGACGGCATCCCATGCCGCCGAGCCGCTGCAACCGGAGACGCTGACCGTCAGGCCCATGCCGCCGCGCGGCGACCATGCCATCTATGCGCTCGAGATGGACAATCCGCTCGACACGCGGGTTGTTGTCTATGACATCGACAAGAAGAAGCTGATCGCCCAGAAGGGCGCGGGCTTCATGCCGGGCGTCGCGCGGTCCGGCGACTATCGCTACACGTACGTCGCCACCAGCTATTTCTCGCGCGGCACCACGGGCGAGCGCACCGATGTGCTGGAGATTACGGACAACGCGTCGTTCCGCAAGGTCGGCGAAGTGGTGCTGCCGTCCAAGCACGCGCAGCAGGTTCCGTCGCTGTTCAATACGACGGTGTCCGACGACGGCGGCTTTGCCTACGTCACCAACATCACGCCGGCCACGTCGGTCACGGTGGTCGACCTGAATGGCCGCAAGGTGGCGGGCGAGGTTGATACGGCCGCGTGCGTCCTGACCTATCCGGCCGGCAAGAACCGCTTCGCGTCGCTGTGCCAGAGCGGCAAGGCGCTGATCGTATCGCTCGACAAGGACGGCAAGGAAACCACGCGCGAACAGTCGGCACCGTTTATCGACGTCGAAAACGATCCCGTTTTCACGCATGCTGCGCGCTGGGGTGACGGTTATCTCTTCCTGACATTCAGCGGCAAAGTGACGCCAGCCGACTTCAGCGTCAGCCCGGCGCGCTTCGACGCGCCGTGGCAGATCGTCACGCCGCAAGACGCCAAACAGGGCTGGCGCCCCGGCGGCCTGCAGCCGTTCGCTGCCAGCGAGAAGGCGGGGCGGCTCTACGTCGCCATGCACCAGGGCGGCGAGGGTAGCCACAAGGAGCCGGCGACCGAGATCTGGGTATTCGACATGGCGAGCCATGCCCGCGTCGCCCGCTGGAAGCTGACCGGCGCGAAGCTGCTGCCGATGCTCACGCTGTCTGTGTCGGAAGGCGATCGTCCGCTGGTGTTCGGCAGCACCTATCACGGCGTGCAGGCCTTCGACGCGATGACCGGGCAACTGGTCCACGCCGACGCGAAGATCGGCAAGGCCATCGTACAGATGTTCCCGTTCTGAGGCCGCCATGGAAATCGATCCGGTTTTCCTTCGAACGAGCCAGGGCGCCGTGGCCATCGTGTTCGGCGCCGCGGCAGTCGCCAAGCTGCTCGATCTTGAACGCTTCGAGCAGGCGCTCGGCTCGTACGGGCTCGTACCGTCCATGCTGGTCGGCCCGCTGGCCCTTGCGATTGCGCTGCTAGAGCTGGCGGTAGCTGCGGCGCTTCCCGTCGATGCGGCCCGACAGCTCGCCGCCACGACGGGACTTGCGTTGCTGACCGTGTTCTTCGCCGCGATGGCGATCAACCTGGCGCGCGGCAATCGCGATATCGACTGCGGTTGCTGGGCCTTCGGCCAGAAGGGCGACGCCCGGGCACGGCTGTCCGGCTGGCATCTGGGCCGCGCGGCGCTGCTGGCGGCGCTGCTGTCGCCGTGCCTGTTCGAGCCCTCGGCGCGTGGCGTCGTTTGGGTCGACTACTTCACTGTCGCGGGCAGTCTGGCGATTGCCGGCGGCGTGTTCTTCGCTATCGATTTGCTGCTGGCCAATGGCGTCGCAGTACAGAAACTGAGGTCCTGAAATGCAGAATGCTCTGGTGATTTCCCAAATCATGCTCTGGCTCGTGGTAGTCGTGCTCGGGGTGGTATGCCTGGCCATGGTGCGCCAGATCGGCGTGCTGTACGAACGCATGATGCCGGTTGGCGCGCTGGTCGTGGACAAGGGGCCGGCCGTTGGCGCCGTGGCGCCCGCGTTCGACCTGCGCGACCTGTACCAGCGTGAAGTCCGCATCGGCGGCCGCGCTGCCGACGGGCGCAGCACCTTCCTGTTCTTCGTCTCGCCAACTTGCCCGGTGTGCAAGAAGCTGCTCGCGCTGTTGCCTTCGCTGCAGGCGAACGAAGGCGCGAACTACCGCTTCGTGCTCGCCAGCGACGGCCAGCGCGCCGAGCATGAAGCGTTCTATCGCAAGGCTGGCCTGTCCGCGTTTCCCTACATCCTGTCGCAGGAACTTGGCATGGCGTATCACATCGGCCGCCTGCCGTACGCCGTCGTGATCGACAGCGACGGCACGGTGCGTTCGAAGGGGCTTGTGAATAACCGCGAACACCTGGAAAGCCTGTTCGTTGCCAACGAACTGAAGGTGGCCTCGATCCAGGAATACGTCGCGCGCCGTGACGAGCAGCAGGCGCAAGCATAAGCAGGCACAAGAAGGCATAAGGAGTCGGGAAATGAAGTGGATTGACGGACTGTTCGAGCGGTCGGCGCGCACCGTGGCGCAACACCACGGCCGCCGCAGCGCGCTGGCGCGCATGGGCAAGCTGCTGGTGGGCGCGGCCGCCGTGCCGCTGTTGCCGGTGGACCGCCTGGCGCACGCGGCCGGCGCAGCGCCTGTCGCAAAACTGCCGGCCGGCATTGACGACGAAACCAGTTGCGAGTACTGGAAGCACTGCGCCATCGACGGCTTTCTGTGCGCGTGCTGCGGCGGCAGTTCGAGCAGCTGTCCGCCGGGCACCTCGACCTCGCCGATCACGTGGATCGGCACCTGTCTGAATCCGCACGACGGACGCAACTACATCGTGTCGTACAACGACTGCTGCGGCACCTCCAGTTGCGGGCACTGCCTGTGCAACCGCAACGAACGCGAGCGGCCGATGTACAAGATGTCGCTCAACAACGATATCAACTGGTGCATGGCCAGCCAGCCTTCCACCTATGTCTGCTCGGTGTCGGTGCTGCTGGGGGTGCAGGAACAATGAAGCGAATGACTTTCACCGCGCGCGCCACTGCAGCCATGTTGCTGGCGCTGGGCATGACCGGCGCCATGGCGCAGGACATGTCGGCCGGCAAGGCCGTGTTCTCCAGCAACTGCGCCGTGTGCCACCAGGCGGCAGGGCAGGGGCAGGACGGGCTCGCACCCGCGCTGACGACGTATCCGGGCCGCTATGCAAGCACCGAGGCCGGACGCAAGCTGCTCGCCCATGTCGTGCTGAATGGCATGGTGGGCGCCATCGAAAATGGCGGCAAGCAGTACAACGGCAATATGCCGAACTTCCGCGCGTTGTCCGACGCCGAGCTGGCCGATGTGCTGAACTACATCGCCACGGGCCTGTCGGGGGCGTCCGCTGGCGGCAGCCAGCCGTTCACTGCGGACGAGGTCAAGGCCGGCCGGGCGCAGAGCCTCACGCCCGCTGAGGTCCGGCGCCAGCGTGCCGACGTGGTCAGGGAAGCCGGGCTGTGAAAAAGCCGGCCGCAGCTGGCCTCGCCGCCGTCGCCGTGTGCGCTGTGCTGGCTGGCACGGCAAGCCTGCCTGCGCTGGGCCAGCCACAGCAGGATCGGGCGGGCGACGACATCGATGCCCACCGGAACTACGTGCTGCACTGCATGGGCTGCCACGGGCCAAATGGAGATGGCGTGCCGGGCAAGATTCCGCCGCTGAAAGGCGCGCTCGGTCTGTTCATCCGCTCCGAGGCAGGGCGACAGTTCATCGTTCGCGTGCCGGGGGCGTCGACCTCGGCGCTGTCCGACGGCGAACTGGCGGCTGTCACCAACATGATGCTCGTGCGCTTCAACGCGAAAGAATTGTCGCCCGGCTTCGTACCCTACACGGAAGCTGAAGTCGCCCGCGTTCGCCGCCCGGCGTTCCAGGACGTTGCGACCGTGCGCCACGGCGTCATTGAAGAGCTGCGCCGGCAAGGCATTCCGCTGCCGTTCGGATACTGAGCCTTGCTGGAGAGCGCACGGAGTATCGCATGACCGGCATACCTGGCGGGTGGCTACCGAGAGCACCAAGCTTTCTGATATCCGCGCGGCTGACTCGACCCGACTCAGGGCGGCAAAAGCGCTGCCCGGGCGGCGGCCAGCACCTCGCGACTCAAACCATCGATCAGCCCTGACGTCGCCCGGGCATGTTGCCAGTAAAGCGGTACATCCAGCGGCGTGTCCGGCACCAACTCGACGAGTGTGCCGTCTTCAAGATAAGGCGCGATGAGCGCCTCGGGATGCAAGCCCCAGCCCATGCCCGCCAGGGCAGCAGTCACGAACGCGTGGGCGGAGGGCAGCGTGTGCCGGGGCAGCTCCACGTGCCGGTGGCACAGACGCCGCGCCCAGCTTGCCTGCAATTCGTCCTTGGTGTTGAACACCAGGCTGGGCGCTTTCGCCAGGGAGCCAGCGCCGATGCCGTCGGCAAAGTGGCGTCGCATGAATCCGGGGCTCGCCGCCGCAAGATAACGCATGGCGCCCAGCGGGCTGCTGTTGCAGCCTGCGGCGGGGCGCGCCGACGCGGTGACGGCGGCCAGCACTGCGCCGCTGCGCAACCACTCGGTGGTATGGTCCTGGTCGTCCACGGCCACATCCATCAGCACGGGATTCTCCGCGGCGAACCGGGCGATCGCCGGGGCGATCCACGTCGCCAGGCTGTCGGCATTCACCGCAACAGGCAGCGTTACCCTCGCAAGCCCCTGCGGCGCGAGCGCCGGCAGCGCTTCCTGCAACGCCTGTTCGAGCAGCCGCACGCGGTCCATGTGCTGGCACAGGCGCCGCCCCGTCTCGGTCGGCCGACAAGGCTGATCGCGGACCACCAGAGTGCAGCCCACCTTTTCTTCCAGCAGCCGGATGCGTTGCGAGATGGCTGACGGCGTCACGCTCAGCGCGCGGGCGGCACGCTCGAAGCTGCCCTCCCGGATTACGGCAGCCAATGCAGAAAGGGCGGCGTAGTCGATCATGGATTAAGTTTTTCTAAACTGGATGAAGAAAGGATAGTTTGTCTTCACCAAAAGGTGATGGCAAGCTCGGGGCATGAACTTCCTGCCTGACACTGCTTCACTTGCCCTGTCCATTTCCCTGCAGGGTCTTGCCCTGAGTCTTGGGCTGATCGTTGCCATCGGCGCGCAGAACGCTTTCGTGCTGCGCCAGGGTTTGCGTCGCCAGCATGTGGGCAGCGTGGTGCTGTTCTGTGCTGCGGCGGATGCCTCGTTGATTGCCGCTGGCGTCATGGGCATGGCGCAGGCCTTGGGGGACCGGCCCGGACTCGCACGTGCCCTCGCCCTGGCCGGATCCGTCTTCCTGGCGCTATATGGCTGGCAGGCCTTGCAGCGAGCGCGGCAGTCGCATCAATTGAAAGCCTCGGACGGTGGGGACGGGCTCGGCCGGGGCGCCGTACTGGCGCAGGCGGCGGCCTTCACGCTGCTCAATCCCCATGTCTACCTCGATACGGTGCTGCTGGTCGGCAGCATTGGCGCCCAGCAACCGGCGGCGCTGCGCGGCTGGTTCGTGGCCGGCGCAAGCGCCGCCAGCCTGTTCTGGTTCGGGCTACTGGGATTTGGCGCACGGTGGCTGGCGCCCTGGTTCGCGCGGCCGACAGCCTGGCGGGTGCTGGACGGCGTCATCGCCATGACCATGTTCGTGCTGTCCGCCCTGCTGGTGCGTCACGTGTTCAACGGCATGTGACCCGCCGCAGGGCCACGGAGGCCTGCGACTCGTTCGGGCGTTGAAAAACCACGAACGCCCGGTTCGAAACTTTCGGATAGGTCTCTTCGAATCACAAAAATATACTGGCGTCACAACAAAACACACGGGCCCGGATGGCGGCCACGTGCAGACTGACGCAGGAGACATTGATGATTCGAAGCCTTACCCGCCGGCGCCTTGTCGCCACGCTTGGTGCTGCCGTAGTCCTGGGCGGCGCAGTTGGCAACCTGGCCCATGCCGAAACCTATCCCGGCAAGCCGGTCACGATTGTGGTCGCGTTTGCCCCCGGCGGCATGACGGATATCGTCGGGCGGCTGGTGGCCGCCGAGCTGACCGAGTCGCTCAAGCAGAGCTTTGTTGTCGAGAACCGGCCCGGTGCGGCAGGACAAATTGCCACGGAGTATGTCGCCCGGAAACCCGCTGATGGCTACACGCTGCTGCTGAGCGCCACCGGGCACGTCATCGGGCCGGCGGTCCAGAAATCGGTCCGATACCGGCCCGTGCTGGACTTCGAGCCGATCGCGCTGATTGCGAAGGCGCCCAATATGCTCGTGGTGAATCCGTCGGTGCCGGTCCATACCGTGCCCGAGTTCGTCAAATGGGCGAAGGAGCAGGGCAGCGTTCCCTATGGCTCGGCCGGCGCCGGCGGTTCCACGCACCTGGCTGGCGAGCTGTTTCGCCATATGACTGGCGCGCCGCTGGTTCATGTTCCGTACAAGGGCGCGTCGCCTTCGACCAATGCCGTGGTGGCAGGGCAGATTCCCGTTGTCTTCCAGGATTCCATGAGCGTTTCCGCATTTGTCGCCGCCGGCAAGCTGCGTCCCATCGCGGTCACCAGTGCCGAGCGCAGCAAGCTGTTCCCCGATGTGCCGACCATTGCGGAGGCCGGCTACAAGAACTTCGATGCCTACACCTGGCTTGGACTCTACGCACCCGCCGGCACGCCGCAGGCCATCGTCACGCGGTTGAATGCCGAGGTGAACCGCATCATGGCGTCGCCCGACATGGTGGCCAAGCTCAAGCGGCAGAACGCGGAAGCGGCCGGTGGCCTGAATCCCGCCGAATTCCGCAAGTATGTCGAGACTGAAGTGGCCAAGTGGCAGAACACCGTGAAAGTCACCGGTGTGCACATCGATCAGTGAGAGAGGCCATGACCGACAGCAAAACGCAAGGCGCTGATGAACATTACTTCGGCCGGCTGGCGCAAGGTGCGTTTGAAATTCCCCGGTGCCGCGCCTGCGACAAGTATCACTTCTACCCGCGCGTGGTCTGCCCGTTCTGCGGCTCGGACGATCTGCACTGGGCCGCACCATCTGGCTACGGGCGCGTCTATTCCACCTCGGTGGTTCGCGGTAAAGCGGCCAGTCACAACATTTGCCTCGTGGATCTGGACGAGGGCCCGCGCCTGATGAGCCGCGTTGTCGGCGTCGATCCCGAAGCGGTAAAGATCGGGGCACGGGTGAAGGCGCAAATCACACAGGAAGACGGGGCGGCGCTCCTCGTGTTCAGTCCGGCGGGAGAGACGCAATGAGGAAGGCAACAGACCGCGGCGGCGTGGCGATTCTCGGGACCGGACTTGCCGGCCTCGGGCACGCGGGCGGCCGCACCGAGCAGGAGATCATTGCTGAGGCAGCGAGAACTGCGGTCGCGGCAAGCGGGCTGCGCATGGCGGACATCGACGGCATCATCACGTCGAGCCTGACCTCGCCCTGGTGGGTCATGCGAATGTCCGAGTACCTGGGCATCCGGCCGCGCTTCTCGGACAGCACGATGTTCGGTGGCTCGTCGTTTATCGCCGACATCCGCATCGCGGCAATGGCGATTGAAGCCGGCGAATGCGAGAACGTGCTGATCTGCTACGGTAGCAATCCCCGCAGCATCCCGAGCAGTTCGCGTGTCAATGCAATGCGTGCGGAACTCGACCCGCAACCGTACGAGCACCCGTACAAGCCGTTCAACCCAGTGACGAGCTATGCGCTGGCCGCGGCCCGGCACATGCACGAATACGGCACCACGCGCACGCACCTGGCTGAAGTGGCGGTGGCGGCGCGCAAGTGGGCACAGCTCAATCCGGATGCCTTTGCGCGTGATCCGCTTTCGATTGACGACGTGCTCAACGCCAAGATGGTTTCAGACCCGTTGACCGTGCGGGATTGCTGTCTCGTCACCGACGGTGCTGGGGCATTTGTCGTGACACGCGCCGATCGTGCGAAGGACCTGCACGTCAAGCCGGTCTACGCACTGGGCGTCGGCCATGCTCACTGGCACCGCCAGATTTCCTGCATGGACGACCTCACGCGCACGCCGGCGATTGAATCGGGCGCCAGGGCGTTCTCGCAGGCAGGGCTGACACCGAAGGATATCGACGTTGTCGAACTGTACGACGCGTTCACGATCAACCCGATTCTCTTCCTTGAAGACCTCGGGTTCTGTGCCAAGGGCGAAGGCGGCGCATTCATTTCGGGTGGACGGATCGCGCCGGGCGGCGATTTCCCGATGAACACGAATGGCGGCGGTCTGTCATGTGTGCATCCGGGCATGTACAGCATCTTCCTGGTCATCGAAGCCGTGACGCAGCTGCGCAAGGAGGCGGGAGACCGCCAGGTCGCGGGCGCGGAGACCGCGCTCGTGCACGGCAATGGTGGTGTGCTCTCGAGCCAGGCCACTGCGATTCTTTCGATCCACCAATAAGCGCAAGCTGCACGCCGCATCGTTTCCGGAAAATCGAGATGTCTCAAGCTTCTGAATCTGTTCGTCTTTCGCCCACCGTCGGCTATCAACGGCAAGCCGATATCGCGGTACTGTGGCTCGACAATCCGCCGGTCAACGGACTGGGTGACAGCACGCGGGCGGGAATCCATGCCGGTCTGAAACTGGCGGTCGAGGACCAGGGCGTCGTCGGGATCGTCATCGCAGGAACGGGCAAGGTGTTCTGCGGCGGCGCCGATATCCGGCAGTTCAACACGCCTGCCGCGACGGCAAGGCCGCAATTGCGGGATATCCAGCAATGGATGGAAGCCTCGCCCAAGCCCGTGGTGGCAGCCATTCATGGCGTTGCTCTGGGAGGCGGTCTGGAACTGGCATTGGGCTGCCACTATCGCGTGGTGGCCCACGATGCGCGACTGGGGCTGCCGGAGGTCAATATCGGCCTGGTCCCCGGTGGTGGTGGCACGCAGCGGCTGCCACGGCTGGTCGGCGTGGAGCGGGCGTTGGACATGATCCAGCACGGCACGCCTGTCACCGGCAAGGGTGCGGTGCAGATCGGGCTGGCCGATGCAGTGACCGAAGGCGCAGGGGCGACGCGAGACGCGGGCGAAGTCGTGGCGCTGGCCGTCGAGTTCTGTCGTCGGGCGGCGGCCAGATCAAGCGCACATCCGTTGGTTGCAGCCCATGAGGTGCAGGGATCGTCCATCGATTTCGAAGCGAGGCTTGCAGCGGTCAGCAGGAAATCCCGAAACGCTTCGGCGCAGCGGGCGTGCGTTCTCTGCCTGAAGGCCGCGACCCAATTGCCCTTCAGCGAAGGGCTTGCATTCGAACGCGCGCGATTCGACGAACTGGTCGCCGGGGCCGAGTCGCAGTCGCTTCGCCATATCTTCTTTGCCGAGCGGGAAGCCCCGAAATTCAGCGATGGAAAAGGGCAGACGCTGCGCACCATCGACCGCGTTGCAGTGCTTGGTGCAGGGACGATGGGTGTCGGTATCACGATGGCTTTCGTCAACGCCGGCATCCCGGTCACGCTGGTCGAACGGGAACAGGCGGCGCTCGATCGCGGCATGGCCCTGATCCGGCGCAACTACGACGTCACGGCGTCAAAAGGCAAGCTGACATCGGCGCAGATCGAAGAGCGTATCGCGCGCATTGCGCCGTCGCTGGAGTTTGACGCGCTTGCCGATGCGGACCTCGTGATTGAGGCCGTATTTGAAGACATGGCGGTCAAGCGGGACATCTTCGAACGGCTCGACAAGGTCTGCAAGCCGTCGGCGATTCTTGCGACGAACACCTCGCGGCTCGACGTGGATGTCATTGCCGCATCCACACGGCGTCCGGGCGATGTCATCGGCCTGCATTTCTTCAGCCCGGCGAATGTGATGAAGCTGCTGGAGGTCGTGCGCGGAAAGGCCACCGGCCTCGACGTCATCGCCACCTGCCTCACCATGGCGCAACGTATCCAGAAGGTTCCGGTGCTGGTTGGCGTATGCGAAGGGTTTGTCGGCAACCGGATGCTGACGCCGTATTGGCGCGAAGCGGGCTTCCTGCTGGAAGAGGGTGCTTCACCGCAGCAGGTCGACCGCGCGCTGACCGAATTCGGCATGGCGATGGGGCCGCTGACCATGGCCGATCTTGCCGGCATGGACATCAACTGGGCAACGCGGAAGCGGCTGGCCTCGACGCGCCCCGCGCATCTGCGGTACTCCAGCGTGGCGGATCGCATCTGCGAAATGGGGCGGTTCGGGCAGAAGACCAGCGGTGGCTACTATCGTTACGAGCCCGGCAGCCGGACGCCGGTTCCCGACCCGCTCATCGACGACCTCATCGCGGACTGTGCCCGCGAGGCGGGCATCACAAGGCGCGCCGTGTCCGACGAAGAGATCGTGGAGCGTTGCATGCTTGCGTTGATCAACGAGGGCGCGCACATCCTGGAGGAGGGCATCGCCCAGCGAGCGTCGGATATCGACGTCGTCTACGTGCATGGCTATGGCTTCCCGGCCTGGCGCGGCGGCCCGATGTTCTATGCCGAAACGCTTGGTCTGGACAAGGTACTCGCCAGGATTCGCGCCTTGCGGGACGCGCACGGCGCGCACTGGGAACCGGCGCCGCTGCTGGAACGCCTTGTGTCGGGCGGCGCGCGGACGTTCGACCGCAAGGACTGAGCGAGGCGGCCCAGGCGCCGCCACCCCCGCACCCTGATATTCTCACGGTACTACGGGAGGAGAGGGACAGGGGGAGACTTGCAGACCAACGACAACACAAGCCAGAGCAACAGCACAAGCAAGAGCCGACCCGGTGAAGTACATTGGGTCGTGAAGATGAACCACCGCAACCGCACGGCGTCCTGGTGGATCGTTTTCCTGATTCTTGCGTTGCAGTTCCACGCCACGGGCCGCGACACGACGGCATGGGTCCTGATGTCGCTGCAGTTCCTGGTTTATCCGCACGTGGTCTATCTCGTCGCCAGGCATGCGCGCGCGCCGCTCGAAACGGAGATCAACAACCTGCGGCTCGACGACTTCTGCTTTGGCCTCTGGACCGCATGGCTGGGATTCCCGCTATGGATCACCTACCTGCTGGTGATATGCGGCGGCATCAACCTGGCCGCATTCCGCGGCTTTCGCGGGGCGCTGGAGGCGGTGGCCCTGTCGGCGGCCGGGGCTGCCGTGTCGGTGGCATGGTTCGGTCTGAAGTTCGAACCCGACACGACGATGCCGGTCACGGCCCTGAGCATGGCGTGCCTGACCGTGTACCTGCTGCTGTTCGCACGCGGCGCCTATTTCCGCGCGCTGTCGCTGAGCGAGACGCGCCACAAGCTGAAACTCAGCGAACAGGCCTTGCAGGGCCAGCTCGAGGCCGTGCACGCGCTGCAGGCCCAACTGACCGAGCAGGCCAACCGCGATCCGCTGACGGGCCTGTACAACCGGCGCTATCTCAACGACTCGCTCAGGCGTGAATTCGGCCCCGGTGCGCGCACGGACCAGTCCGTGGCGGTGCTGCTGGTCGATATCGACCACTTCAAGCAGATCAACGACCGGGATGGGCACTCGGCCGGGGACCAGGTCCTGAAACAGGTGGCCACGCTGCTGCAGCAGCAGGCGCGCGCCAATGACGTGGTGTGCCGTTACGGCGGAGAGGAATTCCTGGTGCTCCTGCCCGGATTGGAAGTCGATGCGGCCTTGAGCCGTGCGGAGCGGTACCGGCAGACGGTCTCGGTGCCCGGCACGGTCATCGCGATGGACGGTGCGGTGGTGACACTATCCATCGGGGTCGCCGGAACAACCGACAAGGCGGTGAACCCCGAGCACCTGATCGACCGGGCGGACAAGGCGCTGTATCTCGCGAAGTCGAACGGGCGCAATCGGTCTGTACTGTTTGCCGAGACGGATGCCAACGTGTCTGTCACCTGAGACAGGCCGCCTATGCGGCAATGTCTGCGGTTTCCACGGGCTTGTCATCTCGCGATGCCGGTGGCGCGCCGGGGCGCTTCAACGGGCTGTCGGGCATGTTGATCAGGTAGTGCGCCTCGCGCCGCAGTTGTGCGGCGAAACTGGCGACCACCGGAGGCATCGGGGAATCGGCGCGGTAGATCAGGCAGACGGTATGGCTCGGCAACGGGTCTTCGATCGGAAGGACCGCCAGCCCTGTTGAGGCACCCACGCGGTCTTGCATGAGCTGGCGCGCGACCATGCACAGCAGCCTGCGGTCCTGCAGCAGCGCCTGGATGAGGTTGAAGGTGTCGCACCGCACGGCGACGCGCGGCAACGGCAGATCCTGCGCGCGGAAGGCATCCATGATGGCCGCGCCCGGCCCGTGCATGCGGCAGGTGGTCAGGATCCATTCCGAACCCACCAGCTCGCGCAGCGTGCGCGCATTGCGCAGCGGATGGTCCTGGTGTGCGACCACGACCGAGTCGTTGTTGTAGAGCGGCTCGCAAATGAAGTCGTGGTCGATGCCTTCATCGGGAATCGGGCTCACCGCGACGTCGATCAGGCCCGCACGCAGATCCTGCAGGTGCACCGCAGAGCGGCCGCTGTCGATGTAGACCTGAACTTCCGGATGCTGCCGGCGGAACCGGTTCAGGGCGGCGGGCAGCAGCAGGTGCGCCGGACCGCCGGTGACGCCAATGCGAACCGTGCCGGTACGCGCGCCCAGCATCTGCGTCATTTCCTCCGTGGCCCGACGGGCTTCGGTGGCAATCAGCCGCGCGCGGCGCAGGAACGCTTCGCCGTAGTGCGACAGCACGACCCCGCGCGTCGTGCGCGTGAGCAGCGGCACATGCAGTTCATCCTCGAGCTGGCGGATGCTCTTCGTCAGCGCGGGCGCCGACACGTCGCGCGTCCGTGCCGCGGCGCGGATGCTGCCGCCTTCCGCCACCGCGATGAAATCCTGTATCTGGCTGAGTCGCATGCTGTGCATCCGGGTTCGAATCGGCGTCCAAAGTACCTTATGCCCTACTCGTGGAACGGGTCAAGGCGATGACCTATATTTCCAATATTTGGAAATGGATTCCACGTTTTGACACTGGGCGGCTCCGTGTCCAGACTGGATAGAGAGGAAACGCCATGAACCTGCCCGTCGAACAATTCATTGCCGAGCGCCGCCGCGAAGACCCGTCTTTCGGGGGGCTGCTGGCCAAAGGCTTTGCCTTGCTGCGCTGCTTTATCGACGAGCCGCGCCCGCTCGGCAATGGCGAACTCGCGCAGCGGCTGCAACTGCCGCGCGCCACGGTATCGCGCATCTGCCGCACGCTGTTCGAGCTTGGCTACCTCGACTGGGATCCCAAGCTCGACAAGTACTTCGTCAGCGCCCAGGTGCTGGCGCTCGGTTACCCGTACCTGACCGGCCTGCAAGTGCGCCATGTGGCCCGTCCGCTGATGCAGGCGCTGGCCGACCGCATCGAAGGCGCGGTGTCGATGGGCGTGGCGCACCGGCTCGACGTGACCTACCTGCAGTCCTGCACCCACAACGAAGGGACGCCGGCCCGGCCCGGCACCGGCGCCGTGCGCTCGGTGCTCAGTACGGCCATGGGGCGTGCCTATCTGTGCACCTTGTCAAAGGCCGAGTTCCAAAGCCTGATGACCGCCGCGAGCGAGGAGCGGCCGGAGGAATACGCCGCGTTCTACGACACGCTGTGCCACAACGTCGCCCACTACCCGAAGCGCGGCTTCGCGCTCAACGAGGGCGATGCCGGCATCGGCGTGCATGGCGTGGGCGTTTATTCGCGCATCCGCTACCTGAACCGTCCGCTGCTGTTCAACTGCGCCGTACCGGGATCGCAGGTGAAGCGCGGGATGATGGAAAAAAAGATCGCGCCGCTGCTGAGGGAGATGGTCCGCTCCATCGAGGCAGCCACCGGCCTGCAGCAATAGCGGCAGCCGCCCAACATCCACAACAAGACCGCATTGGAGACGCTCGTATGGTTGACCTGAATTCCCTGCTGTATCCGCGTTCGATCGCCGTGATTGGTGCTTCTACCCAGCCGGACAAAGTGGGCGGCATGCCCATCCGGCTGCTGCGCGAACTGGGCTATGCGGGACGCATCTATCCGGTCAACGCATCCGCGCCCGAAGTGCAGGGTTTGCGCGCCTATGGCTCGCTGTCCGATATCGGCGAACCGGTGGATCTTGCGATCGTCGCGGTGCCGGCCAGCG
The DNA here is from genome assembly GCF_905397435.1 of Cupriavidus numazuensis. Classification (GTDB taxonomy): domain Bacteria; phylum Pseudomonadota; class Gammaproteobacteria; order Burkholderiales; family Burkholderiaceae; genus Cupriavidus; species Cupriavidus numazuensis. The sequence continues at coordinate 72,270 of NZ_CAJPVI010000026.1, forward strand.
CCAGCCAGGACGTGATGGCGCAGCTTGCCGGCAACGGCACGCGCGCCGCGGTGGTCTTCACCTCGGGTTTCGCCGAGGCCGGCGGCGCCGGCGTGCCGATGCAGGAGCGCCTGGCGCGCAGCGCGCAGCAGGCCGGCATTACGCTGCTGGGCCCCAACTGCCTGGGCGCCATGAATCTGCGCGAGCGCGTGTTCGCCACGTTCTCGCCGATCGCGCTGAGCGGCACGCCGCCGGTCGGCGAAGTCGGTCTGGTGAGCCAGAGCGGCGCGTTCGGCGCCTATGCGTTTGCGCTAGCGCGTGAAGCGGGCCTGGGCCTGAGCCACTGGGTCACGACCGGCAACGAGGCGGGGCTGCAAGTGGCCGATGTGATCGAGTGGCTTGCCCATGATCCGAACACGCGTGTGATCCTGGCCTATATCGAAGGCTGCCGCGACGGCACGCGCCTGCGCCGGGCACTCGCCGCCGCGCGTGCGGCCGGCAAGCCGGTCGTGGTTACCAAGGTGGGTACGACCGAAGCCGGCGCGCGTTCAGCACAGTCGCACACGGCCAGCCTGGCCGGCGAAGACGCGGTGTACCAGGCGGTGTTCGATGCCTACGGCGTGCACCGCGCCCATACGCTCGAAGAGTTCTTCCGGCTCGGCTATGTGCTGTCGCGTGGCCGGCGGCCAGCCAGCTGGCAGCGCACCAGCGCTGGCGAGGCCAGTGCGGTCACGCCGCTGGCCATCGTCACCGTATCGGGCGGCGTCGGCATCATGATGGCGGACCGCGCCGAAGAACTCGGCCTGCCGCTGCCGCCGATGCCCGATGCCGCGGCCGAGGCACTGCGTACCGCGATTCCGTTCGCGAGTACCGCCAATCCGATCGACGTCACGGGGCAGATCGTGGCGCAGCCGCGCGTCTTCATGGACGCTATCGCCAACGTGGCGCGCAGTGGCGCCTACGGCAGCGTGGCGGTCTTTCTCGCTGGCGGCGCCAATGCCCCGCGGTTCTGGCCGGAGTTGCAGCAAACCATCGGCGCGCTGAGCGAAGCGCCGGACGCCGCGCCGCTGATGGTGTCCGGCCTCGTCGATGACGACAAGCGCGCCTGGCTCGAAGCGCGCGGCTGCCTGGTGTTCCGCGAACCGGGCCATGCGGTGGAAGCGGTCGCCACGCTGGCGCGTGCGGCCGCGCTCGAAGACGCGCGCGGAGATGACGCAGCGGAAGGGCATGCCCAGCCGACTGCGCAGGACGATCTGCTGCGCGATATTCCGCCTGCTGCCACCGCACTGTCCGAGTACGAGGCTATGCGCCTGCTCGCCGAGGCCGGTGTGCCGGTTGCCCCGCACGACCTCGCCCGTGACGCCGATGAGGCTGTGCGTATTGCGGAACGTCTCGGCTACCCCGTCGTGGTCAAGCTTTGCTCGCGCGAGATCCTGCACAAGAGCGATGTCGGCGGCGTGGCCCTCAACCTCGCCAACGCGCAGGCGGTGCGCGATGCCTTTGGCCGCATGGCGCAGGCCGTCGCCGGTCTGCGCACGGACAGCGGCGCACCGGTCGCGTTCGAGGGCGTGCTGGTGGCGCGCATGGTGCGCGGCTGGGGCGAGGTCATGGTCGGCGTGCGGCGCGATCCGGTATTCGGCCTGGTTGCGCTGGCGGGCATCGGCGGCACGGCCGTCGAGATCTTCCGCCAGACTGCCTGCGGGCTGGCGCCGCTGTCGCGCGAACAGGCGCACGCCATGCTGCACGCGAGCCGCGTCGCCGCGCTGTGCGAAGGGCACCGGGGCCATCCGCAGGTGGACCTGAATGCTGCCGCCCAGGTGCTGGCCAGCGTGTCGCAGCTTGCCGCGGAACTTGGCGACCGGCTGGATACGATCGAGATCAATCCGTTCATCGTCACCGCGCAGGGACTGGTCGCCGCCGACGCGGTCGTCACGCTTCGCGAGGACAGCCACGGCGCGCCGTAGCGCACGGAGTCCCATCCGAAGAAAAGGAGTCAGGATGTCCGCACAGACAGGCACCGGCTCCGCAGCAGACCCTCAATAAAACAGGAGACAAAACATGCAATTGCAGACGCACTTGACGGCGCGGCGCATGGTGCTGCGTGGACTGGGCGCACTCGCCGCGACAGCATTTTGCGCGGTGGCACCCGTTGCGCACGCGGGCGCCTATCCCGACAAGCCGATCCGTCTCGTGGTGCCGTTTCCGGCGGGCGGCGGCACCGATGTCGTGGGTCGGCTGGTCGCGGCCGGCCTGTCCAAGGATCTCGGCCAGACGGTTGTCGTCGAGAACATCGCCGGGGCTACGGGCACCATCGGCTCGGCACAGGTCGCGCGTTCCGCGCCCGACGGCTACACGCTGGTGCTCGGCATTTCCGCCACGCATGCGATTGCACCGGCCATCTTTCCCAAACTCCCGTACGATCCGGTGCGCGATTTCGTGCCGATCGGCCGGCTCTTCTATGGCGGCAATGTGCTGATCGCCGGGCCCGCCTTCAAGGGCCGCGACCTGCCGGCGCTGATTGCCGAGGCGAAGCGCCCCGGTGCGGATCTGGCCTACGGCTCCTGGGGCAATGGCTCGGGCGGTCACCTGGCTGGCGAAAGCCTCAACGTCCTGAGTGGCATCCACCTGCGCCATATCCCGTACAAGGGCGTCAACCCGATGCTCACCGACGTGATCGGCGGCACGCTGCCCGTGGCCATGTCCGATCTGGCCGGCACGCTGCCCCTGATTCGCAGCGGCAAGGTGAGGGCGCTGGCCGTCACCGGCTCCGAACGTTCGCCCGCGCTGCCCGATGTGCCGACCTTCACCGAATCCGGCGTCGCGTTCGGTGTCGACAGCTGGTTTGCCCTGTTCGCGCCCGCGCGCACGCCCACCGACATCGTCGACCGGTTGGAGCGCGCGTTGGCCGCAGCCATGCGCGACCCGGCGATCAAGGCACAGGCCGACTCGCTCGGCATGCGCTATACGCCTCAGCCGCGCAGCGCTTTTGCCGTGCAGATGCGCAGCGACGTGACGTCCTGGGCCGCACTGGTCAAGTCAAGCGGCGCGGCACAGGAGTGAGCCGCCGCGCCCGTCCGCTATTCCCTCAAGATTCCCGGAGCCCTGCATGAACCATCCCGCGCCACAGTTGTTTTCCGCCCCCGTCTACAGCTCCAGCCAGGAAGCACTGGTTGCCGCCGCCGCATTGCCTGTCGTGATCTATGGCTATCCGCTGATCGAGACCTTGCGCACCTGCCGCATACAGACCTCGGTCAGCACGGCAACCGGCTATGGCCGCGCGCCGGTCAATACGTTGTCGGCCAGCGAACGCCAGTGGACGCATGAAGACCGCGACGTCGTCACGCCCGCCAATGACCTGCTGTACTTCTGCGGCTGGATCAACCTCGCCGACGGACCGGTCACGCTGCGTGTGCCGCCGCTGCCCCAGCGCGACCGCTATTACGTCGTGGAACTGCTCGACGCCTGGACCAACAACTTCGAGAACCTCGGTCCGCGCAACGTGCCCGCCGAAGGCGGCACGGTGACGCTGGTCGGCCCCGGCCAGCAGGCCACGGGGAGCCATGTGGTGGCGTGCCCGACTTCGCTGGTCTGGCTGCTGGGCCGCGTGCTGGTGCAGGGCCCCGCCGACCTGGCCGCGGCGCATGCGTTCGAAAGCGGCTTTGCGCTCGATGCGCCTGCGAAGACAGTGCCTGAATGCTTGCGCGCCTGGAGCGACACTGGCAACGAAGCGCTCGATTTCTTCCAGAACCTGTTCAACGCACTGCGCGAGTACCCGCCCGCCGAACGCGAGCAGGGCGTGCTGACGCTGCTGCGCAAGGCCGGCCTGAAGCTCGAGGGCGAGATCGACATCGCCGGCCTGCGCGCCGAAGTCCGTGCCGGCCTGGAGAACGCGTATCGTCAGGCCCTGCAGGTGATCGAGGCACATACGCGCAGCCAGGGTCGCAAGAGCTGGGGCTACAGCATGAAGCTCGGGCTCTATGGCGACGACTGGCTGCAGCGTGCCTGCACCGCGATGAAGGGCCTGGGCGCGTTGCGGGCCGACGAGGCGATCTACGCGATGGCCGATTTCGATGCCGATGGCGAACCGCTGCGTGGCGAGCACATGTACGAGCTGCGCTTCCCGCCCGGCATGCTGCCGCCCGCGCAGGCGTTCTGGTCGGTGTCGCTGTATGGCGAGGACCGCTTCTTCAGCGCCAACGAGATTGGTCGCTACGCCGTGGGCGACCGCACGCCCGGCCTGCGCATGGAGCCGGACGGCGGCCTGGTCATCCCGATCTCGCACCAGCGGCCGGCGCACGCAGAGAACTGGCTGCCGGCGCCCGCGGGCTCCTTCTATCTGATCCTGCGTCTCTACCACCCGGCACCGGCCTTTATCGAAGGCCAGTACCGCATCCCCGCAGTGCGCCGCGTTTCCTGAGGAGCGAGGTCCATGAAGCTCAAGACAGACGACAACGCCATATCGCGCAGGGCCATGCTGGCCCGCATGCGCGACCTGTTGCTGCTGGGCGCGGCGCCCGCGCTGGCGCCATGGAGCGCGCTGGCGCAGGCCTATCCGTCGCGCACGGTGCGGCTGATTTCCCCGTACGGGCCGGGCGGGTCCAACGATACCTCGGCCCGGCTGCTGGCCGAGGCGCTGAGCCGCAAGTACGGCCAGCAGTTCGTGGTCGAGAACAAGCCGGGGGCCGGCACCCGCGTCGCCAACGAAACGCTCGCACGTTCCGCACCGGATGGCTACACGCTGCTGTGGGCCGCCGCGCCGTTCGCCATCAACACGGCGGCCGGCCTGCCGCAGCAGTACGACATCCACAAGGATTTCGTGGCGGTGGGCCCGCGCGTGGTCGGCCCGGTCTTCCTGATCGTCAAGGCCGATTCGCCGGTGCGCACGGTTGCGGACTTCGTGCGGATGGCGCGCGCAAAGCCTGGCGGCGCCACGTTTGCCTCGCCCGGCGCCGGCTCGGGGCCGCACCTGACCGCGGAACTGTTCGCCGCACAGGCGAAGTTCAAGGTGCTGAACGTGCACTACCGTGGCGACGCGACGGCCTACACGGAACTGCTGGCCGGCCGCGTGGACGCCACGCTGACGGCGATCACGTCCGCGCTGCCGTTCATCAAGGCCGGCCAGTTGCGCGTGCTGGCCGTGGCGTCGGAGCAGCGCACGCCGGTCTATCCGGATGCGCCGACCTTCGCCGAGCAGGGGTTCCCCGGTGTGGTCGGCTACGGTTGGTTCGGCCTGCTGGCCCCGGCGCGCACGCCAGCTGCCATCGTCCAGCAGATCAACCGCGATGCCAGCGCCGTGCTCGCGGACAGCGATGTCCGCAACAAGCTCACGGCGCTGGGGCTGCAGCCCGAGCCCGGTGACAGCGCGAGCTTCGCGCGGTTTATCGATGAGGAAGTGCGCAAGTGGGGCACTGTGATCAAGACCAGCGGCGTGGTGCTGGAGTAGCCGCGCCAGGACGCACGCCGCAGGCCGGCGCTCAGTGGATGCCGAAGGTATCCGCTGCGCCGTTTTCCAGCATGTCGGCAGCGGCGCCGTACAGGCTGCGGGACACGTAGCTCCGTACCTCGCCCGCACGCTGGCGCAGCCACGCGGCCTTGAGCCGGCGGGCTTCGGCCAGCGTGGGCGCGTCACCGGGCGCGAGTGCGAGCACATCGATCACGTGCAGCGCCAGCTGGATCTCGCCGCGCGTGGCCAGCGACTGCGCGTGGCGGATCAGCGCGCCGTGGTCGGCCACTGCGGCGGCGATTTCGGCCGCGGCTTGCTCGGGCGCGGCAGGGTGCAGCGAGGTCGCGTTGCGGTCCCACCAGCCATTCTCAGAGCGATAGATATCGCGCGCGATATAGCTCGGATCGCCGTACGTGGGCCGCATCCAGGGCTGGTCGAACAGTTCCGCGGGCGGCTTGAGCGCGGCAAGCATCTGGCGCTCGTTGCAGCCCGCGTTCATGAGCCGGACCACTTCCGCTCGCAGCCAGCGCAGCGCGCGCGCCGTCTGGCACAGCACGCGTTCGCATTCGTCCGCGCCGCGCAGCGTGGGGCCGAACTCGCGCACGACGGTGCGCGGTCCCAGCGCGGCCATGCGTTCGAGCGTTTCGGCCCAGCGCACGGTATCGCGCAGCGTGCGGAACGGCGTGCCGACGTTGGGAATGGAATCGATGACGGCCGGGCCGCCATACAGCAGCCGCCGTCCCGGCAGCCAGACCGCGACGGCGTCGTCGGTCTCCGATGGCGCCCACAGGATCTCCGCACGGCCATTGCCGTGGCCAATCGTCACGCCGTCGGCAAAGGTCTCGGTGGGCGCGGTGTGGCCGAGCTTGCCCGCCATGGCGCCGGCAGGGCGGCGGAACTGGATCTCGGCCATGCGTTCCTGCATGCGGCTGGTTTCGCGATAGCGCGCCTGGCGTGCCAGCACGTTCACGTGGGCGAGCACGCGTGGCGCGGGCTCGCCGCGTGCGGCAGCATGGTCGAGCCATTGCTGCAGACCGGCGTTGTAGCCCATATGGCCGTGGCTGTAGCAGATCGCCAGCACCGGCAGGCTGGTCTGCGTGCGCAGCGCGTCGATCATGCCGGCGGTGACGCGCCCGCCCGGGCCGCTGTCGACTACCAGCAGGCCGCCGCCGACATCCGCTACAAAGCTCTGCCCTTGCCCGTGCAACAGCCAGACACCGTCGTCGATGGCTTCGATGCCGGTGCCCGTTACCAGCGCGACGGCCCTTTCCTCGAGATCCTGCATGCGTGACTCCTTTCGCAAAATGGTGAATCCGGCTGGCCGCCATGCATGTCCATGGCAGCCGTCTTCAGCACGAATTTCAGGGCAAGCGGCCGAGGATTGGGATAGGGGAAACTCCGCTCCGCCGCTCCCCGATCACCCGTCGGGCCAGCGCTGGCGCGGCCCGCCGGCCGTTCGGGTTGGCGCCGTGTAAACCGGTGGTTAGCAGCGAGCATTGCGCGGCAGTTCCCCGCAGGCGCGGGACGCGCTAGCGCATACCCGGCAGCCGGGATAACCCCGAGGTGCTAACCACAGGTTTACGCGGCAGCGATCCTGCCATCTGCCGCAAACGCCGCTGCTGCCGCATGATCCTTTCGCATCATCGCAACGCCGGGCAAACCGGCATGGAGTCCATGGCATGGCAAGCCGGCAAGACCTGCCCCTCGCAGGCATTCGGGTAGCGGAGTTTGGGCAGTTCATCGCGGCGCCAGGCGCGGCCATGATGCTGGCCGATCTCGGCGCCGACGTGGTCAAGGTGGAAGCGCTGCGCGGCGACAGCGCGCGGCGTTTCGACGGCACCAGCGCGCAGAGTCCGATGTTCCTCGCGTACAACCGTGGCAAGCGCGGCATCGCGCTGGACCTGCGCAGCAGCGGCGGCGTGGAAGCCGCGCGGCGGCTCGCGCTGGCCAGCGACGTGGTGCTGCATAACACGCGTCACGGCGTGATGGAAGCGCTGGGGCTGGATGCCGCGACGCTGCGCGCTGAGAAAACCGAACTGATTCATGCATCGATCAGCGGCTTCGGCACGCGCGGACCGTCGCGCTCGCGGCCGGGGCTCGATATCGCCGCGCAGGCCGAAAGCGGCATGATGTCCGTGACCGGCGAAGCCGGCGGACAGCCGCTGAAGGCGGGCTTTGCACTGATCGACGCGGCTACCGCACTGGCTGCTGCCAACGCGATTCTCGCCGCGCTGTTTCGCCGCCTCCGTACCGGCAAGGGCGAAACCATCGAGACGTCGCTATTGCAGGTTGGCGTGCAACTGCAGGCGCAGTTGTGGGCGGAGTACCAATGCTCGGGCGCGCTGCCTGTGCGCAGCGGCAACAGCCAGCCCAAGGCCGCACCTGCGGCGGATGTCATCGCAGTGGCCGATGGCCATGTGGTGTTGTCCGCGTATCTCGACGAACACTGGGCGCGCCTGTGCGAAGCGATCGGTAATCCCGCGCTCGCGCAGGATCCGCGCTTCGCCAGCAATGCACTGCGCGTGCAGAACCGTCCGGCGCTGCTCGCGATCCTGCACGATGCGCTGCGCCAATTGAGCGGCGACGCTGCGCGTGCGCTGCTCGAACGCCATCAGGTCGTGGTTGGCGTGGTGCGCAATTACCACCAGGTCGGCGCCAGTGCGGATGTGCGCGCCAGCGGCATCCTGCGCGCGGTTGGCAATGGCGAAGGCGGCCTGCTCGAACTGCCGGGGCTGCCGTTCTCGATGGCGAGCCTGCAAGGGGACGATATTCCTGCTGTGCCTCGGCTGGGCCAGCACACCACGGAAGTGCTGACCGAGCTTGGCTACGGTGCCACTGAAATTGATGAACTGGCCTGCGCCGGCGCCATTGGCTGCGAGCAAGGAGCGATTGCATGAGTGAAGCGGCAACAACCTCACCGGTACTGCTGGAGCGTCATGCCGGCTGGACCGAGATCGTGCTGAACCGGCCGGAGCGGCGCAATGCCATCGACAACGCGCTTGCGCACGCACTGGCTGCCACAATCGACAGCGTCAACGCCGACGACAGCACGCGTGCCGTGCTGCTGCGCGGCGCCGATGGCGCGTTCTGTTCGGGACTGGATCTGAAGGCGCTGCAGGTCGAGCCGGACGGCATGGAAAAGTTCGCGCAGGTCTGGGAGCGTGTGCACTTGTCGTTGCTGCAGAGCGAGAAGGCGTGGATCGTGGCGCTGGAGCGCCATGCGGTCAACGGCGGCGCGGCACTGGCGCTGGCCGGCGACCTGATGGTCTGCGGCGCTGGTGCCTTCCTGCAGATCGGCGAGATCCGCCTTGGCATGGCGGCGCCGCGCAATGCGGCATGGCTGGCACTGCGCCATTCCGAAGCGGTTGCCGCGCGGCTTTGCCTGCTTGGCGATCGCGTACCTGCAACTGACCTGCTTCGGCTCGGCGTTGCCACCGAAGTCACCGACGACACGCAGGTGCTCGACCGCGCGCGCGACCTGGCCGCGACCATTGCCGCATTCCCGGCCGGCGGCGTGACCGCGATCAAGCGCGGCATGCGTGCCGCCAGCACGCGCATGGCGCTGCCGCAGTGGCTCGGCGCCTGCCGCGATACCCACGACTGAAGCGAGATCCCGCATGAGTGAATCCATCACGACTGACAGCGAAGCCTCCCTGGAGGCATTCCGTGGCGAGGTGCGCGCCTTTGTCGCGCAGGCCTTGCCGGAAACCGTGCGCGAGAAGGTGCGCCTCGGCCTTGAGGTCAGCAAGGACGAAATGATCGCCTGGCAGCACCGGCTGGCCGAACGCGGCTGGCTGGCGCCACACTGGCCGCGCGACTGGCAGGGCCTGGGCTGGAGCGCCGAGCGTCGCGCGGTATTCCAGGAAGAACTTGTGCTTGCCCACGCGCCGGAGACGGGTGGCATCTCGATCGAGATGATCGGACCGATCCTGATCCGCTACGGCACGCCGGCGCAGCAGCAGTATTTCCTGCCGCGCATTCTCAACCTGGAGCACTGGTGGTGCCAGGGGTATTCGGAGCCCAATGCGGGCTCGGACCTCGCTTCGCTGAAGACGCATGCGGTGCGCAAGACGCGCGCGGACGGCACCGAAGTCTATGTCGTCAACGGCAGCAAGATCTGGACGTCGTACGCGCAGTACGCGGACTGGATCTTCTGCCTGGTGCGGACCGACAGCGCAGCGCGCGCGCAGCAGGGCATCAGCTTCCTGCTGATCGATATGCGCAGCCCCGGCATCAGCGTGCGGCCGCTGGTGGGCATCCACGGCTGGCACCTGTTCAACCAGGTGTTCTTCGATGATGTCGAGGTGCCCGTCGACCACCGCGTCGGCGACGAGAATGCGGGTTGGGGCATCGCCAAGTCGCTGCTCGAGCATGAGCGCCTGAACCTGGCCCGCGTGGCCGAGAACCGGCGCCGCCTGGCCAAGGTGCGCGCCATTGCCGCGGAAGTCGAAGAGGCCGGGCAGCCGTTGACGGAGCGGCCATGGTTTGCGCGCCGATTCCGCGAACTCGACGTGCGCCTGGAAGCGTTGGCCGCGACCGTGCTGCGCTTTCGCCAGAGGGCGCGGGCGGGCGAGCGGCTTGGTCCCGAGACCGGCATGCTCAAGCTGCTTGGCAGCCGACTGATCCAGGACATCGAGAACCTCGCCGTCGACGCGCTCGGTCCCGGCACGCTCGCCTACGACCGCGCCGCGCACTTCGAGCCGGCGGCGCCACGCGCCGGGCAATCCGCGTATGCGGCAGCCGCATCCGCCCGGCGTTTCGTGACGCGCGGCTACACCATCGCCGGTGGCTCCAGCGAGATCCAGCACGAACTGCTGGCCAAGCAGGTGCTTGGGCTCTAACAAACTCAGCGAAAGGAACGGAACCCATGAGCGATTCCCACGACGACCGCCGCATGCTGCAGGAAAGCGTGCGGCGCTATGTCGAACGCGACTATGGCTTTGAACAGCGCCGCGCGGCACGGGCGGAGCCGGGCGGCTTCTCGCGCCGGCACTGGCAGGCGTTTGCAGGTTTCGGCTGGCTCGCGCTGGGCCTGCCAGAAGCCTGTGGCGGGTTTGGTGACGCCGCGGACCAGGCCGTGCTGGCCGAGGCGCTGGGCAGTGCCCAACCCGCCGAGCCGTGGCTGGCCAATGCCGCCTTGTGCGGCCCGCTGCTGGCCGCGAGCGGTGACGCCGCGCATGCCGCTACCGCCGCAGCAATGGCGGAGGGCAGGACGATGCTGGCGCTGGCCGCGTGGGAGCCGCAGGGTCGCTATGACGCGTTCGATGTCGCCACGTCCGCCGAGCCGCGGCACGGCGGCGGCGCCAGCGACTGGATTCTGGATGGCCGCAAGACGCTGGTGCTGGCTGGTGGAAGCGCCGACATGGTGCTGGTACTGGCGCGCACCAGCGGCCAGCGCCGCGACCGCGACGGCCTCACGCTGTTCGCCGTGCCCGCCGGCACGCGCGGCATCGCTATTGAAGCATTGCCGACCTACGACGGCCGCCAGACCGCCACGGTCACGCTGCGCCGTGTCAGCGTCCCCGACAGCGCGCGAGTCGGCGCCGTAGGCGGCGCATGGCCAGGCGTCGAAGCCGCGATCGATCGCGCGACCACCATGGCCTGCGCCGAAGCCGTTGGCACCATGGCGCGTGCGTTCGAGCTGACGCGCGACTACCTCGTCACGCGTGAGCAGTTCGGCCGGCCGTTGTCCGCGAACCAGGTGATCCGCCACCGGCTGGTCGACCTCTATGTCAGCGTGGAACAGGCGCGTGCCATCACGGAAGCGGCCGCCGCCGCGCTGCACGACGATGCGTCAGCGCGAATGCGCGCGGTCTCGCTCGCCAAGGCCTTCGTCTCGGTCGCGGGACGCGCGCTCGGCGAAGACGCGGTGCAGTTGTACGGCGCGGTCGGCATGACCGACGAGATGGAAGTCGGCCACTGCTACAAGCGGCTCGCCGCGCTGGCCAATCTGTTTGGCGATGCCGACTGGCACTACGAACGGCTTTCTGCCATCGATTCCGCGACACAGGCGCTGGCCGCCTGAGACGCATTAACCAGGGCGCCAGCGAGCGCCCGTCGACAACCAGCCGGCAACGCACCGGCATGGGCGGCCAATGCGCCGCCATGGAGACCACATCATGATCAGCCAGCACACCGGCGCACGCTGGGCCGGGGCGGCCCTCGCCGTGCCTCTGGCCTTCGCGAGCGCCACTGCCGCGCACGCCGAGGCCCCCTATCCGAACCGCCCGATCCGCATGGTGCTGCCCTCCGGCGCCGGCACCGTAACGGACCAGACTGCCCGGCTGATTGCCGAGCGACTGAGCACGTCGCTCAAGCAACCGGTGGTCATCGACAACCGCCCCGGCGCCAACGGCATCATCGCCGGCGAAACCGTGGCGCGCGCTGCGCCGGACGGCTACACGCTGCTGTTCACGTACTCGGCGACGCTGACGGTGAACCCGTGGACCACGCCGTCGCTGCCGTACGACCCGCTCAAGGACTTCACGCCGATCGCGCGGCCCAGTGCGCCCGGCGGCAACCTGCTCGCGGTCAGCGCGAGCGTGCCGGCGCGCAACCTGCAGGAGTTCCTGGCGTATGTGAAGGCCAGCAAGTCGGAGCTCGCGTATTGCTCATGGGGCGTCGGCTCGGGCGGCCATCTGGCGATGGAGTATCTGAAGGCCAAAACCGGCATCCACCTGCGCCATATCCCCTACAAGACCGCGACCCAGTGCAGCAATGACCTGGCGGCCGGACACGTAACCATCGGCATTACCGATTCGGTCTCGTCGATTCCGCACCTGAAATCCGGCCGGATCCGCGGCATCGCGGTCTCGGGTCCCGAGCGGCTGCTGCCCACGCCTGACGTGCCGACCATGACGGAGCAGGGCGTGCCGTTCCAGCAGGCGAGCTGGGTCGCGCTGTTCGGGCCCAAGGGCCTGCCGGCGCCGATCGTCACGCGGCTCAACGCCGAGGTGAACCGCATCCTGCAGTCCCCGGAAGACCGCGAGCGCTTTACCGCGATGAACCTGAAGCCGGCCGCGCCGGCGAGCGCGGCGGAGCTGGGCAAGCTGGTCAGCTCCGACCTGGCGGCATGGGGCGAGGTAGTGAGGGTCGCAGGACTCAAGGCGCAATAAGTCCAGAAAGCGCTGCAGGCCAAAGCACAACACAACAAGCAGTGAGAACGGGAGAGTGCAAGCGTGAACGCAAGACAGTGGATGGCAATGGGGGTGACTGGGGCGGCGCTGGCCGCCGGCAATGCGGCAGCGGGAACGATGCAGCTGTTCGGCGTGGTGGATGCCTCGCTCGAATATGCGAAGGGGTCGGACAGCGTGGTGCGGATGCGCGAAGGCCAGCAGGCGGCCTCGCGCTGGGGGATTCGCGGCATCGAGGATCTTGGCGGCGGACTGAAGGCGAACTTCCTGGTCGAGTCGGGCTTCAACATCGACACTGGCACGGAGTTCTTCGGCAACAACCGGTTGTTCGGACGGCAGGCCTACATGGGCCTGTCGGATGGCTGGGGCGAGTTCCGGCTTGGGCGCCAGTACACGCCGTCGTTCTATGCGTTGCTGCGGCTCGATCCGTTCCTGCTCAACGGCGCGGTGTCGCCGTTCAACCTGCTCAGCGCCACGGCGTCGCAGGGTACCGGGCACGTGGCCTACGGCGCGCGCTTTGACAATGCCGTGCAGTACTTCTCGCCGAACTGGGGCGGCTTTTCGTTCACGGCCGCGGTGGCGCCGGGCGAAGTCCCCGGTGCGCCGCGCTCAGGCCTGAACTTCGGCATGAACGCGACGTACGAGGCGGGCAACGCCTATGCGTTCTACAGCTACCAGGGCATGTACACGGGCGCTAACGTGCCTGTCGATACCACGCTGACATCGAACCACTTTGTCGGCGGCTCGTACCGGTTCCAGCCGATCGAAGTCGGGTTGCTGTTCAGCACGGCCAGCAGCGACCGGCCCAATACGCGCTCGGCGCGCCACTATGGCGTGACGTTCAGCTGGACGGTGACGCAGCGCGACACGTTCAAGGCCGCCGCGGTCAAGCGGCAGATCCTGGGCGGTGGGGAGCGGCCGCTCGCGGTGACGCTCGGTTGGGACCATGACCTGAGCAAGCGCACCACGGCCTACCTGCGCGCGGTGCTCGTGCATAACAGCCCCGGCGGCAGCGTCACCAACAACAGCATCGCGATCGATCCGGGCAGCGGGGATGATGCCAGGTCCGTAAGCGTCGGCTTGCGCCACCGGTTCTGAAGACCGTCAGCCCTTCGCGGGCTGGCCGTCCTTCAGGCGCCACAGGTCCAGCGGATTGCCGTCCTGCAACGCGGCCGGCAGCAATTCCGCGGGCACGTTCTGGTAGCACACCGGCCGCAGGAAGCGGTCCATCGCCGTGGTGCCGACCGAAGTCGTGCGCGTATCGGACGTGGCGGGGAAGGGGCCGCCGTGAACCATGGCGTACGACACTTCCACCCCGGTCGGATAGCCGTTGAACAGCACGCGGCCCACCTTGCGTTCGAGCAGCGGCAGCAGTTGTGCGGCCAATGCGTAGTCGCCGCGGTCGGCCTGCACGGTGGCGGTCAACTGGCCTTCCAGTTCGCGCGTGACGGTAAGCAGGTCTTCCACATCGCGGCAGACCACCAGGACAGTGGAAGGGCCGAACACTTCGGCATGCATGCGCGGATCGGCGATAAAGCGCTGCGCCGTGGTTTCGAATACTGCGGCGCAGGCCTGGTTCGGGCCTGTGCTCGCCTGGCCGGTCGCGGTGCGAGCGAGGCCGGGGATGTCCGACAGACTGGTGATGCCATGTTCGAACGCGCGCTGAATACCCGGCGTCAGCATCGTGCCGGCCGGCTTCGCGGTCACTGCGGCGCCGGCCGCCGCGCGGAACGTGTCGAGCGCCGGGCCTTCGAGCGCGAGCAGCAGGCCCGGATTGGTGCAGAACTGTCCCACGCCGAGCACCAGCGAATCGGCCAGTTCGCGGGCGATGGCTTCGCCGCGTGCCGACAGCGCCTCGGGCAGCAGGAAGACCGGGTTGATGCTGCTCATCTCCGCATAGACGGGAATCGGCTGCGCGCGGTTGCTGGCGACCTGCATCAGCGCCAGGCCGCCACTGCGCGAACCCGTAAAGCCCACGGCCTGGATGGCCGGGTGCGCAACCAGTTCCGTACCGACGGTGTGACCCACGCCGGTCAGCAGCGAGAACACGCCCTCCGGCAGGCCGGCATCGGCCACTGCCTTGCGGATCGCACGGCCGACTAGTTCCGAAGTGCCCGGATGCGCGGGATGCGCCTTGGCCACCACGGGGCAGCCGGCGGCCAGTGCCGAAGCGGTGTCGCCGCCGGCCACGGAGAAGGCCAGCGGGAAGTTGCTGGCGCCGAACACGGCGACCGGGCCAATTGCGATCTTCTGCATGCGCAGGTCCGGCCGCGGCGGCGTGCGCTCGGGCAGGGCGCTGTCGAGCGTGGCCGTCTGCCACCGACCGGCGCGCAGCACGCTGGCGAACAGGCGCAGCTGACCCGTGGTGCGGCCGCGCTCACCTTGCAGGCGGGCAATGGGCAGTGCACTTTCGGCATGCGCGCGCGCGATCAAGGTATCGCCGAGCGCTTCGATCTGGTCGGCGATTGCTTCGAGGAAACGTGCGCGCTGGTCAGGCGACGTGGCGCGGAAGGTATCGAACGCCGCTTCGGCCAGTTCGCAGGCGCGTGCCACATCATCGGTGCCGGAGCTGTGAAATACGGGCTCGAGCGTCGCGCCCGTG
Source organism: Cupriavidus numazuensis (assembly GCF_905397435.1). Classification (GTDB taxonomy): domain Bacteria; phylum Pseudomonadota; class Gammaproteobacteria; order Burkholderiales; family Burkholderiaceae; genus Cupriavidus; species Cupriavidus numazuensis. The sequence goes on from NZ_CAJPVI010000026.1 coordinate 87,427, forward strand.
GCCGGGTTGATCGCGTGGAAGGGTTCGCTGCTGCCGTGCACGGCGCTCGCGCCGATCAGCATTTCGCCGGTAATCGTCATGGCTGGGGTTTCCTGCAGAAGAAGGGTGCGAGGGCACCGTCAAACGGAATGACCGGTCGGAGCGTGCCGCCGAATCTCATAAGACATCATATGACATGAGGCGGTCGTCCGCAACACCGGGGACGACGAAGGCTCAGCCGGCCGCGGAGGCCTTGCGCAGGCGCTCGCGGCTGTTGGTCAGGTGCATGCGCATGGCGGCCTTGGCGGCCTCGGGGTCGCGGCGCTCGATGGCGTCGTAGATGTTTTCGTGCTCGATATGCACGCGTTCCAGGTACTGGGCGCGCTCCTGCGAATTGACCTGCAGGCGGCTGCGCGGGATCAGCATGGTGCCGAGGTGGCCCATGATGTCAGTGAAGTAGCGGTTGCCGGTGGCGCGCGCAATAGACAGGTGGAACTCGAAGTCGGCGCCGACGGCGTCGCTGCCCTCGGTCGTATTGCGCTTCATGGTGTCGAGCGCCCGGCGCATGGCCCCCAGATGTTCGTCGTTGCGGCGCGTGGCGGCCAGGCCGGCGGCCTCGGCCTCCAGGCTCACGCGGAATTCCAGCATGGCCAGTACGTCCATGGCGGTGCCCATGGCGGCGATATCGATGCGGAACGGCGACGGCGTTTCCGCAGGGCGTGCCAGCACGAAGGTGCCGATCCCGTGGCGCGTTTCCACCAGCCCGCTGGCTTGCAGTCGCGACAGCGCCTCGCGTACCACGGTGCGGCTCACGCCGAACGTGGCCATCACTTCCGATTCGGTGGGCAGCTTGTCGCCCGGCTTGAGTTGCCCCTGGCGGATGCGTTCGGTCAGGCCACTCACCACTTCCTCGGCAAGCGTACGGCCGCGGCGGCGCAGGGGTGCGGGCGAAGTCATCTGGGCGTCGGACATGGTCGTGGGGAAAGGCGTAGGGAAATTGCGGCCTTGACCTGGCCGGGATGCCCTCATTATACTCGGTTGTAAGTCATACGACGACTGATAACGTATGCTAAAACATTCAAGCATGCGCCGCCAACCACGCATGCCAATCAGATCCTGGAGACAGCCCGCATGAACGCCACGCAAGCCGCCATCCCTGGCCAAACCGCCGCCACGCCGGTCGTGACCGAACTGACCGTGGTGCCGGTCGCCGGCCACGACAGCATGTTGATGAACCTGTCGGGCGCGCATGGCCCGTACTTCACGCGCAATATCGTGATCCTGCGCGACAGCGCGGGCAATACCGGCGTGGGTGAAGTGCCGGGCGGGGAGGGGATCCGCCAGACGCTCGAAGACGCCCGGACGCTGGTGGTGGGGCAGCCCATCGGCCAGTACCAGGCCGTGCTCAACCGCGCGCGTGCTGCGTTTGCCGGTCGCGACGCGGGCGGCCGCGGCCTGCAGACGTTCGACCTGCGCATCGCCATTCACGCCGTGACGGCGCTGGAAGCGGCGCTGCTCGATCTGCTTGGCAAGCATTTGCAGGTGCCCGTGGCGGCGCTGCTTGGCGAAGGCCAGCAGCGCGATGCGGTCGAGATGCTCGGCTACCTGTTCTACATCGGCGACCGCCGCCGCACCACGCTCGACTACCGTACCGAGCCCGACGCCGGCAATGACTGGTTCCGCCTGCGCAATGAAGAGGCCATGACGCCCGAGGCCATCGTGCGCCTGGCCGAGGCCGCTTACGAGCGCTATGGCTTCAACGACTTCAAGCTCAAGGGCGGCGTGCTGCGCGGCGACGAAGAGATGGAAGCGATCATTGCTTTGCATGAGCGCTTCCCGAAGGCGCGCGTCACGCTCGATCCGAATGGCGGCTGGCTGCTGGCCGACGCGATCCGCCTGTGCCGCGACAAGCACGGCGTGCTGGCCTACGCGGAAGACCCGTGCGGGGCCGAAGACGGCTACTCGGGCCGCGAGATCATGGCCGAGTTCCGCGCGGCGACGGGCTTGCCGACCGCCACCAATATGATCGCCACCGACTGGCGCCAGATGGGCCATGCGGTGCGGCTGCAATCGGTCGATATTCCGCTGGCCGATCCGCACTTCTGGACCATGCAGGGCTCGGTGCGCGTTGCGCAGATGTGCGCCGAGTGGGGCCTGACCTGGGGCTCGCATTCCAACAACCACTTCGATATCTCGCTGGCGATGTTCACCCACGTGGCCGCCGCCGCGCCGGGCCGCATCACCGCGATCGACACGCACTGGATCTGGCAGGACGGCGAACGCCTGACGCGCGACCCGCTGAAGATCGAAGGCGGCATGGTTCAGGTGCCCAAGACGCCGGGCCTTGGCGTGGAGCTGGACATGGATGCGCTGGCGCGCGCCAACGCGCTCTACCAGCAGAAGGGCCTCGGTGCGCGGGACGATGCGATCGCCATGCAGTTCCTGATCCCGGGCTGGAAATTCAACAACAAGGCGCCGTGCATGGTCCGCTAAGGGCCGCTGCACAGCCACCACACAACACGCAGCGACATAAAACAACAGGAGACAACCATGATCGAACTTTCCACGCTGCTGCGCCGCTGTGCGGGCGCGGGCATTGCCCTGGCGGCGGTAGCCATGACCGTTGCCGGCGGCGTTGCCGCGGCAGCCAGCCCGGCCTGGCCGCAAAAGCCCGTGTCGGTGGTCGTGCCGTTCCCGGCAGGCGGCTCGACCGACACGATCGCGCGCATGCTCGCCGTGCCGCTCAATGAAAAGCTGGGCCAGCCGTTCGTCATCGACAACCGCCCCGGCGCCACGGGCGCGATCGGTGCGACCTTCGTCAAGCGCGCGCCTGCGGACGGGTACACGATGATGGTCGCCTCGATCGGCGTCTATGCCGTCAATCCGTTCCTGCAGAAGAACCTCGGCTATGACCCGGCCAAGGACTTCGACCTGCTCACCGTGGCCGTGCGTGCGCCCAATGTGCTGGTGGCCAACCCGAACTTCCCGGCCAAGACCCTGCCTGAACTGGTCAGCTACATGAAGAAAAACCCCGGCAAGGTCAGTTTCGCGACCTCGGGCGCCGGATCGTCGGATCATCTGACTGCCGCGCTGTTCTGGCAGAAGAGCGCCACCGAGGGCCTGCACGTGCCCTACAAGGGCGGTGCGCCAGCCATCTCCGACCTGCTGGCCGGGCAGGTCGATGTGTCGTTCCAGAACATCAACGCAGTGCTGCAGCACATCCGCAGCGGCAAGCTGCGCGCGCTCGCGGTGACTTCAGACAAGCGCGCCGCGGTGCTGCCGAACGTGCCGACCATGGCCGAAGGCGGCGTGAAGGAGGTGGAGGTCTATTCCTGGCAGGGCGTGGCGGCGCCGCGTGGGCTGCCGGCTGACGTGAAGAGCCGCCTGCATGGCGCGCTGGTCGGTGCGCTCAACGAGCCGAAGATGCGCGAAAAGCTGGCCGAGAACGGCTTCGAGGTCGTGGGCAATACGCCCGAGCAGTTCGCGCAGTTCGAGAACCAGGAACTCAAGCGCTGGAAGACGGTGATCGAGCAGGGCAAGATCACCATCGAATAAGGCGCTGCCGAGGCGCTAGCGCGCAAGCTGCAGCGTGATGATCCCTGCCAGGACCAGCGCCGTGGCGGCAAGCCGGCGCCGGTCGAATGGCTCGCGCAGCAGGAAGTGGCCAAGCAGTGCGGCGAAGATGACGCTTGATTCGCGCAGCGCCGCAAGCTTGGCCACCGGCGCCAGCGTCATTGCCCACAGCATCAGCGCGTACGAGCCCACGCGGTTGATACCGCCGATCCACGCGCGCTTCCATTCGCTGCGCAGTAGCGTCACCAGCGCTTGTCCGCGCCGGGCAAAGGCGTAGGACGGCATGAAGATGTGCGACAGGGCCTGCAGCCAGACGATGTAGGTGAAGACCTCGCCGTAGCGCTTGACCGCTGTGCCGTCGATGACCGTGCCACCGGCCAGGCATGCACCCGCCAGCAGCGCGAAGCCGAGCAGGTCGGGCGCCTGCTGCCGCCAGCGCACCAGGCTGACCAGCCCGCAGCAGATCAGCGCAATGCCGGCATAGCCGCCGGGCCCCAGGCGTTCGCTGCCCGTCAGCAGCAGGATGACTGCCACCATCATCGGTGCCGAACCGCGCATCAGCGGATAGGCCTGGCTGAAATCGCCGCGGTTGTAGGCGGCCACCAGCGACAGCTTGTATCCCACCTCCAGTGCCACCGTGCCAAGCAGGAACGGCCATACCTGCGGTGCCGGCAACGGCACGAAAAACAGCAGCGGCGCCGCCGCGAGCAGGCAGAACGTGTCGATCAGCGCCATCGACGAAAGCCGGTCGCCACCGACCTTGACGATGGCATTCCAGGAAGCGTGCATCAGCGCGGACAGCATGACGGCTGCGAACGCCATGCCATGGAAGTCGGCGGGAAGGGGCATCAATATGGTGTTCGTGGCGCTGACAGGGTGAGCCCATCCCCGGCTGGCGGGGATGGACGTGGGCTGGAAACAGGCGTGGTCAGGCGGCCCGCACCAGCGCCTCCGGCTGCATGCTGATGCCCATCTCGCGCAACGTCTCGCCGATCGCCGAGACGACATTGCGCATCTCGTTGTCGTCGATCGCGCCGATGCAACCGACGCGGAACGTCTCCACCTGGGTCAGCTTGCCCGGGTACAGGATGTAGCCGCGGGAGCGCACTTTTTCGTAGAACGTCCTGAAGTCATAGCGGGCGTCGGCGGGCGCGTGGAACGTCACGATGATCGGCGCCTGCACATCGGGCGACAGGAACGGACGGAAACCCAGCGCCGCCATGCCTTGCACCAGCGTTTCATAGTTGCGGCGGTAGCGCTCGCCGCGCACCGGCTGGCCGCCTTCCTCCAGGAACTGGTCCAGCGCCGTGCGGAAGGCCGCCACCACATGCGTGGGCGGCGTGAAGCGCCACTGCGTGGTCTTCTGCATGTAGGTGTACTGGTCGTACAGGTCCAGCGCCAGCGAGTGGCTGTTGCCCTGGCTGCCTTCCAGCACGGTCTTCTTCACCAGCACGAAACCCATGCCCGGCACGCCCTCGATGCACTTGCCGGTCGCCGCGACCAGCGCGTCGAACGGCATCGTGCGCGCATCGATCTCGATCGCGCCGAACGAGCTCATGGCATCGACGATCAGCCCTTTGCCCAGGCGCGCGCACAGCGCGGCAATTTCGGGCAGCGGATTGAGCACGCCGGCGCCGGTCTCGCAATGGACCTGTGCCACATGCGTGATCGAGGGGTCTTTTCTGAGCGCCGCTTCGATCGCGGCCGCCGTGGCAGGCTGATCCTCGGGAATCGGCAGTTCCACGTGGGCGCGGCCCAGCACCTTGCAGATCTTCAGGATGCGCTGGCAGTAGGCCCCGTTCTGCGGCACCAGGACCTTGCCGTCGCGCGGCACCACGTTCGCAATGGCCGCTTCGACGGAGAAGGTGCCGCTGCCCTGCATCGGCACGCAGACGTGCGTGCCTTCGCCATGGACGATGCGCACCAGGTCCTCGCACAGGCTGCCCGTGATGGCATTGAAGGCGGCGTCCCACGATCCCCAGTCGCGCAGCATCGCCTGCTTGGTGGCCAGCGATGTGGTGAGAGGGCCGGGGGTAAGGAGGATCGGGTCGTTGCCGCGGATCATGTTCGGGCTCCTGGTGTTGGGAGGAGGTGGTCGGATCAGTGCCTGGCCGACGATGCCACAGGGTTTCGCTGAGGCTCCTTCGTCGGTCGGCTTTGTGGCATTGTAGTTGGCATTTTGTGTCAATGTGGTGAATATTTTACGCTGTGATAAAGTTGATTATAGTTCATATATTTATCGTAAGGTATTGAATTTGCGTGAACTTATGGAAGTTTGCCTGCTAGGCATCGCCAAAGATTTTGTTGGCGATACTTGATGATTGTTGACAATAGACAAATCCCTTGATGTAATCGCAGCCATCAAACCTGCCGTGGCGCGAGCGCGCCGAACCCGGAGCCTTCATGTCCATCCAAGCCCCGCTTGCGAGCGAAATCTCGATCCTGCAGAGCCAGTCGCTGACCACGCTGGTTCAGCGCGAACTGGAGACGCGGATCATGTCCGGCGGCCTTGTCCCGGGCGCCAAGCTCAATGAGATCGAGGTAGCGGGGCAGCTCAATGTGTCGCGCGGCCCGGTGCGCGAGGCGTTCCGGGCACTGGAACAGGCCGGCCTGCTGCGCATGGAGAAGAACCGGGGCGTATTCGTGCGCGCCATCTCGCTGCAGGAAGCCGACGAGATCTATGAACTGCGCGCGGTGCTGGACGAGCACGTGGGCCGGGCGCTGGCCGCTCGCGCTACGCCCGAGGGCGTGCGCGAACTGCGCGCCTTTGTCGAAGGACTGGCGCAGGCCAGCGCCGACCGCGACGTGGACGCGTACACGCGCCTGAACCTGCGCTTCCATGACCGCATGGTCGAGCTGACCGGCAACGGCAAGCTCGTCGACACCTACCGCCGACTCGTCAAGGAACTGGCGCTGTTCCGCCGCGAGGCACTGTCCGGCAACAGCGCTGCCATGCCCGATTCGACACGCGAGCACCGCGAGATCGTCTCCGCCATCGCCGCGCGCGATGCCGATCTGGCCGGACGCCTGATGCGCGAGCACGTCGAGCGCGGCCGTGCCCGGCTGCATGCGGCCGTGGCCCCCGCGCAGGCAAACGCCTGATTACGCCCGCCGGGGCAGTACATTCCCCGGCGCCATGGAAACCGAACCCAAGTCCCGCACTAATCGTCGTAATGCCTGATAGCCAAGCCTTGCCCCGCACCGTCACCGTCAACCAGCGTACCTACCAGTGGATGCAGCAGCCCATCGTCGTGGTCTGCGTCGACGGTTGCGAGTACGACTATCTCGAAGCCGCGGCTGCCAGCGGCAGTGCGCCGTACCTGAAGCGCGTGCTGGCCGAAGGCTCGGCCTTCCACGGCAAGTGCGTGGTGCCGACCTTCACCAACCCGAACAACCTGTCGATCGTGTGCGGCGCGCCGCCGGCCGTGCATGGCATCTGCGGCAACTACTTCTTCGACCGCACCGCCAACGGCGGCAAGGGCGAGGAAGTCATGATGAACGACCCGAAGTACCTGCGCGCCGGCACCATCCTGGCCGCGTTTGCCGATGCCGGCGCCAGCGTCGCGGTGGTCACCGCCAAGGACAAGCTGCGCCGCCTGCTGGGCCACGGCATGCGCGGTATCTGCTTCTCGTCGGAGAAGGCCGACCAGGCCACCGTCGAGGAAAACGGTATCGACAGCGTGCTCGAACTGGTCGGCATGCCGGTGCCGGAGGTCTACAGCGCCGAGCTGTCGGAATTCGTCTTTGCGGCCGGCGTGCGCCTGATGGAAACGCGCCGCCCGGACCTGATGTACCTGTCTACGACCGATTACATCCAGCACAAGTTTGCGCCCGGCTCGGACGGCGCCAACGCGTTCTACGCGATGATGGACAAGTACCTCGCGCGCCTCGAAGCGCTGGGCTGCGTGGTGGCGCTGACGGCCGACCACGGCATGAACGCCAAGCATGACGACGAGACCAAGGCGCCCAATGTCATCTACCTGCAGGACCAGCTCGACGCGTGGCTCGGCCGCGGCGTGGAAGCGGGCGGTGCGCGCGTGATCCTGCCGATCACCGATCCATACGTGGTGCACCACGGCGCGCTCGGTTCGTACGCGACGATCTACCTGCCCGAGGACGTGGACGCAGCCTCTACCCGCGCACAGCTCGCCGCGCTGCCCGGCGTGGAAGGCGTCATGGACAACGCCGAAGCGTGCGCACGTTTTGAATTGCCGACCGACCGCGTGGGCGATCTCGTCGTGGTCAGCGACAAGCATGTGGTGCTCGGCACGAGCCGCGCGCGCCACGACCTGTCCGGTCTCGATGCGCCGCTGCGCTCGCATGGCGGCGTGTCCGAGCAGACCGTGCCGCTGGTGTTCAACCGCACCACCGCCGGTATCCCCGGCAAGGCCGTCCTGCGCAATTTCGATATTTTCGATGTGGCGCTGAACCATCTGCACTGAGCCGCCCATCCTTTGAACGCAATCCGGAGACCGACCATGAATGCCCCCCAGTTTCCCGACAAGGCTGTCAGCCCCCAGTTCCGCGCCGAAGCGTTGCGCATCGATGGCCATAAGGTCGTGCGCGAGCGCGTGATCGAAGTGCGCAACCCGTATGACGGTACGCTCGTCGGCACCGTGCCCAAGGCCACGGTGGAAGACGTGCGCCGCGCCTATGAGGTGGCGCACGGCTATCGCTCGACGCTGACCCGCTATGAGCGTGCAGCCATCCTCAACCGTGCCGCCGCGCTGCTGCGCGAGCGCACGGAAGAAGCATCGGACCTGATCACGCTGGAATCGGGCCTGTCGAAGAAGGACTCGATCTATGAAATCGGCCGCGTGGCCGATGTGCTCGGGTTTGCCGCCACCGAGACGCTGCGCGACGACGGGCAGATGTTCTCGTGCGATCTCACGCCACACGGCAAGCGCCGCCGCGTGATGACGCAGCGCGAGCCGCTGCTGGGCGCCATCTGCGCCATCACGCCGTTCAACCACCCGATGAACCAGGTCGCGCACAAGATCGCGCCCTCCATTGCGACCAACAACCGCATGGTGCTCAAGCCGTCGGAGAAGGTGCCGCTGTCGGCGTACTACCTGGCCGACCTGCTCTATGAAGCCGGCCTGCCGCCGCAGATGCTGCAGGTCATCACGGGCGATCCGCGCGAGATCGCCGACGAGCTCATCACGCATCCGCTGGTCGACCTGATCACGTTCACGGGCGGCGTGGCCATTGGCAAGTACATCGCGAACAAAGCCGGCTACAAGCGCGTGATCCTGGAGCTGGGCGGCAACGATCCGCTGATCGTGCTCGACGATGCCGACCTGGACCGCGCCTCCGACCTGGCCGTGCAGGGCTCCTACAAGAACTCCGGCCAGCGCTGCACAGCGGTCAAGCGCATGCTTGTGCACGAGGCGGTTGCCGCGCGTTTCACCGAACTCGTGGTCGAGAAGACCCGTGCGTGGCGCTATGGCGACCCGATGGACCGCAGCGTCGACATGGGCACCGTGATCGACACGCAGGCCGCCGAGCTGTTCGAGGCCCGCGTGAACGAAGCCGTGGCGCAGGGCGCGCGGCTGCTGATCGGCAATAAGCGCAATGGCGCGAGCTATTCGCCGACCGTGCTCGACCGTGTCGATCCGTCGATGACGGTGGTGCGCGAGGAAACCTTCGGCCCGGTGTCGCCGATCATTACGTTCCGGGACGTGGATGATGCCATCCGTATCTCCAACGGCACGGCGTTCGGTCTGTCGTCGGGTGTCTGCACCAACCGCATGGACGATTTCACGAAGATTGCCAATTCGCTGCACGTGGGTACCGTCAACCTGTGGGAAGTGCCGGGCTACCGGATCGAGCTGACGCCGTTCGGCGGCATCAAGGACTCGGGCCTTGGCTACAAGGAAGGCGTGCAGGAAGCGGTCAAGAGCTTCACGAACCTCAAGACGGTCACGCTGCCCTGGGGCTGAGCGCGGGGCTGCAAGGCCGCAGTCCGGCGGCCTTCGGCTAGAATCGGCGCACTTGTCCGTCTCTTCCGGAGTCCATTGTGCTGGCCGAACAGCGGCAGAAACACATCCTCAATCAGCTTGCCGCGACCGGTGCGCTGGCTATCAGCGCGCTGGTCACGGAACTCGGCGTCTCGCGCGAGACCATTCGGCGCGACCTCAATGCATTGGCCGAACGCGGCCTGCTGGTGCTTACTCATGGTGGCGCGCTGGCGCCGAATCGCACCGAGCCCGACACGCAGACCCGTGCCGCGATCAACGCCGAGGGGAAGCGCGCCATCGGCCAGCGTGCGGCGGAACTGGTGCCGGACGGCGCGTCGCTGATCCTCGACTACGGCACCACCACGCACGCTGTGGCGCAGGCGCTGCAAGGCCATCACAACCTGCTGGTCTATACCAACGACCTGTCGATCGCGTTGCTGCTCGGGCGGCGCAATGGCAATCGCGTGATCGTGCTCGGCGGGGAGTTGCAGGACAACGAGGATGCCACCCACGGGTGGGACACCATCGAACAGGTCTCGCGCTATCACACCGACTTCGCTTTCGTCGGCATCGGCGGCGTGACGCCGCGCGGCGAGATCTGCGATTTTTCGCGTGGTGCGGCGGAGCTGCGCAGCCGCATGCTGCTGGCTGCCGATGTCGCCTGCGTGCTGGCCGACTATACGAAGTTCGGCCGCAACACCGGCGTGACCATCCGCCACTTCGAACAGGCCGCGTGGCTGGTCACCGATATGGCGCCCGAGCCGCCGCTGGCCGAAGCGCTGCGGCAGGCAGGGCCGAAACTGTTGATCGCCTGACCCGCGCGGGCAGGGCCGCGGCGCTACTGGTAGTCGAACGTGAATGTCATCGCACCGCTGACCGCGCCAGGCGTCGCGTGCGGAGCCAGCGCGAAGTATCTCAACGCGTAGGCGTAGGTGGCCGGCGCATTGGCGTCGATATTGCCGACCGGATTGCTTTGTTGCAGCGGCACGGGGTTGGTGGTGCGCGCATCGGTGAGTTGCACGCCGACTCCGCCAGCGGCGCCGGGCGCGCCTTCATTGCCCGGGCCGAGAACCCCGGCCTGCGCCGACTTGACGCTCGAGCCGCCGGCGGCATCGAAACTCACGCCAACGCGTGCAGTGCCATTGCAGTTCAGCACGATGGAGAACGGCGTCGCGCCTGCGGTGGCGCCCGCAGATGCCAGCGTCGAAGCTTTGACCCTCGGTAGTCGTACGGCCGCAGGATACGTGGCATTACAGGCGATCTGGCGTACCTGCAGCATGCCGCTGAAGCCGATGTAGTTTGATGTTCCGCCAAGTCCGTTCCCGCGATACACACCGAAGCCGAAGCGCGTTTGTGCCGAGTCCAACGTCCCGGCGGCCATCGGCCCTGTCTTGACGAACTCGGTCGATACGCTGACCGAATATGTCATGTCGGCATTGAGCGCTCCGAGCGAAGCGCTGCGGGTATCACAGCTGTACCCGGCCGCATTCTGCATGGGCTGGCCGGCGGCGTTGCGCAGGCGGATGCCAAGGCCGGAAATGCCGGTCGAGTACACGCCTGGGATGACTTCCTTGCCGGAACCGTAGTAGCAGGCGATGATCGCTCCGCCCGGCACCTGGTTGGGCTCGCCATAGTCGCATTTGCCGTTCAGTGTGTAGTGCCTGACCGTGCCTGGGATGGTCTCGCCAACCGCGAGGCTCGATTCCGCGGCAATCGTATCGATCGTCTGCAGGTAGGGCATTCCGGGTGTTGACGTGCAGGCCGCCCGGGCGTGACAGGGATAAAGCAGACTGGCAAGCAGCAGGGCCATCGGGAAAGCGGTGCTTTTCAAGGCGTCGATCATGAGCGTTGTGAGGGCAGGGGAGCGCGGAAGAGCCCGTCACTCTAGGCGGCGCCCGCCCCGGCCGACATCGCCGAACCTTGAAATGGCGAGGCTGGCTCCGGTGATTGCTGCAACACCTGTGCGCCAGTCACGGCAGTTTTGACTGTCGGCAGATCGTCACGAAATGGTAAAGTGCCACCTCGTTGATACATTCAATGCCGAACTTCAATGTATTAACAATTGCGACGGTCGGGGTTCTTCCACGGATCGCCGCAATTCTCACGGCACGCAGTCGGGCACGCATCCGGCGCGGCCGCCTTTTCCAGCACAGCAGAGACATCCCGTGAATTCTCCCTCCCTCGACGCATTCCTTGCCGGCGTCGCCCGGCGCGACCCCGGCCAACCTGAATTTCTGCAGGCCGTGAAGGAAGTCATGATGACGCTCTGGCCGTTTGTCGAGCGCCACCCGCGCTACGCCGACCAGGCCCTGCTCGAACGCCTGGTCGAGCCCGAGCGCGTGATCCAGTTCCGCGTGGCGTGGACCGACGACCAGAACCGCGTGCAGGTCAATCGCGCGTTCCGCGTTCAGCACAGCTCGGCTATTGGCCCGTACAAGGGCGGCATGCGCTTCCATCCGACGGTGAACCTGTCGGTGCTCAAGTTCCTCGGCTTCGAGCAGACCTTCAAGAACGCACTGACCACGCTGCCGATGGGCGGTGGCAAGGGCGGCTCGGACTTCGACCCGAAGGGCAAGTCGGACGCTGAAGTGATGCGCTTCTGCCAGGCGCTGGTCACCGAGCTGTACCGCCACCTGGGGCCGGACACCGACATCCCCGCCGGCGACATCGGTGTTGGCGCGCGCGAGGTCGGCTTCATGGCCGGCATGATGAAGAAGCTGTCGAACCACTCGGCCTGCGTGTTCACCGGCAAGGGCCTGGCGTTCGGCGGTAGCCTGATGCGTCCGGAAGCCACCGGCTACGGCACCGTGTACTTCGCGCAGGAAATGCTCCATCGCCGCGGCATGGGCTTCGACGGCCTGCGCGTGCTGCTGTCCGGCTCGGGCAACGTGGCGCAATACGCGGCCGAGAAGGCAATCGAACTGGGCGCCAAGGTACTGACGCTGTCGGACTCCGGCGGCGTGCTGCACTACCCGCAGGGCATGACTACCGAGCAGCTGGCCGAAGTGATGGCGTTCAAGAACGAAGAGCGTGGTCGTCTGTCCGACTTTGCCGAACGCCATGGCATGAAGTTCGAGTCCGGCCGCACCCCGTGGCACGTGCCTGCCGACGTAGCGCTGCCGTGCGCAACGCAGAACGAACTCGACGGCAACGACGCCGAGACCCTGCTTGGCAACGGTGTGGTCTGCGTGGCCGAAGGCGCCAACATGCCTTCGACGCTCGAAGCCGTGGACCGCTTCGTCGACGCGAAGATCCTCTACGCACCGGGCAAGGCCAGCAACGCCGGTGGTGTGGCCACGTCGGGGCTGGAAATGTCGCAGAACGCGATGCGCCTGTCCTGGCACCATGCCGAGGTCGATGAGAAGCTGCACGCGATCATGAAGGACATCCACCAGAACTGCATCCACCACGGGCAGAAGGATGGCGGATACGTCAACTATGTCGAAGGGGCGAATATCGCGGGGTTTGTGAAAGTGGCGGATGCGATGTTGGCGCAAGGGGTGATCTAAGGGCGGGGCAGGTGGGATGGTCGGTGGTTGCCGATACCCCCGCCTTCGTGGGGATAACCCGACTCACCACACTTCCCGCCTTCAGGCTATCATCGCCACTTCGACAGGCCCACGGCCTGACGAAAAAGCGGTGCCGGACTACCCTCCGGCACCGTGCGACCTCGCAGGAGAGACCGGAACGCCGCCAGGCGCGTCCGGCGCCGACGGAGCAACCGCCCCGGAAACTCTCAGGCACACAGGACTGTGGCGTCGCAAGTACAGATCTGGAGAGAGGCGCTACGCGCCCACCGAAGGGGACGGCATGGCCTGGCCATGTCCAAGCTCTCAGGTACCACGGACAGATGGGGCAGGGGACCGGCAACGGTCAAATTCATCCTTGCTTCAGGACAATCTGTCATGTCTCACATGCTCGTCATCGGCGCCGGCATTACCGGCGTCACGACCGCCTATACCCTCGCGAAACTCGGCTATCGCGTCACCGTGCTGGACCGCCACGACTATCCGGCGATGGAAACGTCCTTCGCCAACGGCGGACAGCTTTCCGCTTGCAATGCCGAGGTCTGGAACAACGCCGGCACGCTGCTCAAGGGCCTGAAATGGATGATGAAGCGCGACGCGCCGCTGCTGCTGAATCCGCGTCCGTCGTGGCACAAGTATTCGTGGCTCGGCGAATTCGTCGGGCACCTGCGTGGCTACCGCGCCAACACGATCGAGACCACGCGGCTGGCCATTGCCGCGCGCCAGCACCTGTTCGAGATGGCCGAGCGCGAGCAGATCGATTTCAATCTCGAGCGCCGCGGCATCCTGCACTTCTATCACGACCGGCCAAGCTTCGAAGCCGCGGGCCGCACCAACCGGATGCTGGTGGAAGGCGGGCTGGAACGCTATGCCGTCACGCCGGAAGAGATCCGCACCATCGAGCCCACGCTGCAGGGCAACTACTACGGCGGCTATTACACGCCGTCCGATTCCACCGGTGACATCCACAAATTCACGCGTGGCCTTGCACGCGCGTGCGAACGGCTCGGCGTGGCGTTCGTGCACGGCGTGGATGTGAAGAGCGTGGACCAGCGCGCGGATGGCGTGACGATGCGCGTGGCGGCATCGGAAGCGGCCATGGCCGCGGGACAGCATGGCGGCGAGCGCGAGATCAAGGGGGCGGCGGTCGTGGTGTGTGCTGGCGTGGGCAGCCGCCATATCGCTGCCATGCTGGGCGATCGGCTGAACGTGTATCCGGTCAAGGGATACTCGATCACCGTGCATCTCGATGATGCGCACAGCGTGAACAATGCGCCGTACGTGAGCCTGCTCGACGAGAGCGCCAAGATCGTGACGAGCCGGCTCGGTGCCGACCGCTTCCGCGTGGCCGGTACCGCCGAATTCAACGGCCACAACCGCGATATCCGCGCCGACCGCATCGCGCCGCTGGTGTCATGGGTGCGGCGCAATTTCGATATCGAGACCTCACGCGCGGTGCCTTGGGCCGGGCTGCGGCCGATGATGCCCGACATGATGCCGCGCGTCGCACGTGGCCGCGCGGCGCGCGTGTTCTACAACACGGGGCATGGGCATCTGGGCTGGACGCTGTCGGCCGCCACGGCGACGATGATCGGCCAGACCATCGCTGCAAGCCATCCCGTCCACTGACTGCGCTCAGGTCTCCGTGATGCCGGCCGGCGCCATGCGCCCGGCCGCACGGTGCGCCACGAGCTTCTTGTAGAACGCCGCACGGCTGATGCCGATGGCCCTGGCCGCGCGTGGCACATTGCCGCCGCTTGCGGCCAGCGCCTGTGACAGGTAGGCGGCTTCGTACTGTGCCATTGCTTCCGCGTATCCGAGCGGATCGGTTGGCGGCATTTGCTCCGGCGTGCGTGTCTGCGCGAGCGGCGAGGCCGTGACCGGCGCAACTGGCGGTGCCGTGACTGCGCGCCGGCCAAGCAGCGGCGCCAGCCTTGATGCATCGACGGCGCCGCCATCGTGCAGCATCACGAGGCGCTCCAGCGTGTTGCGCAGTTCGCGGACATTGCCGGGCCAGTCGTGCTGCCCCATCAGGCTCAGCGCGCAGTCGGACAGCACCGGCGCGTCGCGCTCCGTGCGGCGGCAGATTTCTTCGAGGATCGCGTAGGCGAGCGGCAGCAGGTCCGCCTGGCGCTGGCGCAGCGGCGGCAGGCAGATCGGCACGACGTTGAGCCGGTAGTAGAGATCCGCGCGGAACTTGCCGGCTTCCACCAGCGCAGGCAGGTCGGCCGAGGTCGCGGCAATGATGCGCACATCCGAGCGGATGATGCGGTTCGAGCCGATCGGTTCGATCTCCTTGTCCTGCAACGCGCGCAGCAGCTTGCTCTGCAGCGCGAGCGGCATGTCCCCGATCTCGTCGAGGAACAGCGTGCCACCATCGGCCAGCTCGAACTTGCCGACGCGTCCCTTGCGTTCCGCGCCGGTGTAGGCGCCCGGCGCGGCGCCGAAGAACTCCACTTCGAGCAGCGCATCGGGAATTGCCGCGACGTTGACGGTGACCAGCGGACGGTCGGCACGCAATGACCCGGCATGGATCGCGTGAGCGAGCAGTTCCTTGCCCGTGCCGGTCTCGCCAAGCAGCAGCACTGGCGCATCGACCTGCGCAGCCCGGCGCGCAAGGCGCTTGACCTCCAGCGTCGCGGGCGAGTTGCCGACAAAGCTCGCGAAGGTGTACTTGGCGCGGCGCGTCTGCTCGAGCGTTCGGCGCGTGGCGGCGAGTTCGTCGCGGGCACGCGTGTAGTGCGACAGCAGCGGCGTCAGCGCCTTGAGTTCGTCGAACAGCGCGAAGCCCACCGCGCCCACGGTGTTGCCGTCGTCGTCCTTGATCGGCAGCCGCATCACGATCATCGGCTCGCGTCCAGCCTCCATGATGTCGAGCAGGATCGGCTTGCCGGTGTCCACCACATCGCGCATCAGGCTGTTGGGAATGACCCGCTCGCAATCGAGCCCGACCGCTTCCTGCGGATCGGCAAAGCCGAAGCGCGCCGCATATCGCTTGTTGATCCACACGACGCGGCCGTGCACGTCGACCACGATCGTGCCCTCGCTGAAATTCTCGAACGTGCGGAACAGCGATTCCATCGCGCGGCGCGCCACGGAATCGTAGTTGCCCAGTACGTTGTCTCCGGCTTCGCTCAGTGTTTCCATGTTTTGTCTCGATTTGGAGATGGATAGTCTCATAATCGAGCGCATATGTCGTAGCGGTTTTCGGCTTCGTCTCGAAATCAAGACGTCATCCCAGTAATTGGCGGTTGAATTTCGATAAAAGATATTTATAAGTCACGTATTGCGTTGGCATGTTCCGTGCGATGTCACCCCGCTCCCTGAAGCGCGTCCCCGGCCGCGCGGACTGCCATAGATGTAAGTGGCCGGGCGCGCTCACGCGCCGGGACCTATATTTCCCCAGACCAAGAACAATCCTCGCGGAGACTTCATGTCCTTTGTGATCGTCGTTGCAGCCCTAGCCTTCCTGATGCTTGCCGCCTATCGCGGCTACAGCGTCATCCTGTTTGCCCCGCTGGCCGCCCTTGGCGCCGTGCTGCTGACCGACCCGTCGGCCGTGGCACCTGCCTTCACCGGCATCTTCATGGAGAAGATGGTCGGTTTCGTGAAACTGTATTTCCCCGTGTTCCTGCTCGGCGCGGTGTTCGGCAAGGTGATCGAGCTGTCCGGCTACTCGCGCTCGATCGTCGCGGCCGCAATCCGCTACATCGGCAGTTCGCGCGCCAACGCGGTGATCGTCGCCGTGTGCGCGCTGCTGACCTATGGCGGGGTGTCGCTGTTCGTGGTCGTGTTCGCGGTCTATCCGTTCGCGGCCGAGCTCTACCGCCAGAGCAATATTCCGAAGCGGCTGATGCCGGGCGCGATCGCGCTGGGCGCGTTCTCGTTCACGATGGACTCGTTGCCCGGTACGCCGCAGATCCAGAACATCATTCCGACCACCTTCTTCAAGACCACCGCCTGGGCGGCACCCGTGCTGGGCGTGGCTGGTGCACTGTTCATCATCGTGGTTGGCCTGAGCTACCTGGAGTGGCGCCGCCGCGCCGCCATGGCGAAGGGCGAGGGCTATGGCACGTCGCTGCTGAACGAGCCGGAGCCGATCGAGACGGCCCAGCTTCCGAACCCGCTGCTGGCCATCGCGCCGCTGGTGCTGGTCGGCGTGTCCAACTTCGTGCTGACGCGCATGATCCCGCAGTGGTACGGCGCATCCGCTGCGCTGGAACTGCCCGGTCTGGCCAAGCCGGTGACCGTCGCGGTCCCCTCTGTGGTCGCGATCTGGGCCGTGGAAGGCGCACTGCTGCTGGGTATCCTGCTGGTGGTCGTGACTGCGTTTGGCACCGTGCGCCAGCGCTTTGCCGAAGGTAGCAAGGCCGCGGTGGGCGGCGCACTGCTGGCCGCCATGAACACGGCATCGGAATACGGCTTCGGCGGCGTGATCGCTGCGCTGCCGGGCTTCCTGGTGGTGGGCGACGCGCTGCACAGCATCCCGAACCCGCTCGTCAACGCGGCGGTTTCCGTGAGCGCGCTGGCAGGCATTACCGGCTCCGCATCCGGCGGCATGAGCATTGCGCTCGCGGCCATGGGCGATACCTTCATCCAGGGCGCGCAGGCAGCCGGCATTCCGATGGAAGTGCTGCACCGCGTGGTGTCGATGGCCAGCGGCGGCATGGACACGCTGCCGCACAACGGCGCCGTGATCACGCTGCTGGCCGTGACCGGCCTCACGCACCGCGAGTCGTACCGCGACATCTTTGCCGTCACGATGATCAAGACGCTGGCGGTGTTCTTCGTGATCCTGGTCTACTACATGACCGGCCTGGTCTGACCGTTCCGAACGTTTCGAACGTTTCCCGCATTTCCTGAATCCGCATTGCCATGACTACCCTGAACGGAAAGACCGCGCTCGTGACCGGTTCCACGAGCGGCATCGGCCTGGGCATCGCCCGGGCGCTGGCCGAGGCCGGCGCCAACATCATGCTCAATGGCTTCGGCGACGTCGATGCCGCGCTCGACACCATCGGCGCCACGGGCGCACAGGTCGCGCACCACCCGGCTGACATGCGCAAGGCCGACGAGATCGGCGCCATGATCGCCATGGCCAACGAGCGCTTCGGCGCAGTGGACATCCTCGTCAATAACGCCGGCATCCAGCACGTATCGTCGATCGAGAGCTTCGATGCGCAGAAATGGGATGACATCATCGCCATCAACCTAAGTTCCGGCTTCCACACCACCCGCCATGTATTGCCCGGCATGCGGGCGCGCAACTGGGGCCGCATCGTCAATATCGCTTCGGTGCACGGGCTGGTCGGCTCGGCAGGCAAGTCGGCCTATGTGGCCGCCAAGCATGGGCTCGTCGGCCTGACCAAGGTGACGGCGCTGGAGACGGCCGGCACCGGCGTGACCTGTAACGCCATCTGCCCCGGGTTTGTGTTGACGCCGTTGGTGCAAAAGCAGATTGATGATCTCGCCACGCGCGAGGGCATCGCTACCGATGCGGCGCGGGCGCGCCTGCTCGGCGAGAAGCAGCCCTCGGGCCAGTTCGTGACGCCCGAGCAGTTGGGAGGGCTGGCGCTGATGTTGTGTTCGCCGCTGGCGGCCGAAGTACGTGGCGCCACGTGGGTGGCTGACGGAGGGTGGACGGCGCAGTAGTCGCCCGGGCCGGAAACGGCTTGCGCACCACATCCACGTCAACAGGCGCAAAAAGCCGGCGGTCACCGCCGGCTTTTTTGCTGACCAGAGCGGCCGGCCTGACGTTGTGCGCTCAGCTTGACTTCGGCTTGAGCAGCGCTCCCGCTTCCTGCAGGTTTTGCTGCGCGCGGTTGCCGATCACGGCCATCGCATCGGCCTGCGACTTGCGGGCCATCTCCGCCAGCTCGCGCATATTCTCCAGCGCCTGGTGCAGGGCCTTCTGCACGAACTCGTTCTGCTGCGTCATGGCCTCGGCCGGATTGGAGCCCGTGCTCATCTGTTGCGCGGCGGACTGGATCTGCTGCATAGCCTGGCCAAAGATCTCAGTCTGCTTCTGTATCAGCGCCTGCATGCCTTCATAGGCGAGCTTGTTGGCCTCGCCGAGCGCCTCGATATCCTTGCGCCGCGCTTCCATCACGGCGCTCATGTCCATGCCCGGAAGCTTGAATTGCTCAAACATCTTGGTGAAATCCGCGAAGGGGTTGGGAGGGGTTGTCATGCGGTCACTCCTTGTCATCAGGGGGAATCGGCGTGGCGGTGCATGCTGCATGTCTGTGAATACTCTAGATGGTGGACGGGCTGGGCGGCAAGGAATGGGATGATCTCCGGACGCAATTTCCGGGTCTGGCAGGCACACCCCACCATCGCCGGGTATTCGCAAAAACCCTAAAGTTTCGCCTTCCCGCTGCCGTTCCCATCCATAGCCCGCCACAGCCCCTGTCCAGGTCGGCGGGCCACGAGAGCGAAAGGCGGCGTCCGCGCGCCAGCACTTCGCCGTATCGAAGTCCAGATCAGGTAGAAGAAATAATGAAGAATTTCGGAATCGGGGTACGCCTCGGCATTGGCTTTGGCGTGGTGTTGGTGCTGTGCGCGTTGATGTCCGCGTTCGGCATCATGCGCCTGCAGCAGGTGGCGGAGCGCACGCATGACATGATGCAGCAGCCGCTGACCAAGGAGCGGCTGGTCAGCGACTGGTATCGGCTGATGCATACCAGCGTGCGCCGTACCACGGCGGTGGCCAAGAGCGCGGATCCGTCGCTCGGTGCGTTCTTCGCGAAGGAAACCAAAGCGTCGCTCGAAGGCATCGCCGCGCTGCGCGACAAGATGCAGCCGATGCTGACGTCCGAGGCCGAGAAGGCCGCGTTCGCGAAGATCCTGCAGGTGCGCGAGCCCTACAACGCGTCGCGCGACAAGATCACGAAGCTCAAGCAGGAAGGCCTGACCGAGGAAGCCAACGCGGTACTCGAGAAAGAGTTCGTGCCCGCCGGTGATGCCTACCTGGCCGAGATCCAGAAGCTGCTCGATATCCAGCGCACCAGCATCGATGCGACGGCTGCCGAGATCAACACCATCTACGTCAATGCGCGCAACAGCCTGATCATGCTGGGCGTGCTGGTGCTGGCCATCGGCGTCGCGTTTGCCGTGTGGCTGACGCGCGGGATTATCCGCCCGCTGGGCCACGCCGTCGATATCGCTCGCACCGTGGCGTCGGGCGACCTGACCAGCCGCATCCGCGTGGATAGCCAGGATGAGACCGGCCAGCTCCTGCATGCGCTGTCGGAGATGAATACCAACATCCTGCACATCGTGCGCGATGTGCGCACCGGCACCGAGGCCATTGCCTCCGGCACCAGCCAGATCGCCGTGGGCAACACGGACCTGTCGCAGCGTACGGAAGAGCAGGCGTCTTCGCTGCAGCAGACCGCGGCCAGCATGGAAGAGCTGACCAGCATCGTGCGCCAGAACGCGGACAATGCGAAGCAGGCCAGCGCGCTGGCCGTGAACGCATCGGAGATCGCGGCCAAGGGCGGCGACGTGGCCGACAAGGTGGCCGAGACCATGGAAGAGATCAACGGCGCGTCGAGGAAGGTGGTCGACATCATCGCCGTGATCGAAGGTATCGCGTTCCAGACCAATATCCTCGCGCTGAACGCCGCAGTGGAAGCTGCGCGCGCAGGCGAGCAGGGCCGTGGCTTTGCCGTGGTGGCGGGCGAGGTGCGCAGCCTGGCCCAGCGCAGCGCCACCGCTGCCAAGGAAATCAAGGCACTGATCGGCGATTCGGTCGACCGCGTGGAGAAGGGTTCGACCCTGGTGGCGCAGTCCGGCCAGACCATGCTGGAGATCGTCGAAGCGGTCAAGCGCGTGACGGACATCATGGGCGAGATCAGCGCGGCGTCGGCGGAGCAGAGTGCCGGCATCGAGCAGGTCAACCAGGCCGTGACGCAGATGGATTCCGTCACGCAGCAGAACGCCGCGCTGGTGGAAGAGGCTGCTGCCGCGGCCGGCTCGCTGGAGGAGCAGGCGCAGCGGCTCAAGCAGGCGGTGGCTACGTTTCGTATTGCGGCCTGACGCTGGCTGTTGTGTCCCCTCTCCCGCTTGCGGGAGAGGGGTTGGGGGAGAGGGCAGGCGCATGGCAAGCATCGTGACGCCTGACTTCGTGGAAGCGCCTGCCCTCTCCCCCGCCCCTCTCCCATAAATGGGAGAGGGGAGACAACACTTGCAGCTTTTCGCTTAGCGCGCCTTCAGGAGGTCACCGACTTCCAGCAACACCAGCTCATTGTCATCCGCACGGTTGGGCTCGCGGCTGCTGGAGAAGGGCAGGTTGTTATCGTTGCCCACGACGATGTGGGTGGCGTCCACCACGTCGACGTTCTCGATTGTGAAGAACGGGAAGGCCAGCACACCATCGGTCAGCGGCTTGCGTGCGAGGTGGTTCGGATCGGCAATGCGCAGCAGGTCGATATAGCCGATCTTGCGTACCGGCGCGCCGGCGTTCGCGTCGGTCAGTTCGATCTTGTAGATGCGCTTGAACTTCGCCACGTCGTCAAAGCAATCGCTGCGCTTCTGCCCGGCCGGGCAGGCCTTGTCAGGCGTGCCTTCGCCGTTGTCGCGCTCGATGATCAGGCCCGTGGTGGCGTCGATCATGTTGAAGTCGCCGATGGCGTGGTGGCCGGCTTCGAGCACGTATTTCCAGTGGCGGCCGGTCCAGGCACGCTGCTTCACGTCGAACTCCAGCACGCGCAGGTACGGCTTGCCGTCTTCCGACTCATAGGCGCGGCTGGCCTCGTTCCACAGTGCGCCTTCCAGCAGCGCATAGAGCTTGCTGCCATCCGGCGATGACGCCATGCCCTCGAAGCCCTTCGAGCGGCGCACCTCG
Organism: Cupriavidus numazuensis; assembly: GCF_905397435.1. GTDB lineage: Bacteria > Pseudomonadota > Gammaproteobacteria > Burkholderiales > Burkholderiaceae > Cupriavidus > Cupriavidus numazuensis. The sequence continues at coordinate 109,314 of NZ_CAJPVI010000026.1, forward strand.
AATTTCACAGTGCCGTCCGGCGCCCCGGGCGCGGTCACGGCCGGGTGGTCGGGCGAGCGTACCAGCTTGCCGTCCACCTTCGTCTCGAATACCGCCAGCACCTTGCCGTCCAGGTCGGCCTGGATCAGGAACGGGCCGAACTCGTCGCCGATCCACAGCGAGCCGCCGGCGAACTGGAAGCTCTCGGTGTCGAAGTCCGAACCGGTGAGGTAACGCGCCTTGCTGCCTTCGTGAACGATGCGGAACGGCACCTTCTTGTCCGGGTCATGCAGGAACACGGTCTTCAGGCGCTGGAACTTGCCGCTGGCGAAGTCGACCTTGTAGTGGTTCAGGTACAGCATGAAGTCCGGCGAATTGGCCTTGGCGCCCGCGCCGTTGTCCGTCAGTACCCAGAAGGTGCCATCGGCCATGCGCTTGATGCCGGAATGGCCCTGTGCAGGCTGGCCCTGGAACGGCAGCGATACGCCGGTCGGACGGCCGTTCGACTTGCCTTCCACGGTGCCCGGCACGTCAGCCCGCTGCGCGGTGGTGAACTTGCCGCTGAGATGCAGGTCAGCCGGTGCATCTTTCGGCACGGGCAGATAGGTCTGGGCTGGCAGCACGGCGTGGCCGGCCAGCGTGGCGGGATAGGCGGTCTGGGCTTGCAGCGACGGCGACAGGCCAAGACAGGCCAGCGCGATGGCGCTGGCCAGGACGGTTTGACGGAACATCGGGCGGGCTCCTTTGCCGGGATTTTCGGTAAGCACGGCAACACGCCGCGCAAGCAAAGCGCCCATTCTGGCGGCCCTGTTTTACAGATTTGTGATGCAGCCGCCGCAGCCAGGCCGTGGGCTGCCAGTGGCATGCCCGGCAAGGCTGCCGAAATTACCTGCCGTAGCGGCCTACAACACTGGCGCCGCCGCGGGCGTGGCCCTTGAGTGCGGTCATCAACTCGTCGCGGGTCAGGCCGGCTGGCAGGGCGCCCGGCTCCAGATCCGTGGCGACCACCGTCACGATGTAATGGTGCGGCACATCGCCGACGGGCGGGCAGGGTCCGCGGTACGCGGCTTCGCCGGAAATGTTCTTGCCGACGGTAATCCCGGCGCCATCCTTCTGTCCCTCGCCCTGCTTGAGATGGCCGCGGTCCGCGGCGATGTTGTAGGCGACCCAGTGCGAAACGCCCAGCCCCATGGCGCCATCCGGATCGAACATGAAGATCGCCACGGATTTCGTTCCGGCAGGCAGGCCCGACCATGCCACGGGCGGCGAAACGCCCTGACCGCCGCAATTGGGGGGCGTGTTGCCAGCATGGGCGGCCGGAATGACGGCGTTTTCGGAGAATGCGCTCGACGATACGGTCATCGGAGCGGCAGTGACCATCGAGGTGCAGGCCAGACACAGCGCTGCCACGGTGCCACAGAGCAAGAGGGTCGCTTTCATAGGGATTTCCGTTCGGTTTGACGGGCGGGATTGTCCGCGTCGACTCCAATACGGTAGGACGGAATCCGCAAAATGCCTAGAACGTTGCCTGCCCACTGGAGGCAATGCCTATGCCATGGCAAAACGCCTGCGCAGCACGCGGGTGGCATTGGCCAGCGTGCCATCGGACACCTCGACCACCTCGCGCAGATAGTCCTCGCTGGCATCCAGCAGTGCCGCATACATATCACGGCACAGGTCTCGCGCCGTGCGGCCGGGCCAGTCCGCAGGCAGCAGCTGTTCCGGCAGGTTCGGGTCGCGCAACAGCACGCGGCGGTATTCGTGCAGCAGCAGCGTGCGTACGAAGAAAGCGTCGGCCGGCGTCATGGCATGTGCGTCGGCCAGCACGGGCGAGAAGCGGCGCAGCAGCGCCTGCCACGCGGACGCCACGTCACCGAGCTTGAAAGTCTGGTGCATCAGCGCCTGCAGCGGGCGGATCGAGAACGCCTCGAGGCTGGTCGCTTCCATCACCGCGACGAAGTCCTCTGCATGTGCCGCGCGGATGATCTCGCGCAGCGAGCCCGCATCGGCGTTCGGATGCGCATACACGCCCAGCGCGATCGCGCCGAACCCTTCCCACAGCAATTCGCGCTTGAGCCGCTGGCGGATGGTGGCACGTGCGTCGCCGCGCACGAATGCCAGCGTCCAGCGGCCGTCCCAGTCGGGTGCATCGCCGGCGTAGATGCGCTTGCCGGCATGCAGGCAGCGCTGCAGGCCGGCTTCCGACAAGCCGTAATAGCTGCGCCGCCCGATGCGCGTGGCGTTGAGCCAGTCGTCGGCCGTCAGCCGGAACGTCGCGGTGCGCACCAGCCGGTCGTTGATGCCGAACGGCTCGGCCAGGCGGATCAGGCTGCCCAGCCACAGCGCCTGCGGCCGCGGCGCGACCACATCGCCGAACAGCGTCACGAGCATCGAATTGGCGCCGAGCTTGAGGCCGCGAGCGAGCCGAGCGACCTGCGGGGAAACTGGTTCTATCGCCGAACGGGTGACCATGCATGCACCTCAAAGTGATCCCGAAAGTGATACACAAACGTCGATTGTTTGAATCAAATTGTATCACTATCATCCATTGCAACCGAATGATTTGACGCAGGTCAAGACCCTACAAAGCGGAGTACTGCATGTACGCACAGTTGGTGGATACCGGGGCAACGAGGCTCCGCGCGATGGAAGACATGGACCCGCAGGAGCGCGAGTTCCAGGCACGCGTGGATGCCGGCATCAAGATCGAAGCCAAGGACTGGATGCCCGAGGCCTACCGCAAGACCCTGATCCGCCAGATCTCGCAGCACGCGCATTCGGAGATCGTCGGCCAGCTGCCCGAAGGCAACTGGGTCACACGCGCGCCGACGCTCGAACGCAAGGCCGTGCTGCTGGCCAAGATCCAGGACGAAGCGGGCCACGGCCTCTACCTGTACAGCGCCGCCGAAACGCTCGGTGCCTCGCGCGACGAACTGCTGGGCGACCTGCACTCCGGCAAGGCCAAGTATTCGAGCATCTTCAACTACCCGACGCTGAGCTGGGCTGACATCGGCGCGATCGGCTGGCTGGTCGACGGCTCGGCCATCATCAACCAGGTGCCGCTGTGCCGCTGCTCGTTCGGCCCGTATGCGCGTGCCATGGTGCGCGTGTGCAAGGAAGAATCGTTCCACCAGCGCCAGGGCTACGACATCCTGCTCAAGCTGTGCCAGGGCACGGCCGAGCAGAAGCAGATGGCGCAGGACGCGTTGAACCGCTGGTGGTGGCCCGCGCTGATGATGTTCGGCCCGTCCGACGCGGATTCGCCCAACAGCGCGCAGTCGATGCAATGGCGCATCAAGCTGTTCTCCAACGACGAGCTGCGCCAGAAGATGGTCGACCAGACCGTGCCGCAGGCCGAATACCTTGGCCTGATCATTCCCGATCCGGATCTCAAGTGGAACGAGGAACGCGGCCACTACGATTTCGGCGCGATCCACTGGGACGAGTTCTACAACGTCCTGCGCGGCAACGGCCCGTGCAACCGCGACCGCCTGCGCACGCGCGTCAAGGCCTGGGACGACGGCGCCTGGTTCCGTGAAGCGCTGGTGGCTCACGCCGACAAGCCAGAGCGCGCCGCCGCCTGAATCTACGGCGCGCCCGCGCCGACAACCCCGCAAAACTGACAGGAGAGTTGCCATGAAAGAGTGGCCGCTTTGGGAGATCTTTATCCGCAGCCAGCACGGCCTGGCCCACAAGCACGTGGGCAGCCTGCATGCGCCGGACGGCGAAATGGCGATCAACCATGCACGCGACGTCTACACGCGCCGCAATGAAGGCGTCAGCGTCTGGGTCGTGAAGGCCGCCGACGTCGTCGCCAGCAGCCCCGGCGACAAGGGCCCGCTGTTCGAGCCCGCCAACAGCAAGGTCTACCGCCACCCCACCTTCTTCCCGATGCCGGAAGAGGTCAAGCACATCTGAATTCCAGGCGCGAGGACGCATCCACCATGGACCAACACAAGTTCGAATATCTGCAGCGCCTGGGCGATACCACGCTGGTGCTCGGCCAGCGCCTGTCGGAATGGTGCGGCCGCGGCCCCGCGCTGGAAGAGGACATTGCGCTGACCAACGTCGCGCTGGATCTCGTCGGCCAGACCCGCCTGTGGCTCGGCTACGCGGCCGAAGTCGAAGGCGCGGGCCGTGACGCGGATCAGCTTGCCTACCTGCGCGACGCGCACCAGTTCCGCAACCTGCTGCTGGTGGAACAGCCCAACGGCAGCTACGCCGACACACTGGCCCGCCAGTTCCTGTTCGATACCTGGCATTACTTCCTGCTGGAGCGGCTGCAGCACTCGACCGATGCGCGCATTGCCGAGATCGCCGCCAAGTCGCTGAAGGAAGTGACCTACCACGTGCGCCGAAGTGCGGATCTCGTTGTTCGCCTTGGTGATGGCACCGAAGAAAGCCATCGACGCATGCAGGATGCCTTCGACGACCTGTGGATGTTCACCGGCGAACTGTTCGAGTCCGATGGCGCCGATGCGGAGTTGGTCGCGCAGGGCGTTGTGGTGGATCCGGCGACACTGGCCGAACCGTGGCGGCGCCACGTCAGCGAGGTACTGGAAGAAGCCACGCTGCGCGTCCCGGCCGGTAACTGGTCGCAGACCGGCGGCCGCCAGGGCCGCCATACCGAACACCTCGGCTACCTGCTGGCCGAGATGCAGTTCCTGCAGCGCGCCTATCCCGGCGCCCAGTGGTGAGCGCCATGTCAGCGCAAGTGTTGGAACGCGCCAGCGTTGCACAGGTCTGGGACTGGCTGGAGCAGGTGCCGGACCCGGAGATCCCGGTGATTTCCGTCGTCGACCTCGGCATCGTGCGCGACGTGGCATGGATCGACGATGCCTGCGTGATCACCATCACGCCGACGTACTCGGGCTGCCCGGCCATGACGGTGATCCGCGACGACATCGAACGCGTGCTGGGTGCGCAGGGCATCGACCGCATCCGCGTGCAGACGCGCCTGGCGCCGGCCTGGACCACCGACTGGATGAGCCCGCGCGGCAAGGCCAGCCTGTCCGGCTACGGCATTGCGCCGCCCGCGCAGCAGGTGATCGACATCAGCGGCATCAGCCGCAAGGCGTCGCCGGCGTTGGTGGTGGCCTGTCCGCACTGCGGGTCGCGCCACACACGCCTGGTCAGCCAGTTCGGCTCGACCGCCTGCAAGGCCCTGTACCGCTGCGGCGACTGCAAGGAACCGTTCGACTATTTCAAGGCCCATTGAGCCGCCCGGAGCCGCAGAATGAGCAAATTCCATGAACTGACCGTCGCCAGCGTGACGCGCGAAACGCGCGATGCCGTGGCGGTGACTTTCGCGGTGCCGGACGATCTGGCCGATACGTACCGCTACGTGCAGGGCCAGCACCTGACGCTGCGTGCCGGCATCGGCGGCGAGGACGTGCGCCGCTCGTACTCGATCTGCTCGGCGGTGCAGGACCGGCGCCTGCGTGTCGCCATCAAGCGCGTGGATGGCGGCATGTTCTCCAACTGGGCCAACGATGCGCTGCAACCGGGCATGACGCTCGAAGTCATGCCGCCGTCCGGGCATTTCCACGTGCCGCTGGCAGAAACGCACAGCAAGCACTACGTGGCGTTCGCCGCCGGCAGCGGCATCACGCCGATGCTGTCGATCATCAAGACCACGCTGATGACCGAGCCGGACAGCCGTTTCACGCTGTTCTACGGCAACCGCGCATCGTCGTCGGTGCTGTTCAAGGAAGAGCTCGAAGATCTGAAGGACACGTACCTCGAACGCTTCAACCTCGTCTTTATCCTGAGCCGCGAACAGCTCGACATCGACCTGTTCAACGGCCGCATCGACGGCGAGAAGGTGCGCGCGCTGCTGCGCCACTGGGTACGCCCGCAGGACATCGACGTGGCCTTTATTTGCGGCCCGCATTCGATGATGGAAGAGGTGTCGCAGGCGCTGCAGGAAAGCGGCGTGGACAAGGCGCGCATCAAGCGCGAGCTGTTCGCCACCAGCATTCCCGCGGCACGGCCGGCGGCGCATGCGCACAAGCAGGTGGGCCAGCAGCAGTGCGAGGTCACCGTGATCCAGGATGGCCGCACGCGCCAGTTCACGCTGGAGAAGAACAAGGAAACCATCCTCGACGCCGCGCTGGCGCAGGGGATCGAGCTGCCTTACTCGTGCAAGGGCGGGGTCTGTTCCACGTGCCGCTGCAAGCGCATCGAAGGCGAGGTCGACATGGACGTCAACTTCGCGCTCGAAGACTACGAAGTGGCGCGCGGCTTCATCCTGAGCTGCCAGAGCTACGCCGTCACCGACAAGCTGGTGATCGATTTCGACCAGGAAACCTGAGCGGTTCCCGGTATCCATTCAAGCCATTCAAGCAAACGTTTCCCCGGAGCAAGCCGTGTCCCATCCGTTTTTCACGCGTCACCAGGCGCTGCTGGACCAAGCCACCCGAGCCATCGCCGAGCGCGGCTACTGGAGCCCGTTCCCCGAAATGCCGAGCCCCAAGGCCTATGGCGAGACCGCCAACGCCGACGGCAAGGCCGCTTTCGAGGCGCGGCTGAACAAGCCTTTCGCGCTGACGCAGCCGGGCACGGTCGGCCAGGCCGGCAAGGAAGTCTCGCCCTACGGCACCGAGCTGGGCGTTACCTATCCGAAGCCTGATCTCGACCAGCTTTTCGCCGGCGTGGCGCAAGGCATACCCGCATGGCGCAAGGCTGGCCCGGAGGCATGGGTTGGCGTGTCGCTCGAGATCCTGCATCGCCTGAACCGCCGCAGCTTCGAGATTGCGTACGCAGTCATGCACACCACCGGCCAGGCCTTCATGATGGCCTTCCAGGCCGGCGGCCCGCACGCGCAGGACCGCGGCCTGGAAGCCGTGGCCTATGCGTGGGACGAGATGCGCCGCATCCCCAAGCGTGCAGTGTGGGAGAAGCCGCAAGGCAAGAACGAGCCGCTGCGCATGGAAAAGCAGTACACCGTGGTGCCGCGTGGTGTCGGCCTGGTGATCGGCTGCTGCACGTTCCCGACGTGGAACGGATACCCGGGCCTGTTCGCGAGCCTTGCCACCGGCAACGCCGTGGTGGTCAAGCCGCACCCGGGCGCGATCCTGCCGCTGGCGATCACTGTGGAAGTTGCACGTGAAGTCCTGCAGGAAGCGGGCTTCGATCCGAACCTCGTCACGCTGGTCGCCAATGACCCGACCGAGCGCATGGCATCGACGCTCGCGCTGCGTCCGGAAGTGCGGCTGATCGATTTCACCGGCAGCACCGCCAACGGCGACTGGCTTGAGCGCAATGCGCACCAGGCGCAGGTGTACACAGAGAAGGCCGGCGTGAACCAGATCGTCATCGACTCGACCAGCGACTTCAAGGGCATGGTGCGCAATATCGCGTTCTCGCTCGCGCTGTACTCGGGCCAGATGTGCACGGCGCCGCAGAACATCTACGTGCCGAAGGGCGGCATCGACACGCCGGAAGGGCACCTGAGCTTCGATCAGGTCGCCAGCGCGATCGGCGAAGCTGTGGGCAAGCTGACGGGCGATGCGGCCAAGGCCGTGGAACTGATCGGCGCGATCCAGAATGATGGCGTGGTGCAGCGTATCGAAGCATCGCGCTCGCTGGGCGAGATCGTCATCGACAGCCGCGTGCTGCAGCATCCGGAATTCCCCGGTGCCCGTATCCATACGCCGCTGGTGCTCAAGGTCGATGCGAGCGATGAAGGCAAGATCATGCAGGAGCTGTTCGGTCCGATCTCGTTCGTGGTCGCCACCGAAGACACCGCGCACAGCATTGACCTGGCCCGCCGCGGCGCGAAGGAGCACGGCGCGCTGACGCTGTCCGCCTACACCACCAACGATGGCGTGGCCGATGCCATTAGCGATGCTGCGGAAGACGCCGGCGTGGCGCTGTCGTTCAACCTGACCGGCGCCGTGTTCGTCAACCAGTCGGCGGCGTTCAGCGACTTCCACGCCACCGGCGCCAACCCCGCCGCCAACGCGTCGCTGTCCGACGCGGCATTCGTGGCCAACCGTTTCCGCGTGGTGCAGAGCCGCAAGCACATCTGACCCTTCCCGAGCTTTGCCCGCAGTACCGTAGCCCACGCGCCGGCCCCCCATGCACGCGGCGCCATGATAATGATGGAGTAGACAATGGTTCAACGCACTTCCCACCCCGACGAGCTGGAGCCGATCGAGCGCGCCAGCCGCGATGAACTGCAGGCGCTGCAGCTGGAACGGCTCAAATGGAGCGTGCGCCATGCCTATGACAACGTGCCGCATTACCGCAAGGCGTTCGACGCGGCGGGCGTGCATCCGGATGACCTGAAGTCGCTGTCGGACCTGTCGAAGTTCCCGTTCCTGGCCAAGCAGGACCTGCGCGACAACTACCCGTTCGGCATGTTCGCCGTGCCTCGCGAAAAAGTGGCGCGCGTGCATGCATCGAGCGGCACCACGGGCAAGCCGACCGTGGTCGGCTACACCGCGCGCGATATCGACACGTGGGCCAGCGTGGTGGCGCGATCGATCCGTGCGGCGGGCGGACGTCCGGGCGATCTCGTACACGTGAGCTACGGCTACGGCCTGTTCACCGGCGGCCTCGGCGCGCACTACGGTGCTGAGAAGGCGGGTTGCACGGTCATCCCGATGTCGGGCGGCCAGACCGAGAAGCAGGTACAGCTGATCCGCGAGTTCCAGCCGAACATCATCATGGTGACGCCGTCGTACATGCTGAACCTGATCGAGGAGATGATGCGCCAGGGCATGGACCCGGCCGAAAGCTCGCTGAAGGTCGGCATCTTCGGCGCCGAGCCGTGGACCGATGCGATGCGTGCGGAGATCGAAGCGCGCGCGGGCATCGACGCAGTGGACATCTACGGCCTGTCGGAAGTCATGGGCCCGGGCGTGGCCTGCGAATGCATTGAAAGCAAGGACGGCCCGGTGATCTGGGAAGACCACTTCTACGCCGAGATCATCGACCCGGTGACCGGCGAAGTGCTGCCGGACGGCGAGGAGGGCGAACTGGTGTTCACTTCGCTGACGAAGGAAGCGCTGCCGGTGATCCGCTACCGCACGCGCGACCTCACGCGGCTGCTGCCGCCGACATCGCGCTCCATGCGCCGCATCGGCAAGATCACGGGCCGTTCGGACGACATGCTGATCATCCGTGGCGTGAACGTGTTCCCGTCGCAGATCGAGGAACTGATCCTCAAGGCGCCCGCGCTGGCGCCGCAGTACCAGCTCGTCGTCACGCGCGACGGCCATCTGGACAAGCTGGAGGTACGCGTCGAGGCGCGTCCGCAGCCGTCCGGCCTGAGCGGCAATGATCGCGCAGCACTGGAGCAGCAGCTCAAGGAGCAGATCAAGACCTACGTCGGCGTGACCACGCGCGTGCAGGTGCTCGATGCCGAAGGGATCGAACGCACCAGCGTGGGCAAGGCACGGCGCGTGCTGGATATGCGGCCGAAAGTTACGCATGAGCAGCCGGTCGGGGCGATCTGACAGCCTGATCTGACAGACACCCCAGGCATACAGACGGTTTGCTCCCTCTCCCGCTTGCGGGAGAGGGTTGGGGAGAGGGCAGGCGCTACCACGAGGTGAAACGCTTCGGCATAGCGACGTCCTGCCCTCTCCCCCGACCCCTCTCCCGCAAGCGGGAGAGGGGAGCAAACAAGCGGAAGCAAACAAGCCACCAATACAACACCCGATGGCGCCCGCCAAGAGGCGCCACGGCCCCCCTCGCGCCAAAGGAGACCGCATGGACGCGCAACAACTGGAACTGGAGACCCTCCAGCAACACCCCGATTTCATCCGGCTGGCCAGCAGGCGCGCACGCCTGGGCTGGTCGCTCACGGTGGTGATGCTGGCCATCTATTTCGGCTTCATCCTGCTGCTGGCGTTCGCGCCGGCCACGCTGGGCACGCCGCTTGGCGGCGGCGTCATGACGGTCGGCATCCCGGTCGGCGTGGGCATCATCGTGGCGGCCGTCGTGCTGACCGCTGTCTACGTGCGCCGGGCCAATACCGAACTGGACCCGATCAACGAACGCCTGCGCAAGGAGTGCCAAGCATGAAGCCAACTCTCCGTCATCTGTCCCTGGTCATCATGGTCCTTGCCAGCAGCGCCGCGCTGGCCGCGCCCGCGATCCAGGGCGAAGTCACACGCCGGCCCCTGAACTGGAGCGCCATCGTGATGTTCATGCTGTTCGTGCTGTTCACGCTCGGCATTACGCGCTGGGCTGCGCGGCGCACGAAGTCAGCGTCGGACTTCTATGCGGCCGGCGGCGGCCTGACCGGCTTCCAGAACGGGCTGGCGATTGCCGGCGACATGGTCTCGGCCGCATCGTTCCTCGGCATCTCGGCGATGATGTTCGACAAGGGCTATGACGGGCTGATCTACGCGCTCGGCGTGGTCGCCGGCTGGCCCATCATCCTGTTCATCGTGGCCGAGCGGCTGCGCAACCTGGGCCGCTATACGTTTGCCGATGTGGTGTCGTACCGTTTGTCGCAGAAGCCCGTGCGCATCACGGCCGCATTCGGCACGCTGACCGTCGTGATCATGTATCTGGTCGCGCAGATGGTTGGGGCCGGCAAGCTGATCGAGCTGCTGTTCGGCACCAGCTATGAATCGGCCGTGGTGGTCGTCGGCCTGCTGATGGTGCTGTACGTGCTGTTCGGCGGCATGCTGGCGACGACATGGGTGCAGATCATCAAGGCCGTGCTGCTGCTGGGCGGTGTCACGTTCATGGCGGTCATGGTGCTGGCGTACTTCAACTACAGCCCCGAAGCGATGTTCGCGGGCGCGGCGAAGGTGCATGACAAGGGTCTTGCCATCCTGTCGCCGGGCGGCCTCGTGTCGAACCCGATCGACGCCATTTCGCTGGGCGTGGGCATGATGTTCGGCACGGCCGGGCTGCCGCATATCCTGATGCGCTTCTTCACGGTCGCGGATGCCCGTGAAGCCCGCAAGTCTGTGCTGTACGCGACCGGTTTCATCGGCTACTTCTACGTGCTGATCCTCGTGGTGGGCTTTGGTGCCATCGTCATGGTGGGCAGCGATCCCGCCTACCGCGATGCCGCGGGCAAGCTGATCGGCGGCAGCAATATGGTGGCCGTGCATCTCGCGCATGCGATCGGCGGTGACTTGTTCCTCGGCTTCATCTCGGCGGTGGCGTTCGCGACCATCCTCGCGGTGGTGGCGGGCCTCGCGCTGTCGGGGGCCTCGGCGGTGTCGCACGACTTGTACGCCAACGTGTTCCGCAAAGGGCAGGCGAACGAGAAGGACGAGATTCGCGTCTCGAAAGCGGCCACGCTGGTCATCGGCCTGCTGGCGATGGTGCTCGGCGTGCTGTTCGAGAAGCAGAACATCGCCTTCCTGTCCGGGCTGGTGCTGGCCATCGCGGCTTCGGTCAACTTCCCGGTGCTGTTCCTGTCGATGTTCTGGAAGGGACTGACCACGAAGGGCGCTGTTGCGGGAAGCCTCGCGGGACTCGCGTCGGCGGTGGCGCTGCTGGTGCTGGGCCCCACAGTGTGGGTCGGCCTGCTGCACCATGACAAGCCGATCTTCCCGTATGCGAATCCTGCGTTGTTCTCAATGACGCTTGCATTCGTCTCTGCGTGGCTCGTGTCAGTACTCGACAATTCGGCGCAGGCTACTGCGGAGCGACGCCGGTTTGGCGCGCAGTTCGTGCGGTCGATGACGGGGATTGGAGCTGCGGGGGCGTCGCAGCATTGACGGGGAGGGCCGGTCCAGCCGGCCCTGTTTCGTGTCGCTCAGTTTGACGCGCTGACGAGATCGGTCGACACCGCCACCGCGTGCCACGCCTCCAGTTCCTCTGCAACACTGCGGTTCTTCGCCGTAATCCTGGCCACCGTATCGGAACCCAGCGGCAGCCGCACCGGCGGCGTCTTGCTGTCCGCCAGCGTCAGCAGTGCGGCCGCCAGCTTGGTCGGATCGCCGGGCTGCTGGTGATTGGCCGATGCCATATGCCCGCGCATCGCGCCCACGGTCTCCGCATACTCGGCAATCTCGCTACCCACGCGCACCAGCGAGCTGGCATCGAGGAAATCGGTGCGGAAGAAGCCCGGCTCGACCACCGTCGCATGCACACCGAGCGGAGCAAGTTCCGCGGCCAGTGCCTCGGTCAGGCCTTCCACCGCGAACTTGGTGGCGCCGTAGACGCCCCAGCCTGGATAGGCCGCATAGCCGCCGACCGACGACATATTCATGATGTGGCCGCTGCGCTGACGGCGCATATGCGGCAGCACCGCGCGCGTCACGCCCAGCAGGCCGAACACATTGGTGGCGAACTGGTTCTGCACTTCCTCGCGCGATGCCTCTTCGACCGCACCAAGAAGGCCGTAGCCAGCGTTGTTGACGAGCACGTCGATGCGGCCGAAGCGGGCCACGGCGGCGTCGGCAGCGGCAATGGCTTGCTCGTCGCTGTTGACGTCGAGGGCCACGGCCAGCAGGCGCTCGTGGTCACCCAGCACATCGATGATGGCTTGCGGGCGGCGCGCCGTGGCGACCACGCTGTCGCCGCGGGCCAGCGCGGCACGCGCAATCTCCAGCCCGAAGCCGCGCGAAGCGCCGGTGATGAACCAGACCTTTCCAGTGTTGGCGGAAGCGGCGGTGTTGGTGATGTTTGACATGGTAAGTCTCCTTGCGGTGGGTTTCGGTAGCGATGGCGTTGGCCACGAGACAAATTTAGGTCAACACAAAAGCTTCCAGTAGAGCGACCAATGGCGTTTCACTGGCAACCAGTAGTTGTTAATCGGTTCGCATGCCGACTCGCCCTGCATTCGCCCGATTCGATTGAGCAAAGCTCAACCGTGTGGCAGACTCGCCGGCATGGATCGACTTCCCCCTCTCAACGCCCTGCGGGCCTTCGAAGCGGCTGCCCGTCACCTGAGCATCACGGTAGCAGCGGAGGAGCTGCACGTGACGCCCGGCGCCGTCAGCCGCCAGATCCGCTCGCTGGAAGACGGGCTTGGCGTGCAATTGCTGCACCGCGGTCATCGCCAGATCACGCTGACCCGTACTGGCGAGGACTACTACCGCGCCGTGACGCGGGCCATGGATGACCTGCGCGAAGCGACGCGCCGCCTCGGCAAGCGCGCCAAACGCAAGCAGCTCAAGGTGCGTGCTTACACGACCTTTGCGATGCGCTGGCTGATTCCGCGGCTGTCGAGCTTTCATGCGGCGAATCCGGGTATCGAGGTGCTGCTGACCGCTACGCTCGACCCGGTCGATTTTCGCAAGGAGGACATCGACGGGGCGATCCGGCTTGGCGATGGGAAGTGGCCGGGCGTGAATGCCTACCGGCTGGTTTCCAACGTGCTGGTGCCCGTGTGCAGTCCTGCGCTGATGGCAGGGTCGCGCAAGGTCAGGAAGCCTGCGGATTTGCAGGACCACACGCTGCTGCATTCCGTGGCCAGGCCGGATGACTGGGCGCACTGGCTGCGCGCGGCTGGGGCGGATCGGGACGTCGATATTCGCGGTGGCATGACCTACCAGAGTTCGGCCATGGCCTATGCGGCGGCAATCGAAGGGCTTGGATTTGCCATTGCGCAGCGCTTCCTGGTGACCGGAGACCTGGCCGCGGGCACGCTGGTCGCGCCATTCCGCCAGGAGGTCGACATGGGGGATTTCACTTACTACCTGTTGATCCCGGCAGACCGCCGGGAAAGCCCGAGCATGGCGACGTTTCGTACGTGGTTGTTGGAGCAGTTTGAAGCGCAGGGTTGAGGTTTCTGGTTCATTCGTTGGGTGGTCGTTCTTGGCATGCGCTGCTGTTTCGCCGGCGTAGCCGGCGGGGGGGTCTGTGGTTAGAGTTGGGTTATCGCTCTTGGCAGGCGCGGCTGTTTCGCCGGCGTAGCCGGCGACCTACTTTTACCCGAGCGGTAAAAGTAGGCAAAAGCGCGTTTACGTGGTCAATCCAAGGCTCGATGCCGTTGTTGCATCAGAGGTCCGCTGGACTGCCTGCCGCGTAGATGATTAGGATGGGACAGCGCATACGAGCGAACCCGGATTACGGAGTGGTCCCTACTAATATCGCCTTCACGGGGACGCCTACGGCTGCGCTACGCGCGGTTCGGAGTAAGACCGCCAAGGTCTAGTCCGAAGCTCGCCTCGGTAACGAAGCCTTGGGCGCATTGCATGCGCGTAGAGACAGAAAATCAGGAACTGGAACTGGAACTGGAATCGGAACTCGTGCGCCAGCTACGTTGATGAGATCGCACCCAGACGACGACGTGCGCGCAGCGCAGCCGAAGGCGTCCCACCACTGACCTGGTTGAAACGCTGTACCCGAGTCCGTCTTGGGGATCGTCCAAAAGTCGTGCCGCGCCAGGCACAGGTTCTGACT
>NZ_CAJPVI010000027.1 GCF_905397435.1 Cupriavidus numazuensis
CATAGCGAGCTGGAACCACCCCTTCCCATCCCGAACAGGTCCGTGAAACAGCTCCGCGCCGATGATAGTGCGGATTCCCGTGTGAAAGTAGGTCATCGCCAGGCTCTTATAATGCAGAACCCCTCAGCTCATTCGAGCTGAGGGGTTTTTGCTTTGGCGGCGCCGAAAACGAAAGCGAGTACGGAAGCGACAGCGAGAAAGCGCTCTTTAACCTCCAGCGTAGTGTTGTTCCGCACTGATTCGAGGGTACCGGAGCATTCCGGGCGTTCAGCGCTTCTGATATGTTCTTTCCCAAGCTTCGGCCGGGACCGAAGCGACGTAGTCTGCTGCATGCAATTTGCGGCAAGCAGTATGTAATACCAAAGCCCGATGCGAAGCAGCATCGCGGCGGATTCAGAGAAGCAGGGGGTCACATGGCGGCCAGGAGGTATCGGCTTGTTTTGACTGGCGTGGCGGTCGCGCTGACGTTGGCGGGATGCGCATCGACGCAGGTCAGTCCGCCATCGGATCCGGCGAAGATGGCTGCAGCCTCCGCCATCGATTGCAAAGTCTTCGCGGCCCGTGTCGCGTCTCAGCAAAGCCATCCCGCTGATGAGCCGGTGCCCGATGCACTGACCATCGCCAACGATCAAGCGATCGAGGCGGAAGCTGGCGACGATGGTGATGCCCCGCCGGCGCCGCTCCTGGCAAACCTTCCCCGGTTCTCCGCTGCATCTCTGCAAAGCCGCCTGCCTGTCGGGTGGCAACCATGGACGATCAACCGGAACAAGACGCCGACGCGTTATGCGCTCGCGGAAGTCGACGAGCGCGTCGTCGTCCACGCCCAGGCTGACAGTTCCGCATCAGGTCTCTACGTGCCCTTGCGCGATCGCGATGCGGGCATGCTGCGGTGGACGTGGAAGACTAACGGCATCATCCGCAATGCTGACAATGGCCAGGGGCCGCGTGAAGACGCCCCGCTACGCCTGTTTGTCGCATTTGATGGCGACAAGGGCAGTTTGTCGCTCAAGGACCAGTTGATGTACGAGATGGCCCGTCTGACAACCGGCCGCGAAATGCCCTACGCGACGCTGATGTATATCTGGGGCGGCAAGCGGGCGGAAGGCTCCGTGCTGTCGAATCCGCATACTGATCGAGTGCGCATGATCGTGGTAGATACGGGCACGAAGCACACCAATGAATGGCGTTGCCATGAACGTGACCTACGTGCCGATTACCGCAAGGCCTTCGGAACGGACCCCGGCCGGGTTATCGCCGTTGGCATCATGACCGATACCGACAATACACGGAGCACGGCAGAGTCCTGGTACGGCGACATCGCCCTGGACTGATCGACGCCTCCATTACTGGCCTCCCACCGGTTCGCTGAGTGCCAGCACGGCGAACGACGCAAGCCAGTGCGTTGCCACGTAGTCACCGTGCACGGCCTGCGGCAGCGAGGCGTCGATATGATCCGACCACGCGCGCACCGCGAGCGGGCGCAATTCCTCGGGCAAGACGGGCTCCAGCATTCGCCAGCACCACGCACGTGACAGGTTGAGACCGTCGAGGTGCGTCATTTTCGGGTCGCTGCGGTCCGTGACCGCTACAGGCGTGAGCCAGTTGGCCAGCTCCGTGCGCGTCGGGGCGAACAATTCCCACCATTCCGAAAAGGCACATCCGTCCATGACGGCGTGCATCAGCACGGCCTCTGTCAATCCTCCCGACAGGAACTCATCGCCGCCCGGCTCGTAACGCGCCGGATAGCGCTGATCGTGGCCGAACCAGCGGTGCGCGCGGCGAACAATCGCGCGGCGCAGTGCGTGATGCTGGTCCGTGCGCGCGTAGCTCAGCGCCATGATCAGTGCGAACGCGCTGTTGAAGTGCGTACCGGTGCGGACCGGGAAGTCCGCGACATCCAGATAGTCGACCAGTTGCTGGGCAAGGTGCCGGGCTAGTGGCGCACAGTTTTCGGCCCACCGGGCGATCTGCACGTCCTGTGTGCCTGCCGCCTGCAGTTCGGCCTGCAGCCGCAGCAGCCAGGCCCAGCCATAAGGCCGTTCGAACGTGCGCGAAGCCGGCTGCTGGAAGTACGCCAGTTCGGCGCCGATCACCTCCGGCTGGAATTGCCTTTCGAGCGTGGCCCGGATCCGCGGTGCATCATCCAAGTCCGGGCAGAGCGAGAGCAGGCGCACCAGCATCCAGTGCATGTGCACGCTCGAGTGCCAGTCATAGCTGCCGCAGAACACGGGATGCAGCAAGGCGGGATCGAGTGGCTCGTCCGGCCGCGTCAGCATGTGGTCCAGCTTGTACGGGTAGCGGCGTCCGATGTTCTCAAGCGCTACGCGCGCAAAGCCATCGGCGATGTCCAGGTCCAGTGCGATGCGCGCCATGGCTGTCGTGTTCGCTCAGGCCCGGGGCAGCCACTTCTCCACCAGCTTCACAAAGAAGGTCGACCCGACGGGCAGCAGTTCGTCGTTAAAGTCGTAGCTCGGGTTATGCAGCATGCACGGCCCCATGCCGTGGCCCGACTCGCGATGCGCGCCGTCGCCATTGCCGATGAACAGGTAGCAGCCGGGCTTTTCCTGCAGCATGAAGGAGAAATCCTCTGCACCCATTGTGGGCTCGACATCGGCATTGACGTTGTCCGCGCCGACCAGTTTCGCCGCCACGCCGGCGGCAAACTCTGCCTCCGCCGCGCTGTTGATCGTGGGCGGATAGTTACGGTGGAATTCGAAGTCGACCGTGCAATCGAAGGCCGATGCCACGGCACGCGCGACTTCCTCCATGCGCCGCTCGATCAGGTCGAGCACCGGCACCGTAAAGGTACGCACCGTGCCGCCGATCCACGCTTGGTCCGGCACGATATTGGTCGCGTCGCCGGCGTGGAACTGCGTGACCGAGATCACGGCCGTATCGATCGGCCGCTTGTTGCGCGTGATGATGCCTTGCAGCGCCGATACGATCTGTGCCGCGGTGAACACCGGATCATTGCCGTTGTTGGGCATGGCCGCGTGCGCACCCTTGCCGCGCACGACAATGCGGAATTCATTGCTCGATGCCATCAGCGGGCCGGCGCGTGTACCGAATGCGCCGACCGGCATGCCCGGCCAATTGTGCATGCCGAACACCGCATCGCACGGGAAGCGCTCGAACAGGCCGTCCTTGATCATCTCGCGCGCGCCGCCGCCGCCTTCTTCGGCCGGCTGGAAGATCAGGTTGATGGTGCCGTCGAAGTTGCGATGCTCGGCCAGATAGCGGGCCGCGCCCAGCAGCATCGCGGTGTGGCCGTCGTGGCCGCACGCGTGCATGCGGCCATCATGCTGAGACCGATGGCCGAAGGTGTTGGCTTCCTGCAGCGGCAGCGCGTCCATGTCGGCGCGCAGGCCGATGCTGCGCTGGCTGTTGCCCTGGCGGATCACGCCGACCAGGCCGGTCGTGCCGAGTCCACGATGGACTTCGATGCCCCAGGATTCCAGATTGTGCGCCACCACGTCCGCGGTGCGCTGCTCCTGGAAACACAACTCGGGATGGGCATGGATATCGCGTCGGATCGTGCGGATTTCGGCTTGCGCCTGCAGGATTTCGGGAATGAGCTTCATGATGCCGGAGACCGTACGACTGTCGTTGGATACCCCGATCATACGACGCCCGCCCGGAAAGCGCCAAAGCACGCCGATTCCGGGTCTTCGCAACATTGTATGGACATCTGCGCGATGGCGCGGTGCAAAACAAGTGGGTGGGTTTCCCCCAATGCCAGCTTTCACCGGCTGCTGGAACAGTTCATGCTTGAAGTGCCCGGCCGGCAATACCGTCGTTACCTGATGCCTGACCGCACCAAAATGCAGCGCCTCTTCGGATGACGCTGCGCGCGCGCATTGCCGATCCTAACGTCTGCTTCATCTGTTCCTGGGAGAGTTGCGCGATGTCCCTTCGCACATTCAAGAAGGCATTTGGTGCTGTCGCGGTAGCCGGGGCCATGAGCCTTGCGCTCGCCGGCGCGGCACAGGCCGCCGACCTCAAGCTGGCCATGAGTTCGCCGCCGACCTCGATGGATCCGCACTTCTACAACTTGTTTTCCAATATCAACGTGTCCGAACACGTGTTCGACTCGATGATCAAGATGGATCCCGACAGCCGCATCATTCCCGGCTTGGCGGAGTCGTGGAAGATGGTCAACAACCTCACGTGGGAATTCAAGATCCGCAAGGGTGTGAAGTTCCACGACGGTTCCGAGCTGACCACCGAGGACATCGTCTGGTCGCTGGACCGCCCGGCCACCATCCAGAACAGTCCCGGCAAGTTCGACGTCTACACCAAGGCGATCATCAACAAGAAGGTGATCGACAAGTACACCATCCAGCTCACCACCAACCAGCCGTACCCGCTGATGCTGAACGACCTCACGTCGATCTTCGTGGTGCAGAAGAAGGCGACGCAGGGCCTGAGCTCCGATGACTTTGCCCAGGGCAAGGGCATGATTGGCACCGGCCCGTTCAAGTTCGTCAGCTACGCGCGCGATGACCGGGTCGAGCTGGTGCGCAACCCCGATTATTGGGGCCCGAAGCCCGCGTGGGATAAGGTGACGCTGCGCTTCATCCCCAATCCGGCCACGCGCCTTGCCGCGTTGCTGTCGGGCGATGTGCAGGCCATCGAGAACGTGCCGACGCCGGATCTGCCCAAGGTGCGCAACGATCCCAAGCTGTCGTTCTTCTCCAAGATCTCGCACCGCGTGATCTACCTGTACTTCGATGCCAAGCGTGACAAGTCGCCGTACGTCACGACCAAGGAAGGCCAGCCGATGGACAAGAACCCGCTGAAGGACGCGCGCGTGCGCAATGCCATCAGCATGGCCATCAACCGGCAGGGCATCAAGGACCGGCTGATGGAGGGCCTGTCGGAGCCGACCAACAACCTCGTGCCACCCACGCTGTTCGGCTATAACCCGAACCTCAAGACGGTCAAGTACGATCCCGAGGGCGCGAAGAAGCTGCTCGCGGAAGCGGGGTATCCGAACGGCTTTGGCGTGACGCTGCACACCCCGAACAACCGGTATGTCAACGACGAGAAGATCGCGCAGACCATTGCGCAGAACCTGACGCGCGTCGGCATCGCGACCAAGGTGGAAGGCATGCCGATGGCGACGTACTCGTCCAAGGGCATCAAGCATGAATGGTCGTTCGGCCTGCTCGGCTGGGGAGCGCAGACGGGCGAGGTCAGCTCGCCGCTACGCGCGCTGCTGGCCTGCGAGGACAGCAAGAAGGGCTTTGGCACGACCAACTGGGGCGAGTACTGCAATCCGAAGATGGATGTGGTGCTCGAGAAGGCGCTGTCCACCGTCGATGACAACGAGCGTTCCAAGCTGCTGCAGGAGGCCACTGCCATCGCGATCAACGACGGCGGTATCATCCCGATCCACCAGCAGGTGACCACCTGGGCCACGCAAAAGGGTATCGTCTATATACCGCGTACCGACGAACGTACCTATGCGCACAACTTCAAGCCGCAGTAAGCGGCGCCATCCGGTCGCCCGCGGGTAGTCATCGCGGCAACGTACACCATGCGGGCCGTGCCTGGGACGGGCGCGGGGCTGGCCCGGCGCGGCCCGTAGTGGTGTGCGAAAGGATAGTGGTTCTGACATGCTGGTTTTCATCATCCGGCGGCTGATGCAGAGCGTGGTCGTGCTCTTCATCATGTCGCTGCTCGTCTTTCTCGGCGTCTTCGCCATCGGCAACCCGGTCGACATCCTGATCAATCCGCAAGCGGACCAGGAGGACATCAAGCGCACCATCGCCGCGCTCGGGCTCGACAAGCCGCTGTGGGAGCAATATCTCGTCTTCCTGCAGAACGCCTTGCACGGCAACCTCGGCATCTCGTTCGCGCACGGCACGCCCGCGCTCAAGCTGATTTTCGAGCGCATGCCCGCGACGCTGGAGCTGGCCGTATGCGCGATCCTGCTGGCCATCGTGCTCGGCATACCGCTGGGGCTGTGGGCCGGGCTGCGGCCCAATGGCATTGCCGGCAAGTCGATCATGACGGTATCGATCCTTGGCTTTTCGTTGCCGACCTTCTGGGTCGGTCTGATGCTGATCATGGTCTTCGCGGTGCAACTCGGCTGGCTGCCGTCCAACGGCCGCGGCGAGACTGTGCGCGTGCTCGGCGTGCCGCTGAGCTTCCTGACGGTCGACGGCATCCGCCACCTGATCCTGCCGGCGGTGACGCTGTCGCTGCTCAATATCGCGATGGTGATCCGCCTGACGCGCGCCGGCACGCAAGAGGCGATGCTCCAGGACTACGTGAAATTCGCGCGCGCAAAGGGGCTGTCCAATACGCGCATCGTCGGCGTGCATGTGCTCAAGAACATCATGATCCCGATCGTGACCGTGATCGCGCTGCAGTTCGGCTCGATCATCGCGTTCGCGATCGTCACCGAATCGATCTTCGCGTGGCCCGGCATGGGCAAGCTGATCATCGATTCGATCCAACTGCTTGACCGGCCCGTCATCGTCGCCTACCTGATGGTGATCGTGACGCTGTTCATCCTGATCAACCTGGCGGTGGACATTATCTACAGCGTGCTCGATCCGCGCGTGCGCATTGCCGACAACAAGGGCTGAGCCATGACTGCCGCTACCGCAGACAAGCCGAAAGCCGCGCGCGAGCAGACGCCGTTCCGCCGCTTCGCTGCCGAATTCCTGTCCAGCAAGATTGCCGTGGCAGGGCTGATCACACTGATCACCGTGATCCTGATCGCCATCTTCGCGCCGTGGCTGGCGCCGCAGAACCCGTATGACCTCGCGACACTAGACGTGCTCGATGCGCGCCTCGCCCCCGGCGAGCAGGCCGGCAATGGGATGACCTTTCTGCTTGGCTCGGACGAGCAGGGGCGGGATATCCTGTCGGCGGTCATGTACGGGCTGCGCATCAGCATCGGCGTGGGCGTGGTCAGTACGGTCATCGCGTTGATACTCGGCGCAACGCTGGGCCTGCTGGCCGGCTTCATGGGCGGGCGTACCGAGGCATTCATCATGCGCGTGGCGGACCTTCAGCTTTCATTTCCGCCGATCCTGCTCGCGCTGATCCTGCTGGCTTTTCTGCGGCCGGGCATTGGCAACATCGTGATCGCTCTGGTCGCCGTCCAGTGGGCCTACTACGCACGTACCACGCGCAGCGCCGCGCTGGTCGAACGCCGCAAGGAATACATCGAAGCGGCGACATGCCTCGGCCTGCCGCCGGGCCGCATCATGTTCCGGCACCTGCTGCCGAACTGCCTGCCGCCACTGATCGTGATCGCGGCGCTGCAGGTGGCATCGGCCATCACGCTTGAAGCGACGCTGTCGTTCCTGGGGCTGGGCGTGCCGATCACCGAGCCGTCGCTCGGTTCGCTGATCTCCAACGGGCAGCAATACATGCTGTCCGGCAAGTACTGGATCAGCTTCTTCCCGGGCATTGCGCTCGTGATCACCATCGTGGCCATGAACCTCGTGGCCGACCAGCTGCGGGACGTGCTGAATCCGCGCCTGCAGACGCAATAGGGAAGGGAGGGCAACATGGCACAACCTACCCTGGTGGTGGAACACCTCAAGACGCAATTCTTCACGCGCGGCGGCATTGCGAAGGCCGTGGACGATGTGTCGTTCACCGTCGGCCGCGGCGAGATCATGGGCCTGGTCGGTGAATCGGGCTCGGGCAAGTCGATGACGGGCTATTCGATCATGGGCCTGATCGATCCGCCCGGCAAAGTGGTGGAAGGCCGCATCGCGCTGACCAGCCGCGATGGCGTCACGCGCGACCTGCGCGCACTCACGCCGTCGCAGCAGCGCGATGTACGCGGCAACCGCATCGCGATGATTTTCCAGGACCCGATGATGACGCTGAACCCGGTCCTGCGCATCGACACGCAGATGATCGAATCGGTGATGGCGCACGACAAAGTCAGCAAGCCGGCCGCGCGCGAGCGGGCGCGCAATGCGCTTGCACGTGTGGGCATTCCTTCTCCGGACGAACGTTTGCTGGCCTATCCGCACCAGTTCTCGGGCGGGATGCGCCAGCGCGTGGCGATCGCCATCGCGCTGCTGAACAAGCCTGACCTGATCATTGCCGACGAACCGACCACGGCGCTCGACGTGACCATCCAGGGCCAGATCCTCTACGAAATGCAGACGCTGTGCCGCGAATCGGGCACGGCGCTGATCTGGATTACGCACGACCTGTCCGTAGTCGCTGGACTGGCCGATTCGGTCTGCGTGATGTACGCGGGCAAGATCGTCGAGTCTGGGGATGTGCGACAGGTGCTTGAGCATCCGGAGCATCCCTACACGCACGGGCTGATCGGCTCGGCACCCTCGCGCAATCCGCGCGGTGCGCCGTTGAAGCAGATCCCCGGCATGACGCCGTCGCTGCTGAACCTGCCCGGCGGCTGCTCGTTCCGCGAGCGCTGTCCCAATGCCACCGAAGTGTGCAGGACGGATCCGACGCTGGAGACCGCTCCTGACGGCCGGCGGCTGCGCTGCTTCCATCCGGTGCTGACGCAGCAGGAGGCGGCATGAGCGAAACGGACCTCGATATGCCAGCCATGACGGATGGAACTTCGCAGCCGGTCACGCCTCCGGCGCCGCTGCTGGAATTGCGCGGCGTTTCCAAGCGCTTCGTCAAATCGCTCGATACCGCGGCACGCATCGCCAATCTGTTCGGCGCTCATGCACGGGAAGAGGTCGTTCATGCAGTCGATCATGTCGACCTGAGCATCCGCACCGGCGAGGTGGTGGGACTCGTGGGCGAGTCCGGCTGCGGCAAATCGACGTTCGGCCGCATGGCCGTCGGCCTGCATACGCTGACCGAAGGCGAGCGGTTCTGGCGCGGCACCAACCTCGATCACCTGCCGCCCGACAAGCGCCGCGAGAAGCAGCTCGCGATCCAGATGATCTTCCAGGATCCATATGCCTCGCTCAATCCGAGGCTACGTGTGATCGACATCGTCGGCGAGGCACCGGTCGTGCACGGCATGGTCGCGCGCGGCGAGCAGAAGGCGTACGTGGAAGACATGCTCGTGCGTGTTGGGATGGACCCGACCGTGCTGCGCCGCTTCCCGCACCAGTTCTCGGGCGGACAGCGCGCGCGTATCGGCATCGCCCGCGCGCTGGCGGTGAAGCCGGAATTCCTGGTGTGCGACGAATCGGTCGCGGCGCTCGATGTTTCGATCCAGGCGCAGGTGCTGAACCTGTTCATGCGATTGCGCCAGGAACTGAACCTGACCTACCTGTTCATCAGCCACGACCTCGGGGTGGTCAAGCACATCAGCGACCGCGTGGTGATCATGTACCTGGGCCGCGTGGTGGAGTCGGCGCCGACCGAGCAGGTGTTCGCCGCGCCGAACCATCCCTATACGCAGGCGTTGCTGGCCGAGGCGCCGAAGCTCGAAGTCGGCAAGAAGACCTATGTGGCAATACGCGGCGAGATCCCGTCGCCGTTGAATCCGCCGACGGGCTGCCACTTCCATCCGCGCTGCCCGCATGCGATGCCGCGTTGCACGGCCGAACAGCCGCTGTTGAAGGAGATCGCGCCAGGCAGGCTATCGGCGTGTCACCTGAACGATATGGCGTAGATCGCTCCAGCAATCCTTTTGTTTTCTCCCCTCTCCCGAGCAAACCGCGTGATCCGCCGCCACTCAGCGAATCACCTGGCCCTTGGAATTGATGATCGTCATTTCCACGAACTTCGACCCGACATGATTCTCGGGCGTGAAGTTGACGATGAATCCGCCCAGGTCGAAGTTGTGCATGCCCTCCAGCGCGGCGACCAGCCGTTCGCGCGTCAGGTCCTTGCCGGTGCGGCGCAGGCCCTCCGTAAAGGCCTTGGCGGCGACAAAACCCTCGATGCCGACATAGTCAAAATCGTCCGGCTTGCCCGCGGCCTGCAGCAGGCGCAGGTATTCGCGCACGACCGGCAGCGTGGCATTGCCCGGGTGCGGCATGACCTGCGAGATGATCACTCCGCTGCCCTGCGGGCCGAGCTCGCGCGCGAGCGCCTGCGTGCCGACATAGGAGACGTTGTAGAACTGGCCGTTGTAGCCGCGGCGCAGCGCTTCCTTCACGAAAGCGCCGGCCGTGCGGTAAGCGCTGATCAGCACTACCGCGTCGGGCTTGGCCTTCATGGTGCCCTGCATGGCGTCGCCGATCTCGACAGTGTTGCGAATCACCGACTCGCGCGACACGATCTGCACGCTGCTGTCCGCTGACGTCTGCAGCGCGCGCGCCAGGCCATCCAGGCCGGCCTTGCCGTAGGCATCCTCGTTGTAGACCACGGCCACGCGCTTGAGTCCGGTGGTGCGGATCTGCCGCACGATGGCGGCGGTTTCCTCATTGAAGCCGGCGCGCACGTGGAAGACGTTGCGCAGACGCGGATCGCGCAGCGATTGCGCGCCGGAGTAGGGCGCGAAGAAGGGCACGCCGGCCTGGCTGGCGGCCGGCAGGGATGCTTCGGCGTTGTCGGTGCCGACGTAGCCGAACAGCGCGAACACGCGGTTCTCGCCAATCAGCTTGCGCGTATTGGCCGCCGCGGTTTCTGGCTCGTTGTAGTCCTCAAGCGTCTGGAGTTCGATGCGGCGGCCGTAGATGCCGCCCTGGCGGTTGACGGACTCGAAGTACAGGCGCGCGCCGGCGCCCATCTGCTTGCCCAGTGCCGCCGTCTGCCCGCTCAGCGCGGCCGACTGGCCCAGCACGATCGTGTCGGCCGTCACGCCGGTTTCCGCTGCAACGGCGGCGCCCGCTGCGCCGCAAAAGCCGATGGCGCAAGCCACCAGCAGGCCGGCGAAACGCCTGGCCTTGACCCCGTTCAGATCAGACATGAAACCCCGCAAGAAAGTCAGGTTGGATACCCATGCGCCACCCGGGCCGGTCTGCGCCGACGTCGAGTCCCCGGGCCCGCATGCGCAGGCCGCGAGCCGGTTCAGGCTGCGGGACGCGGGCGGGCTAACGGGGCATTTCCGGCCAGGACCGGAACGCGCCGCTGAATCATAATCGAATACAATCCGACCAGAAACCGTCCTGTCCGCTGTGGTTTTCCCGGTAGTGACAGGCTTTGGCCGATTCCCCTGGCCATCCGCCCCGACCGCATCCAGTCGCCTTCCTGCCCGCCCGGAGATTTCATGGCTTCCCGCATTGTCCGCGCCGCCTGCCCGCATGATTGTCCCGACACCTGTGCCTTGCTCGTCACCGTCGAGGACGGCCGCGCCATCAAGGTCAACGGAGACCCGGACCACCCGGGCACCCAGGGCGTGCTGTGCACCAAGGTGTCGCGCTACACCGAGCGCACCTATCACCCGGACCGCCTGCTGACGCCGATGCGCCGTGTCGGGCGCAAGGGCGAGGGCAAGTTCGAGCCGATTTCCTGGGACGAGGCACTCGACGAAGTCGCCACGCGGCTCAAGGCCATCGCCGTGCGCGATCCGCAGGCGATCGTGCCGTACAGCTATGCCGGCACCATGGGGCTGGTGCAGGGCGAAAGCATGGCCGCGCGCTTCTTCCACAAGATCGGCGCCTCCCTGCTCGACCGCACGATCTGCGCGAGTGCCGGCGCCACGGCGCTGCGCTACACCTATGGCGGGAGCGTCGGCATGGACATGGAAAACGTCGTCGATGCCAAGCTCGTGATCATCTGGGGCGGCAACCCGATCGCCTCGAACCTGCACTTCTGGACGCGCGCGCAGGAAGCCAAGCGCCGCGGCGCGACGCTGGTGGCGATCGACCCGTACCGCTCTCTGACCGCCGAGAAGTGCCACCGCCACATCGCGCCGATGCCCGGCACGGACGGCGCGCTGGCGCTGGCGATCATGCACGTGCTGATCCGCGACGACTTGCTCGACCATGACTACATCGCGCAGCACACGCTCGGCTTCGACGCGCTGCGCGAGCGCGCGCAGGCGTATTCGCCGGCCCGTGCTGCGGAAATCTGCGGGATTCCGGTCGAAGACATCGAGTGGCTCGCCGGCCTCTACGGCACGCTGGCGGTGCGCGAGCGCCAACCGGTGGCCATCCGCCTGAACTACGGCATGCAGCGCGTGCACGGCGGCGGCCAGGCGGTGCGCGCGGTTGCGTGCCTGCCGTCGCTGGTTGGCGCGTGGCGGCATCCGGCGGGCGGCCTCCAGCTCTCGACGTCGGGTTTCTTCCCGATCGACGACCAGGCGCTGCAGCGGCCCGACCTGCTGCCCGGCTATCCGCGCCTGCCGCGCACCGTCAATATGAGCACGATCGGCGACGCGCTGCTGGACGCCGGTGCGCCGGGCCAGCCGCGCCTCGAGGCCGTGGTGGTCTACAACAGCAACCCGGTGGCGGTGGCGCCGGAATCGGGCAAGGTGGCCGAGGGCTTTGCGCGCGAGGACCTGTTCACGGTCGTGCTCGAACAGTTCCGCACCGATACGGCCGACTATGCCGATATCCTGCTACCGGCCACCACGCAGCTCGAGCACGTGGACGTGCACAAGGCCTACGGGCACACCTACTTCCTGGCCAACAACGCCGCCATCGAGCCGATGGGCCAGGCTCTGCCGAACACCGAGATCTTCCGCCGCCTGGCGCAACGCATGGGCTTCACCGATCCATGCTTTGCCGACACCGATGAGCAGATCGCCGCGCAGGCCATTGTCCCGGGCGACAAGCGCGCGCAGGGCATTACATGGGAGTCGCTGAAGGAGAAGGGCTGGCAGAAGCTGTCGCTGCCGACGGCGCCCTTTGCGCACGGCGGTTTCCCGACTGCGTCCGGCAAGTGCGAGTTCTATTCGGAAGCCATGCGCAGCGCAGGCCTCGATCCGGTGCCGGACTACGTGGCGCCGTACGAAGCACCGTCGTCCGCGCCGGAACTGGCCGGCAAGTATCCGCTGGCGATGATCTCGCCGCCCGCGCGCAACTTCCTGAACAGCTCCTTCGTCAACATCGACAGCCTGCGTGCGACCGAAGGCGAGCCGCACCTGGACATCCACCCGGCGGATGCCGATGCGCGCGGCATTGCCAATGGCGCTCTTGTGCGCGCGTTCAACGACCGCGGCAGCATGCTCGCGCGGGCGCGCGTGACCGACCGCGCGCGGCGCGGGCTGGTGGTGGGCCTGTCGATCTGGTGGAAGAAGCTGGCCCCGGATGGCAAGAACGCCAACGAGCTGACCAGCCAGCGCCTGACCGATCTGGGCCGCGCGCCCGTGTTCTACGATTGCCTGGTCGAGGTGGAGGCATGGCAGGAAGTCGGCGAGGCGGTGGCCGCGCCATGATCCGGTGATGGACTGGAAAAAAGTCCGCCGCCGAACGGCGGCCATCCTGGTGGCGGCGGGGCTGGCGCTGGCGGTGGCCGGCTGCGACACGCTTGGCTACTACTACCAGTCCATCGGCGGCCATCTCGGCGTGATGGCGCAGGCGCAGACGCTCGACGATGCCATTGCGCGCGCGCAGGCGTCCAACGACACGCGCCTCGCGCAGCGCCTGGGGCTCGCGCGCCAGATCCGGGACTACGCCTCGCGCGAGCTGAAGCTGCCCGATAACGGCAGCTATCGCCGCTATGCCAACCTGCATCGGTCCTATGTGGTGTGGAGCGTGTTCGCGACGCCGGAACTGTCGATGACGCTGCACAAGTGGTGCTTCCCGATCGTCGGCTGCATCAACTACCGTGGCTATTACGCGCAGGGTGATGCCGAACACTATGCCGCCGGGCTGCGCCGCGAGGGCCTGGAAACCTATGTGGCCGGCATCCCGGCCTATTCCACGCTCGGCTATTTTGACGACCCGCTGCTGAACACCTTCCTGTACCTGCCGGAAGGCGAACTCGCGCGGATGATCTTCCACGAACTGGCGCACCAGGTCGTGTACGTGCGCAACGACACGCCCTTCAACGAGTCCTTCGCGACCGCAGTGGAAGTGGCCGGCGTGGAGCGCTGGCTTCGCGACGATGCGTCGGAGGACGCGCGCGCGAGCTACCGGCAGTACGACAACCGGCGCAAGCAGTTCCGGGCGCTGCTGCTCGATACGCGCGACCGGCTCGATGCGCTGTACCGATCGGACGCCGACGACGACACCAAGCGCCGGGGCAAGACGGAAATCTTCGACAGCCTGCGCCGCCAGTACGCGGCGCTGCGCACGGAATGGGGCGGCTACAGCGGCTACGACCGCTGGTTCGACCAGCCGCTGACCAATGCGCACCTGGCCGCCGTGGCCACGTACCAGCAATGGGTGCCCGCGTTCACCGCGCTGCTCGACAGCGTGGGCGGCGACTGGACGCGGTTCTATGCCGAAGTGCAGCGCATCGGCGACCTGCCGGAGGCCGAGCGCCACGCCGCGCTGAGCAAGCTGGCGCCGCCAGCGGTGAACACCGGCACGCTGAACGCCGAAGATCACTCATCGGGCGCGGGCAAGTCCGGCCGCTGACCGGACCCGAGCCAGGTCAGACCCCGGTTGGCCGCTTCATGTGGCAGGCCGACGGCAGGTCGAGCGCCTGCGCCGGCGTCACACTGTTCAGGCGGAAGCCGTACTGCGTGCCTTCGGCGCCGACCTTGACGGTCTTGCCATCAACGGGGGCCACGGTCGACACCACCTGCGGCAGCAGGAGCTGGTGATCGCTCTTGCGCATCGTGACCTCGCCCAGCGCCGTCTTCATCTTCATGCCTTCGAGCGCCATCGCGACCTTCGTCGGCTCGTCGGTGCCGGCGCGCCGTATCGCCTCGGTCACGAGCTGCACCGATATCAGCACGCGCGGCGTGAAGTACTCGCCGGCGGCGGTCTGCTTTACGCGCGCCGCGAGCCCGGATAGCGCCGGATCCTCGGTATTGGGCAGCCATTCCGAGACCCACGTGAGCTTGCCGCTTTTTGCCTGCGACACCGCCAGCACCGTGCCGGGCGCGCCGCCGCCGCTGTGGTTCAGGTAGCGCGGGTCATAACCGATGTCGCCGGCCGCCTTGATCAGCAGGCTCAGGTCCTGGCCCCAGTTGCCGGTAACGATGGTGTCGGCGCCGCTCGCCTTGATCTTGCTGACATACGGTGCGAAGTCCTTGACCTTGCCGAGCGGATGCAGCGTGGCGCCGACGAACTGCGTGTCCGGCCGCGCGGTGGCGATCATCTGCTGGCCCAGCGCGGCCCAGACCCGCCCGTGCGCATAGTCCTGGTTCAGCAGGTAGAGCTTGTGGATGTCCTTCTGCTCGCGCGTGAAGTCGGCCAGCGCGCGCATCTTCATGGACGTGTTGGCCTCGGTCGCGAAATGCCAGAAGCTGCAGCGCGCGCCGGTGAGGTCCGGATCGATCGACGCGTAGTTGACGATCAGGATGCGGCGATCGGGATTGCGCTCGTTGTGGCGCGTGGCGGCTTCCACCAGCGCCGTGACCACCGAAGAGCCTGAGCCACCCGTGAACACCACCTTGACGCCCGCGTCGATCGCACTCTGCAGCGCCGACAGACTGTCCTGCGCCGACAGCTTGTTGTCGTAGCTCGTCAGTTCGTACTTGCGGCCGAGCACGCCGCCCTGTGCATTGGCATCATCGATCGCAAACTTCAGGTTGGCCTGGAAGATCTCGCCGACGTTGGCGAGCGGCCCGGAGAGCTGGTCGATAAAGGCGACCTTGATCGGTGCGCCTTGCGCCGCGGCCAATGCGGGCGCCAGGGCCATGGCCGCGGCGGCCAGCAGGCGGACCAGGGGGCGCTTGCGCGCGGCGGGTGATCTGTGCGTTGCCGGGGTGGACTGCATCAGGTGTCTCCTCCTTTGTCGATGAAGAATCCGGGTGGCGCCGTGTTCCCGGCGCGCGTTGCTTACCAGGTGTCGATGAAGCGGCGGTCTTCGCCAGTGCGCCGGCCAAGGCTGCCCGGTGGCACCGAGGCAAGCCCGCGCAGCAGCCAGCGGCGTGTGTCGGCGGGATCGATCACCGCGTCGATCTCCAGATGGCTCGCCATGTTCAATGCGCGACCGCGCTGGTAGGCGGCATCGACCATGCGCGCGAACAGTGCTTCGCGCTCATCGGGATCGGCCACGGCTTCGAGTTCCTTGCGGAAGCCGAGGCGGATCGATCCCTCCAGGCCCATCGCGCCGAACTCGCCGCTTGGCCACGCTGCCGTGAAGAATGGCGCAGCAAAACTGCCGCCGGCCATCGCTTGTGCGCCGAGCCCGTAGCCCTTGCGCAGCACGACCGTGAAGAACGGCACGCGCAGCGCGCCGGCCACCACGAACAGGCGCGAGACGTGGCGCACCGTGGCGCTTTTCTCGGCCTGCGGGCCGACCATGAAGCCCGGTGTGTCACACAGCGACAGGATCGGCAGGCCATGCGCATCGCAGAGCTGCATGAAGCGCGCGGCCTTGTCTGCGGCGGCGCTGTCGATCGCACCGCCGAGGTGGCGCGGATTGTTGGCGATGCAGCCGAACGCGCGGCCCTCGATGCGGATCAGTGCGGTGATGATGCCGGTGCCGAAGGCGGCGCGCAGCTCGAGCACGGAATCCGTGTCCGCCAGCGCGTGGATGACGGCACGCATGTCGTAGCTGCGCAGGCGGTTCTCGGGAATTGCATGACGTAGATGGCGAGGATCTTCGGCCCGCCAGCCGGGTGCGTCACCCTGGAAATAGGACAGATAGCGGCGCGCGGTCTCGACGGCCGCCTGTTCGTCGTCCACCACGACATCGATCACGCCGTTGGGCGCCTGCACGCCGACCGGGCCGACTTCCTCGGGCGCGTACACGCCGAGCCCTCCGCCTTCGACCATGGCGGGGCCGCCCATGCCGATGGTCGCGCTGCGCGTGGCGATGATCACGTCGGCGCAGCCGAGCAGTGCCGCATTGCCGGCAAAGCAGCGACCGTGCACGATGCCGACCAGCGGCACCTGGCCGGAAAGCCGCGCGAACTGGATGAACGAGGTGCAGTCGAGTCCAGCCACTACCGGCATGTCGGTGTCGCCGGGCCGGCCGCCGCCGCCTTCGGCGAACAGCACCACGGGCAGTTGCCACTGCCGCGCGAGCGCGAGCATGCGGTCCAGCTTCTTGTGGCCGTAGTAGCCCTGCGTGCCGGCCAGCACGGTGTAGTCGTAGGCAAGCACCATGCAGCGCGCATCGGCATCGGGAAGCTGCGCCGCGTTCACGGTGCCGATGCCGGTGACGATGCCATCGGCAGGCGTCGAGCGGATCAGGTCGTCTTCGGTGCGGCGCTGGCGCTGGGCGGCGATCGCCAGGCCGCCGTATTCGATGAATGATTCGGGGTCGCACAGTTGCGCGATGTTCTCGCGCGCGGTGCGGCCACCTTGTGCATGGCGCTTTGCCACGGCAGCCTCGCGCGCGGCATCCTGGCCGAGCGCGTGGCGTTCGAGCGTGTCGCGCAGGTCGGCGCGGATATGGTCGAGGTCGGCGGCAGCGCGCGCTTGCTCGGCGTGGCCGGTGTCGTCGCCGGCTTCGAGCAGCACCAGCGTGGCGCCGGCGCGAACGGTGGCCCCGGCCTGCGTTCGCACGGCCAGCACGGTGCCGGCGGCCGGGGCCTCGACCGGGTGCTCCATCTTCATCGCTTCGATGATCGCAAGCGGCTGGCCTCGGCGCACGGTGTCGCCGGGCTTCACATGGAGTGCGGCCAGTGCGCCGTCCATGGGCGCCTGTACGGCCAAGGCGTCGTTGGGCAGGTCGTCTTCATCTCCGGCGTCCTGCTCCGACACCGCAGTACCCGTTGCATGCAACGCAGGATGGTCGCCGTCGGCTGCGGCCAGTGCAGGCAATGCATGGTCGAGATATTGCGTGTGCACGGCATTGCGCCGCACGGCGTCCTGCTGCAGCAAGTCCTGCAGCAGTCGCCGGTTGGTGTCGATGCCTTCGATGCGGAACTCGCATAGCGCGCGGTACGCGAGCGCGAGCGCACGCGCGTAGTTGCCGCTGGGTTCGTGCACGATCAGCTTTGCGAGGAGCGAGTCGAAGCGCGGGTTGGCTGCCATGCCCGCATAGCCCGCGCTATCGACGCGCACGCCAGGGCCGCTCGGCGCCTCGAACGCGGTGAGCGTGCCCGCGGCCGGGCGCAGGTTGCCCTGCCCATCGAGATGTTCGGCATTGATGCGCAGCTGCACGGCCACGCCGCGCGGTGCCGGGACGCGTGCCAGGCCCAGTTGCGCGAGGTCCGAGCCCATCGCGATGGCAAGCTGGGTTTGCACGAGATCCACGCCGGTGACCATTTCGGTGACGGTGTGTTCGACCTGCAGGCGCGGGTTGGCCTCCATGAACCAGAACGCTGGCGGCTGGCCGTCGCGTTCCTGCACGAGGAATTCGAACGTACCGATGCCCCGGTACGCGGCCGCGCGTGCCAGCGTGGCCGCGGCCTCGGCGAGGCGCGCCCGCGTCGCATCGTCGAGCGCGGGGCTGGGCGCGACTTCGACGAGCTTCTGGTGGCGGCGTTGCAGGCTGCACTCGCGTTCGCCGAGCGTGATCACTTGCCCATTGGTGTCCGCGACCACCTGGATTTCGATGTGGCGCGGCGCCGTGACGATCTGTTCGACATAGACCGCGCCGTTGCCGAATGCCGCCGTCGCTTCCGAGGCGCAACGTGTCCATGCCTCGTCGATCTGCGCCGCGTCATGGACTGCACGCATGCCGCGTCCGCCGCCGCCGGCCAGCGCCTTGATCATCATGCCGGTGCCGCGCGGCAGGTCGGCAAAGAAGGCATGTGCCGCGGCCAGCGTGGTGGGCCCGGTCGTGCCTGGCACCACCGGCACGCCATGTTCGCGGGCCAGTGCGCGCGCCCGCGCCTTGTCGCCGAACAGGCGCAACACATCGGGCGCCGGGCCGACGAAGGTCAGGCCGGCGTCGAGGCAGGCCTGCGCGAAGTCTGCGTTCTCGGACAGGAAGCCATAGCCGGGATGAACGAGCTGGCAGCCTGCACGGCGCGCGGCGGCAACCACCTGTTCGATATCGAGATAAGCGCGCGGACCGCTGCCGGGCAGTGCCACGGCTTCATCGGCCTTGCGCACGTGCAGCGCGTCGCGGTCGTCCTCGCTGTGGATGGCCACGCTCGGCATGTCCAGGGCCGCTGCCGCGCGGGCGATGCGGATGGCGATTTCGCCGCGGTTGGCGATCAGGAGCTTGGGCGGATTCATGTCGGATTGCGGTGAGGCATGGGGCAGCCGCCCCAGCAGCGAAATGCTGGGGCGGGGAGAGGGGATAGAACGTCAGCGCAGCGCTTCGGCCATCGGCACCAGGTCCTGCTTGCGCACCTTGCCGGTCGCCGTCAGCGGCAGCGCGTCGACGATGCGAAGCTGCGGCACCTTGTAGACCGCCATGCTGCCGCGGCACCACGCGGTCAGCGCGGCTTCGTCGACGGTGCCGACGGCTTCGGGCTTGAGCATCACGAAGGCGACCGGCACCTGGCCGCGGTCCTCGTCGGGCCGCCCGACCACGGCCGAGCCGAGGATGGCCGGGTGCTGGCCCAGCATGGTCTCGATCTCGGCTGGGAACACGCTCATGCCGTTGACCTTGAGCATCTCCTTGCGCCGGCCCAGGTAGTGCAGGTAGCCGTCGGTGTCGATCACGCCGATGTCGCCGGTGTGGAACCAGCCGTCGCGCAGCGACTCGCGCGTGGCATCGGGCTTGTTCCAGTAGCCTTTGAGCAGCGTGGGCGTGCGCACGCACAGCTCGCCCTCGGTGCCGAGCGGCAGCAGTTCGCCCGTGGCGAAATCGCACACCTTGAACTCGGTGCCCGGCACCGGCAGCCCGACGAACACGGGCTGCGCGCGCAGGTCCATGTCGTTGTCCTGCATGCCGCAGGTGAAGGTGTTGCAGGTCTGCGTCTCGGTCATGCCCCACGCGGTTTCGGCAATGGTCGAGCCGGTCAGCGCCTGCCAGCGGTGGCGGTAATCGAGGTTCAGCTTCTTGACGAAGGACGACACGCCGACATGGCGCAGCGAGCGCAGGTCGTAGTCGGCAACGCGCGGGTGGTCCATGACCTCGACGGCGCTGTCGACGAGCATCGAAGCATTGGTGACCTTGTAGTGCTGCACGGCGGCCATGAAGGTCTGTGCGTCCCACCGTGCCAGCAATACCAGCGGGATGCCGAAGAAGACCGGGAAGATCAGGCACAGGTTCTCGCCCGCGATCCAGAACTCGGGGAAGAAGCCGAGCATGACGGAGTCGTCGGCCAGGGGCAGCGCCACGGCGCCGAACGCGGCGGCCATGTCGACCATGTCGCCCTGCGTGTGGATGCAGCCCTTGGGCAGGCCCGTGGTGCCGCCGGTGTAGTTGAGCGCGGCTGGAGCGTCGAGATCGGGAATCGACTGCGGCGCGGGGGCGGTGCAGGCGGCCATCGCGCGCAGCAGGTCGATCGCGCGGTCCTGCGGCTCGGGTTCCAGGCGCGGGGCCTGCACCATCGGCGGCAAAGGCAGCGTGGGTGCGGTCGGCACGACGTCGGCGTAGCTGGCGACAAAGAGATGGCGCAACGGATCGTCCGCGCCGAGTTCCTCCCGAGTGTCGGCCACAAGCGGCAGCAACTGGTCCAGCGCGATCAGTGCGCAGGGCGTGCTGTCCCGCAGCGCATGCAGCAGCTCGGCGCGCTGCGACAGCGGGCTTACCGGCACGTAGATCGCGCCCAGCTTCAGGATGCCGAAGAACACCACATGGAACTGCGGGCAGTTGGGCAGCAATACCGCGACGCGGTCGCCGGTGCCGATGCCGTGCGCGGCCAGCAGGGCGGCGCAGCGGTCGCTCTGCGCATCGAGCTCCGCGTAGCGCGTGACGTGGCCATAGAAGTGGACGGCGGGCTGCTCCGGACGCTGGCGGGCCCAGTGGCGCAGCATCTCGGACAGTGGCACCCGGCCCAGCGGGTACTGCGGTTCGCGCGGTGCACCGGCTGGCCAGGCGGTGCGCCAGCGGCGGTGCAGGTCATCCAGGTACTCGGCTTCATTCCGTCGTGCGCCAGGTGCGGCGGATACGGGCGGCGTTGCAGTCTGATCCATCAGCGGGTGTCTCCTCGCAGGATGTGTCGGCGACGGCGCGACCAGCACGCCGTAGGTATGTACCTCTTGGTATATTTATTTACCGATGGGTATGATCCTAGGCCGGGCGCGCGTTTGCGTCAATCCGCCGAGCGCCTGTGGCCCCCCGAATGTGGGCTGGGTGCGCCCCGATGGCGAGGTTCCGGCCCCATGCGAGAATTGCGACATGTCGATTGCACCGAAATCCGCAGCGGAGGCCGAGGAAGCGCCGGCCCGTCCGCATATTGCCGAGCGCCAGGAAGCGCGCCGCCGCCAGATCCTGGATGCGGCCGCGCAGCTCTTCTACACCAAGGGCTATCCCGGCATGACCATGAATGACCTGTGCCGCGCGCTGGGCGTGACCAAGCCGGCCGTCTACTACTACTTCACCGACAAGTACGAGATCTTCGACATCCTGTGCCGCGAATCGGCGCAGACCTGCCTTCCTGTGATCCGCGAGACGGCCGATCCGTCGCTGCCCGTGCGCGAACGGCTGCATACATGCCTGCTCGAAATGGCGCGCCGCTGCGTGTCGTGCCACGTGGCGGCCACGCTGAGCTTCCGCGACAACCAGTACCTGAAGCCCGAAACCGTGGCCTGGCTCGACAGCATGGCGCGCGATTTCTATCGCGACCTGTATGCGCTGCTCGAGGAAGGCAAGCGCGAAGGCGTGTTCGCGTTTGGCGATGCGCGCGTCGCGGCCCATTCGATCGGCAGCGTGGTCGGCTTCATGTACACGTGGCACCAGCCGGGCCGCATGGAACCCGAGGCGCTCGCGCAGGAGCTCGCCTCCAACATGATGAAGCTGGTGCTGCCAGCCTGAGCGGGCTCGGGGTTATCCCGTGGCCGGTGCTGCGCCCGTGGCGCATAATGCGCCTGGGGACCGGTCTTTCCCCTGAGGACTTCGTCTAACGTGTTGTTTTCACGCGGGCTGGCGTTTAGCATTCCCGAAAAATCGAACGACCATTCAGAAATCAGGAGACGGTGTCATGGACAGGTTTTGGCTGAAACACTACCCGGCCGGCGTGCCCGCCGAGATCGATGCCAGCCAGTTTCGCTCGCTTGCGCAGCTGCTCGAGCATTCCTTCCGCACCTATGCCGACCGCCGCGCCTTCGTCTGCATGGACAAGGCCATCACCTACGGCGAGCTGGACCGCATGTCGGCGCACTTTGCCGCGTGGCTGCAGTCGCGCGGCCTGCGCCCCGGTGCGCGCGTGGCGATCATGATGCCGAACGTGCTGCAATACCCGGTGGTGCTGGCCGCGGTGCTGCGCGCCGGGTTTGTCGTCGTCAACGTCAACCCGCTCTACACCCCGCGCGAGCTTGAGCACCAGCTCAAGGACAGCGGCGCCGAGGCCATCGTCATCCTCGAGAATTTCGCCACCACGCTGCAGCAGGTGCTGGCACGGACGCCAGTCAAGCATGTGGTGGTCGCGAGCATGGGCGACCTGCTTGGCGGGCTCAAGGGTGCCATCGTCAATTTCGTGGTGCGCAACGTCAAGAAGATGGTGCCGGAGTGGGAGCTGCCCAACTGCGTGCGCTTCAACGCCGTGCTGGCAGAAGGGCGCAAGCTCACGCTGCAGCCGGCCACCACGGGGCCTGACGACGTCGCGTTCCTGCAGTACACGGGCGGCACCACCGGCGTTTCGAAGGGTGCGGTGCTGCTGCATCGGAACGTCGTCTCCAACGTGCTGCAGTCCGAAGCGTGGATGCAACCGGCGCTGAACAAGGGCGCGCCGATCGAGCAGGTCGTCACAATCACGGCGCTGCCGCTGTACCACATCTTCGCGCTGACGGTCTGCTGCCTGCTTGGCATGCGCAATGGCGGCATGAGCGTGTTGATCCCGAACCCGCGCGATATCCCGGGCTTTATCAAGGAACTGCAGAAGTACAAGTTCCACATGTTCCCGGCGGTCAACACGCTGTACAACGCGCTGATCAACAATCCGGAAATCGGCAAGGTCGATTTCTCGGGCCTGCGCGTGGCCAACGGCGGCGGCATGGCGGTGCAGGAAGCGGTGGCCAAGCAGTGGCTCGCCAAGACCGGGTGCCCGATCATCGAAGGCTATGGCCTGTCCGAGACTTCGCCGTCGGCGACTTGCAACCCGACCGACAGCAACGCGTTCTCGGGCACCATCGGCCTGCCGCTGCCGTCGACCGACATCGCCATCCGCGACGACGACGGCGGCGACGTGCCGCTGGGCCAGCCCGGCGAGATCTGCATCCGCGGCCCGCAGGTGATGGCCGGCTACTGGAACCGTCCGGACGAGACCGCCAAGGTCATGACGCCAGACGGCTTCTTCAAGACCGGCGATATCGGCGTGATGGACGAGCGTGGCTACACCAAGATCGTCGACCGCAAGAAGGACATGATCCTGGTGTCGGGCTTCAACGTCTATCCGAACGAGATCGAAGGTGTCGCCGCCGAATGCCCGGGCGTGCTGGAAGTAGCCGCCGTTGGCGTGCCCGACACGCATTCGGGCGAGGTGGTGAAGCTTTACGTCGTGAAGAAGGATCCGGCGCTCACCGAAGCCGACGTGATCGAATTCTGCAAGGA
This sequence comes from Cupriavidus numazuensis, assembly GCF_905397435.1. Classification (GTDB taxonomy): domain Bacteria; phylum Pseudomonadota; class Gammaproteobacteria; order Burkholderiales; family Burkholderiaceae; genus Cupriavidus; species Cupriavidus numazuensis. Next base: position 23,482 of record NZ_CAJPVI010000027.1, read on the forward strand.
GCGGCTCACCGGCTACAAGCGGCCCAAGTATGTGGAGTTCCGTACCGAACTGCCGAAGACCAATGTCGGCAAGATCCTGCGGCGCGAGCTGCGCGATACGCGTCAGGCTGCCTGATCGCCTGGCACGGCTCAAGCAAAACGGCCTCCCGCTCGGGAGGCCGTTTTGCTTTGCGCGCTTCGTTCAACACTCGTTCGATGGCGCCAGCCGGGCATCGCTGCTGCCATCGACGTAGATCAGCCGCACGCAGGCACCTGGCTCCAGACCAGGCGCGGCGGGCGCGTTGACCGAGGCGATCGTGCCGTCGATGGTGCGCACCTTGTACTGGAACAGGTCGATCTGCTGCGGCGGCGGTGGCCGGTTGAACAGGCGCGAAAGATCGAACGAGAACCCGACCCCCACGCCGCCTCCGCCCCCGCCGCTGCCGCCCACGGCGCCGACCCCGACGCCGCCATAGTTGCCGTAGCCGCCGCTATCGGTCGCGACGTCGATGCGCGTCAGGAACGTCTTTTCGGTGACGCGGCCGAGCTTGATCGTGGCGTTCAGCGGCGTAACTTGCGGCGCCGGCGGCGCGGTATTGCAGCCGGCAACGGTGGCCAGCAACGCGGCCAAAACCAGTGTGTAGGTCGTCTTCATGGTGCAGTCAGCCCGGCCTTGAGCCGGCCAAGCAGTCGGAACAGGGCGCGGCGGTCGGTATCGGCCAGGCCCGAGAACAGTTGCTCGATCCAGTCCTCATGCGCGCGTGCCATGCGCGAGAACGCCTCGCGTCCCGCGGGCGTAAGCCGGATCAGGTAAGCGCGACGGTCGGTCGGCAGGGCCTCGCGCGAGACCAGTCCTTCCTGCTGGAGCTGGTCGGTAATGCCGGTGACGTTGCCGCCGGTCACCATCATGCGGCGCGACAGCTCGCCCATCTTCAGGCCTTCGGGATGGCGGTCAAGCTGGGACAGAAGGTCGAAGCGCGGCAGCGTGCAGGCGAAGTCCTGGCGCAGCCGACTGCGGATGTCGGCCTCGACGAGGTTGGTACAGGTCAGCAGCCGCAGCCACAGGCGCAGCGCCTCGTGCTCGGTGTCGCCGGCACGGGTTTCAAGGTCGACCGGGGCGGCATCATTGTTGCCGGCGGTGGAGGGATTGGGCATCGGGATGAACAGTTATGCGGCCGGGCCGCCCGCCATTGGCGGGTGGTCCAGACATTTGATGCCTCAAGTATATGCCGGTTGGCCGGTTCGGGCCGCTGTCTGGCCCGTTCAGTCGACCTTGGCGCCCGACGCCTTGACCACCTGGGCCCACTTGGCGGTTTCCGAACGGATCAGTGCGGCGAACTGCTCCGGCGTGTTGCCGACCGGTTCCGCGCCCTGGGCCTGCAGGCGCTCGCGCACGGCGGGCGAGCCCAGCGCCTTGGCCACCTCGTGCTGCAGGCGGTTGATGATGTCTGGTGGCGTGCCGGCCGGCGCCAGCAGGCCAAACCAGGAACTGGCCTCGTAGCTGGGCAGGTTCGCGGCGGCCGCGATGGTCGGCACGTCGGGCAGGGCCGGCGACGGCTTCGCGCTGGTCACCGCCAGCGCCTTGAGCTTGCCGGCCTTGATCAGCGCCATGGACGACGGCAGGTTGTCGAACATGACCTGCATGGTGCCGCCCGTCAGGTCCGTCAGCGCGGGTCCGCTGCCCTTGTACGGGAAGTGGACCATATACGTGCGTGTCTGCGTCTTGAAGAGTTCGCCGGCCAGGTGGATCGACGTACCGTTGCCGCTCGACGCCATGTTGAGCTTGCCCGGGTTGGCGCGCGCATAGGCGATCAGGTCGCGGACGTTGCTGATCTTGTTCTGCTGCGCGAAGGCCGGGTTGATGACCAGCACATTGGGCACCGCGGCGACTTCGGTAATCGGTGCGAAGTCCTTGATCGGGTCAAATGGCAGCTTGCCGTACAGCGACTGGTTGATGCCGTGCGTGCCGACCGTGCCCATCAGCAGCGTATAGCCGTCCGGCGCGGACTTGGCCACGATGTCCGCGCCGATATTGCCGCCGGCGCCGGGCTTGTTGTCCACCACCATGTTCCAGCCAGGCAGCTTCGCGAGCTCGGCCGCCACGGCGCGCGCCAGGATATCGGTCGTGCCGCCGGCCGCGAACGGCACCACGAGCCGGATCGGCTTGTTCGGATAGGGATCCGCCGCCAGGACCGGCTGGCTCAGTAATGCGGCGAGACTACCGGACAACAGCAGTGCGACGACGTGCCGGCGATGGGATGGCATGCGGGTCTCCTGAAATGTCCGGGCAAGGCCGGCCTGTGGATGGGTCAGTGCATTCTAGTAGCCACCCGCGTGGACGCCGATGAGGTGATGCCCTATGACCGCACATGCGCCATGCCAAAGAAAAAGGCACCCGAAGGTGCCTTTGCGGTTCAGGCGAAATACGCTCAGAACTTGTGGCGGATACCGATCGAGGCACCGAACATCGAGCTCTGGCCATTGGCCAGCGCATAGCTGTTGCCCAGCGAAAGGCTGGTGGCGTACGTGGTCGCCAGCGATTCCATCGTCAGGCCGGCGTTCTTGGCGTAGGCCGTGCTCAGGTAGACATCGGTACGCTTGGAGAACGAGTAGGTCGCGATGAAGGCGACCTGCCACGGGTTGGCAACGTGCGTGTCGCCGAACAGGCTCTTGACGTTGTCGTAGTTGTATTCCAGCGTGAGGCCCACGGCCGGGGTGACCTGGTAGTTGGCACCGATCCAGTAGAAGTCGTCGCGCTGGATCAGCACGTCGGCAGCGTTCTTCTGCTGGCCCCAACGGTAGCCACCCATGATCTTGGCCGGGCCAAACGAATAGCTACCTGCGACCGAAGCCTTCTTCACGGTGCCGTTGCCGGTACCGATGGTCGGGTTCCACTGGTCATAGCCAACCATTGCGCCGAACGGGCCCGCGGCGTAGGCCACGGCCGCGCCGTAGCCCGTATCGCGACGGAACGCACCCGGGACTTCGCCGTTGCCGCCAATCGGGGTTGCCACGCCAGCCGTTGCCGGCAGGGCTACGCCAGTACCGAACGACCAGTGGGCACCCGCCGTGATCGGACCAAACTTGCCCGTGTACTTGATGGTGTTGTCTTCGCGGTAGTTCGGGCCTTGCTGCAGCACGACAGGTTCGTACTGCGTGGCGTACGCGGTCGGCGAGAAGTTGGCCAGAGCGTCGAACATCGAGACGTACTGGCGGCCGAAGCTGACCTGCCCGACGCTGTCGCTCTGCAGGCCCACGAAGGACTGACGACCAAACAGACGGCCGCTTTGCTGCAGGCCGCCGCTGTCGCTGCTGAAGCCGCTTTCGAGCACGAACACGGCCTTCAGGCCGCCGCCCAGATCTTCGGTGCCGCGCAAGCCCCAGCGCGAGCCGGACAGGCCACCGGCATCCATGCGGGTCACGGAATGGGCCGTGCCGCGATTAAAGGCGGGGCCGACGGGGACGGTGCCAACGTTATTGACGTATTCGATGTTGGCGTCGACCACACCGTAAAGCGTCACGCTCGATTGTGCTTGTGCCGCACCTGCAAACGCGCCCAGTGCTGCCAGCGCGATAAGCGATTTCTTCATGCTCAACGATCTCCACTTAATGAATTGTTATGTGGCGAGTGAGAGAACCTCCTGATCTCCATTCCTCACTGCCAGACTTCCTGCGTTGCTAAGAAGCTGCGAAGTACTGTAACAAACAACCTTAAATTCACTATCTGCGGCCAACCCCGTTGTCTGCTTTTAACAACTCAGGGTTTTCTTGTACCCGAGAGTAAATTGCTAGGCCTGGCATGGGACAGCGGGGTTTAGAGCCTTGCTACAATGCGGGTAATCCCGATGTCTTCGGCGGTTTTGCCATGGCGGCAAGTTACCCCTGCTTTGGCAGGGGTATATCTGCACCAGGCCGGGGATTTCAGGCCTATTTCCCAATTGCCTTTTCCTTTCACTGGTCTTTTCGCTTTCCCGCATCGCATGGACACTTTCATCCGCGAATTCGACATGGCATTGCGCGCCATTGCCGGCGCCACGCGCTCGGGCCGGGCCAACCCCGCTGACCGGCTTGCGCCGGACGACGGGCAACTCGAGCAGGCCGAGCGCCGCCACGTGGCCGGACTGATGCGCATCAACCATGTCGGCGAGGTCTGCGCGCAGGCTCTCTACCAGGCGCAGAAGCTCACCGCGCGCAATGACGAGGTGCGGACCCAGATGGACACCGCTGCGCGCGAAGAGGAAGACCACCTGGCCTGGTGCGCCGAACGACTGCGCGAACTGGATTCGCGGCCGAGCCTGCTGAACCCGCTTTGGTATGCGGGCGCTTTCGCGATCGGTTTCCTGGCCGGCCGCGCCGGCGACAAGGTCAGCCTCGGCTTCGTCGCGGAAACCGAGCACCAGGTCGAGCAGCACCTGAGCGGCCACCTCGACCAGCTGCCCGCGGCCGACGGCCGCTCGCGCGCCATCCTGGAACAGATGCGCGATGACGAGATCCGCCATGGCGATGCCGCACGCGCTGCCGGTGGCGTGCCGCTGCCCGCGCCGGTGCGCGCGCTGATGCGCGGCGCGTCCCGCGTCATGACGACCGCCGCGTACCGGATCTGAGCTTGCGCAGCGGGGCCTGCCACGGGCTCCGCATCGCGCTCTGCGCAGGGCCCGTTTCGCCGGCCATGTCTGGCAAATGTTGTATCCTTCCCCACGGTCGCGGGCCGGTCTTTCCCGCGATTTCGGCAGTCCCTCCCCCAGCGGTTCTCAGGTGGTTTCTCTGCTTTGCTCCCTAAGATCTTCATTTCATTAAGGATTCACGTTTACGGTGCGTGGAGGTATGCGCGCTAAGTCTTTGTTCTGATTCGAAAATCCCGGTTTGTTGCCCTGCAGCGAGCCTTGACCCGCGAAATTGCTTCCTCTAAAGTGGGAAATAGTGTGAGGAAGTGTATTTTTGTGTGAAATTGGACCCGTACCGTGGGATGATCCCGCAAGTCGGGATGCAGCGATTCACGCACATGCCGGCAGCCAGTAGCCGGCCGGACCGGGAGCAAGCTTGTTTCAGGGAGCATCGGCGCTCTCGCTGGATGCCAAGGGGCGGATGTCGATTCCGTCGCGGCACCGCGAAGCGCTGCAACAGCAGGCCGAGGGCCGGGTGACGCTGACCAAGCACCCGGACGGCTGCCTGCTGCTGTTTCCCAGGCCCGAGTGGGAAAGCTTCCGGCAAAGAATTGCGGCGCTGCCGATGGATGCGCACTGGTGGAAACGCATCTTCCTGGGCAACGCTGCCGACGTGGAAATGGACGGCGCAGGCCGCGTGCTGATTGCACCGGAGCTGCGCGGTGCCGCCATGCTCGACAAGGAAGTCATGCTGCTCGGCATGGGCAGCCATTTCGAAGTCTGGGATGCCGCGACATACGCCGCCAAGGAACAGCAGGCGATGGCGCAAGGCATGCCGGAAGCATTGAAGAATTTCTCTTTCTGACGAGGTCATGAGTCCTACCGGATCGCCGGCAACCCCCGCCCTGCGCCATCGCACCGTGCTGCTGGACGAGGCCGTCGAGGCATTGGTCTGGCGGCCGGACGGTGTTTACGTGGACGGCACCTTCGGCAGGGGAGGGCACAGTCGGGCAATTCTGGCCCGGCTGGGGCCAGACGGGGCCCTCGTCGCGTTCGACAAGGACCCAGCAGCAATCGCAGAAGCGGGCACCATCCAGGATGCCCGCTTCTCCATTGAGCACGAGAGCTTTGCGGCCATGGGCGAGCGCCTGGCCGGGCGCGGCCATGTGGCCGGCGTGCTGCTCGACCTGGGGATCAGCTCGCCCCAGATCGATGAAGCGGCGAGGGGGTTTTCCTTTCGTTTCGAGGGCCCGCTGGACATGCGCATGGACACCACGCGCGGCATCACTGCCGCCGAGTGGCTGGCGCAGGCGGAAGAGCAGGACATTGCCAGGGTGATACGAGACTATGGGGAAGAACGGTTTGCTGTACAGATTGCAAAGGCGATTGTTGCTCGCCGGCGCGAACCCGGCGATGGCGGACCTCTCGCCACTACTGCCGACCTTGCCGCGCTCGTGGCGAAAGCCGTCAAAACACGCGAGAAGGGTCAGGACCCTGCGACCCGCACCTTTCAGGCTCTACGGATTCACGTCAATCAAGAGCTTGAGGACCTCGAAAGAGGGCTGAAGGCTGCCTATGACCTGCTGCAGGTAGGGGGGCGCCTCGTGGTGATCAGCTTCCATTCGCTGGAGGACCGCATCGTCAAGCGGTTCATGGCGGCGCACGCCCGTCCCCAGCAGGATGCCGATCCCGCGCTGCGCCGCGCGCCGCTGCGCGCGGCCGACCTGCCGCAACCAACGCTGCGCCTGCTGGGCCGCGTCAAGCCCGGCGCGCAGGAAGTCGCCGACAACCCGCGCGCACGCTCGGCCGTGATGCGCGTCGCCGAAAAACTGGCACCGGCCGCCTCGGGCCGGGGAGCGGTGCCGGCATGAACCGACTGACATTTTTCCTGCTTGCGGCACTCATCTTCTGTGCGCTCTCGCTCGTGAGCGCGCAGCACCAGGCACGCACGCTGTTCGTCGCGATGGAGCGTGCCCAGGCAGAAGAAAAGCAGCTCGACGTCGACTGGTCGCGGTTGCAGTACCAGCAAAGCGCGCTCGGCAAGAGCGCGCGCATTGCCGACGCGGCGCGCACCCAGCTGCGCATGGCACCCATCATGGCGGGCAGGACCCAGTACCTGTCGGGCATCGTGCTGCCGCAGGCGGCACCGGCGCCCGCGGCTGCCGCATCCGCCCCCGCCGGGGAGGAACGTCCATGACCATGGCACGCGGCGGCAACACCTCGCGCAATCGCCCGAACAACTCGCGTCCGCGCACCGGGCAGTTCTCGGCCAGCCCCGTGCTGGGCCTGCGCCTGCCGATGTGGCGCTCCAAGTTTGTCGTGTTCCTGATGTTCGCGGCATTCGTGGCGCTGGCCGTGCGCGCGCTGTGGATCCAGGGGCCCGGCAACCAGTTCTATGAGGCGGAAGGCAAGAAGCGCTTCCAGCGCACGCTCGAGCTGCCGGCCACGCGTGGCAAGATCCTGGACCGCAACGGCCTGGTGCTCGCCACCAGCCTGCCGGTCAAGGCAATCTGGGCCGTCCCCGAGGATGTGCCGAACCAGGTCGAAGCCGCCAAGATCCGCCAGCTCGCGAAGCTGCTCGACATGTCCGAGAAGGACCTGGGCCGCAAGCTGTCCGAGGACAAGAGCTTTGTCTACCTGAAGCGCCAGGTCCAGCCTGACGCCGCCGAGAAGATCGCTGCGCTGAAGATCGAGGGCGTCCACCAGACCCGCGAATACAAGCGCTTCTACCCGGAAGGGGAAGCCATGGCGCACATCGTCGGCTTCACCAACGTGGAAGACCGCGGCCAGGAAGGCGTGGAGCTGGCACGCGAAGCCGGCCTGGCCGGGCGTCCCGGCGCCCGCCAGGTGATCAAGGACCGCCTGGGCCGCGTGGTCGAGGACGTCGGCATCCTCAAGACCCCGCGCGACGGCGAGGACATGCAGCTGTCGATCGACGCCAAGATCCAGTACCTCGCCTACAACGAGCTGAAGGCCGTGGTCGAGCGCAACAAGGCCAAGGCGGCCAGCGCGGTGGTGCTCGACGCGCAGACCGGTGAAGTGCTGGCGCTGGCCAACTGGCCGACCTACAACCCGAACGACCGCACCCGGCTGTCGGGCGAGCAGCTGCGCAACCGCGTGCTGACCGATACCTTCGAGCCGGGTTCGATGATGAAGCCGATCACCATCGGCCTCGCGCTGCAGCTCAAGCGCGTGACGCCGTCCACCGTGGTGGTCACGACCGGCAAGTACAACTTCGAAGGCGCCACCATCACCGACACCCACAACTACGGCGCACTGACCGTGGGCGGCGTGATCCAGAAGTCGAGCAATATCGGCACGACCAAGATCGCGATGATGATGAAGCCGCAGGAAATGTGGGACATGTTCACCAGCGTCGGCCTTGGCCAGGCGCCAAAGATCGGCTTCCCGGGTGCCGTGGCTGGCCGCGTGCGCCCGTTCAAGAGCTGGCGCCCGATCGAGCAGGCCACCATGTCGTACGGCTACGGCCTGTCGGTGTCGCTGTTCCAGATGGCGCACGCCTACACGGTCTTCGCGCATGACGGCGAGATCATCCCCGTATCGATGTTCCGTACCAATGGCCCCGTGACCGGCGAGCGCATCCTGTCGCCACAGGTCGCGCGCGACGTGCGCGCCATGCTTGAAACCGTGACTGCGCCCGGCGGCACCGCACCCGAGGCGCAGGTGATGGGCTACCGCGTCGGCGGCAAGACCGGTACCGCGTACAAGCACGAAGGCCGTGGCTACAACCGCAGCAAGTACCGCGCGTCGTTCATCGGCCTGGCGCCGATGTCGAACCCGCGCGTGATCGTGGCCGTCAGCGTGGACGAGCCGACCGCCGGCAGCCACTACGGTGGCGCGGTGGCCGGTCCGGTCTTCGCCGCGATCACCGGCGGCACGCTGCGTGCCCTGAATGTCCAGCCCGATTCGCCGATCCGCCAGCTCGTGGTCAGCGACAAGGTGCAGGAAAGCGAACCGTGGAGCTCGACGCAATGACGGCCAAGCCGCTGCTCCCGCTAGAAGTCACCGCACAGGCCAGCGACGCGCTGGCCTGGCTGCGTACCAAGGTACCGGCCAGTGCCCGGTTGACCGGCGACACGCGCCGCCTGGCACAGGGCGATGTCTTCCTGGCCTACGTGCTTGGCAACGAGCGCCTGTCCACCGACGGCCGCCCGCATATCGCGCAGGCCATTGCGGCCGGTGCCGGTGCGATCCTGTATGAGGCCGACGGCTTCGACTGGCCTTTCGGCGACGCCGTGCCGCACCTCGCGCTGAACAACCTGCACCAGCTTGCCGGCCCGATTGCCGCGGGCTGGTACGGCAATCCCGCTCGCGGCGTGGCCGTGACCGGCATGACCGGCACCAATGGCAAGACTTCGTGCAGCCAGTGGCTGGCGCGCCTGCTGCAAGCCACCGGCACGCCATGCGCGACGATCGGCACGCTCGGAACCGGCTTCCCTGATGCGCTGCAGCCGACCGGCTTCACCACGCCCGATGCCGTGCAGCTGCAGGCCAGCCTGGCCAGCCTGCATGATGCCGGCGCGCGCGCGGTGGCGATGGAAGTGTCGTCCCACGGCCTCGAACAGGAACGCGTGGCCGGCACGCATTTCTCGGTGGCAGTGCTGACCAACCTGACGCAGGACCATCTCGACTACCACGGCACCATGGCCGAATACGAGGCCGCCAAGGCGCGCCTGTTCCGCTGGGACGGCCTGCGCACCGCCGTGGTCAACCGCGATGACGGGATGGGTCGGCGCCTGCTGGCGTCCAATGGCGCGGCCATCTCGGCGCCGCATGTGATCGAGTACGGCATCGACGGTCCGGCGCGTGCCTCCATCAGCGGCGCGCGTGGCCAATGGCTGCGCGCCAGCGGCGTGCGCGCGACGGCGACCGGCACCGCGTTCCATATCGATGGCAGCTTCGGCAGCGCCGATGTTGCTACGCCGATGATCGGTGCGTTCAATGTCAGCAACCTGCTCGCCGTGCTGGGCGCGGCGCTGGCCAATGGGGTGGCTTGGAATGCGGCGCTCGCCGCGCTGCGCGCGCTCTCGCCCGTCGATGGCCGCATGGAACTGTTCGGCGCGCACGCCGGACAGGATGGCCCGCTGGCCGTGGTCGACTACGCCCACACGCCCGATGCACTGGAAAAGACACTCGAAGCACTGCGCCCGGTTGCCCTGGCGCGCAATGGCCGCCTGTGGTGCGTGTTCGGCTGTGGCGGCGACCGCGATCCGATCAAGCGCCCGCTGATGGGCGGCGTGGCCGAGCGCCTGGCCGACGAGGTCGTGCTGACCAGCGACAACCCGCGCAGCGAGGATCCGCAGGACATCCTGGACGCCATTGCCGACGGCATGGCCGACCGCGCGCGTGGGCGCCAGATCGAGGACCGCGCTGCCGCGATCCTCTATGCAATCAAGCACGCGGCCGGTGCCGACGTGGTGCTGGTGGCCGGCAAGGGCCATGAGGCCACGCAGGAAGCCCATGGCCGCAAGCGGCCGTTCTCGGACCGCGAGCATGTACGCCTGGCCCTCGCCGCGCGGGGGGTATCGGCATGAGCGATTCCAAGATGACGAATTTGCAGGAAGCCGCCGGCTGGATTGCCGGCGCGCGTGTTTTGGGCGATGGCACGCAGGGCTTTGCCCGCGTGCATACCGACAGCCGCACGGTCGAGCCGGGCGACCTGTTCGTCGCCCTGAAGGGCGAGCGCTTCGACGCGCATGATTTCATCGCCGACGTGGTGGCGCGCGGTGCTGTCGCCGTACTGGTGAGCCGCGAGGTCGATGCCGGCGTGCCGGCCATCGTCGCGCCGGATACGCGCATCGCGCTCGGCGAACTCGGCGCCGGCTGGCGCCGCCAGTTCACGCTCCCGACCGTCGCAGTGACGGGCAGCAACGGCAAGACCACGGTCAAGGAAATGATCGCGGCGATCTTCGCCGCGGCGGTAGGCGAAGACCAGCGTCTGGCCACGGGCGGCAACCTGAACAACGATATCGGCCTGCCGCTGACGGTGCTCCGCCTGCGCGCGACGCACCGGCTGGCCGTGCTCGAACTCGGCATGAACCATCCGGGCGAGACGGTCTATCTGGCCGGCATCGCCCAGCCGACGGTGGCAGTCGTCACCAATGCGCAGCGCGAACATCAGGAATTCATGGTCAGCGTGGAAGCTGTCGCCCACGAGCATGCCGCGGCCATCGCCGCGCTGCCTGCCGATGGCGTGGCCGTGTTCCCGCTCGACGAAGAAAGCGGCGGCCAGCACGCCGCCATCTGGCGCACGGCTGCCGGTACACGCCGCGTGCTCAGCTTTGGCACCACGGGCGAGGCCGATGTGCATGCGGCCGTGGCGCTGGTCGACGGCGTGCAGGTCATGCAGGTCCGCGCGCCCGGCCACGCGTTCGAGGTCCGTCTCGGCCTGCTTGGCATGCACAACGTGCGCAATGCGCTCGCGGCCACCGCGTGCGCGCTGGCGGCCGGCGTGCAGGTGCCGGCCATCCAGGAAGGACTGGCGGCGTTCAAGGCGGTCAAGGGCCGCCTGCAGGTCAAGCACACGCCGGGCGGCACCGTGGTGATCGACGACACCTACAACGCCAACCCCGATTCCATGCGCGCCGCGATCGACGTGCTGGCTGGGTTTGCCGCGCCGCGCCTGCTGGTGATCGGCGACATGGGCGAGGTCGGTGACCAGGGGCCGGCGTTCCACACGGAGATCGGCGGCTACGCGCAGACGCGCGGCATCGAAGCGTTGTGGGCGACGGGCGAACTGGCCACGCACGCCGTGCAGGCATTCGGTGCGCAAGGCAGGCATTTCGCCCTGGCGGAGGATCTCGCCCGGGCGCTGGAGGAAGACGCAGGTGGCACGGTGGCGCAGGCTGGCGCCGTGCTGGTGAAGGGATCGCGCTTCATGCGCATGGAACGGATGGTGGCTGCGCTGGTCGCAGACACTCCCGCTCACTAGATAAGTAGAACACGATGTTATTGGCTCTGGCCCAGTGGCTGCAAAACGATTACAGCTTCCTGCGGGTCGTCAACTACCTGACCTTCCGCGCGGTGATGGCCAACCTCACCGCGCTGGTGATCGGCCTCGCCGCCGGTCCGTGGGTCATTCGCAAGCTGACCGAACTGAAGGTCGGTCAGGCCGTGCGCACGATCGGCCCGCAGACCCATCTGGTCAAGTCCGGCACGCCGACCATGGGCGGCGTGCTGGTGCTCGTTTCGATCGCCATCTCCACGGTGCTGTGGTGCGACTGGGGCAACCGCTTCATCTGGGTGGTGATGCTGGTGACGCTCGGCTATGGCGCCATTGGCTGGGTCGACGACTACCGCAAGGTGGTCTATCGCGATCCGCGCGGCATGTCGAGCCGCGAGAAGTTCTTCTGGCAGACGCTGATTGGCCTGGTCGCCGCCGTGTACCTGGCGTTCTCGGTGTCGGAGAGCAGCAATGTGCGGGTCTGGGACCTGTTCCTGAGCTGGGTCGAGGGCGGCCTGTCGCTGGACATGCCGTACAAGTCCAACCTGATCGTGCCCTTCTTCAAGGAAGTCAGCTATCCGCTGGGCGTGGCCGGCTTCATCGTGCTGACCTACCTGGTGATCGTCGGCTCCAGCAACGCGGTGAACCTGACCGACGGCCTCGATGGCCTGGTGATCATGCCGGTGGTGTTGGTTGGCGGTGCGCTGGGCGCCTTCGCTTATGTGATGGGCAGTTCGGTCTACAGCAAATACCTGCTGTTCCCGCATATTCCGGGTGCGGGCGAACTACTGATCTTCTGTTCGGCGATGGCGGGCGCGGGGCTGGCCTTCCTCTGGTTCAACGCGCATCCGGCGCAGGTGTTCATGGGCGACGTCGGCGCACTGGCACTCGGCGGCGCGCTTGGCACCGTGGCCGTGATCGTGCGCCAGGAAATCGTGCTGTTCGTGATGGGCGGCATCTTCGTCGTGGAAACCCTGTCGGTGATGCTGCAGGTCACGTGGTTCAAGGTCACCAAGCGCCGCTATGGGGAAGGGCGAAGGCTCTTCCGCATGGCGCCGCTGCACCACCATTTCGAGCTGAGCGGCTGGAAGGAAACGCAGGTCACCGTGCGCTTCTGGATCATCACCATGCTGCTGGTGCTGATCGGGCTGTCCACGCTGAAGCTGCGCTGATTCGGGCGCTTTCTATATAGACAACAGGATTACTGAACTCAAAAGGCAGGAATACGAAGTGTTTGGCGAGCTGCAAAAACCTCATGTGCTGGTACTGGGCCTCGGCGAATCGGGGCTGGCCATGGCGCGCTGGTGTGGCCTGAACGGCTGCGCGGTGCGCGTGGCCGACACGCGCGAGGCGCCTGCCAACCTTGTCTTCCTGCAGGCCGAGCTGATGTCGGCCGAGTTTGCAGGCGGCCCGTTCGCCGAAAGCCTGCTCGACGGCATCGGCCTGGTGGCGATCAGCCCGGGCCTGTCGCCGCTGGAGGCGAATACCGGCGAGCTGCTTGCCGCGGCACGCCAGCGTGGCATCCCCGTGTGGGGCGAGATCGAACTGTTCGCGCGCGCGCTTGCACACCTGCAGGCCGAATCCGGCTATGCGCCGAAGGTGCTCGCAATTACCGGCACCAACGGCAAGACCACCACGACCGCGCTGACTGGCCGGCTGGTCGAGCGCGCGGGCAAGAGCGTGGCGGTGGCGGGCAATATCAGCCCGTCGGCGCTCGACAAGCTGTCGGCCTGCATCGCTTCGGCCACGCTGCCGGACGTCTGGGTGCTGGAGCTGTCGAGCTTCCAGCTTGAAACGACGCATACGCTGGCGCCGCACGCGGCGACCGTGCTCAATGTCACGCAGGACCATCTCGACTGGCATGGCTCGATGGAAGCCTACGCCGCGTCGAAGGCGCGCATCTTCGGACCGGCGGGCACGGCTTGCGTGCAGGTGCTGAACCGCAATGACCGCCTGACCATGGACATGGCCCGCCCGGGCACCGCCCCAGTGACTTTCGGCACTGACCTGCCCGAGACGCCAGGCAGCTTCGGCGTGCTGCGCGAAGGCGGCATGCCGTGGCTGGTGCTGGCCGAACCGGACTCGGAAGCGGAAGGGGAGGGCAAGCCGCGCCGCCGCAAGGCCGATGCCGCCGCGCAGGAAGCCGTGCCGGTGCGCCACAAGCGCCTGATGCCGGCCGACGCTTTGCATATCCGCGGCATGCACAACGCCACCAACGCCATGGCGGCGCTGGCGCTGTGCCGCGCGATCGATTTGCCGCTTAACGCGCTGCTGCATGGCCTGCGGGAATACCGTGGCGAGCCGCACCGCGTGGAGTGGGTCGCCACCATCGATGAAGTCGAGTATTTCGACGACAGCAAGGGCACCAACGTGGGCGCCACGGTGGCCGCGCTGTCGGGCCTGGACAAGCGCGTCGTGCTGATCGCCGGCGGCGAAGGCAAGGGCCAGGATTTCTCGCCGCTGGCCGCGCCGGTCGCGCAATACGCGCGCGCGGTGGTGCTGATCGGCCGTGCCGCAGGCGAGTTGCGCGATGCCTTGCAGGGCAGCGGCGCGTCGCTGGTCGATGCCGCCACGCTTGAAGAAGCCGTGAACAAGGCTGCGGAGCTGGCCGAGGGCGGCGATGTCGTGCTGCTGTCGCCGGCGTGCGCCAGCCTCGACATGTTCCGTAACTACGTGCACCGCGCCGAAGTGTTCCGCTCGGCGGTGGAAGAACTGGCCCTGTCGCGGGGGATCATGCCATGAGTGACTCGCAGGTCAAGCGCAGCGGTTTCATCGGCGCCACCATCGGCAATGCCTGGGGTGGCCTGCGCGATGCGGTGTCGGGCGTCAAGCCGACCCGATCGCGCATGATGGAGTACGACCAGCCCCTCTTGTGGGTGGCGATCGTGCTGCTCGCGCTCGGCCTGGTGATGGTCTACTCGGCGTCGATCGCGCTGCCGGATTCGCCGCGCTACGCCAACTATCGCGAAAGCCACTTCCTGGTCCGCCATGCGTTCGCGCTGCTGATCGGGCTGTCGGTCGGCCTGGCGGCGTTCCAGATCCCGGTGAAGGTGTGGGACCGCTATGCGCCCAAGCTGTTCATCATCGCGCTGGTGCTGCTGGTGATCGTGCTGGTGCCGTTTGTCGGCAAGGGCGTGAATGGCGCACGCCGCTGGATTCCGCTGGGCGTCATGAATTTCCAGCCATCGGAGCTGATGAAGCTGGCCGTGGTGCTGTACGCGGCCAACTACACCGTGCGCAAGCAGGAGTGGATGCAGACCGTGTCCAAGGGCTTCCTGCCGATGGGCGTGGCGGTCGTGGTGGTCGGCATGCTGCTGCTGCTCGAGCCGGACATGGGCGCGTTCCTGGTGATCGCCGCGGTGGCCATGGGCATCCTGTTCCTTGGTGGCATCAACGGCAAGCTGTTCGCGGGACTGGTCGGCGTGGCGATCGGCGCGTTTGCGCTGCTGATCACGGCATCGCCATGGCGGCGCGAGCGGATCTTCGCGTATCTGAATCCGTGGGAAGAGAGCAATGCGCTCGGCAAGGCGTACCAGCTTACGCACTCGCTGATCGCCTTCGGCCGTGGCGAATGGACCGGCGTCGGCCTCGGCGGCAGCATCGAAAAATTGCACTACCTGCCCGAAGCGCATACCGACTTCATCCTCGCCGTGATTGGCGAGGAATTCGGCTTTGTGGGCGTGCTGGTCGTCATCATCCTGTTCTACTGGATGGTGCGCCGTGCGTTCGGCATCGGCCGTACCGCGCTGCAACTCGACCGCACGTTTGCCGGCCTTGTAGCCAAGGGCATCGGCGTGTGGATCGGCTGGCAGACCTTTATCAATATGGGCGTGAACCTGGGCCTGCTGCCGACCAAGGGGCTGACGCTGCCGCTGGTGAGCTACGGCGGCTCGGGCATCCTGATGAATTGCGTGGCGCTGGCGATCCTGCTTCGTATCGACTATGAAAATCGTGTGCTGATGCGCGGAGGCAAGGTATGACGCAGCAGCGCACCCTGCTCGTGATGGCCGGCGGCACCGGGGGGCATGTATTCCCCGGGCTGGCGGTCGCGCACGCGCTGCGCGAGCAGGGCTGGAAGGTCGTCTGGCTGGGCAACCGCACTGGCATGGAAGCCACGCTGGTGCCCAAGCACGACATCCCGATGGAGTTCATCCAGTTCGGCGGGCTGCGTGGCAAGGGCCTGGTGACCAAGTTCCTGCTGCCGCTGAACCTGCTGCGCGCGTTCTGGCAGAGCCTCGGCGCGCTGCGCCGCGTGCGGCCGAGCGTGGTGCTGGGCATGGGCGGCTATATCACGTTCCCGGCGGGCATGATGGCCTCGCTGCTCGGGCGGCCGCTGGTGCTGCACGAGCAGAACTCGATCGCCGGCCTGGCCAACAAGGTGCTCGCCAAGGTGGCCGATCGCGTGCTGTGCGCGTTCCCGGACACGCTGCCCGACAGCGAGTGGACCGGCAACCCGGTGCGCGAAGAACTCGCACATATGACGGAGCCGGAGGCGCGTTATGACGTGCGCACGGGCCCGCTGAACGTGCTGGTGGTCGGCGGCAGCCTGGGCGCCGCGGCGCTCAACGACGTCGTGCCGAAGGCTATCGCCATGCTGCCCGAAGCGCAGCGTCCGGTGGTCACGCACCAGGCCGGCGCAAAGCAGATCGACACGCTGCGTGCGAACTATGCCGCCGCGCAAGTGTCTGCTCAGACCCTGCCTTTTATCGATGACATGGCGAAGGCGTATGCCGACGCCGACCTGGTGATCTGCCGCGCGGGCGCGATGACGGTCTCGGAAGTGGCGGCCGCCGGTGTGGCGGCGCTATTCGTGCCGTTCCCGCATGCAGTGGACGATCACCAGACGACCAATGCGGAATTCCTGTCCAAGCAGGGCGCAGCCTTGCTTGTGCAGCAACAAGAACTGACGGCGGACGGACTGGCGAAGACCATCGCCGGCCTGAACCGGCCGCAACTGAAAGAGATGGCGCGCCTGGCGCGCGGACTGGCCAAGCCTGAGGCAACCCGGCGCGTCGCCGAGGTATGCAGCCAGATGGCCAGGGACTGAAGCCCAATACATGTAGTGACTCAATGAAGCATATCGTTAAAAACATCCACTTCGTAGGCATCGGCGGCGCCGGCATGAGCGGCATCGCGGAGGTCCTGCTGAACCTGGGCTACAAGGTCTCGGGTTCCGACGTGGGCAGCAACGCCGCCACGCGGCGCCTGGCTTCGCTCGGCGCCACGGTCATGCACGGGCATGACGCGGCGAACATTGCCGGTGCGAACGCCGTGGTGGTTTCCACGGCCGTGAGCGGGGACAACCCCGAAGTGCTGGCCGCCCGCAGCAAGCGCATCCCGGTGGTGCCGCGCGCGGTGATGCTGGCCGAACTGATGCGCCTGAAGCAGGGCGTCGCCATTGCCGGCACGCACGGCAAGACCACGACCACGAGCCTGGTGGCTTCGGTGCTGGCCGAGGGCGGGCTGGACCCGACCTTCGTGATCGGCGGCCGCCTGAATTCCGCCGGCGCCAATGCGCGCCTGGGCACGGGCGATTTCATCGTGGCCGAGGCCGATGAATCCGATGCCTCGTTCCTGAATCTGTTCCCGGTTATCGAAGTCATCACGAACATCGATGCCGATCACATGGACACCTACGGGCACGACTTTGCGCGGCTCAAGCAGGCGTTCATCGAATTCACGCAGCGCCTGCCGTTCTACGGCATCGCCGTGCTGTGCGTGGACGATCCGAACGTGCGCGAGATCCTGCCGTTCGTGTCCAAGCCTGTGGTGCGCTACGGCTTTGCCGAGGATGCGCAGATCCGCGCGGTCAATGCGCGCGCCGTCGATGGCCAGATGCATTTCACCGTGCACCGCCAGCTCAACGGCCATGCCGAGCCGCCGCTGGACGTGGTGCTGAACCTGCCCGGCCTGCATAACGTGCAGAACGCGCTGGCCGCGATCGCCATCGCGACCGAACTGGAAGTGCCGGACGCCGCCATCGTCAAGGCGCTGCGCGAATTCCATGGCGTGGGCCGCCGCTTCCAGCGCTACGGCGAAGTGGCCACTGCGGACGGCACCGGTACGTTCACGCTGGTCGACGACTACGGCCACCATCCGGTGGAAATGGCTGCGACGCTCTCCGCCGCGCGCGGCGCGTTCCCGGGCCGCCGCCTGGTGCTGGCGTTCCAGCCGCACCGTTTTACGCGCACGCGCGATTGCTTCGAGGATTTCGTCAAGGTGCTCGGCACCGTTGATGCGCTGTTGCTGGCCGAGGTCTATGCCGCCGGCGAAGCCCCGATCGTCGCGGCCGATGGCCGCGCGCTGACTCGTGCGCTGCGCGTGGCAGCCAAGGTTGAACCTGTTTTCGTGGAGCAGATGGAAGAAATGCCGCAGGCCATCATGAATGCCGCCAGGCCTGGCGATGTGGTCGTGACCATGGGGGCCGGCTCGATCGGCGCGGTGCCGGGACAGGTGGTCTCGCACCAGCAGCCGCTGCAGGCGGGAGGTGCGGCATGAGCTTCGTCGCCCATCCCAAGATCGACCCGAAATCGCTGGGCAAGGTCGGCGTGCTGTATGGCGGCCGCTCGGCCGAGCGCGAGATTTCGCTGATGTCCGGCAGTGGCGTGCTGGCCGCGCTGCAGTCGCGCGGCGTGGATGCGCACGGCTTTGACCCGGCGATGCAGAGCGTGGCCGAACTGGCCGCGGCCGGCTTCGACCGCGTCTTCATCGCGCTGCACGGCCGCTACGGCGAGGACGGCACCATGCAGGGTCTGCTCGAGCAGCTCGGCGTGCCCTACACCGGCAGCGGCGTGCTCGCGTCGGCGCTGGCCATGGACAAGCAGGCGACCAAGCGCCTGTGGATGACGCATGACCTGTCCACGCCGCGCTTCGCCATGCTGTATGCCGATACGGATTTCGATGCGGTCGTGGCCGATCTCGGCCTGCCGCTGATCGTCAAGCCGGCGCGCGAAGGCTCGTCGATCGGCCTGAGCAAGGTCACCGAAGCGTCGCAGATGCGCGAAGCATTCGAGAAGGCGGAAGCCCTGGATAACGACGTCATTGCCGAGAGTTTCATCGATGGCGCCGAGCTGACCTGCCCGCTGGTAGGGGAGGGCGCCACGGCCGAAGCGCTGCCGGTGATCCAAATTGTTGCGCCGGGTGCCAACTATGACTATCAAAATAAGTACTTTACTGACGATACCCAATATCTGTGTCCGTCAGGCCTGAGTGCTGAAGTCGAGCGCGAGGTGCAGCAACTGGCGGTGCAGGCCTACCGCGTGCTGGGCTGCCGTGGCTGGGCGCGTGCGGACGTGATGCTGCGCGCCGACGGCAAGCCTTTCCTGCTTGAAATGAATACCTCGCCGGGCATGACCGGCCATTCGCTCGTGCCGATGGCCGCGCGCGCGGCTGGCATCAGCTATGAGGATTTCGTGATGCAGGTCGTGGCCGCTGCAACGCTGGACCTGCATCCGAACGAACACTGGAAACCCGAATAACCCTGGCAAGACCATACCGGACGACCCTGCAACATGTGGCATAACGCTCGCCTGCTCAACCTGATCGCCTCCGCGCTCTACGCGCTGGTGGCGGTGATGGCGCTCGCGGCTGGTTTGCTCTGGCTGGCGCAGCGGCCGGTGTTCGCGATCACCCATGTCGTGGTGGCGCCGATGGACGGCGGCGCGCTGCGCCACGTCAACGCGCCGAGCGTGCGGTCCAATGCGCTGGGCAAGCTGACCGGCAATTTCTTCACGCTGGACCTGAACGCGGCACGGCAGGTGTTCGAGTCGGTGCCATGGGTGCGGCGTGCAAGCGTGCGGCGCGAATGGCCAAACGGGCTGGCGGTGGAAGTCGAGGAACACGAGGCGCTGGGCACCTGGGGGGCAACCGACAGCGGCAGGCTGATCAACACCTATGGAGAGGTGTTCGTCGCCAATACCGCCGAGGCCGAGGAAGACGCCCAGTTGCTGGCGCTCGACGGCCCGCCCGACAGCGAAGGCGACGTGATCGAGAAGCTCGAGGTCATGCGCGAATGGTTCAAGCCGCTCAAGGCCGAACCGCTGTCGGTGGCGCTGTCCGGCCGCTATGCATGGCGCACCAAGCTTTCCAACGGCATGGTGGTCGAGCTGGGCCGCGAGCAGAACGACGAGGAACGCGCGGCGATGGAACAGCGCGTGAAGCGCTTCGTCGCCGCGTGGCCGCAGGTCACCGAGCAGTGGGGCAAGCAGATCGACTACGCGGACCTGCGCTACCCGAACGGGTTCGCGATCCGCACGGCCAATGCCCGCTTCCTGACCGACGCGCAGGCAGCTGCGGCGGCGAAGGCGGCGGCGGCAGGCAAGGGATCCACAGTAACTGGTACTTCCACTAACAATCCGACGCGACTGAAGAGCAAGAACGCGGAGAAAACCCGATGAGCAAGGAATACAAGGACCTACTGGTCGGTCTCGACATCGGCACCTCGAAGGTGGCGGCCGTGGTGGCGGAACTGCGCCCCGACGGCAGCTACGAGGTGATCGGGATGGGCCAGTCAGAGTCCAAGGGTCTGAAGAAAGGGGTCGTGGTCAATATCGAGGCCACCGTGCAGTCGATCCAGAAGGCGCTTGAAGAGGCCGAGCTGATGGCCGACTGCAAGATCGCCGAGGTGTTCACCGGCATTGCCGGCAGCCATATCCGCAGCTTCAATTCGAGCGGCATGGTGGCCATCAAGGACAAGGAGGTCACGCAAACCGACGTGGCGCGCGTGATCGAGACCGCCAAGGCGGTCAATATCCCGACCGACCAGCAGATCCTGCACATCCTCACGCAGGAATTCATCATCGACGGCCAGGAAGACGTGCGCGAGCCGATCGGCATGAGCGGCATCCGGCTGGAAGTGAAGGTGCATATCGTCACCGGCGCGGTCAGTGCGGCGCAGAACATCGTCAAGTGCGTGCGCCGCTGCGGCCTGGAAGTGCATGACCTGATCCTGCAGCCGCTGGCCTCGAGCCTGGCGGTGCTGACCGAGGACGAGAAGGAACTCGGCGTAGTGCTGGTCGACATCGGCGGCGGCACCACCGACATCGCCATCTTCAGCGAAGGCGCGATCCGCCATACGGCCGTGATCCCCATCGCGGGCGACCAGATCACCAACGACATCGCGATGGCGCTGCGCACGCCGACGCCCGATGCCGAGGACATCAAGGTGCAGTACGGCATCGCCAAGCAGGCCATTGCCGATCCGGAAGACATGATCGAGGTGCCCGGCGTAGGCGACCGCGGTACGCGCACGCTGTCGCGCCAGGCGCTGGCGGCGGTGATCGAGCCGCGTATCGAAGAACTGTATTCGCTGGTGCACCAGGTGGTGCGCGAGTCGGGCTACGAAGAGCTGCTGTCGTCGGGCGTGGTGATCACGGGCGGCACGGCGATGATGCCGGGCATGGTGGAGCTCGGCGAGGACATTTTCCTGAAGCCGGTTCGTGTCGGCGTGCCCGAGTATCGCGGCAACCTGCACGAGGTGGTGAAGAGCCCGCGCTATTCCACGGTGATGGGACTGCTGCTCGAAGGCCGCGTGCAGCGCATGCGCGGACGAAAGGTTGCGGTGCAGAGCGGCTCGGTCAAGCAGGTGTGGGGTCGCATGAAGGAATGGTTTGTCGGCAACTTCTGACGTGAAGCTTGTCTGACAAAAGGAAAGTCGCGCTGTCCTTGTCGTTCTTGTCTACCTGGGCAGGGATGGCGCGTTGAAGTGAACAATTTCTTTTAATTGGTTTCTTGTTCAGGAACCAGCGGTTGCGGCGGGGAGGCTGCAACGTCTGGGGACTGATTTTTCTCGGAGGCAGTGATGGACTTTGACATGATCGAAACGGAAGTGATGGACGGCACCATCATCAAAGTGGTTGGTGTGGGCGGCGCGGGCGGAAATGCCGTGCAGCACATGATCAGCCGCGGCGTGCAAGGTGTGGAGTTCATCTGCATGAACACCGACGCGCAGGCGCTGAAGCGCTCGACCGCTTCGCGCGTGCTGCAGCTCGGCAATTCGGGCCTGGGTGCCGGCGCCAAGCCGGAAGTCGGCCGCAACTGCGCCGAGCAGGCCCGCGAGCAGATCGCGGACGCGCTGCGCGGTGCGCACATGGTCTTCATCACTGCCGGCATGGGCGGCGGCACCGGTACCGGCGCCGCGCCGATCGTCGCTCAGGTGGCCAAGGAAATGGGCATCCTGACCGTGGGCGTGGTCAGCAAGCCGTTCGAGTTCGAAGGCGCACGGCGCGCCAAGGTGGCCGAACACGGTTCGAGCGAGTTGGAAAGCTCGGTCGACTCGCTGATCGTCGTGCTCAACGAGAAGCTCTTCGAAGTCATGGGCGATGACGCCGAGATGGACAAGTGCTTCCAGTGCGCCGACGACGTGCTGCACAACGCCGTCGCCGGTATCGCCGAAATCATCAATGTCGATGGTCTGGTGAACGTCGACTTCGAAGACGTGAAGACGGTGATGGGCGAGCAGGGCAAGGCCATGATGGGCACGGCGACCGTGTCGGGCGTGGACCGCGCCCGCCTGGCTGCCGAGCAGGCCGTGGCCAGCCCGCTGCTGGAAGGCGTGGATCTGTCCGGTGCGCGCGGCGTGCTGGTCAACATTACCGCCAGCCGTTCGCTCAAGCTGTCGGAAACCAAGGAAGTCATGAACACCATCCGCAGCTACGCCGCGGAAGATGCGACCGTGATCTTCGGTACGGTGTATGACGACGCGATGGGCGATGCGCTGCGCGTTACTGTTGTGGCGACGGGCCTGGGCCGTTCGGCCAAGAAGCAGCAGCCGATGACGCTGCTGAAGACCGGTACCGACAACATGCCGGTGCAGATGATGGCTGGCATGGCTGCGGCCGCCACCACGCACCACAGCTCGCCCGACTACAGCGGCCTGGATACCCCGGCCGTGTGGCGCAGCTCGCGTGAATCGGCGTCGGCCCACGTGGCGGCGCTGCAGGAAAAGGGTGTGGATACGTACGATATCCCGGCCTTCCTGCGCAAGCAGGCAGACTGAGCCGGAGCGGCCGGATCCAGCATCGCAGGGCCGGTCCCTGACGGATTGCACGTCCTTGTCGCGAAGCACGCAGCGCTCCCTATCCGCGCGTGCCTTGCATGGATGGTGTGACCCGCCCGGGCTGCCGGTGATGCCGCGTCCGCGCTGAACCGCCTCCGTTCACATCCTGTCGCCGGGACGGGCGGCCGCTGGCCGCCTCCCCGGACTGGTTCCCGCCCTCCCGGTCGGGATGTGTCGCCGTCCGCGCGGCGCGCTGCAAGGCGCGCCGCGCGGACGTTTTTGTAGCAAGCTGTATCGAAATGCCACCGGATGTCATCGTCCTTGGACGAGCGCGCCATGGCGCCTATGATTGCCGGCAGGCTTTCAACTCCCTCCCTTTTTGACAGGAAGTCACCCACCATGATCGCTGTCGGACAACGCGTGCCGGACGCCACGCTGCAGGAATTCTTCGATACCCAGAGCGAAGGCTGCTCGCTCGGCCCCAATGCCTTCCGCGTCGCGGATCTCGTCAAGGGACGCAAGATCGTGGTCTTCGCCTTGCCTGGTGCGTTCACGCCGACCTGCTCGGCCAAGCATGTCCCCGGCTACGTGGCCGAAGCACAGGCCCTGCGCGGTGCGGGTGTGGACGAGGTCTGGTGCGTTTCGGTCAACGATGCGTTCGTGATGGGCGCCTGGGGCCGCGAACAGCACACCGAAGGCAAGGTGCGCATGATGGCCGACGGAAGCGCAGAATGGACCCGTGCACTGGGTCTTGACCAGGATCTCTCTGCGCGCGGCATGGGCGTGCGCTCCAAGCGGTACGCCATGATGCTGGACGATGGCGTCGTGACCCACCTGCAGGTCGAGGCGCCCGGCGAATTCAAGGTCAGCAGCGCGGAAGCGATGCTAGAGGCGTTGCGCGGCTGACACAGATTCTCAATTCGGTGTGTCGCAAATGACACGTGATGTGCATGTATTAACACACCGAAACAAAGTGTCTTAGCGGGATTTCCCTAGCAGTGGTAAAATCACTTAATCGAATATGAAACCTGATAGGTTTTAATAATTACTGAGGCCGCCATGCTCAAACAGCGCACCATCAAGTCCCTGGTGAAGACGGTCGGCATCGGTCTGCACTCGGGTCGCAAAGTGACGCTGACCCTGCGGCCGGCACCGGCCGACACCGGTATCGTCTTTACCCGCGTAGACCTGCCCGAAGCCGTCGAAATCCCCGCGGCTGCCGGAGCCATCGGTGACACGCGCCTTGCGTCGGTGTTGCAGAAGGATGGTGCGCGCGTCTCGACGGTCGAGCACCTGATGTCGGCCTGCGCTGGCCTCGGCATCGACAACCTCTATGTCGACGTCGACGCCGAAGAAATTCCGATCATGGACGGCAGCGCGGCTTCGTTCGTGTTCCTGCTGCAATCGGCCGGTATCGAACAGCAAAATGCCGCCAAGCGTTTTATCCGCGTGAAGAAGGCCGTGGAAGTGCGCGAGGGCGACAAGCTTGCGCGCCTGGAACCGTTCTTCGGCTTCAAGCTGTCGTTCACGATCGATTTCCGCCATCCGGCCGTCGACAAGACCGGCCAGAACTTCGAGATCGATTTTGCCGATACCAGCTACGTGCGTGAAATCGCGCGTGCGCGCACCTTCGGCTTCGCCCATGAAGTGGAAGCCTTGCGCGAGATGGGCCTGGCTCGCGGTGGCAGTCTCGACAATGCGATCGTGCTGGACGAGCACCGCATGCTCAACAATGAAGAGCTGCGCTATGGCGACGAGTTCGTGCGCCACAAGATCCTGGATGCGATCGGTGACCTGTATGTGGTCGGCCATCCGCTGATTGGCGCTTATGTGGCGCACAAGTCGGGTCACGGGTTGAACAACCAGTTGCTGCGTGCGTTGCTGGCTGACCAGGAAGCGTATGAGATCGTGACGTTCGATCGCGTGGAGGATGCGCCCGTCGCGTTCCTGCCGCAGGTGCAGCCGGCGTTTGCCTGATCGGAGCAGGCACCGAAAACAAAAAACCGGCCAGAAGGCCGGTTTTTTGTTCTTGTGATCCTACCGATGATGCGAGAGCAAGGTCTTCAACGCGTCCTGTAACCGTGAAGGCGGCAAACTGCGCGCCAGTTCATCGAGGCTGGCCAGCCCGACGGCGGTCATCTTCCCGTTGGTCCGCGGCCGCACCACGGGCCCGGTATCCCAGTCACTGTGCCGCGTCGCCTCCGGTTGTACCCGTACCCGGATTGCACTGACCTGCGAGCCCCGCTCCTGCAGGCGGGACAGCAACGTCGGCACCACCTGGCGCACACGCGCCGCCGCCGCGCCATGCGCGGCCAGTAACAGCAGCACCTGTTCCTGCTGAGGTCCCCGCCCGTCCCGCTTGACGCCGGCAACGGCAATGCCGTTGCGCATGCCGGGCGGCAGCAGTGACAGCACCTCCGCTTCCAGCGAAGCCAGCTCCCGCGCGGTCTGCATCAGCGCGGAGACAGGTCCGGCCTTGGCCAGCCAGTCATTGAGAGGCTTGGCTGCCGGGGTCTGCAGGGCGTGGTGGGTGAACAGGCGCATCAACACATTTTAACAACTTGGCAGGCCGGTGTTCCGGCATGGCCGTTCTGGCCGGGGCAGGCGAGGCCGCTCGACCGGCCCGCCCCTGCATTTGGAGGCCCATGTGAACGGCGTGCCACGCAAGCGGCACGATTTCCTGACGGCCGCGGGAGGACTTCCGCGGCCGCCACGGCAAGCCGTTGGGCAACTGGCGATTGAACCTTGCCGATCCGCCCCGATCTGTCAATAAATCCACATCGCGCCGGGGCTTGCGGGGTGTTGGCAACACGGCTGCTGCTGTCCCGGCCGTGACCCCGGCACATGATAAACTCGGCGTTTTGCGCCAATCTATCCATGCCTGGCACGGCTGGGGCTGCCCGTACATGGGTCGCCGGTCCGGACCGCGCAGGTGAAAGCACTCGATGATCACGGGCCTTCTCAAGAAAGTCTTCGGCAGCCGTAATGAACGGCTGATCAAACAATACCGCCGCACGGTGGAGCAGATCAACGCGCTGGAGCCCAAGTTCGAGCAGCTCTCGGACGACCAACTGCGCGGCATGACCGAGACCTTCCGGCAGCGCCACGCTGGCGGCGAGTCGCTCGAGTCGCTGCTGCCCGAGGCCTTTGCCGTGTGCCGCGAGGCCAGCAAGCGCATCATGAAGATGCGCCACTTCGACGTGCAGCTGATCGGCGGCATGGTGCTCAATGACAACAAGATCGCCGAAATGCGCACCGGCGAGGGCAAGACGCTGACCGCGACGCTGGCCGTGTACCTCAATGCCATCACCGGCAAGGGCGTGCACGTGGTGACCGTCAACGACTACCTGGCCCAGCGCGACGCTGAGTGGATGGGGCGCCTGTACAACTTCCTGGGCCTGTCGGTGGGTGTGAACCTGTCGCAGATGGCGCATGACGAGAAGCAGGCTGCGTACAACGCCGACATCACCTACGGCACCAACAACGAGTTCGGCTTCGACTACCTGCGCGACAACATGGTCTATGACCCGTCGCAGCGCGTGCAGCGTCCGCTGAACTACGCGATCGTCGACGAAGTGGACTCGATCCTGATCGACGAGGCGCGTACGCCGCTGATCATCTCGGGCCAGGCCGAGAACCACACCGACCTGTACCAGCGCATGAACGGCATCCCGAGGCTGCTCGAGCGCCAGATCGGCGAGGAAAAGGCCGACGGCACGGGCGTGGAGAAGCCGGGCGACTACTACGTGGACGAGAAGGGCCATCAGGTCTACCTGACCGAGGCCGGTCACGAAAAGGCGGAAGAGATCCTGGCGCAGCAAGGCCTGATCGGCGAGGGCGAATCGCTCTACGCGCCGCAGAACATCACGCTGATGCACCATCTGTACGCGGCCCTGCGCGCGCAGAGCTTGTTCCATCGCGACCAGCACTACGTGGTGCAGAACGACGAAGTCGTGATCGTCGACGAATTCACCGGCCGCCTGATGACGGGCCGCCGCTGGTCGGACGGCCTGCACCAGGCCGTGGAAGCCAAGGAAGGCGTGTCGATCCAGCAGGAAAACCAGACGCTGGCGACCATCACGTTCCAGAACTACTTCCGCATGTACACCAAGCTGGCCGGCATGACCGGCACGGCCGACACGGAAGCCTACGAATTCCAGGAGATCTACGGCCTGGAAGTGGTCGTGATCCCGACTAATCGCGCCGCACAGCGCAAGGACCTGCAGGACCAGATCTACAAGACGTCGAAGGAACGCTACGACGCCGTCGTGCGCGATATCCGCGACTGCTACGACCGTGGCCAGCCGGTACTGGTCGGCACGACCTCGATCGAGACGTCCGAGTACCTGTCGGACCTGCTCAACAAGGAAAAGCTGCCGCACCAGGTGCTCAACGCCAAGCAGCACGAGCGCGAGGCCGAGATCGTGGCCCAGGCTGGCCGCCCGAAGATGATCACCATCGCGACCAATATGGCCGGCCGCGGTACCGACATCGTGCTCGGCGGCAACGTGGAGAAGCAGGCGGGCTTTATCGAGATCGACCCGAACCTGTCGGACGCCGACAAGGCCGCGCGTATCCAGCAGCTCAAAGACGAATGGCAGTCGCTGCATGAGCAGGTCAAGTCGTTCGGCGGCCTGCATATCGTGGGCACCGAGCGCCATGAGTCGCGCCGTATTGACAACCAGCTGCGTGGCCGTGCCGGCCGCCAGGGCGACCCGGGTTCGTCGCGTTTCTACCTGTCGCTGGACGACCAGCTGCTGCGTATCTTCGCCGGTGACCGTGTACGTTCCATCATGGAACGCCTGAAGATGCCCGAGGGCGAACCGATCGAGGCCGGCATCGTTACGCGCTCGATCGAATCGGCGCAGCGCAAGGTCGAGGGCCGCAACTTCGATATCCGCAAGCAGCTGCTGCAGTACGACGACGTTGCCAACGACCAGCGCAAGGAAATCTACAAGTTGCGCAACGACGTGCTCGAAGCCAACGACGTCGGCGAAATGGTCAAGAACCTGCGCGAAAGTGTGCTGATCGAGCTGTTCCGCGAGCATGTGGCGGCCGACACCATGGAAGAGCAGTGGGATATCGCCGGCCTGGAAAACCGCCTGCGCGAGGACTGGGGCCTGGAGCTGCCGCTGGCCAAGACCATCGAAGGCGCGCAGAGCATCGAGGACGAAGCGCTGCTCGACATGATCCTCAAGGCGGCCGAGGAACGTTACGAAGGCAAGGTGGCGATGGTGGGCCGCGAATCGTTCGCGGGCTTCGAGCGCTCGGTCATGCTGCAGAGCATCGACTCGCACTGGCGCGAGCACCTGGCCGCGCTGGACCACCTGCGCCAGGGCATCCACCTGCGCGGCTATGCGCAGAAGGATCCGAAGCAGGAATACAAGCGCGAGTCGTTCGAACTGTTCGCGCGCCTGCTGGACGTGATCAAGAACGAAGTCACGCGCGTGACGTTCAACGTGCAGATCCAGTCGCCGGAAGAGCTGGAGCAGGCTTCGGAGCAGATCGAAGAAGGCCTGTCGCACCTGGAGAACGTCCAGTACAAGCACGACGAGTTCGCCGAGGGCCGCGAGCCCGTGGAAGACGCGCCGTCGCCGCGCACGGGTGCCGCGCTGGCTGCCGAAATGGCGGTGGCAGGCATGCCGAAGGTCGGCCGCAACGATCCTTGCCCGTGCGGTTCGGGCAAGAAGTTCAAGCAGTGCCACGGCAAGCTGAGCTGAGCCCCGCGCCAGCCGCGCCATGCAGGATTGCCCTTGCCGCCGTAGCGGAAGGGGCGAAGAGGTAACGACATGCCCGCGCCAAGCGGGCATGTTCGTCTGACGACTGAACAGACAGGTCAAGCAGGACCACAGGACTACAGGACAGGAGCCGATATGCCCGTCAATCTTCCGCTGCCGCAGGCAGAAAACCTGAAACCCGTTGCCGGCGTCGAGCTCGGCTGGGCCGAGGCCGGCATTCGCAAGGCCAACCGCAAGGATGTGCTCGTGGTCCGTGTGGCCGAAGGCAGCACGGTCGCTGGCGTGTTCACGCGCAACCGCTTCTGCGCCGCGCCGGTGCAGGTTTGCCGCGAGAACCTTGCTGGCGGAAAGGGTATCCGCGCGCTGGTGATCAACACTGGCAACGCCAATGCCGGGACCGGCGAGACCGGCCTGGCCAATGCGCGTGCCACGTGCGACGCGCTGGCTGGCCAGCTCGGCATCGCCGCGAATCAGGTGCTGCCGTTCTCGACCGGCGTGATCCTCGAACAACTGCCGATGGACCGCCTGCTGGCTGGCCTGGCGCCGGCTATCGCCAATGCGAAGGCCGACAACTGGCTGGCCGCCGCCGAATCGATCATGACCACTGACACGCAGCCCAAGGCGGCATCGCGCACGGTGCAGATCGACGGCAAGACGGTCACGCTGAGCGGCATCAGCAAGGGCGCAGGCATGATCCGCCCGAATATGGCGACCATGCTCGGCTTTATCGCCACCGACGCGGCCGTGGCCCAGCCGGTGCTGCAAGCGCTGGTGTCGCATGCTGCGGATCACTCGTTCAACAGCATCACGATCGACGGCGATACCTCGACCAACGATTCGTTCGTGCTGATCGCCACGGGCAAGTCGGGCGCCGCCATCGATCGCGCCGAAGGGCCGGCCTTCGAGGCGCTGCGCGAGGCTGTCACCAGCCTGGCGCAGGAACTCGCGCAGATGATCGTGCGCGACGGCGAGGGCGCCACCAAGCTGATGACCATCCGCGTGGAAGGCGGCAAGGACGTGGCCGAATGCCGCCAGATCGCCTACGCCGTGGCCCACTCGCCGCTGGTCAAGACGGCGTTCTACGCTTCGGACCCCAACCTCGGCCGTATCCTGGCCGCGGTCGGCTATGCCGGTGTGGACGATCTCGATGTCGACCGCGTCAACCTGTGGCTCGATGACGTCTGGGTCGCGCGCGACGGCGGCCGCAATCCCGACTACCGTGAAGAAGACGGCCAGCGCGTGATGAAGCAGGCCGAAATCACCGTGCGCATCGCGCTGGGTCGCGGCAATGCCGAGGCCACGGTGTGGACTTGCGATCTGTCGCACGACTACGTGTCGATCAACGCGGACTACCGCTCTTAAGCACTGTTTGTTTGCTCCCCTCTCCCGCTTGCGGGAGAGGGGCTGGGGGAGAGGGGCTGGGGGAGAGGGCCGGCGTTTCATTTAGCGTGGTGCCCAACTAAACTACCCCTCTCCCCAACCCTCTCCCGCTGAGGGGAGAGGGAGCTAGAACAATCGGTACCAGTTCATTCTCATTGCCTACGTTCCACTTGCCCCACTGCCATGTCTGACCTCGCCTCCCGCCTCGACAACTTCCTCGCCCGACTCGAACAGTGGCTGCCGCCGCAGCTCACGGATGCGGACTGGCAGGAGGCGGTAGCGTTCCGCTGGCGCAAGCGGCAGAGCCTGTTCGGCAATATCGGCTACCTGCAGCCGGTGCGCCAGTTGCCGCCGATCCATCTGGACGACCTCAAGAACATCGAGCGCCAGAAGGACGCCATCGTCGCCAATACGCGCCAGTTCGTGAACCAGCTGCCCGCCAACAACGTGCTGCTGACCGGCGCGCGCGGTACCGGCAAGTCGTCGTTGATCAAGGCTTGCCTCAATGCCTTCGTCAAGGACGGGCTGCGTCTGGTGGAAGTGGACAAGAGCGATCTGGGCGATCTCGGCGATATCGTCGAGCAGGTCTCGCAGCGCCCCGAGCGCTTCGTGATCTTCTGCGATGACCTGTCGTTCGAGGAGGGCGAGTCGGGCTACAAGGCGCTCAAGTCGGCGCTGGACGGCTCGGTCGCCGCGCAGTCGGACAATGTGCTCGTGTACGCCACGTCGAACCGCCGCCACTTGCTGCCCGAGTACATGAAGGACAACGAGTCCTACCGCCACACCGATGACGGCGAGATCCATCCCGGCGAAGTGGTCGAGGAAAAGATCTCTCTGTCCGAGCGTTTCGGCCTGTGGCTGTCGTTCTACCCGCCGAAGCAGGACGAGTATCTGTCGATCGTCGGTCACTGGCTCAAGCATTTCGGCTGCACCGACGAGGACATTGCGGCCGCGCGTGGCGATGCGCTGGTGTGGGCACTCGAGCGCGGCTCGCGCTCGGGCCGCGTGGCGTGGCAGTTTGCGCGCGACTGGGGCGGCAAGCATGGCAAGCCGTTCATCGCGGATGTGGAGGGCGCATGACGCAGACGCAAGATAACGCGGTGCCGCGCAAGGTGACCGAGGTGGCGGTGGGCGTGCTGGTGCAGCCCGATGGCCGCTTCCTGCTGGCGCAGCGCCCGGGCGGCAAGCCGTACGAGGGCTACTGGGAATTCCCGGGCGGCAAGCTGGAGCCCGGTGAGACCGTCGAAGCCGCGCTCGCGCGCGAGCTGCATGAGGAGCTGGGCCTGGACATCACCGAGTGCGTGCGCTGGCACGTGCTCGAACACGATTACCCGCACGCGTACGTACGGCTGCATTTCTGCAAGGTCACGGCCTGGCGCGGCGACCCGGTCGGCCGCGAAGGGCAGGCTTTTTCCTGGCAGACGGTTCCCGTGACCGTGGAACCGCTGCTGCCGGCCACCATCCCGGTGGTCGAATGGCTGGGCGAAGAATCCCGGCCCGCCTGACAATTCGAGCTTTACCCGCGCCCCTGCGGCCGCGGCGCCCGTGATCGCGCCGGCATAACAACAGCAAGAAAGGACCCGTATGCTACGTGCAGATCGCGTTGCCGACGACATTTCCCTGCCTGAGCTGACCCTGCGCGGCATCATCCTGGGGGCGCTGATCACGGTGGTGTTCACCGCCTCCAATATCTATCTGGGTCTCAAGGTCGGGCTGACCTTCTCCTCGGCGATTCCCGCCGCCGTCATCTCCATGGCGGTGCTGCGCCTGTTCCCGGGCGCCAATATCCTCGAAAACAATATGGTGCAAACGCAGGCCTCGGCCGCGGGCACCTTGTCGTCGATCATCTTCGTGCTGCCGGGCCTGGTGATGCTGGGCCACTGGCAGGGCTTCCCGTTCTGGCAGACGCTCTCGATCTGCGCGGCCGGCGGCATGCTTGGCGTGCTGTTCAGCATCCCGCTGCGCCATGCGATGGTGGTGCAGAGCGAGCTGCCGTATCCGGAAGGTGTGGCCGCCGCGGAAATCCTGCGCGTAGGCAGTGCCGGGCAGGACGCGGCGCCGGGCGCGAAGAAGCAGGGCACCGGTCTGGCCGACCTGCTGGCCGGCGGTCTCGTGGCGGGCGTGTTCAGCTTCGCCGCGGGCGGGCTGCGCTTGCTCGCGGAGGGAGCGAACCTGTGGCTCGCCGCTGGCGCTTCGGTAGTGCGGTTCTCGATGGGCTTCTCGCTCGCACTGGTCGGTGCAGGCTACCTCGTCGGCATCGTCGGCGGGCTGGCCATGCTGCTCGGCCTGCTGCTGACGTGGGGCATCGCCGTGCCGTGGCTGACGGCCATCACGCCGCGCCCGGAAGGCGCCACGCTGCAGGCCTTCGGCACCATGGTGTGGAGCACGCAGGTGCGCTTCATCGGCGCGGGCACGATCGGTATCGCGGCGATCTGGACGCTGATCACGCTGGCGAAGCCGATGCTCGACGGCATCCGTGCCTCACTGGGCGCGATCAAGGGCGCAGGCGCGGCGGGCGGCGCCGGGGTGCCGCGCACGCAGCAGGACATGCCGGTGCGCTGGATCGGCGTGCTTGCCGTCGTGCTGGCGGTGGTGCTTGCTGTCACCTTCGGCTACTTCATGATGCCGGCGCCGCTCGACGCAGGCGCACGCTGGCGCCTGGTCGGCTGCGCGGTGCTGTTTGCGTTCGTGTTCGGCTTCCTGGTCGCGGCCGCGTGCGGCTATATGGCGGGCCTGGTGGGGTCATCCGCAAGCCCGATCTCGGGTATCGGCATCATCGCGGTAATTCTCGTGTCGCTGCTGATCCTCGTGATCGGCACGGCCGATGGCTTGCTCGATACGCCCGAAGGCAGCAAGTTCGCCATTGCACTCGCCATCTTCACGACTTCGGCCGTGCTGGCCGTGGCGACCATCTCC
Organism: Cupriavidus numazuensis; assembly: GCF_905397435.1. Lineage (GTDB taxonomy): Bacteria > Pseudomonadota > Gammaproteobacteria > Burkholderiales > Burkholderiaceae > Cupriavidus > Cupriavidus numazuensis. The sequence goes on from NZ_CAJPVI010000027.1 coordinate 56,059, forward strand.
AACGACAACCTGCAGGACCTGAAGACCGGCTGGCTTGTGGGTGCGACGCCGTGGCGCCAGCAGGTCGCGCTGCTGATCGGCTGCGCGGTCGGTGCGGCGGTGATCCCACCGGTGCTGGAACTGCTCTACAACGCGTACGGGTTTGCCGGCGCATTGCCGCGCGCGGGCATGGACCCGGGCCAGGCGCTGGCCGCTCCGCAGGCCACGTTGATGACAGCCATCGCCACCGGCATCTTCACGCACAAGCTCAACTGGAACATGATCCTGATCGGCATCGCGCTTGGCGTGGTGCTGATCGTGATCGACGAGATGCTGCGCCGCCGTGGCGGTACCGCGCGCCTGCCGGTGCTGGCCGTCGGCATCGGCATTTACCTGCCGCCGACGATCAGTTCGGCACTGGTGGTGGGCGCGGTGCTGGCGTGGGTCCTGCTGCGCGCCGAGCGCCGCCGCGCTATCGCACGTGGCGACGACGTCAAGCTGGCGCTCGAACATGCCGAACGCCGCGGCACGCTATTGGCCTCGGGCCTGATCGTCGGGGAAAGCCTGATCGGGGTGCTGCTGGCGGCCGTGATCGGCCTGTCCGGCAAGGATGCGCCACTGGCCGTGGTGGGCGAGGGCTTTGCCGGCATGGCCGAATGGCTCGGGCTGGCCGTATTCGTGCTGGTGTGCGTGGGGTTCTACCGCCGCGTGCTGGCCGCGGCGCACTGACTGCGCTGCGGGACAGGGACGACTCAGTCGTCCTCGTCTTCAGGCAGGTCGGGCGAAGGCGTTTCGCCGGGCTTGCTGCCGATCACATACTTCTCGGACGCCCACGCGCCCAGGTCGATCTGCTTGCAGCGCTCGGAGCAGAACGGGCGGAACTTGTTCTCGGGAATCCATTCCACCTTGGTGCCGCAGGTGGGGCATTTGACGACGGCAGGCATGACTTCAGAAATTGCAGAGCTTGAGCAGGAACGGAATGTCGGCATCGACCGAACGCGGGCGCAGGTCGCCGTCCTGCTGCGTAAAGCGCACCCATAGCATGTACTTGTTGGCGCTCATCTCGGGGATGAAGGCCAGCAGCGAGTCATCGAGGTGCACCTGCATGAGCTGGTAGCTGCGTCCCGACAGCATCTGCTGGTAGCTGCCGCCTGTGGCGATCACCTTGCCGCTCTGGCCCGATTCGCGCAGCAGGCGCAGCACGGTGGACGTGCCGGCACGTAACGCGACCAGTGGCCGGGCCCATTTCAGGATGTCGGCGCGGCGCTCGTCAGCCGGTCGGTGCTGCCACGCATAGTACGCCGGCAAGTCAAATTCGCACGTGCCGCCGGGAATGATGGCGCGGCTGCGGATGCTGGTCAGCCACTCATTGTCGGCCAGCAACTGGCCCGCCTTGCCGACGGTCTGGTTGAGCATGGCAATGCCTTGCTCGATCTCGCCGATGATGGCGTCCAGTGCCTCCTGATCGATCTGCGGATTGACGCGCAGCGCGGTCAGCGCCTGGCGCTGGCGCTCGAGTTCCTTGATCAGGTCGGTCTTGAGGTCGGCGCGGCCGGCGACGTCGATGATCTCGAACAGCGTGGTCAGCGCGACATGGTGCTGTAGTGGATGTTCCTGGCCGAGGAAGTAATCCAGGCGATCGAACAGGTCTTCCAGGCGCAGGAGTGTCCTGATGCGTTCGTTGAAAGGATATTCGTACAGGATCAAGTGCTATGTCCGTGCAGCGCTTTGGCGGCGCCCCTGTCGGAGCGTCACGGTGCGGGCGTGGCCCGGGGAACGTCGGGAATGCGTGGAGGATTCGGCCCTCCACGCATCTCGCGTCATGTTCCAGCGCATTCTATGCGAGACGGGCTGAGAGGACAATGCAATGTGCACGATGCGCCGTGTTCCCGTGCGGTCTGGTGCTTGCTCGTGCTCAGGCTTGCGTGATACCGGCGGCGGACAGTGCGCGATAGCTCTGGTCCAGTCGGTCTACCTGTGCCGTCAGCGCCTCGACCGGTCCATCGTTGTCGATCACGTCATGGGCCACCGCCAGGCGCTGTGCACGCGTTGCCTGCTTCGCCATGATGGCCAGCACCTGTTCGCGGCTGAAGCCGTTGCGCGACATGACACGCGCGATCTGCGTGTCCTCGCTGCAATCCACGACCAGTACGCGTCCGACACGGCTGATCCACGCGCCCGATTCGACCAGCAGTGGCACCACGTAAATCAGGTACGGATGCTCGCCCGCACGCGCGATCTCGGCGGCGCGTGACGTGGTCAGTTCGCGGATCAGGGGGTGGGTGATGCCTTCGAGCCGCGCCTTGGCGGCCGGGTCGGCAAAGACCAGCGCGCGCATGGCGTCGCGGTCCATGGCGCCGTCGGCGCGCAGGCATTGGGGGCCGAAGGCCTCGACCAGCGCGGGGATGGCCTGCCCGCCCGGGGCAGTGATCTCGTGGGCCAGCAGGTCAGTGTCGATGATGGCGGCGCCGCGCGCGGCGAACATGTCGGCTACGCGCGTCTTGCCGCTGCCGATACCGCCAGTCAGTCCGATCTCCAGCATGTCAGGTTCCGTGGGTGCAATGCCCCAAACGATACCAGCTTGGCGCGTCTCCGGTCCTCTGGCCGCCGCTTACGGCATGAATAGCAGTGGCAGCACACCCGGTCCGAAGAACAGCACCAGCACGCCGGCGCCCGCAATGAACGGGCCGAACGGGAACGGCGTGTCGCGGCCCTGGCGGCGCAGCGCGATATTGGCGACGCCGAACACCACGCCAACCACCGACGAGAGCAGCACGAGCGACGGCAGCGCCTGCCAGCCGAACCAGGCACCCAGCGCGGCCATCAGCTTGAAATCGCCATAACCCATGCCTTCCTTGCCGCGCACGAGCTTGAACAGCCAGTAGGCGCTCCACAGCAGCAGGTAGCCGGCCACGGCGCCGATCACGGCGTCGGCGATCGGCACGAACAGTCCGGCCAGGTTCAGCAGCAGCCCCAGCCACACCAGCGGCAGCGTGATCTGGTCGGGCAGCAGTTGCGTGTCGGCATCGATCATCGTCAGTGCCATCAGCGCCCACAGCAGCACCAGCGCGGCCACGCCCTGCCAGGTCGCGCCGAAGTGCCACGCCGCCAGCGCGCTGAGCACGCCGGTGGCCAGCTCCACCAGCGGATAGCGCACGCCGATCGGCGCCTTGCACGATGAGCAGCGGCCGCGCAGGAACAGGTAGCTGATGACCGGAATATTCTCCCAGGCCGCGATCGCATGGCCGCAGTGGGGGCAGGCCGAGCGCGGCACCATCAGGTTGTAGCGGTCGGGGTAGGGCAGCGGGTCACTGCGCACTTCGGCGATGTAGTTGGCCTCGTCGTGCTCCATCATGCGCGGCAGCCGGTGGATCACCACGTTCAGGAAGCTGCCGACCAGCAGGCCGAGCACGGCAGCAGCCGCCACCAGGAACGACGGCGGCAGTGCCGCCAGCGCCGGCAGCGCAAAGGCGCCGCCGGCGGGAAATGCCGGATTCATCAATTACACCACCTGTCCCAGCTTGAAGATCGGCAGGTACATCGCCACCACCATGCCGCCGATGAGCACGCCCAGCACCACGATGATGAGCGGCTCGATCAGGCTCGAAATGGCCGCCACGGCGTCATCGACCTCGCGCTCGTAGAACTCCGCGACCTTGAGCAGCATGTTGTCGAGCGCGCCCGATTCCTCGCCGATCTGGGTCATCTGCAGCACCATGTTGTCGAACACGTGCGTGGCCTGCATCGCGTTGGTCAGGCTGGTACCGATGCGCACCGACTGTTCGATCTCGCGCGTGGCGTCGTAGTAGACCCAGTTGCCGGCCGCGCCGGCCACGGATTCCATCGATTCCACCAGCGGCGTACCGGCCGCGAACATGGTGGCGAGCGTACGCGTCCAGCGCGCGATCACGGCCTTGCGGAACAGGCTGCCGAAGATCGGCAACTTCAGCATCATGCGGTCCGTGGTGCGCTGGACCTTCTCGGATTTCTTCAAGGCCCGTAAATAGAACGCGATCGCGCCCACCGGTATGCCGATGACGATGTACCAGTACGCGACGAAGAAGTCCGAGATCGCGATCACGACCAGTGTCGGCGCCGGCAGGTTGGCGCCGAAGCTCGAGAACACGCCCTTGAAGGCCGGGATCACGAACAGCATCAGGATCACCGTCACGGCAAAGGCCACGGTCAGCACCGCGATCGGATAGATCATCGCGGACTTGATCTGGCTCTTCAGCGCGATGGTCTTTTCCATATAGAGCGACAGGCGCTCCAGCAGGGCGTCGAGGATACCGCCCTGTTCGCCGGCGTCGATCAGGTTGCAGTACAGCGTGTCGAAGTAACGCGGATGACGGCGGAACGCCGCCGCCATGCTGCTGCCGGACTCGATATCGAAGCGGATGTCGGACAGCAGCTGCGTGAAGTTCGGATTGGCATGCCCGCGCGCGATGATGTCGATCGACTGCAGCAGCGGAATGCCCGCCTTCAGCATGGTCGAAAGCTGGCGCGTGAAATACGCGATGTCCTTCTCGGTGATCTTCTTGCCGCGCGCGGCCTTGCGCTTCTTGAGCTTGACCACGGTGAGGCCCTGCTTGCGCAGCGCCGCCGTGACCTCGGCCTGGTTTTCGGCCCGCTGTTCCCCGGTGAACGTCTTGCCTTTGCGGTCCTTGCCTTCCCACTCGAAGATGTACTGCGTGGGTGCTTTACGTCCTGCTCGTCCTGCCTTCGCGCGTGGCGGCACTGCCGCCCGTGCGCTCGCAGCTGGTGCGCGCGTTGCCATGATCGACCCCTGACATGAATGTTTTGTCTGTTGTTTTATGAATTGGTGGTGGCCAGCACTTCTTCGAGTGACGTGACCCCCTGCTTGACCTTGAGCAGGCCAGCTTCCCGCAACGATAGCACGCCATCGCGCCGTGCCTGCTCGGCAATCTGCAGCGCCGTGCCGTGCGACAGGATGATCTCCTGCATCGCCTCGGTGATCGGCATGACCTGGTAGATACCGCAGCGTCCTTTGTAGCCGCTGCCGTTGCAGCGCTGGCAGCCCACCGGCTGGTAGGGCTGCCAGCTGCCGTCGAGCTGGGGTTCCTTGAAGCCCGCATCAAGCAGCGCTTCGCGCGGGATCGTGCCCGGCCGCTTGCACGTGCACAGACGGCGCGCCAGGCGCTGGGCCGTGATCAGCAGCACGCTGGAAGCGATGTTGAACGGTGCTACGCCCATGTTCATCAGTCGCGTGAGCGTGGTCGGCGCGTCGTTGGTGTGCAGCGTCGACAGCACCAGGTGGCCGGTCTGCGCGGCCTTGATCGAGATATCGGCGGTTTCCAGGTCGCGGATTTCGCCGACCATGATGATGTCCGGATCCTGCCGCAGGAACGAACGCAGCGCCGCGGCAAAGGTCAGCCCGGCCTTGTCGTTGACGTTGACCTGGTTGATGCCGGGCAGCTGAATTTCAGCCGGGTCCTCGGCGGTCGAGATATTGATGTCGCCCTGGTTCAGCAGGTTCAGGAACGTATAGAGCGACACGGTCTTGCCGCTGCCGGTCGGCCCGGTGACCAGGATCATGCCGTAGGGCCGCTTGATGGTTTCCAGCAGCAGCGCCTTCTGTTCGGGCTCGTAGCCGAGCTGGTCGATGTCGAGCTTGTCGGAAGACGATTCCAGAATACGCATCACGATCTTCTCGCCGAAGAGCGTGGGCAGCGTCGACACGCGGAAGTCCACCGCTTTCTCGATGACTTCCTTGTCCTTGCCGTCCTTGTCCTTTTCCTTGGGCAGGGCGATCAGCAGCTTCATGCGGCCGTCCTGCGGCACGCGCTTTTCGGAAATATCCAGGCGCGACAGCACCTTGATGCGCGTGGCGACCTTGTCGCGGATATCGAGCGGCGGGCGCGCGACCTCGTGCAGCACGCCATCCACGCGGAAGCGGATGCGGTAGAAGGTCTCGAACGGCTCGAAGTGCAAGTCCGACGCGCCGCGGTGGAAGGCTTCGGTCAGCAGTTTCTGCAGGAAGCGCACGACCGGCGCATCGTCGATGTCGTTGGTGGCGCCCGTGCGGGGCCGCTGCGCGGCGGCGGCGACCGGATCGTATTCGATCATCTTGCGCTCGGTGGGCGTGCCGGGCGCAATATCCTTGAGCGTGCCCAGCGCTTCGCCAGCGGAGCGCACATACTTCATCAGCTTGTCGTGCTCCACCACCACGGTGTCGAGCGGCAGGTTGTACTTCTGCTTGATGGCGTCCAGGCCCGCCTGGTTGGACGGGTCCGACATCGCGACGACCAGGCGGTTCTCGCGCCGGCCTAGTGGCAGCAGGCGGTGCGCGTGGAATTCGCGGTTGCCGGCCAATGCGGACGGCACCTTGTTCAGGTTGTACTGGCTGAGGTCGAGCAGCGGAAGCTGGTACTTGTCGGCTGCGAACAGCGCAACGTCGTGCGCGGTCATGGTGCCGGTGCCAACGATCTCGTCGATCAGCTGCGTCTGTTTTTCGCGTGCCGATTGCTCGAGTTGGGCGAGCAGCGCGGGGGCGATACGACGGCTCTGTGCAAGGGCGAGACCAAGTGTCATGGCAGGGACCAGGTAGTGCAATGCGCGCGGAGGCGCCGGTCGAGGCCATGGGCCCCGGATCGGCGCAGTTTGCCGCCGGGGTCACTTTTTGTAAAGGCGACAAATGGACGGTGTCGGCATTTGTGCGACACGTACGCAACCCTACTTGCGCGGGGAATGGGGGAAGGTAGTGGGACGGTGGCAGACGGGCGGGACGGCGCCGCCTCGAGCGGGCGACGCGGAAAACAAAAAAGCCGCACATTGCTGTGCGGCTTCTTGCTGGCCCGATACTGCATGGCCATGAATTCTGGTCGGGGTGAGAGGATTCGAACCTCCGGCCTCTACGTCCCGAACGTAGCGCTCTACCAGGCTAAGCTACACCCCGAATTCTGCTTTGTTGCCAACCGTTGTCGGTCAGCAGCAAAGAACGTAACTTTAACAGTGATTCTCCCGGAAGGGAAGAGGCTGGCGGCAATTTCAGGATTGCCGCTGCAGCGAGAACTCGCACAGCGCGATCAGCGTGTCCTTCCAGTCGGACGCCGGGAACTGCTGCGCGGCCTTCTCGGCGGCCTCGGCTTCGCGGCGTGCCGCTTCGAATGTGACATCGAGCGCGCCGCTCGCATGGATGGCCGAGAACACCGCGTCGAAATGCTCGGTGCCGCCTTGCACGATCGCTTCGCGCGCCAGCACGCGCTGCTCCGGCGTGCCGTACTCGAGCAGGTGCAGCAGCGGCAGCGTCGGCTTGCCTTCGCGCAGGTCGTCGCCAGCGTTCTTGCCCATCTGCTCGGCACTCGCGGTGTAGTCGAGCATGTCGTCGATGAGCTGGAACGCGGTGCCGATGCGGCGGCCGTACTCGGCTGCGGCTTCTTCCATGGCGGCATCCGCGCCGGCCAGCACGGCGCCGAGCTGGGCCGAGGCCTCGAACAGCTTGGCCGTCTTGTAGCGGATCACCTGCAGGTAGCGTTCGATGGTGACATCGGGGTCGTGCATGTTCAGCAGCTGCAGCACTTCGCCCTCGGCGATCACGTTGGTCGCGTTCGACAGGATCTCCATGATGCGCATGCTGCCTGCATCGACCATCATCTGGAACGCACGTGAATAGAGGAAGTCGCCGACCAGCACGCTGGCGGCATTGCCGAACACCGCGTTGGCGGTCTCGCGGCCGCGGCGCAGTTCGGATTCGTCGACCACGTCGTCATGCAGCAGCGTGGCGGTGTGGATGAACTCGACGACGGCCGCCAGCTCATGGTGGCGGTTGCCGTCGTAGCCGAACGCGCGTGCCGACATCAGCAGAATCACCGGGCGCAGGCGCTTGCCGCCGGCACTGATGATGTATTCGCCGATCTGTTCGATCAGGGGGACTTCGGAAGACAGCCGTTGACGGATGACCGCATCGACCGCGCGCATGTCTGCAGCGACCGGGGCAAGCAAGGCAGTGGCGGAAGGCTGGGTCAAGATGATCACCGTTACGCAAAACCGGACGATTATATGCGATGCGAACGTGGTTCACGCCAATGCCTGTCCCCGTTCGGGGGATGCGGGGCGATCGGCGGACTATAATCCGGGCATGAACAAGCCCATGTCCCGCCGCAATGTCCGCCGCACGGCCTGGTGGGTGGCGTTTGCCGCACTGGCGGGCTTTCTGCTGGCCGATCTGACCTGAGCCTCGCTTGCGCAGAAGTGCGCAAGGCGTGGCCGGACAGGCTATGTGCCTGTTTTCTTTGCGTTTTTCCGCAGCCTCGTTTACAATACGCGGTTTCCTCCGGTTGCTTTGCCTGTTTTGCGGCTGCTGACCGGCGGGAGATAACCGGGCCTCACCAGGCGCGCAAGCGTTGCGGTGCAGGTCATCGGCGTTTTATTCACATCCGAGAGGTTCGACAATGTACGCGGTCGTAAAAACCGGCGGCAAGCAATACAAGGTTGCTGCTGGCGAAAAACTTAAAGTAGAACAGATACCGGCAGACATTGGCGCAGAAATCACGCTCGACCAGGTGCTCGCAGTGGGCGCCGGCGACCAAATCAAGTTTGGTACGCCGCTGGTGAGCGGGGCTTCCGTCAAAGCTACCGTTATCTCCCAAGGTCGTCACGACAAGGTGAAGATCTTCAAGATGCGCCGTCGCAAGCACTACCAGAAGCGTCAGGGCCATCGTCAGAATTACACCGAGCTGCGCATCGAAGCGATCAACGCCTGATCATTCGAACGTAACCCGGTAAAGCGACAGGAGTAAGACATGGCACAGAAAAAAGGCGGCGGTTCCACGCGGAACGGCCGTGATTCCGAATCGAAGCGTCTGGGCGTGAAGGTGTTTGGTGGCCAGGCCATCAACGCCGGCGGCATCATCATCCGCCAACGCGGCACCCGCGTGCACGCTGGTGACAACGTGGGCGTGGGCAAGGACCACACCCTGTTTGCACTGGTCGACGGCCACGTGCAATTCGCCGTCAAGGGCCCTGCCAAGAAGCAGCACGTCAGCGTCGTTCCGGCGGCCTGATAACAGCCTTTGCAGCACGAAGGCCCCGCAACGCTTGCGGGGCTTTTTTGTTTCTGGCGACAATATAAGAATAATCAATGCCGGTCACCTGCCCGGTCCCCCGGCTCCATCACGGAAACCCATCATGAAGTTCATCGACGAAGCCCGAATCGAAGCCATCGCCGGCAACGGCGGCAATGGCAGCGCCTCGTTCCGGCGCGAGAAGTTTGTGCCCTTCGGTGGCCCGGATGGCGGCGACGGCGGCCGGGGCGGCAGCGTGTTCGCCGTGGCGGACCGCAACATCAATACGCTGATCGACTTCCGCTACGCGAAGAAGCACGTGGCCCGCAACGGCGAGAACGGCCGTGGCTCCGACTGCTATGGCGCGGCCGGCGAGGACGTCACGCTGCGCATGCCGGTTGGTACGCTGATCGCCGACATGGATACCGGCGAGCTGATCGCCGACCTGACCGAGCATGGCCAGAAGGTCTGCCTGGCCGAGGGCGGCATGGGCGGCTGGGGCAACCTGCATTTCAAGTCCAGTACCAACCGTGCGCCGCGCCAGCAGGTCGACGGCAAGCCGGGCGAGCGCCGCATGCTGAAGCTCGAGCTCAAGGTGCTGGCCGACGTCGGTCTGCTGGGCATGCCCAACGCGGGCAAGTCGACGTTTATCTCGCACATCTCGAATGCGCGCCCGAAGGTGGCGGACTATCCGTTCACCACGCTGCACCCGAACCTCGGCGTGGTGCGCGTCGACCACGAACAGTCGTTCGTGGTGGCGGACATTCCGGGCCTGATCGAAGGCGCGGCCGAAGGGGCGGGCCTCGGTCACCAGTTCCTGCGCCATCTGCAGCGTACGGGCCTGCTGCTGCATATCGTCGACCTGGCGCCGTTCGATGAGGCGGTGGACCCGGTGGCGGAAGCCAAGGCCATCGTCAACGAGCTCAAGAAGTACGACGAGACGCTCTACGACAAGCCGCGCTGGCTCGTGCTGAACAAGCTCGACGTAGTGCCCGAGGAAGAGCGCGCCACGCGCGTGAAGGACTTCATCAAGCGCTACAAGTGGAAGGGTCCGGTGTTCCAGATCTCCGCGCTGACCGGCGACGGCTGCCGCGAACTGATCTACGCGATCAAGGACCACCTGGCCGCGCTCAAGGCCGAAGAGGCCGCCGCGCTGGCCGAGCCCGATATCCGGCTCGACGAGCGCCTGCACAACGTCGACCACGACGGTCACGAGCAGTAAGCCAGCTTTTCGCCCTCGCCCATGCGGGGCGAGGGATCACCATTGGGGATGCCAGAAACGCCCCGGAGACAGGATTTCTCGCCATGCAATCGGTCATTGCCCAGGCAAAACGTATCGTCGTAAAGGTTGGCTCCAGCCTGGTCACCAACGACGGCAAGGGATTGGACTACGACGCCATCGCGCGCTGGGCGGCGCAGATCGCCAAGCTGCGTTCGATCGGCAAGGAAGTGGTGCTGGTCAGCTCCGGCGCTATTGCCGAGGGCATGCAGCGCCTGGGCTGGGTACGCCGGCCCCGTGAAATCCACGAACTGCAGGCCGCCGCCGCCGTCGGCCAGATGGGCCTGGCGCAGGTCTATGAAAGCCAGTTCGGCCGCTACGGCATCCGCACCGCGCAGGTGCTGCTGACCCACGCCGACCTGGCCGACCGCGAACGCTACCTGAACGCACGTTCCACGCTGCTCACGCTGCTGTCGCTCGGCGTCGTGCCGATCATCAATGAGAACGACACCGTGGTCACCGACGAAATCAAGTTCGGCGACAACGATACGCTTGGCGCGCTGGTCACCAACCTGATCGAAGGCGATGCGCTGGTCATCCTGACCGACCAGCGCGGGCTCTACACCGCCGACCCGCGCAAAGATCCGAATGCCGAGTTCGTCGACGAGGCACTGGCCGGCACGCCCGAGCTGGAACAGATGGCGGGGGGCGCCGGGACATCGATCGGCCGCGGCGGCATGCTGACCAAGATCCTGGCGGCCAAGCGTGCGGCCAAATCCGGCGCGCACACGACCATCGCCTCGGGCCGCGAGGCCAACGTGCTCGAGCGCCTGGCAGCCGGCGAAGCCATCGGCACGCAGCTCCTGGCGCCGACCGGCCGCCTGACCGCGCGCAAACAGTGGATGGCAGATCACTTGCAGCTGCGCGGCCGCGTGGTCATCGACGCCGGCGCCGTGGAAAAGCTGACCAGCGGCGGCAAGTCGCTGCTGCCGATCGGCGTGGTCGAAGTGCAGGGCGAGTTCGCGCGCGGCGAGGTGATTGCCTGTGTCGGCGCGGACGGGCGCGAAGTGGCGCGCGGCATCACCAACTATTCGAGCGCCGAGGCGCGGCTGATCGCGCGCAAGCCGTCGTCGGAGATCGAGTCGGTGCTCGGCCACCTGAACGAGCCCGAGCTGATCCACCGGGACAATCTCGTGCTGGTCTGAGCCGGCGTCACGACACAAAAGAAAAGGGCGATGCCGTGGCATCGCCCTTTTTGCATTCAGCCTGCTGGCATTCAGCGCCGGTGCGGCGCGCTGTCCTTCAGGTCGCGGACCATTTTCTCCGGCGTACCGGCCACGGTGCGGCCTTCGCAGAAGAAATCACTCGCCAGCGTCGCCGCATAGGCGTTACGCGCCGAAGTCTGCATGCGAATCCAGCTGTCGCGGGACTCGCCACGGTTGACTTCCCATTCCTTGGCGCCTGCCGGAAGCGTCGCGTAGATGCGGCGTTCGAACGCGTCGCAGCGCAGGCCTTCGTAATTCACGTTGCGCGCGCCGGTCGAGCTGCTGATCACCACCGTGAAGCGCACCACCTTGTCGTTGCCGACCGACACCGACTTGCTGTCCACCTCGAACGTGAGGTTGCCGGTGCCGTTGACCGAGAACGGAATCAGGTTGGCGTCCTGCGGCAATGCCGGCAGGATGGCCTCTTCCTCCTTGAAGGTCTTGGGCTCGAACGGATTGATCCACTGGGATTCTTCTTCGGGCATTTGCTTGCCGGTGGTCTTGCAACCTGCCAGTGCCAGGCAGGCGGCGGCAAGCAACAGGCCGGCAGCGGTCAGGCCGCCGCGGCGGCCCAGGCCGGTAACACGATTCATCAGGACTCCGTCGGGTTGGGGGCCGGCGTAGCCGGCAAAACTGCATCGCTTTCCACTGCCTGCACCGCTTCCGCTGCCGGTGCAACAGGCGCAACCTGCGTGACGGGCTGCAGCGGCCGGCGCTGCGCCAGCGTGGGCGGCTGGCCGGGCTGCTGCGCATACCGCTGCCCGCTGCCATGGCGGCCGTGATGCACGCCGTACGGGCTCAGCGGCACGCGCGGATTGCGGTTCAGGAAGCGCGACAGCTCGGTCAGTGCAAGCTGGTACACGTCGCGCTTGAACTCGATGACTGCCTCCAGCGGCACCCAGTAGTCGCTCCACCGCCAGGCATCGAACTCGGGATGCTCCGTGGCGCGCAGGTGTACGTCACAGTCCCTGCCTGCCATGCGCAGCAGGAACCAGATCTGCTTCTGGCCCCTGTAATGGCCGCGGATCTCGCGGCGGATGAACTTGTCCGGCACCTCATAGCGCAACCAGTCGCGCGTGCGACCGACGATCCTGACGTGCTCCGGTAGCAGGCCGATCTCCTCATGCAGTTCGCGGTACATGGCCTGTTCCGGCGTTTCGCCGTACTTGATGCCGCCTTGCGGAAACTGCCAGGAATGCTCGCCGATTCGCTTGCCCCAGAAAACCTCGTTTCGTGCGTTGATGAGGATGATGCCGACGTTCGGGCGAAAGCCTTCACGATCGAGCATGACTGCACCTCGAATCCTTTAGAATTATGTCGATTATAAAGGATGCGCGCGGCCCGGCTCAGGCGGGGTGCTGCTGGTTTTCCCCGAGCGGGAAGGGCAGTTTCAGGCAGTTGCCGGCGCGTTCCTGTCGATTATGCGCGGCATGGCTGCCGCCAATTCACCGGGATTTACCGGTTTCCAGAGAAGACATTCGGATGAAAGCCTCGCAATTTTTCATTTCCACCCTGAAGGAAGCCCCCGCCGACGCGGAAATCGTGTCGCACAAGCTCATGATGCGCGCGGGCATGATCAAGAAGCTCGGCGCCGGCATTTACAACTACATGCCGGTGGGCCTGCGCACGATCCGCAAGGTGGAAAACATCGTCCGCGAGGAAATGAACCGCGCCGGCGCAGTGGAACTGTCGATGCCCGTGATCCAGCCGGCCGAGCTGTGGCAGGAAACCGGCCGCTGGGACAAGATGGGCCCGGAACTGCTGCGCCTGAAAGATCGCCACGAGCGCGACTTCGCCGTGCAGCCGACGTCCGAGGAAGTCGTGACGGATATCGCTCGCAGCGAAATCCGCAGCTACAAGCAGCTGCCGGTCAATTTCTACCAGATCCAGACCAAGTTCCGCGACGAGCGCCGTCCGCGCTTCGGCATCATGCGCGGCCGCGAATTCACGATGAAGGACGCGTATTCGTTCGACCGTGACGCCGAAGGCCTGAAGAAGTCGTACCAGAACATGTACGACGCGTACGTGCGCATCTTCCAGCGCTTCGGCCTGGAATTCCGCGCCGTGGCGGCCGACAACGGCGCCATCGGCGGTTCGGGCTCGCACGAATTCCACGTGATCGCCGACACCGGCGAAGACGCCATCGTCTACTGCCCGACGTCCGACTACGCCGCCAACATGGAAGCCGCCGAGGCGCTGCCGCTGCTGGCCGAGCGTGCCGCGCCGACCCAGGCGCTGGAAAAGACCTTCACCCCGGAAAAGGTCAAGTGCGAGCAAGTGGCCGAGTTCCTGGGCATCCCGCTCGAGCGCAACGTCAAGTCGATCGTGCTGGCCAAGGACACCGAGGCCGGCGCCGAGGTCTGGCTGCTGCTGATCCGCGCCGACCACGAACTGAACGAGGTCAAGGCATCCAAGGTGCCGGGCCTGGCCGACTTCCGCTTCGCCACCGAGAACGAGATCGTCGACGCCTTCGGCTCGCCCCCCGGCTACCTGGGCCCGATCGACATGAAGAAGCCGGTCAAGGTCGTGGCCGACCGCACCGTCGCCAACATGAGCGATTTCTGCTGCGGCGCGAACTACCGCGACTACCACTTCACCGGCGTCAACTGGGGCCGCGACCTGCCCGAGCCGATCGTTGCCGACCTGCGCAATGTGGTCGCCGGCGACGCCTCGCCGGACGGCAAGGGCACGCTGGAAATCTGCCGCGGCATCGAAGTGGGCCACGTGTTCATGCTCGGCACGCGTTATTCCGAGTCGATGAACGCGACCTTCCTCGACGAGAACGGCAAGACCCAGCCGATGCAGATGGGCTGCTACGGCATCGGCGTGACCCGTATCCTGGGCGCGGCGATCGAACAGAACTTCGATGAGCGCGGCATCATCTGGCCCGCCGCCATCGCCCCGTTCGAGGTCGTGGTGTGCCCGGTCGGCTATGACCGCTCCGAAGCCGTCAAGGCCGAGGCTGACCGCATCCACGCCGAGCTGCTGGCAGCTGGCGTCGACGTCATCATCGACGACCGCGGCGAGCGCCCGGGCGTGATGTTCGCCGACTGGGAACTGATCGGCGTGCCGCACCGCGTGGTGGTGGGCGACCGTGGCCTGAAGGAAGGCAAGGTTGAATACCAGGGCCGCCGCGACGCGCAGGCGACACAAGTGGCCGTGGCCGACGTGGTCGGCCATGTGCGCGGCCAGGTCGGCAAGTAAGCCCATGCGCGCGGCCCGTCTGGTTCGCACGGCTGGCAGCCTGCTGCTGGCCTTTGCCGCCACTGCCGCGCAGGCTGGCGCGCAGAAGGAAGAAGACCTGGCTGATTCGGTGCGCGGCGCGCTCGCGGCCGCCATCGCCGATTCGCGCCCGGTGCGGCCGGTCTTTGCCACCGGTGGCGAACGCCTGGCCTACCTGAAATGGCTCGGCGAAATGTCCCACCGGCTCGAAGCCCGCATCCCCGAGCCGCAGATGCGCGTGGAGCTGATCGAAACCGCCTACTACGAAGCCAAGCGCGCCGGGCTGGAGCCCGCGCTGGTGCTGGGGCTGGTGCAGGTCGAGAGCAACTTCCGCAAGTACGCGATGAGTTCGGTCGGCGCGCGCGGGCTGATGCAGGTGATGCCGTTCTGGGTCCGCACCATCGGCGACAGCGACCCGCGCAAACTGTTCCACCTGCAGAGCAACCTGCGTTACGGCTGCACCATCCTGCGCCATTACCTGGACCGGGAGCAGGGCGACCTGTTCCTGGCGCTTGGCCGGTACAACGGCAGCCGAGGGCGGCCGGAGTACCCCAACGCGGTGCTGGCGGCGTGGAAGCGCTGGCAGTATTCGGAAGCCACGGTCACCGTCGCGGGCGATCCGGAGAACGCGCCGACCCGCCCGCGCAAGTTGCTGCCCGAGGCGCCCGAACGCAACCCGTTCTCGCCGCAGCGCCTGGCCAATCCGTCATGACCGTCGACACGCGTCCGGCCGTGGGCAATCCGGGGTATGCCACCTCGTCGCCGGAGCTCGAACGCTGGCTGGCGCGGCATATTTCCGAGGGCTTTGGCGCCGAGTCGCTGGTGCTGTCGATGCTGCGTTCCGGCTATGATGCCGCATTCGCGCGCAGCGCAGTGGCCACGGCCATGGGCCATCGTCCGGCTGCTACGGCAGTGCAAACTGCGCCGCGCCAGGCCCGGCGCGAGGTCCCCGTGCTGTTTTCGCTCCAGTCGCCGAGCATCCGCCTGTACCAGCAGTTGCTCAGCGATGCCGAGTGCGATGCGCTGGTCGAACTCGCACGCGGTCGCCTTGCGCGTTCGCCGGTGATCAACCCGGACACGGGTGACGAGAACCTGATCGATGCGCGCACCAGCATGGGCGCCATGTTCCAGGTGGGCGAGCATTCGCTGCTCCAGCGCATCGAAGACCGCATTGCCGCCGTGCTCGGCGTACCCGTCGACCATGGTGAAGGCTTGCAGATCCTCAACTACAAGCCCGGCGGCGAATACCAGCCGCATTTCGACTTCTTCAACCCCAAGCGCCCCGGTGAGGCACGCCAGCTCCGCGTAGGCGGCCAGCGTACCGCGACGCTCGTGATCTACCTGAACACGCCGCAGGCGGGCGGTGCCACGGCGTTCCCACGCATCGGGCTTGAAGTGGCGCCCGTGAAGGGCAACGCCGTGTACTTCAGCTACCTGCAGCCCGATGGCAAGCTCGACGAGCGCACGCTGCACGCCGGCCTGCCGGTGCAATCGGGCGAAAAATGGATCGCCACCAAGTGGCTGCGTGAGCACCCGTATCGCACGGGCTAATCAGGACCGGCCCGCCGCACGGCACCATTCCGTCATGGAAGAATTCCGTGAAACTGTACCGGTACTGTACCGTTCGCTGTGACTAGACTGGCAGCAATCCCCCAATTTTCAGCGGTTGCGTGCCATGGCTTTCCCCGACCTTGTCGCCGGTTCCGGCGTTTTTCTTGCGTTTTCCGCGTTTGCGCTGGTGTCGTCGATCACGCCCGGTCCCAACAACACCATGGTGCTGGCCTCCGGCGTGAACTTCGGCTTCACGCGGACGATTCCGCATCTGCTCGGCATCAGTAGCGGCTTTTCGCTGATGGTCGCGCTGGTCGGCCGCGGTCTCGGTTCGATGTTTTCGCACTGGCCGTGGACGTGGCAGGTGCTGCGCATCGCGGCGGGCGCCTACCTGGTCTGGCTGGCGTGGAAGCTCGCCACCTCAGGCGGTGTGCAGGATCGACAGGTCGCGCGCCCGATGGGCTTCCTGCAGGCGGCCGCGTTCCAGTGGGTCAACCCGAAGGCGTGGGTAATGGCGGTGGGAGCGTGCAGTACCTATGTGCTGCACGGCAATGTGTGGCTGAACGTGGCGCTGATGGCCGGCATCTTCGCCGTCATCAACCTGCCGAGCGTGGCGATGTGGGCCGTGTTTGGCTCGGCCCTGCGCCGCTGGCTGTCGCAGCCGCGTGTGCTGCGCGTGTTCAATGTGGGAATGGCGGTGCTGCTGCTGGCGTCGTTGTGGCCGATTCTGGGGGCACACCACGCGGGGTAAGCGTATCGCCGCGGCACCTCAAACGCCAATTGTTTTCTCCCCTCTCCCGCTTGCGGGAGAGGGGCGGGGGAGAGGGCGAGAGCTTCAACGAAGTGAAGCTTGTCGCATCGAGATGCGCTGGCCCTCTCCCCCAACCCCTCTCCCGCACGCGGGAGAGGGGAGTAAGTCGATGGTATTGGGTGAATCCGTCGAACTTGCGCCTTACATCAGCGCCCGAATCGTCCCCAGATTCCGCCAGTACCCCTTCGCATCCATCCCGCAACCAAACACATACCGGTCCGGCACCTGGAACCCGCAGAAGTCCGGGTGCATCGGCTTGAGCTTGGTCAGCGTCTTCTCGCACAGCACGGCGGCGTGGAATTCCTTCGCGCCCATGTCCATGATGCGCTCGCGGATGGCCGCCATGGTCTCGCCTTCGTCGAGGATGTCGTCGAGCACCAGCACCACGCGGTCCTTAACCGATTCACGCGGTGCCACGCGCCACTGCATCTCGCCGCCGACGGTCTTGTTGTTGTAGCGGGACAGGTGGATGTAGTCGAATTCCAGCGGGAACTGCAGCTTGGGCAACAGCATGCCGGTGAAGACCACCGCGCCGCCCATCACGGACAGCACCAGCGGGAAGGTATCGCCCATCTTCGCGGTGATGTCCTTCGCCATGCGGTCCAGCGATGCCTGGACTTCCTGGGCGCTGACGATTTCCTCGGAGTTGGCCCACAGCTCGCGGGCCTGTTCAGCGGTCATCATGATGTGTTTCCTGTTCTTGTCTCTTGCGGGGTAAAACGCCTGGCGTGGATCAGCGGTTGAAGAGGCCCTTCATGCCGCCCTTCATCGCACCCATCTGGCGCATCATCTTCATCATGCCGCCGCCCTTGAGCTTCTTCATCATGCCTTGCATCTGGTCGAACTGGTTCAGCAGGCGGTTCACTTCCTGCACCGGCACGCCCGCGCCCGCGGCGATGCGGCGCTTGCGGCTGGCCTTGATCAGCTCGGGCTTGGCGCGCTCGGCGGCCGTCATGCTGTTGATGATGCCTTCCATGCGGCGCACCTGCTTTTCCGCCTGATCCATATTGGCGCCCTGGGCCTGCTGCGCGAACTGCGCGGGCAGCTTGTCGACCAGGCTGCCGAGACCGCCCATCTTCTTCATCTGGCCGATCTGGGCCTTGAAGTCTTCCAGGTCGAAGCCGCCGGTCTTCTTGATCTTCTTGGCCAGCTTCTCGGCGGCGTCCATGTCCACGCCGCGCTGGGCTTCCTCGACCAGCGCGAGGATGTCGCCCATGCCCAGGATGCGCTGGGCCATGCGGTCGGGGTAGAACGGCTCCAGGCCGTCGTGCTTTTCGCCGACACCGACGAACTTGATCGGCCGGCCGGTGACATGGCGTACCGACAGCGCGGCACCGCCGCGCGCATCGCCGTCCAGCTTGGTCAGCACCACGCCGGTCAGCGGCAGCGTGTCATTGAAGGCCTTGGCGGTGTTGACCGCGTCCTGGCCGAGCATGGCGTCGACCACGAACAGCGTTTCGGCCGGCTTCAGCTCGCCGTGCAGCGCGGCGATTTCCTGCATCATCGCCTCGTCGATACCCAGACGGCCCGCCGTATCGACGATCAGCACGTCGTGGTAGTGCTTGCGCGCCCAGTCCACCGCCGCGCGGGCGATGTCGACCGGCTTCTGGTCGGGCTGGGACGGGAAGAACTCGGCGCCGACCTGCTCGGACACCGTCTTCAGCTGGGCGATAGCGGCCGGACGGTAGACGTCACACGAGACCGTCAGGACTTTCTTCTTCTTGTTCTCTTTAAGCCACTTGGCCAGCTTGCCGACGGTGGTCGTCTTACCGGCACCTTGCAGGCCCGCCATCAGGATGATCGCGGGCGGCTGCACCGCCAGGTTCAGCTCGGCGCCCTTGCCGGCGACAGCTTCCTCGCCGCCGATCACCGTGGTCAGCTCGCGCTGGACCACGCCGACCAGGGCCTGGCCCGGGGTGAGGCTGGAAACCACTTCCTCGCCCATCGCCTTTTCCTTGACGCGGGCGATGAATTCGCGGACGACCGGTAGCGCCACGTCGGCCTCGAGCATGGCCAGGCGCACTTCGCGCAGCATTTCGGCGGTATTGGCCTCGGTCAGGCGGGCCTCGCCGCGCATGGTCTTGACGACCCGCGCCAGGCGTTGAGTGAGATTGTCCAGCATGGCAGGAATGGGGGAAGAAAGGGCTGTGTTGCGGCCTCTGTTACCGCGTTAGCCGCCCGCCACTGGCAGGAGGCACTAAGGTAAACTGCGCAAATGGTCATTGTACTGTATGCCCTGACGGCACTTCTTTATTGCGGCCTGGCCTTGCACGGCTGGGCAACGCGCAATCCGCGGCTCGCCGCCGCCGGCGGTCCCGCTGGCGGCTCGGCATCGGCCGTACTGACGGCCAACGGCGGGCCCGCGAGCCTGGCCTCGGGGCGCAGCGAGGCGCAGCCCGGCTGGTGGCACCTGCTGATGGCGGGCGTGCTGGCCAGCCACGGCCTGCTGCTGCACGAGACCATCTTCCCGGCCGACCGCATGGTGTTCGGCTTCGCCTTTGCTTTGTCGGCCATGCTGTGGCTCGGCGTGGGCATCTACTGGATCGAAAGCTTCTTCTTCTCGCTGGCCGGGCTGGGGCTGATCGTGATCCCGGTGGCACTCGTCGCCAGCCTGATGCCGCTGGCATTCCCGGGCTCGCAGATCCTGGGCTACGCCGCGCAGCCGCTGTTCAAGCTGCATTTCATCATCGCCAACGTCGCCTATGGCCTGTTCACGCTGGCGGCGTTCCACGCGTTCCTGATGCTGTTGGCCGAACGCCGCCTGCACGGCTTCAAGCACGCGCCGGCGCGCCCGGGCAATGGCAAGGCCAAGGCGCCGGCCGAGCAGTGGCTGGGCCGCTGGCTGGACCTGCTGCCGCCGCTGCTGACGCTCGAAAAGCTGCTGTTCCGGCTGATCGGCGCCGGCTTCGTGCTGCTGACGCTGACCATTGCCTCCGGCCTGCTGTTCTCCGAAGAACTGTTCGGCCGCGCGTTCCGGCTCGACCACAAGACCGTGTTCGCGCTGATTTCCTGGGCGATGTTCGGCGGCATCCTGGCCGGGCGGCTTTTCCGCGGCTGGCGCGGCCGCGTGGCGCTGCGCTGGGTCATTGCCTCGTTCGGCATCCTGCTGCTGGCCTATGTCGGCAGCCGCTTCGTGATTGAAGTGATCCTGCACCGGCTCTGAGACCGCCATGGCAAGAATCTTCATCCTGCTGGCCGTGGTGCTGGGGGTGTTCTGGTGGCTGCGCTCCCGCGCCGAAGCGCAGCGCGAGCAAGCCTCCCGCGCGGCTCGCCCGGCGCCTGCTCCGCGTGACGACCAGGCCGAGACCATGGTCCAGTGCGCGCAATGCGGCGTGCACCTGCCCCAGAGCGAGGCCATTGCCTGGCGCGGCCTGCATTACTGCCGGCGCAGCCACCTGCCCGACGACAGCGGCGACCGCGCATGATCACGGCGCGGCCGACGATCACCGCCCGGCACGCCCCGTGGCTCGGCTTTGCCCAACTGTGGCGAGAGCCCGAGCCGCCTGATTTCCACTGGCGCCTGCTGCGCTATTTCTGCTGGACCCGTGTGGCCGTGGGCCTGCTGCTGCTGGCCTTCACCATCATGCAGCGCGGGGCCGACGCGCATGGCGTGTCGCTCGTGCTGCCGTTCCAGCTCGCCTTGCCCGCCTACAAGACGGCGGCCATGCAACTGGCCATGCCTTACCTGGGCATCGCGCTGGCGATGCTGGCTGGCACGCTGTGGCGCAGGCGCTTCCACTTGCGCGTGCGGCTGCAGGTACTGGCCGACCTGGTCATGCTGGGCCTGATCTACGAAACGCTGGGCCGCAACGGACATGCCGACGGCCTCGCGATGATCTTCCTGCTGCCGGCGCTGGAGGCCGGTGCGCTCACGAGCCTGCTGTTCGCGCTGTTTGCCGCCTCGCTCTCGGCGCTGGTGGTCATGGCGCACCCGTTCATGCAGACCATCCTGCTGCGCCAGGCCGATGCCGGCCTGCTCGGCTCGGGCCTGTACGGGCTGGTCTTCATGATCGCGGCGCTGCTGATGTATATGCTGGCCTACCGGCAGGTGGCGCAGGAAAAGATCGCGCTCGCACGCGAGCAGGAGCTGCGCCTGCAGCAGCTCGTCAACCGGCTGATGGTCAACGACATGCAGGATGGCGTGATGCTGGTGCGCGCCAACGGCATGGTCGTGGCCGCCAACCCGGCCGCCGTGGTGCTGCTGGGCGTGCAGCCGCATGAGCGCGTCTATTCGCGCCGCAGCCGCGAAGGCGAGGGCGACGACGGTGGCCAGGCCGCGCTGTTCGACCTGCGCCGCATCCCGCGCCTGCAGCCGCTGATGGAAATGCTGCGCGACTGGCTGCGCAGCAAGGACGATGTGCCTCGCATCCTGCAACTGCTGCCCATCGTCTCGCGTCCGGCGCCGCCCGGCGGCGGCACGCTGCACACGCGGCTGCGCCTGCGCTTCGTGCTGCCGGGGCTGGCCGGGTTGCGGACCACCGTGGCAAGCACCTCGACGATGCCATCGAACCTCGACACGGCCGCCTGGAACGAACTGACGCCCGAAGCCGCGGCGCGCCTGCGCCTGGCCATCGCCCAGCAGGAAGCCATGGCCTGGACGCCCGACGACGAGGCGCTGCTGCGCAGCGAGATGCGCGACACCGTGCTGGTCCACATCGAAAGCTGGGAACGCATCGCCGAACAGGTCCAGCAGGAAAAGCTCGCCGCCATGGGCCGGCTGGTGGCCAGCGTCGCGCACCAGATCCGCAACCCGCTGGCCGCGATCAGCCAGGCCAGCGAACTGCTCGGCGATGGCGCAGGCATGGGCAATGGTGGCGGCGTGGAATCCGATGTCGATGCGCGCCTGCTGCGCATCATCCATGACAACGTGCGCCGGCTCGACCGGGTCGTGTCCGACGTGCTGCAGATCTCACGCCGGCCGCGCACGGGCCGCAGCACGGTGCAGCTGGCGCAGGCGCTGCCCGAGATTGTCGACCGCTGGCGCCTGGAGATGCGTTCGCGCCTGCCGCGCGCCGGCGACACACGGCAACCGGGCCGCGGGGAGATCAACGCGAATGCCATCCGCCTGACGGTGGAAGTGCCCCAATCGGTCGTCTTCGACACCTCGCAGCTCCAGCAGGTGCTGGGCAACCTGCTCGACAACGCATGGCGCTACTGCAGCCGCCTGCCGGGCGCCATCCGCCTGCTCGCGCATGCGCTGGACCAGCACCATGCCGAGCTGATCGTCTGGAACGACGGCACGGAGATCCCGCGCGAGCACCAGCGCAGCCTGTTCGAACCGTTCTTTACCAGCAATGCGCAGGGCACCGGGCTCGGCCTGTTCATGGCGCGCGAACTGTGCGGCGCCAATGACGCGCAGGTCCGCTACGGCACCATCGCGCTCGACGACCTGCTCGCGCGCACCGGCCTGCTGGCTGCCCCGCGCGATACACTGCCTGCCAAGGCTTTCGTGCTGACGCTGCGCATCGACACGGGCGATGCAGCGCCGGCCTGAAGCGCTTTTCCGCTTGTCCACCCAAACACCGCACCAGAAGCACCGCTCCATGTCACCCAGAACGCCCGGCCTCGATCCCATCCTTGTCATCGATGACGAGGCAGACCTGCGCGAGCTGCTCGATATTTCCATCCGGCGCATGGGACATGACGTGGTGCTGGCCGGCTCGCTGGCCGAAGCGCGCGAGAAGCTCGCGCAGCGCCGCTACAGCCTGGTGCTGACCGATATGCGCCTTGGCGATGGCCTCGGTATCGAAATTGTGCGGCAGCTTTCGGCTTCGCCCGAGCGCGTGCCGGTGGCGGTCATCACCGCGTACGGCAGCGCCGACAACGCCGTGGAGGCGCTCAAGGCCGGCGCGTTCGACTACATCGCCAAGCCGGTCTCGCTGGACCAGTTGCGCAGCCTCGTGATGAATGCGCTCGGGCGCCAGCAACGCGAAGGCCAGGACAATGCGGCCAACGCCGAAGCCGCGCTAGCGGCCGACCGCGCCGCCGCGCTGCTGCCGGGGCATTCGGCCGCTATGCAGGAGGTGCGCCGCTCGCTGTCGCGGCTTGCGCGCAGCATGGCGCCCGTGGTGATCAGTGGTGAATCGGGCAGCGGCAAGGAACGCGCCGCGCGCGCGATCCACGCCACCAGCACGCGTGCCGCGCATCCGTTCGTGGCCGTGAACTGCGGCGCCATCCCGGAAAACCTGATGGAGTCCGAGTTCTTCGGCCACGTCAAAGGCGCGTTCACGGGCGCCGACGCCGAGCGCGGCGGCTTCTTCCAGGCCGCCAACGGCGGCACGCTGCTGCTCGACGAGGTGGCCGACCTGCCGCTCGCCATGCAGGTCAAGCTGCTGCGCGCGCTGCAGGAACGCCGCGTGCGCAAGATCGGCGCGAGCCGCGAAGATGCCGTCGATGTGCGCGTGATGTGCGCGAGCCACAAGGACCTGGCCGCGATGGTCTCGACCGGCCAGTTCCGGCAGGACTTGTATTACCGCCTCAACGTACTGGGTTTGCGCATGCCGACGCTGCGCGAGCGCACCGAGGACATCCCCGTGCTCGCGCGCGCCATCCTCGAACACCTGGCCGTGCGCTACAGCGACCCGCGCCCGCGCCGCCTGTCGCAGGCCGCGCTGGAGCGGCTGGTGGCCTATCCGTTCCCGGGCAACGTCCGCGAACTCGAAAACCTGCTCGAACGCGCCTACGCATTTGCCGAGGCCGAAGATATCCAGGTGGAAGACCTGGGGCCGCTCGACGCCAATATGGAACATGCGGCGCTGCGACCGTCGCCGTCGCCGCTGACCCCTTATACGCCATGGGCTGGCATGATGCCCGCCGAGCCCGCGCCGGTTCCCGTACTCGCGCCGCTGGCGGCGGCCGTACCGGAGCCCGAACCCATCGTCGTGCCGGCCGACAAGCCCGATACCGCCGAACGCGCTTGCCGTGGCGTCACGTTCCCGATCGATCTGCCGGCCCGACTGGAAGACGTGGAGCGCGAGATCATCCTGCAGGCGCTGGCCCAGACCGGCTTCAACCGCACCGCTGCCGCGCCGCTGCTGGGCCTGAACCTGCGCCAGTTGCGCTACCGCATCCAGCAACTCGGTATCCGCGACGGACGCGATGAGCGCGAGGAAGGGGAGGGCGCGGCATGACGGCCCCCGCTTCAGGCTCCATTCCGGCCAGTTTCCTGCCCGACGCCGAAGGCTGGGTCCCGGCCGCGCGCCGCGTGCCGTCGCCCAACTTCGACGAGCGGCCCGCCGGCATCCCGGTGGATCTGGTGGTGCTGCACAACATCAGCCTGCCGCCGGGGCAGTTCGGCAGCGGCGATATCGAGGCCTTCTTCCAGAACCGGCTCGACCCGGACCGCCATCCGTTCTTCGCGACGATCCACCAGGTACAGGTGTCCGCTCACTTCCTGGTGCGACGCGATGGCGAACTCGTGCAGTTTGTCCCATGCAACAAGCGCGCATGGCACGCCGGGCAGTCCGACTTCTTCGGCCGCGGACGCTGCAATGACTTCTCGATCGGCATCGAGATCGAAGGCAGCGACGACCTGCCATTCACGGCCGGCCAGTACGCCACCACCGCCACGCTGGTGAAGGCCCTGCGCGCCAGCTTGCCGGTACAGGCCATTGCCGGCCACAGCGACATCGCGCCGGGCCGCAAGACAGACCCCGGACCGCACTTCGACTGGGCCCATTTTGCCCGCCTCGCCGATGTTCCGCAAAACCTGTTACCCTACCGCCCCTCGCACAAATAAGGTGCTTGTCCGGGGCAGCCACGGCGCCATGTCGGTGCGGTGTCACATACCAATTCCCCACGCTCGCGTGGGGCTATCGGACAGGTCGGCCGAATAAAAAAATTTTAAGAAAAATGTGCGCTTGCGAACGACTTGGCCGGAGCCCTTGTCGTAGAGCGGTTCCCGGGAATGTGGCGCTGCCGCACTTGTCATCCGGGTGTCGCAACCACGCTTGTCAAGACTGGTCTTTCGGTTTTGTTTCACTATACTTAGCCCAGTTTTCCGCAGCGACCACTATATCTAGTAGTTCATCCGGGGAGCTGGCCCAACCTTGAGGGAACTGTCGCAGACGTGGCGATAGTGGTTGAAACCCTGATGTGGGGCTGGCGCATCACAAGAGTCCCTGGCGAAATGTGTAGCAAAAAGCAGTCGGTTCAGCCGTTCTTCAGGTCCGGCAGGACGCTTTCGCACCCGCATTTCGCCAGGGACTCTTTTGTCTCTTAAAACAGGCTAAAAAACAGGATTCCTTATGCAAACGGCCCAGAACGAAATCACCACGGGCGCAACGGGCGCCGCCGGTATTGCAGGTACCGCGCAACAGGCCTCCGCAGCCCAAGCCGGCACGACGAACTACCAGGATTACAAGATCATCCGCCGTAACGGCGCCGTGGTGGCGTTCGAGCCGTCCAAGATCAACGTCGCCATGACCAAGGCCTTCCTCGCCGTAAACGGCGGGCAAGGTGCCGCTTCCGCGCGCGTGCGCGAGATCGTCGAGCAACTGACGCAGAACGTCGTGCGCGCGCTGGTGCGCAGCCGCCCGAGCGGCGGTGCCATCCATATCGAAGACGTGCAGGACCACGTCGAGCTGGCCCTGATGCGCTCGGGCGAGCATGAAGTGGCCCGTGCCTACGTGCTGTATCGCGAGAAGCGCAAGGCAGAGCGCGCCAGTGCCAGCGCTCAGGCCGTGGCCCGCGTGCAGGAAGGCGGCGTGTCGGTCAACGTGACCGACGCCGGCGTGACCAAGCCGCTGGACATCGTCGCGCTGCATGACCTGCTCGACACCGCCTGTGCCGGCCTGGGCAAGACCGTCAGCGCCGAGCCGATCCTCAAGGAAACGCTCAAGAACCTGTACGAAGGCGTGCCGATGACGCAGGTGTACGACTCCGCCATCCTGGCCGCGCGTACCCTGATCGAAAAGGACCCGGACTACAGCCAGGTCACCGCCCGTATCCTGCTGCACACCATCCGCAAGGAAATTCTGGGCGCCGAAGTGACGCAGGCCGAAATGACCACGCGTTACGCCGAGTACTTCCCGAAGTTCATCGCGCGCGGTATCGCCGCCGAGCTGCTGGACGAAAAGCTGGCCACGTTCGACCTGGCCCGCCTGGGCGCCGCGCTGGACGCCGGCCGCGACTTCCAGTTCAACTACCTGGGCCTGCAGACGCTGTATGACCGCTACTTCCTGCACATCGACGAGACTCGCATCGAGATGCCGCAGGCATTCTTCATGCGTGTCGCCATGGGCCTGGCCCTCAACGAAAGCGACCGCGAAGCGCGCGCTATCGAGTTCTACCAGTTGCTGTCGTCGTTCGACTTCATGTCGTCCACGCCGACCCTGTTCAACTCGGGCACCCGTCGCTCGCAGCTGTCGTCGTGCTACCTGACCACGGTTTCGGACGACCTGGAAGGCATCTACGAAGCGCTCAAGGAAAACGCACTGCTGTCCAAGTTCGCCGGCGGTCTGGGCAATGACTGGACCAACGTGCGCGCGCTCGGCTCGCACATCAAGGGCACCAACGGCAAGTCGCAAGGCGTCGTACCGTTCCTGAAGGTGGTGAACGACACCGCCGTGGCCGTGAACCAGGGCGGCAAGCGCAAGGGCGCCGTCTGCGCCTACCTGGAAACGTGGCACCTGGACATCGAAGAATTCCTGGAGCTGCGCAAGAACACCGGCGACGACCGCCGCCGAACCCACGACATGAACACGGCCAACTGGATTCCGGACCTGTTCATGAAGCGTGTGATGGAAAACGGCGAATGGACGCTGTTCTCGCCGTCGACCTGCCCGGACCTGCACGACAAGGTCGGCAAGGCATTCGAGCAAGCCTACCTCGGCTACGAAGCCAAGGCCGCCAGCGGCGAACTGAAGCTGTTCAAGAAGGTGCCGGCCATGCAGCTCTGGCGCAAGATGCTGGGCATGCTGTTCGAAACCGGCCACCCGTGGATCACCTTCAAGGACCCTTGCAACATCCGCAGCCCGCAGCAGCACGTCGGCGTCGTCCACAGCTCCAACCTGTGCACGGAAATCACGCTGAACACCAATGACAGCGAAATCGCCGTCTGCAACCTGGGCTCGGTCAACCTGGTCGCCCATCTGACGAAGCAGGCCGATGGCTCGTACGTGCTCGACCACGCCAAGCTGCAGAAGACCATCCGCACCGCCATGCGGATGCTCGACAACGTCATCGACATCAACTACTACGCTGTCGAGAAGGCCCGCAATTCCAACCTGCGCCACCGTCCGGTCGGCATGGGCATCATGGGTTTCCAGGACTGCCTGCACGTACTGCGCACGCCGTACGCCAGCGACGCCGCGGTGAAGTTCGCCGACAGCTCGATGGAAGCCGTGTGCTACTACGCCTACCAGGCCTCCACCGAGCTGGCCGAAGAGCGTGGCCGCTACGAGACCTACACCGGCTCGCTGTGGGACCGCGGCATCCTGCCGCAGGACTCGCTCAAGCTGCTGGCCGAAGAGCGCGGCGGCTACCTGGAAGTGGATCACTCGAGCAGCATGGACTGGGACAGCCTGCGCGGCCGCATCAAGCAGCACGGCATGCGCAACTCGAACTGCATCGCCATCGCGCCGACCGCCACGATCTCGAACATCATCGGCGTGTCCGCGTGCATCGAGCCGACGTTCCAGAACCTGTACGTCAAGTCGAACCTGTCGGGCGAGTTCACCGTGGTCAATGACTACCTGGTGCGCGACCTGAAGGAACGCGGCCTGTGGGACGAAGTGATGGTCGCCGACCTGAAGTACTTCGACGGCTCGCTGTCGCGCATCGACCGCATTCCGCAAGACCTGCGCGACATCTACGCCACCGCGTTCGAAGTCGAGCCGACCTGGCTGGTCGAAGCCGCCAGCCGCCGCCAGAAGTGGATCGACCAGGCCCAGTCCCTGAACATCTACATGGCCGGCGCCTCGGGCAAGAAGCTGGACGACACCTACAAGCTGGCCTGGCTGCGCGGCCTGAAGACCACGTACTACCTGCGCACCATGGCTGCCACGCACGTGGAGAAGTCCACCGTGTCGCGCGGCTCGCTGAACGCGGTGTCGTCGGGTAGCGCAGAAGATCAAGGTGCCGCAGGTGCGGCAACTGTTACGCATCTTGCTGGCGCGGCGATCGAGGCTGACGGTCCCGTTTGCACGATGCGTCCGGGCGACCCCGGCTTCGAAGAGTGCGAAGCCTGCCAGTAATCACGCAGTAGCGACATAGCGTAGCAACCAACCACCCCCGGGGTTTGCTCCCCTCTCCCGCAAGCGGGAGAGGGGCCGGGGGAGAGGGCCGGCGCCACCACCACGTGAGCCGTCATTTTTGACCACCGCGCCCCCCAATCGAATCACGGAGAACCACATCATGCTGAGCTGGGACGACGACGTTCAAGCCACCCCGCAGGCCGCACCGCAGCCTGCCCTGCAACCCGCTGCCGCCGTCACGGCTGACCAGCAAGGCGTCCTGCCGTCGAGCGCCACGCAAGCCGGCATCCTGGGCAACAACCCCAACGCCGCCGCCGCGCAAAGCAACCGCCGCGTCAACGCTGCCGACAAGCGCGTCATCAACGGCTCGACCGACGTCAACCAGCTCGTCCCGTTCAAGTACAAGTGGGCGTGGGAAAAGTACCTGGCCGGCTGCGCCAACCACTGGATGCCGCAGGAAATCAACATGTCGCGCGACATCGCGACGTGGAAAGACCCGAACGGCCTGACCGAAGACGAGCGCCGCATCATCAAGCGCAACCTTGGCTTCTTCGTCACCGCCGACTCGCTGGCCGCCAACAACATCGTGCTGGGCACCTACCGCCAGATCACCGCGCCGGAATGCCGCCAGTACCTGCTGCGCCAGGCCTTTGAAGAGGCCATCCACACGCACGCCTACCAGTACATCGTTGAATCGCTGGGCCTGAACGAAGCCGAGATCTTCAACGCGTACCACGAAGTGCAGTCGATCCGCGACAAGGACGAGTTCCTGATCCCGTTCATCGACACGCTGACCGACCCGTCGTTCAAGACCGGCACGCCGGAAAACGACCAGAAGCTGCTGAAGTCGCTGATCGTGTTCGCCTGCATCATGGAAGGGCTGTTCTTCTATGTGGGCTTCACGCAGATCCTGGCGATGGGGCGGCAGAACAAGATGACTGGGGCTGCGGAGCAGTATCAGTACATCCTGCGGGATGAGTCGCTGCACTGCAATTTTGGGATTGACCTGATTAATCAGATCAAGCTGGAGAATCCGCATCTGTGGACGGCGGAGTTCAAGGCTGAGATTACTGAGCTGTTCAAGAAGGCGGTGGATCTGGAATATCGGTACGCTGAGGACACCATGCCGCGTGGCGTGCTGGGGCTGAATGCGCCGATGTTTAAGTCGTATCTGCGGTTTATTTGCAATCGTCGGTGCCAGCAGATTGGGTTGGATCAACTGTTCCCGAATGAGGAGAATCCGTTCCCGTGGATGTCTGAGATGATCGATCTGAAGAAGGAACGGAACTTCTTCGAGACGCGCGTCATTGAGTATCAGACGGGTGGGGCGTTGAGCTGGGATTGAGGGGTGTCGTTGTAGTTTGTTGTCGTCGTCTATAAAAAAATGGGAGCTGATGGCTCCCATTTTTTTGGGCCAACATGGCTGCTGGCAGCCGGTTCGCGTCATCGGGGCGCGCTATGTCGTACGGACGAGTTGATGGAGAAGCATCTGTCAACTGGGAAGGCCGATGGCTGCTCCCAAGCGCTGACTCGGCCCTTCCTAGTACCAACGTCGAAGTGATCGTTTCCGAGGTCTAGCGCACATCCGCTCACATTTGGACGAGCTGCAAGCGGTCGAATCAGCGAGTTCAGGAGTGACAAGCGGCCGTATTTTAGCGAGGAATTGGCGGGGGCAGTAGCGTTTCAGCAATTCGCCATCACACCCTCCATCAAAGATTTACCTCATTGCTGCAATTCTTGAACGAATATAGTCAAACTCTGGATTATTGACTAATTCCCTACCCAATGAATATAGGGCTTTCTTGCCAATGCCATCTGCAAGCTTGTATTGGCATGCTTTGCTGTCAGCGTCATATTTGCAAAATTGGCATTGATATATTTTCGCGCTTCGACAGCTTTCGCGTAGTTCCCTTACGAGGTCTAAAATTAATTCGCAAAATACTTCGTAAAGCCATTTGCCTTTTGCGATAAGTGAAAGAGAATCAAAATCTTTACTCAAGCCGCGAGATTTCATGAATGCGTTTAAGTCATTTTTCTTTGCTTCGAGCGCATCCTTCGTTTCCTGTTGAAGCCGGCGACCGATACCGTCTTCATACCGAAAGGTAGAGAGGTAGCCCGGTGTGACGGCCGTGCGCAAAGCCTCGGCCGCCGGGTAGAATATATCTAGAAGTGCCGTCGCGAGTCTGGTGAAGAGGGCGGTAAAATCAAGCTTTTCCAGAAGGCTTGGGGAAATAGATGATGATTTGGTGATTAATTCCTTTAGAACTTCTGCGGAAACAAAATGACTCTCAATCGAGTATTTTTTGAGTATGAGCAGAGGGGCGAGTTCCGGCATTTCGCTGCGGAAATGACTCGCATCTCGATCAACGATGCCAAGAATATGTGCCTCAATATCTCCCGGTGTTGTTGATAGTGCAACCAAGTCCTCCATGGCGCGCTTAACGCCAGCAGATCCTGGTGTGTATTCTGCGATATTTTCTACTGCATAAACTTCGCAAGTCTTTCCCGCGCTCGCGGCGATTTGCTCAAAAACCTTAATGTCATCAATGCCTTCGACGATGAGGTGGGGCATTTTGCACATGACTGCGAGATTTAGTATCTCGTCGATTTCATATTTTTCCATTTAAATTTTTCCCACCCTGAGCTCGGACAGATACTTTCTGTTGTCTTTTGCAATGGCTGGGCTATGTGATGCCACAATAATTTGAGTGCTGGGCGCAAGTTTTGTGAATAGTGCCATGAGCTTTCTTTGCCACAAAATATTAAGTGATATTTCGGGCTCATCAATAATAAGAAAATCTCGTTCGCGGGCGCCAAACAGGACTAGTGACAGAAACGTGAGGATATGCCGCTCACCACTCGAAAGGTCTTCTAGATCGTGCTCGTCTCCCTCTATTTCTATGACGACACGATTTTCCTTGAAAACCAATTTTTTTGAGTCAATCAAATATTCATTAAACGTGTCAGTCAACAGATTAATGGAGCTGAGCATCAACTTCTCGACCTCCAGCTCTTTGATCATTTTTTTCAGAAGAGTAACCAATAAACGATTGGTGAGAAGATTTTTGGTTTTTTCATCGTCAAGTGACTCAAGGATCTCAATCAGTTTTGTCTTGAATGTGTTCTCAGTGCTGTCGTTCAACGCTTCGGCTATTCGTTCGCTGTTAGCCTTGAGCGTGCTAAGAAAATCTGGGTTGAGTGTCTGTTGTTCAGACTCCTTGGGGCCGTCCTCACTAATCGCTATGGCCAGGGTGTCGAACAGCGCGCTCTGAATTTTTTTCGTGGCCATAACTCGAGCGAACTGATAACGCTCGACAAGTAGGCTGGAAATATTTTCCAGCTTGATGTTTTGGAGATTAATGTGCGCCAAAGAAAAATCGAGTTCGCTCGTCCTGCTTCGCGATGAATGTTGTCTGCGCTTAATAAACATCGCGAGCTCATCGACCATGTCTCTTACTCGCCTAGGCTCCATCGAAAAAGACCGCGAAAACGGAGAGCGCGTAAAAAATTCATAGAGGAGAACTGGCTCGATGCGAAAGGCTTGGTTACTAATGCCCCTCTCTACGCCGAGTGACATGGATTTGCACTCTACTAGACTCGATGCCAGAAACGACTCCCAGTTGTAGTCTGTCTCGTTGCGCTCGACTACAACAGTTTTCGTTTCATCTCCATCAAAATAATCGCACTCTAATCGTGTGATACCAACTGCCAATAGGGCGCTCGTATTCTGCGCCAAGAATGCGTGAAGCATCCGCAGATACGTTGTCTTTCCAGCGCCGTTCGGTCCATACATAACGGAAACTTCGCTGTTCGAAAAATTCACTTCTGCGAATCGCGATTTGCCTTTGAAGCCTTCGACGCGAAACCTAGATAGAGTTGGCATTTTAGAAAGTTATTTGTCTTGTCAACGCAATTTGTATGCATCTTCAGCGGAAGATGAGTAACTCAGGCAGAGTTTCCCGAGCTTTGACCAGCAATATCTTAATGTTTATAGTCTGTGCGTGTCTATCCACACATAGCCTGGCGTATGTTTGAGCAAACATTCGAGTTGAGCCTTGCGGGAGATCTGCTACAGGGGGCGCGGACGACGTTAGAGTGGGGCGTCCCTGGATGCGCAGGCAACGACCGCTAGTTGAGCCGAGCCCCCTTTCTCGGGATCTAAAGGCAGCTCATCGGCCGACTTGCCCCTTCGGCACTGCGTGGCGGAGGACACAGGCGGGTCGATAGGGGCTGTTGCCGGCATCCATAGATTTGACTGTCCGCTTTACCCAACCCAAATAACGATTCGCTGACGCTGAACCTTAACCTTTAGCGATTGGCCGACGCTGAATCCCGCTCGTTCCAGCCAAACACCGCGTAACCGAATCCACGGGATTGCCCGTAGACCGGTGAAGTTATTGCTCCTACCTGGAACAACCGAGAAGTGAGTTCGGCCGATCTTCATCGTTCGAACGTGTGTGCCAGTGGATCTAATTGTCATGGCGGCTCCTGAGTGAATGACCGCAAGCTGTCCGGGCGCGGTAAGGCCGCTGCGAGAGTGTGTTCAGCACTTGACGATGGAGTAGGCTACGCATGACGGTTGCAGTCGGCAATCTCCTATAAGGTCACGCCATACAGCACCACCAAGACCGCCTCTGCTGAGAGGCCAAGACGTAAAACATCCCCAGGGCTATGCGGTTGGCTGGCGCGTCGAAATGGCGAAGGGAAGGGGCGCGCCTGTAGCCGTCTCTACTGCCCCCGCAATGACAAGGAATGCCGCTGCGGCGAGTTCTGTGTCTCCAGCATCTGGAGCACCCCGAAAAGCCCGGGCAACCATGCCAACGCGATCCGGCGGATCGTCGACAACTGCTCACATCAACATGAATGACGACGCCGTACACATTGCAGATCAGGAAATAGCCATGGAATACGCCTTCACTTTCAGATTCCTGCTGTCGCAGGCCGACCACGACATCGAAGCACTGGTCGAACGCCTGGGCGAGGCAGGCTGTGATGACACTCTCGTGGGTACAGGCCTGCTAGGACGCGTGGCGTTGTCATTTGTCCGCGAGGCAGATTCGGCGAAGGCGGCCATGGTGAGCGCCCTTTCCGATGCCCGGCGCGCCATGCCGTCCGCTACGCTGATCGAAGCGGTTCCCGATCTGGTGGGACTCACCGATATCGCCGATGCCGTCGGCATGTCACGCCAGAACATGCGCAAGTTGATGATCGGCTATCCCGAGTCTTTCCCGGCGCCGGTGCATGAAGGCAGCACCACACTCTGGCACTTGCTGGATGTGCTTGTCTGGCTGGATCAGCGCGATTACAGCATTGACCCGATCCTGTTGGATGTCGCCGCCACGGCCATGCAAGTCAATTTTGCCCGGTGTGCCAGTCAGGTGGGCGCGGGAGTTGCGGGCGCTGGTGGGGTAGGGGCGACGCGCCACCCGCGTGTTCGCGCCGCCCATGCTTCAAATGCGGCGTCGCTCATCCCGGAAGTGCCCGAATCAGCTTGCTGTCCAGGACGTAGCAGGCGACGGACGCCAGAATGGTCATTCCCGCAATCATCAGCAATGGCCGTCGCTGTCCCGGGCTGACATAGAGCAGGTATCCAAATGCGCCGAGCCATACCAGCGCGAGGACGAGGTCAAACAGGAGCACGGCGGCGGATACAACGCCTGCATATCCGACGAACATATCGTCTCGCGTTGGCGATGCGACGATGTGAAAGAGGCTCAGCCCGACAAGCGAAGCAGGCAACAATACCGAAGGCAGCAGGAACAACCATCGTAGTGTCATTGCTCAGGTCTCTCTTTGTCAGAGGAAGCTTCCCTTAGCTACCTGCCCGGCATTGGGCTGCCCCGGTCCCCGGCAGTGTTCGTTGAACGACCACAACACTCATGTGGGCATGCCGGCAAGAAATCGATGGAAGCGGATCGTGTGGGCAATCCTGCGATCGGCTTGTTGTAGCTGGTTCCTGGCTCCTCGATATGGATGCGGGCTATGCCAAAGCCCCGATCCGCCAGGCATCGACGAACCGTGTCAGCTCTGTCATGAGCCAGGCGCTTGTCTCCCTTCTCCGACTCGTCAACGTGTCCGGCAATGAAGACGCGCTCATAGTTCGGAAAGCTTGATTTCAATTCGGCTATCCAGCTTCCAAGCCGCAGTGCCTGCGCGGTGTCCAAAGCAGATGACTCAACGGGAAATGTCAGATCCAACGAGCGAACAGGGCTGCACGCAATCGCACCAGACAATGATGCGCACGAGAGCCAGAACACCGCCGCCGCCTTACTCAGAACAGACGATGTAACCCGCGATGTTGTCAGCATTTTCAATAGTCCTTCGGTCACGTGCCTGGGCGGAGGCCGGGCTTATTGATCACCGCGATACGGTGGACGTCCTGTGTGCATCGATGGCTGACTGCTGACGCGTGTAACACATCAGCATTGGCGATGTTTTGCCGACTAGGAAGTTGGCGCGTCACCCAGCGATCCGTCGCAAGAAACGACGCGGAAAAGAAGAGGAGACCAGCTGTGTAGGCGAGGACTGCCCGCAACCGTTCGCCCGGCCGGCGCACTAGTATGTAGAACAAAGGCAGCAGGCCACCGAAGGCGATCACTGCCGCGCAAAGGACCGTGATAATTGCAAGCGCAGCTAAAGGGCCGGTCGTAACTTGAGCAAGCGTAACCGGCGTGCACACCGCGATTATTGCAAACGCGATGCCCAGCAGGCTCATTGCGATTGCGCACAGATCTACAAGCCTGATGGCTTTGCTTGCCTTTGGCTTCATCACTTAAGCCCTTCTGATGCGAGACGGTCTGCCAGACTCATCCAGCGCCGTGAACTATCGGCGACGACATGGGCATAGTAGAAATGACCTTCGCCGTTGCCCGCCAGCATCTGCTTACTGAGCAGTGGAGCGGCAGCCGCCAACTCTAGCCACGGCATACCCGCATATATCGAATCGCCGTATTGCACCAAGTCGATCACAACGGTCTTCCGGATATTGCGATGACATTGAAGGTCCGCCAGGAAGTCCTTGGAGATGGGCGAGCCTACCAGCACCAAATGGTCGATGACGTGGCCATGTCTGGCGTACGACCACGCAGTCTGTGCGGCCAGCAAGGATCCATAGCTGTATCCGATCAGGTTGAACTGAGGAGCTTCCGATGCCATGCCGCTGGTAATCGTCCATTCGCCGTCGTCACGGTAGCGGATGACCATGCCAGATCGAATGGCATCGAGCACCATGCCGCCTAGAGCGTAGCCTTGCGGCAGCGCGTGTGTTGAGGAGTTTGTCAAACCGGCAAAGCACTGAGAAATGCCAGCTCGGCGGAAGGCTGCCAATTGAGGCTGGACATACTCTCCATCCAGACCGGCACCGCCCCAATACAACGTTCCCCGCGGCCGCAGCAAATATACCTTTACAGGTTCTTTGTCAGAAACGGGCGTCAGACGTACATCGAGAGTCTTGAGTGGTTGCATGACTAAACGTCCTCCCCGAAGACCTCGAGCCGCACCGTCGTAGCGCGGTCCGCGAATACCCGCGTGGTAAAGCCTTCGCAGTCGGTGCGCCCTTCATGCGTTCCGCTCTCGCCCGTGATGCGATACCGCCGATTCGGTAAAGGCTGGCCGCTGCTCTCGTCCAGCAGTTGGATGCGTTGATCGTGGCTGGCAGTCTTCAGCGATTGCAGCGCTTGCCGCGTTGCTGCAAAGCCACCGAGCAGGGTGGCACTATGCTCGCTCACGTCCGCTGCAGCGATAGTCATCGTGAACGGCCGCGAGGCATAGAAGACCGGCGCCGGTTGGCAGCCGCAAACACAGATATCTCCGCTGAGTGCGACTTCCTTGCCCATGTCCGAACATGGCAGGCGCGGCCCGACGCACACAATCTTGCCCACGCGCTTGCATACGGGGCAGTACACGGCATCGCCTTCCCGGGCGACGGGAACGTTGTGCCAGAAGTACGAGTCGCTGCCCCCGGAAATGATGGCGCCGTTGTTGGCCTTATCGCCTCTGATGAGATAGGTCCGAGTCACCATGGCGAAACCTCCGCACGCACGTGTACCTCAGGGATTGCTGACGGAGCGCAAAGGTTTAAGTAGGGTGGTCTTGGGAGAATCGCGCTTCTGATTGAGGCCATATCTGACTCCGGTGAGCATGGCAAGGCGCCACTGGAGTCATGGAACAAGGTGCCCATTACGGAATCAATCGAGCAAATCCGAAAATGGCGCGGGAAATTTCCGCTTACCGCAAACAGGGCAAAGGACGCGAACATAGCTATGCGCGATCAGTTCTGCATCGTCAATGCCGACAACATTGCAGGCTATATCTTCAGCATCGGAGATTGAACATGCTGCGAAGACTCGCCGCTGCCCTGCTGTTCACGTGGTGCAGTTCTACATTCCCTTGCTCGCTGACCGGTCTCGAGCACGAACTCAGCTTTGCCACTGATGACAGCGTCTTGCCAGCAGCCGAAGTACACAAGCTGGCCGAGTGGAACGCAAGAATGAAGGAGGGCTTTCCCAGTGGAGGGCAGTATGCCGTTTTTGTCAGGCGAGCATACAGTGGGCGTCCATCGATGAATCTAGCCATGACGCGGCTGGAAAGCGCGAAGGCAGCTTTGGCGGCGATCGGTTTGGTGCCAGAGCGGATCGAGCATTCGGAAGTTGATACTGCGATGCTTGAGCTTCGGTCCGGCACCAAGAACGCGATGCCAGTAAGCGAGGTCTATGTGGTATTTCAACCGGCCTGTCCCCATCCGTGTTGTCCTGGGCCACAGCCAATCCGGTAGAAGCCAGTCCCGTGAGTGAATGGTGTCGTCTTGTACAAGGTGGTCAAGAATATGAAACTGCTTGCCTGCAAGGTTGCGCGCCAAGTGCTGGCTCTGGTGCTGCTGCTGGGCGCCGGAGTGTTGGCCGCCTTCCTATACCCCTTTCCACTGTCCAGCGAAAACACAACGATCGATGTCATGCACATGCAGTACGCCTGTGGAGACTGCTATGTGCAGTACCGAGTGCTAAAAGCGGGAAGGGACGGACAGACAGGTGCCCGAACGTTTGATAACACGAACGACACCCCGATGCGGTTCATTGGCTGGGATGTCGTTGTTCTATTCAAGGGTTCCGACGCGCCGCTGCTCAAGTACGCAGACTCAAGCGATGCGGCAGACCGAGGTTGTGCGAGCCCTGTAGTCCGCCTGACCGGGCAGTTCAAGCGCAAGCTGATCTACACGCTCTTCTACACCGGCGATCGATACGATGGCATCTACTTTGATGCCGACACCGCTTCGATCGTCCCGAACGGCATCCGCGGCTGTAGACCGAGTCGCAGGGCGTCGATCCGATAGTCCAATCGATCCCCTTCATCAACGTGCCAGGTTCATGCTGTGGACAACAGCCTTTGGCTCCGGTTGGTATTTCCCGTTAAATGCAAACAATTGTGATATTCGACGAAGAATCTGAAATGTCCTAGATACATTTGGCTAACTTGCCATTAATGTCGCGCCAACTTTATGCGCGGAGGACGTGGAGCGGATAGCCTTGGCTATTCGCCCGCCGTCAGAGTTGATCCCAGCCGCGCCATCCAACGAGGAAGTGCAGTGGTGCGGCAAGGTAAGGCAATACAACGATGCGATCGGGTGTGGACTCGCGGCAACTGGCTGCGACCGTCTGCGCTTGCTTGGGGCATAGCGCTTCTGGCCAGTCGCGCGCTGGCGGCCGGCGTGGTGCCAGACGGTGGCACGAAGACCTCTGTCGCCGTGGGCGGTAACGGCCGCGTGACCGTGGGTGTTGCCGCGCCAGTGGGCGGTGTTTCTTACAACACCTATCGCGATTTCAACATCTCGCGTTCGGGCGTCGATCTCGATAACAAGTCGGCGTTAGCCCGCACCATTGTCAGTGCTGTCACTAGTACCAATCCATCCGTTTTGGAGGGGCCGCTGTCCGTGCTGGGGCCGCAGCACGCAAATGTCATCATCAGCAATCCAAACGGTGTGTCGGTGAACGGACTGACCGTCCGGAACGTCGGCAACCTCGCGCTGACCACCGGCCAGGTATCGTTCAACGACTTCAAGACGGCCAACGAGCAGCTGCAGCGCAATATCGTGCTGACGACCAATCAGGGCGCCATCGAGATCGGGCCCGAGGGCCTGACCGGGACGCTTCTGAACCTCGAGCTGATCGCCAAGCAACTCCGCATCGGCGGGCCCGTCACGAACCTGTATGACGATTCGAATAGCCGGGCGCGGCTGGTTGCCGGCAACAGCCGCGCGGAGATCGACACCAGCGTCTCGCCGACAGACAACCTCACGTCCTGGATTACCTACTCGATGCCGGCCGTCAATCCAGGCCAGGGCATTGCCATTGACATCACCGCCGCAGGCAGCCTCATGGCGGGACGCATCCAGCTCATGGTCACCGACCAGGGTGCCGGCGTGCGCCACGCCGGTACCGCGTATGCCACCGCTGGCGACTTCGTGGTGTCAGGCACCGGTGACCTGCAGCTTGCCTCCGGCAAGATCGACGCGAAGCAGGACGTGCTGATTGGCAGCGGCGGCTTCACCGGTACCGGCGAAGTCAGCGCCGGGCGCCACCTGCAGCTTGCGTCGGAGCGCGTGGACCTGTCGCAAGCCACGCTTGCCGCCGGCACGCGGGTACCGGGTGACCTGGTGATCGGTGCCGAGGGCCAAGTACACGGCCAGCCCATCCGGCTGACGGACTCAACCCTTACCGCCAGTGGCGGCATCGGTGTCTTCGACGCGGGTGCGGGCTTGGTCCTGACGGGCACGCAGCTTACGGCCAACGGCAATGTGGTTGTGGCGGTGCCAGGGCTGACGACGCAAGCTGGCAGCCACCGCACGGCGTTCACGTCCAAGTCCGGTACGGTGTCGATCGCAGCGGACGAGGCGACGCTGGCCGGTACCGATATCGACGGCGTGGGTGGGACCGGCATTGCTGCGCGAACGCTGACGCTGCAGGACACCAAGGTCCAGTCGTCTGGCGCCGCGGTGGCCATCGAGGCGAGCGGTGCTTACGCCCAGCAGGACAGTGATGTGCTGGCGGCCACCGACGTGCGCCTGCACGCTGGCTCAGTGGCGCTGGAGTCGGCTAACCGACAATCCACGCTTGTTGCCAGCAATGGCGGGGTGCTGATCCAGTCCGATACGGATGTAGCCAATGGCGGGGCCCTGATCCAGGGCCAGACCCGCATCGCCGGCGAACCGCAATCCAATGGCGCAGTGACCGTGCATGCAGGGGGCAATGTCTCGAACGTTTCCACGCCCGATTACCTCGGCATCCTGTTCGGCGCGGGCGACGATGTCGATGTGCAGGCGAGCGGCAATGTCGTGAATCACCATGCACGCATGCTCTCGAACGGCTTCTTGCGCGTCCACGCCGACGGTGACGTGTCCAATGAAATCACCAAGCAGGCCGGCGCCAATGGCGAGCAGCCGGACTTGGCTTCCAAGGCCTGCCCGGCACACTAGCAAAATCACCGTATCCCGCTGGTACGTTCGCGGATAAGGTCCTGGAGTCTTTTGCAGGTCCGCATGACTTTCTTGGTAGTCTGACTGCGTACGACGAGTTGGGAAATCTGAAGCAGGGGATGACTTCGTTCCAGCGGATGATGTTTGAAATTCAAACCGATATCGATATCCCTTTGGCGGCGCCATTCGCTGGCGTGACATTGCTAAATCAGTACGGTATCGATTGGTCGGCTTTTCGAAATCAGACTCAACAATCTAAGGATGGAAAATGAAGCTAATTTCCATAGCATTGGTAATGGTCTCAGCTTCGATAGCTGGATGCCTTCATTCGCCACCAACCTATCCGGGTGCCGGCGGCGATAACATCGATCCGGCTCTCTACGTCAACTCGGAATGTCTAAACTTGAGCGGTCGCTACGAGGGAAAGGGAGAGCTTCTCGATGGTGATGCGACGGCCCAGGGGTGGGAAAAAACGAGGCGCCTCGACAACATATTTCCGTTTTCCAGTGCGGAGCAGGTGTCAACGATTGATGATGCCTCTAGGTCCGTTACGGGACGGTTTGATTATCCAAAAGAAGGATTTGTTTCTTTGATTCAGGATAGATTATTCCAGAGCAAATTTATATACCCTAACGGAAGAAGCGCAATTCAGAGATTCTCTTTTGAGGACAAAAACCGCTTCGTCTGTACTGGTGCTGATGGGGAGATCATATGGGGTGGGGCTAGTAAAGGTGGGCGTTCAGAATTCGGGCCAAATTCATCAGATTCGATGGCTATGCTTTACCTGGATGAACATGGAAATCTAATCTACGAGAAATCTACGCAGATTCACATGAGTATGTTGCTTGGGGCGATTCCAACCGGAACCGCTAAGTACTTCGCGAAATATCGATTCAAGAGAATAAGATGATCGAGAAATTCTCATTGAAAAGATATTTCTCTGTTACTCGATCCCTGTCAGTGCCGGTCTCCTGTCGCTGGGCTGCGCGCCCATGATTGCGACGACGCCTGCCGATTCGAGTCGGCGACGGCTAGGCCAGCGGTGCGATCACCCACGCTCGGTTTGCTGGCCGAATCGCCTGCAAAGCGGACACTAACCCGTGAATGTCTTGTCGCTGACCAATTTGC
This sequence comes from Cupriavidus numazuensis, assembly GCF_905397435.1. Taxonomy (GTDB): domain Bacteria; phylum Pseudomonadota; class Gammaproteobacteria; order Burkholderiales; family Burkholderiaceae; genus Cupriavidus; species Cupriavidus numazuensis. Next base: position 96,919 of record NZ_CAJPVI010000027.1, read on the forward strand.
AGTCTTTGTCTCTCTTATGCTCAACGTATGAAAAATCTTGCAAATATGAACATAACGATCGTCAAACGGCTGATTCTCTCTGCGCTGTCCCTTGGACTGGGAGCGTGTGCGGTGCCTCCGCCATATACGGCGACGGGAGATCGATCGACCCAAGCTCGGCTGCGCGTTAAAGCGGCGGACAGGTACGCGTATCCGGCACTCATGGTCGTGAAGACTGAAGACGATTCCGAACCCAAAGAGCAATTCCTGGCCATCTTTAACAAGGGTTGGATGGGGATGGGGAGAACTCCTAAGGAAAGCGAGCTTATCGGCATGCCCGAGGCACCTGGCGCAGATACCAACATGCCGGTGCTAGAGCGCTACGTCACCGGAGGGCACAAGATGCGCTTGAGGTTTGAGGCGCGACTCGACGGCGCGCTTATCTGCGGCTCTTCAGGGGCGTTTACGCCGGATAAGGGTCGGGACTATGAGTTGGTTGTCTCTATTCTTGGCACGTCCCCTGGTGGTAACGGTCAATGCGGATTGATGCTTTACGAATTGGTAGGAAATCGCAATACATATGAGAGGCAAGCCCTGATGCTGGGGCCTCTGCCACTGAGGAACAGCAACTAGGTGCTCATCTGAGGAAGGCTGGGGGGCATGGCGAAAATCCTCGTCCTTGTGCCACCACCGCCTCCTCCCCAACCCCGTCAGCTTCTGCCTCCCATCAGCTCTACAAACCACTGAAATCCGTGGAAGACAGCATGCGAACATTCAATTCAATCGTAAAGGACTGTGGCAGCATTTTGGCCTCCTTGGTTACGATTTTGGTACTTTGCCCAGCAACCTCGATTGCAACGACGCGTGACGAGCAGCTTTTCCGGACATTCACCGCGTGTGATCGATCATTCTTCGAAGCCCTTGCGGCAGAAGGCAGTCACTGGTCGGCGGTGATGGACTTGACCACAGGCGGCGGCATTGCGTATCCGAAAGTGGAAGATCGTCGTGAAGAGCGAACCAGATGGCAGCCTCTTCGCCGACCCCTTAACGTGAACGGCGTGACACTGATTGCCTATTACGACGCGAAAGACCTATCTCCGACGGCTACTGGCACTCTGGGCAAGCGGCTATTCTGGGGTTTTCTTGCAGAAGGGGAACCTGCCGAAGTTGTTGAGAAGCTTCGGCCCCACATCAGCGATGGAGAGCGAGTCGCGCCGGCAAAGGATGTGGATTGGCCAGCTTGGATCCGGGGTGAGTGGAAGTACGCGAACGAACCTCTGGGCCATTGGAAGAGGGAAGAGGTTTCGTTAGGCAAGGATACTGCGCCAGGACAAGTCGAGCGCGTCTTAATCATCGAGGGTACTGAATCTGGACCCGGTAGGAAACCAGTGACAGGGACAGTCGTTGAGTGTTCCTTGCAGGGGGACATGTTGCCGACTTTGCTACACCTCAATCGTCCTGATTTAGACGATGCATCCATTGAGAACTGGTGAGCTTTGACGGCGTGTGCTGCTGCACAAGGAGGTTTGTGGGCCGGGGGAGTCAAGTGGTCTTTCCTCCTGCGGATTAGAGTGCTTCTTGGATCTGACAGCAGTGCGCGCTGGATGACAGAAAGCCGGCGCACATGGGCGCACCATGCCGCCGATTTGCTGAGTTGGCTTGGCGGGCCTGACAACAAGAACTGATGCCTGATGCTACGCGCAGCTGTTCGTCGGGCCAACGCTCCGCAGCAAACAGCCGGCGACCCACACCGATTTGGTACCTGCTGTAATCGCAAACCGCTCAGGCGCCCTGCCTAGCAGATTTGATGTGTCGTCGAACGGCCCGGTCGCCCAGTGCCGTTGAGGAGCTGCGAGAGCCTGTTCAATATTCAAATTCATGGCGATATGAAAGGACGCAAAAATACAAACTGTCGGCTAATTGGAAGTCGCTCATTGTGCGGGAGTAGGGGGGATTTCTTCAGCTGTGCGCGCTGGCGTCCTATGCGCAGCCACTTTGTAGATTCGACGCGCGGAGTGCAGCTTTCGCAAGCAACAGCAATGCCGTTTTTCCTGTGAGTGACGATTTCCCCGCCTCAGAGCCATGGCACGGCCTATGCAGAAGCCCCAAAACTTCCGCAATCACCACGGAGACCGATCATGCCAAAAGCATCCAGCATTGCCCAGGCAAAGGCGGACAAGCGTTCGGGCAAGGCGCCGAGCACCCAGGCCGGCCACTTTGTTCGCGACGAGATCGAAGCCGTCCGCCATGGCAAGCATGGCGTGCGCTCGGCCAAGCAAGCCATTGCCATCGGTTTGTCGGAAGCGCGCCGCGCTGGCGTGGACGTGCCGCCGCCCAAGACGGGGTCCAAGTCAGCAGCGGCAAAGAAGAGTGCCGGCAAGCCCGCCGCCAAGAGTGCCGGCGACAAGGCGCCAAGGCGGCCTAGTTCGGAAACCACGGCCAAGCGTCGCAGTGCCGCTACCAAGGCCCTGAAGCGAGAGAGCACGGCCGGTGCCTCGCATGAGGCGCTGTCAACCCAGGCCAAGAACGCGGCCAGCAAGCGTACTGCGGCAGATCGCTCCGCGGCCGCCGAGAAGGCTGCCAAGACTAAGGGTGCGACGGGCCGATCCGAAGCGGCCCAAAAGGCTGCGCGCACGCGAGCAGCGAAAAAGCGGACAGAACAGAAGCCCCGTTAGGTCGGGCAACGCGATGATGGCCTGATCCTCCGCCTATCCTGCGACTTCGGCATCGCCGCCAAACCGTACCTTGTCCGACAAGGGCCAAAACTCGCCCACGAGCTTTTCGCGCGGAAACGACGCAATCGCGGCCGTACTCAAGCCTTCGCTATCGACCGAGATGATGTGTTTGGCGACAGTCCGATAGCCAGCACGGAAGTGGTTGGCCCCCTTGATCGCCACGACCTTGTACGCCGTGACGTCCAGCCCATGCAGCACAAACGGCTCGACATCAAAGACCTGCTCCGCACGCGAAGCCACGATGACATCGACACCGTGGATGATCAGCCGACACATCGCGCCCAGGTCGTAGCGGACGCCTTCGAACATCGAGCCAGGACGATTGACGAAGCGACCGTCCGTGATGCATTTCACATAGGCCTCGGCCTCGATCGGCGCGCCCTGGAAGCGACCTTGCTTGCCGCCGAGTGAGACTTGGATCGTGGTGCCAACGCCCGCTCGCTGGGCTTGTGCGACCACGGTCGCGTCGTTGATCGATGCGAAACAGCAGGTGCCGGCGGGCGGATTGGCGTTCAAGAGCGCCCGCAGCAAATGCGTGCCGTCTCCGGGTGTGCCGGCGCCTGGGTTGTCGGCGTACTCGTTGACAACGACGGGACCTTCGTCTGCCGACAGGGCAAGGGCGATGCCCTGCGCCGGTGACGGAAATGTCGGACGGAACTCGTCACGATGTAACCAGATCCATTGCGCGACTTCGTCGGCGCAGCGCTGCGCGAGTGCTGCGTCTCCGGTCGTGGTGCACACGACCACCGGGCAGGGTGCCGCGATATCCGCGTAAGGGAAGCCGTGGAACCACGAGCAGTCGATCACGCCGCCCTGTGCGGCCAGCTTCCGGCAAACGTCGTTGACTTCCGCCGGGATAAACCCGTCCTGCGTGGTCACGATGTACGGCAGCATCGGCAGGCGCCGCGTTGCAGTGACCGGTGTCAGCCTTCCCCGAATCATCTCGAGCAGCAGTTCGACGGCTTCGACGCCCCGGTCATGGAAGTCGGTATGCGGATACAGCTTGCACGGCAACGTCAGGTCGCAAGCGTCGCGCATCGCATCCGTCATGTTGCCGTGCAAATCGTAGACTGCGGCAATCGGGACATCTGGCCCAACCAGCGCACGAACAGCGAGCGCCAGATCGCCTTCGATGTCCTCGACACCGTCGGCGACACCGGCCCCATGCAAGGCCAGCAGCACGCCATCAATGGGCAGCACCGCGCGAATGCCTTCGAGGACGTCCTGCTTCATGGCGGCATACGCGGCGGCTTCGATCGTGCCCGATGGCGTCGCTTGTCCGACGAAGGTGGGAACGAGCGTGGCGCCGGTCTTGCGCGCGCCTTCGATAAAGCCGCCCACCTGGTGATTCGACTTGTTGAACGCTGCCACGACCCCGTCGCCCCGATACCGCTCGAACGCGCGCAGTGGCGTCATGCCCGCGAATTCGGCGGCGTACGTGTTGGTCTCGTGGATGAGTCCGGCAACGGCCAGGCGGACGGGCATTTGGCTTGACGTCACGGGCATGCCTCCAGCAGCTATGTCTTGCGCGCAATCAGCAGGCGATCTTCTTTGGATCGAAGCTTAGGGCGATCAGGGCGCTGGCGACAAGCGCGACGGCGAGGATGAAGCTGGCCGGCGCGGTGCTGGTCATCTGTCGCCAGCTGATGAAGGAAGCACGGCGTCACGCCAGCGCGCCGTCAAGATACGGATCAACGGTGCGCGCCGGAGCATTCGACGGCCACGTCTGATCCCGCCCGGCCAGGGAGCGCGCGCCGTCGAGGTAGGAATCCACGCTTCGAGCGGGTTCCGCAGAGACACCCGCACGATCCAAACCAGCCAGCGAGCGCGCGCCATCCAGGAACGGATCCACATTACGTGCCCCATCGACAAACGGGCTGCGCGGTTCCTGCACCGAGCGCGCACCCTCGGTGTACGGGTCACGTGCATCGCTGACGGCGCGGGCACCGTCGGTGAACGGGTCGCGTGCGCCTGCGTACGACAGGCTGGCGGCCTGTGCGCCGGCTGCAGCGGCAACGAGGGCGATGGCGAGGACAAAGCGCTTGGCGATGTTGGTGGTCATGATCGATTTCCTTTAACGTTTGAACAGGGTATGGGTCCGGTGGAGACTGCATCGTTGCAACTCGCTGCGGGCCTGTGGAACGTATTAAAGAAAGCCGATGTATCGCGCCTGTAGAAACTTGCGGCCGGATTTGTCGGTGCGCGTATCGTTGGTGCGGCGTGATACAGAACTGTACAAAGACCCCATCCCGGTACATGTTCGGGATGGGGTCAGTCTCGTACCGCTGAAGGCTTCGCGTGATGGAAGTATCGAAGGAGCCTCATCGGCCTGGTCAGCCAGTGCCGGTGGCAGCACGCAGACTTGCGATGGCTCTGGGCAGAAGAACCGCCAGACCACTCAGGGCGCATTCCCTTGCGGCGCTGGCGGCGGGAAGTCAGGCTTGTAGTTGGCAGGCGGCGTCGCTGGCGGCGCACCCAGCATCTGGCCGTAGACCGGGACCCGGTGTCCGCTTGCGTACATGCACTGGATGTAGGCAACGTCATACCCGTACTGTGCACCGTATCCCGGATCGCCTGAGCTACCGGCGCCGACCGCTGGAGTGCCCGCCGCTGCCGTGTTGGAGGCTTGAGGCGAACTGGCGCCGCCCACCTGGCCCAGCGCGAACTGGCGGCAGTTGCGGTCGTCTCCGAGAAACTGATCAAACGTCTTATTGCTGCCGGGGAGCACCATCACGCTGGGGCCCGACGGCATCGCCGTACAGGCGCCCAGAACGAGCACTGCCACCATCAGGAGAGGAACGGAGCGCGGCTTCATCAGAACGTTGGCATTACGGCGACGGCTGGGCGGGCACCGTTTGCCAGCCGCCCGGGCAGTCCTGGACGTACGGGTAATAGCCACTGGGCTGATCGCAGCGATACCACCACGCGTTCGCCGACGCGACGTCCGACCCATCGCCTTGCTCGATGTATTGCGTCGGCGGCGCATAGTAAGCGGGGTAGGAACTGGGGTATGGCCAGCCATCGTATGGATATCCCCACCAGCCGGGCCAGCCGACGCCTACCGCGAATGCTACGTGCCCATGGTGAAAGCCGTGATGATGAAAGCCGCCCTGGTGGAAGCCACCGTGACCCTGAAAGCTGCCGCCGCGCATGCCTCCGCCGCCACCACCACGACCGCCCCCACGACCCGCCGCCAGCGTCGGACCGCTGGCGGCCATCGCCGCTCCCGCCACGAATGCCAGGGCGATCTTGCAAAGCCTGCGCCCGTTCATGATGTGTCCCCCAGCCTTGCTACTTCACGGCCAGGTCGCTTAGGACCCGCGCCGGACTGTCTCCCCTATTGGTAAACGCCTGACAGGTCGAATTTATTCCAGCAACCAGTTCCCGATGTCCTGTCCGGCGTTCCCTCAATGTCAGGATAGTGCGCACATGAGGCCGGTGAGGCGATCGCAGGAAAACAAGGAGATGGAGAGCGTCACGCTGCCTTATGCATCGCGCCAGGCACATGGTCGGTCAGTGCGGCAGCGTAAGCCTGGAACCGGCGAAGCTCCTCGGGCGGAACGAGCGAGCCGCCGGTGGCCCAGATCACATGCGTAGCGTCGCGCATGTCGAGACCGTGATCGCGCACATATGCCTGTCCTTCAGGGGAGTCGCGCAGCCAGCGGGGGCCGCCGATGCCGGCCGCCGCTGATGGCTCGACTTCCACGCCCATCGACGTCTTGAGCGCGAGCAAATGAACGTAGAGCTGATCGTCGGGGACGGTGAACACGCCAGCGAGTTGCGAAGCCATCAACGGGCTGACCAGATGCGATGCCTGGCCGACGGCGAGACCATCGGCATCGGTCCGGTTATCCAGGCCGATGTCGTAGACGGATACAGGATCATCCGCGCCTGAGGCCAACTGCACCAGTACGCACGGCGAGGCCACGGGCTCGGCAAAGAAGCAGTGCACATGTTCGCCGAACAATGCCTTGAGCCCGTAGGTGATGCCACCGGGCGCGCCGCCGACCCCGCAGGGGAGATAGACGAAGAGCGGATGCGTGGCATCCACGACGCGGCCGGCTTCGGCCAGCTGGCGCGCCAGATGACGTGCCGCGGCGGCGTATCCGAAGAAGAGCAGGGCGGAGCGCTCGTCATCGACAAAATGGCAGCGTGGTGCTGCCAATGCCTGTTCGCGACCCGCTGCCACGGCTTCCGCATAGTCGCCTTGATGTTCCGCGACGCGCACGCCGCGATTGCGCAGGCGGTCCTTCTTCCACGCCTTGGCGTCCGCGGACATATGCACCACCGCGTCGAATCCGAGCGCCGCCGCCATCACGCCGATGCTCAGGCCGAGGTTGCCGGTGCTGCCGACCGTCACCGAGTATTGCGAGAACAGCGCGCGCGCTTCCGCGGTTGCCAGCACGCGGCGGTCACCGTCCGGGTCGAGGATGCCATGTTCGATTGCGATGGATTCCGCCACGGCCAGCACTTCATGAAAGCCGCCGCGTGCCTTGATGGAGCCGGCAATCGGCAGTTCGTCATCACGCTTGATGAACCACGCGCCCTCGGTGCCAACATTACCGCCGAGCGCGGATTGGAGATCGGCGGCTGGCATCAGTTGCGATTCCACTTGCCCTTGGCTAGACGCCAGTTCGGGAAACAGCGTCGCCATGAGCGGGGCGCAGCGCGCAAGACGTGCCTCGGCTGACGCGATCAGGTCCGTCGATGGGGCGGAGGCGGGCAGGGGTTGCCCCAACCTCGGATTCAGCCAAAGCAGCGGCTGTTTAGATTGAAGTCTGGCTAATAGGTCGGGCGTGAGCGGCAGGGTGACCATCAGGTCATTCTCCAGGGAATTCTGTACGAAATGGGATCGTAGACGCCGCCGGCGTGCAAGAATAGCGATCGTTTCTAACGCATGCATTAGTCAGGCTAATAGCGATGCAGCTCGATTCCTCCATCCTCGGGGCGCTGCGGTGTTTCGAAGCCGCAGGGCGCCTGCTGAGCTTCACCAAGGCCGCCGAATCGCTGAATCTCACCCAAAGCGCGGTGAGCCAGCAGATTCGCCATCTGGAAGACCGTCTCGGCTACGTCCTTTTCGTGCGCCAGCCGCGCGGCCTGAAACTGACGCCAAAGGGCGAGGCGCTGTTCGAGACCACGACGCGCGCCTTGCATGACATCCAGCAGACCATCCAGCGACTCGGCATGCCGAACGCGCCGCTGCAGGTCAATTGCCTGCCGTCGTTCGCGCTGCAATGGCTGATGCCGCGCCTGACCGATTTCCACCGCGAACAGCCGGACGTGTCCGTACGCCTGAAAGCCGAGTTCCAGGCCTTGGACAGGCAATCGATGGACACGGAAGATATCGACGTGGCCGTGCGTTACGACCCGGTCCGCTACAGCCGGTTGCACGCGGATGTCTTGCTGGACGAGTACCTGATTCCGGTGGCCACGCCCGAGTACCTCGCCGAGCATCGCGGGCTAGCCGAGGGGACGTCGCTCGACGGCGTCGTGTTGCTGCACGATGCATCGCCATGGGTCGGCGCAGCCGAGTTCGTCGAATGGCGCACATGGCTTGAGGCGCTTCACCCGGCGTGGATTGCGCATCTGGAGGGGCCGCAATTCAACCTGTCGAGCCTGGCCATCAGCGCAGCGCTGAATCACCAGGGCGTAGCGATGGGGCGTACGGCCCTGGTCTATGACGAGATCAGGAGCGGGCGCCTGGTGAATGTCTTCGGCCAGTACGTACGCGCGCCGGCGCGCTACATGCTGCTTTCCCGGAATCCGGAAGATCGGCGCGTGACCATTTTCTCGGCATGGCTCAAGGCAGAGTGCGCGCGGTTTGATGCGATGCGGATGGCGTTGCTTTCGCGGGATCGCTAAGTGCGCGACGGCCGGATCGGCGTGGCTCGCCGCTATTCAATCGTCTGACTGTGCTGCTGCGCGGCGTCGGTTGGCCACTCCGCGTGCGCCGCAAGCCGACCGGCAGCCGCCTCGAACCCTTTCGCCTGGAACGCGTACGCGTCGACCAGCCGCGCGTTCGCTCGCTCGACCCGATAGGTCACGCTCATGGACAGCAGCGTGGTAACAACGAAGGCTAGGCCGACAGCCGTCGACACCGGCAGCGAAAGCTGCAGCTTCAGCACCTGTTCGGCGGCGAACGCAGCGGCGGCCAACACCAGGACGACCCAAGCCGCCATCGCGATTACCCGGGCGGAGCATGCGAGTGCGGGGCGTGGGGCCGTTGCCGGCGCATGACATGCAAGGGGCTCAACCTGTCCGGATTGTTGCTTGATGCGCTCGATCCGTTCGCGCGCAGCATCGATACGCTGGTCGGCATCCTGCAGCCGCGTGCGCGAGCTGGTGCGGATATCGGCGCTGAAGCGCAGGAAGCTGGCAAGCTGAAAGCGGGAACGCGTAGACATGAGGGTAGAGGCCTGTCAGGAGGGCGCGAGCGCGCGGCGGCTGCAGGCCCGCTTACGACTTCATTCCTAACGACGAAGGGGCGCGGAGTTGCATAGCTCTTTGGTGGGGTGCCTGGGACGAGGGAGACTGGAACCGAGAGGGGCGCAGCGGCAATCGCTGTGACACCCAACATCTCGGCACGCTTCCCGGGGTCTCAAACGCGCAGCGAAACCTCCAGCCGTCTGTGCGCGACCGCACAGATACCGATTGCCGTGTCCTGCAACGTCCTAGCTGGCGCAGACTTGCTTTGTACAGAGCGTTGGAGCACCTCAAAATGACAAGAAGAACGCATGGCACCTTCGGTGTGCAGCGGTTGCTGGGCGTTTGCCTCGCCGGACTTTCCATCCTGATCGGCGTCCCTGTCGCTCAAGCGGAAGAAACCATCCTGAACGAGCAGAACATCAGCGAGCAATCGGTCACCGATGCACTGCTGTCGGGAGGCGCCGGCGAGGGCGTGGTCACGCGTGGAATCATGAGCCGGGAGGCGTGGGAAGCGCAGAACTCGGGACGCTCCGCGAAGAAGGGCGCGGTCGCGTTGCTGATTACCTTTCACTCGAACTCGGCAAAGCTGACGGAGAATGCGCGCACGGCGCTGGACGTCGTGGCCCATGCGCTGCAATCCACCAGGCTTTCGGATTTCAAGTTCCAGGTGGAAGGGCACGCGGATCCGCGTGGCTCGGCACGAATCAATCAGAAGCTGTCAGAGGGGCGTGCCGCCGCTGTCGTGACGTACCTGACGCAAGAGGGTGGCGTGGCCGCGGAGCGCTTGACGCCGGTGGGCAAGGGCTCCAGCGAACCACTGAATGCGCAAAATCCCGCGGCTCCCGAGAATCGGCGAGTGACCATCGTAACCGTGAAGAACTAGGCGAGAGTCACGGGGACCGCGCGGCCTGCTCCTGAACGTATCGAGGGACGATCAGCTGCCATTTCCAACCAGGCTGAAAGGCGCCCAATAGACCGGGTGCCCATACTTCGCGGATTGCAGCTTCATCAAGTCCAGCATGGATTGCCGTAATGCCTCGGCACGCACCATGGTCGGCTGCGCGGCCTGCTGGCGAAAAACGCCGGTGATCAGCAAGCGCGCCGATTCGGATTCCACCGCCCAGTTCGACACAAGCAAGCTACGCGCCCCAGCATAGAAGAACCCGCGTCCCAATCCAGATACCGCTTCGACACCGCTACCATCCGGGCTCGCGGTGTTGCACGCGGATAGCACTACCCAGTCGGCATTCAGCTTGAGTCCGAGCACGTCCTCCAGTTTGAGGAAGCCATCGTCGCCAGCCTCGCCAGTCACCGCGGGATTGCTGAGCGCGAGTGCAGGCTGATCGAGCCCTGCCAACTCGCCAGCCTTCAATCCGTGCGTAGCGAATGCGATGACCCGGTAGCGCGAAAGATCGGTCCGCTTGACGTTGGCCTTGCTCGCGCGTACGCCGAAAAAGAGGTCCCGTTCAGGGTTGGCGCCCAGTATTCGTGCGATCTCCTTCAGTTCCGTTGCGGTATCCGGCAACGGGGGCATCACGTCGAAGGCTTGCCGCATGGTGGGAAGTCTTGGCAGATCCGGCAAGCCGGTCTGCTTCGCTTCATCGGTCAGCGGCTGTGTCTCATCCCTTTGCGGCGGAGCAGATCGCTCCGAGGTTTTCCTGAACTGGGGATCGCCAAAACCGACGAACGCGTTCCGCTGTTCCTGCGCCGCGCGGGCATTGCGCTGCGCCACAAACGCGGTCGCCGAGGATTGCTGCACGATGGCAACCTTGCTGATCAGCCACGGCATGTTGACATAGTCCTTGCCGCTCGCCGGAGCTGCCGCCCCCTCGGTCGACGTCAGCAGTACGCCGAACGGCAGCTCACCCAACGCGTGGTACGGGATGACATTGAGCACCGTGGCATCCGCCCACTGACCGGCATCTGGCGCAAGCAAGCGCTTGTAAAGGCTTTGCGCAGTCGCCACATCGAACGGCTTTGGACGGCCGCTCTCAAGGTCCAGCGTTTTGCGCAGCCGCGCAACGTCGCGCGACAAGTCGTCCAGGGAGACGGGGACGACACGCCAGCTGACATGCTTCGCCGTAATCGTCCACACATAGGTCTGGCGTTCGTCGCTGTATATCGAGACCAGCGCTTCATTCGGGGCGAGGATCCGCTGGATATCGGCTGCGTTTGCCGGATGCGGGTCGACGAGTTCGGCATAGGCGGGGAAGCGCTTGGCGATTTCCTGGCGCAATGCCGCTTCTTCCGCAGTCAGATTGACCAACTCCTGCCGCAAGGCAGTGATGGCTTCGTCGGAATGTTGTTTCCCTGACAGGGCGTTGCTCAGGACCTTGTTCAGTGCCTGGATGCGGTTGGCGTCATCCTGTGCACGGCGTGCCAGATCCGCCAGGTTCGCGTCAGGCAATGCCGCGCGAGTCACGCTGGCGGCCAGGGCGCGCTGCACGGACGAGTCCCGGGCAATGTCGGCGATCTGGAACGCCTCACTGGCCCAGTCGTGTCCGGGCTTTCCGCTCGCTTGCTGGGTGGCCAATAGCGCAAGATAGGCGTCCAGAATGATATGCATGCGGTAGGTGTGTACGCGGCCGGATTCGTCGGTTCCTGCACCGTGGGGCGCTTCCTGCAGCAATACCGGCAGCGCCTCGCGAAACTGCGCCAACGCGCGCTCGTTGTCCCCCGAGGCCGCCAGTGCTGCGCCGAGGTAGCCTTTGACATAAGCCATCGATAACGGCGGGTTGAATGGTCGCTTTGACCTGCCTTCCAGCGACCGCTGCAGCATCTCGACCGCCTTGGCCGTCTGACCGGTCTTGAGTAGCGCCATTGCCCATTCGAGGTGGCGGGCGCCGATTTGCTCCCATAGGGCGGTATTGCTACGCACGCCCTTTGCGCGTGCGTTGAACAGGCGCACAGCCTCGGGCCATCGCCCTTCCATATTGCGGATCAAGGCCAAGTCGGCGCGCCGATCGGACAAGTTGTCGGAGTAAGCCGCTACGCCCGACTTCTCGAGCGTCTGGAGCGATAGTTCTGCGTACCGGGCAGCTTCGGAGATCTTCCCTTGCTGAAGGTAAATCGTGGAAAGGGTCGAGAGGGCGCGACTGGTTTGCGTGGTATTGAGGGCGTAGATTGCCAGTGTTCTGTTTAGCGCCTCTTTGGCAAAGTACTCTGCCTCACCCGACTTTCCCTGCACCGAGCAGATCCAGGCCAGAAATGTGAGCCGCGTGATGACGTTAAGCCTAGCCACCCTGAGCATGCGGGTATCCATATTGTCTCTGAGATACCGTTCCGAGTAGTCCAGGCTGATTCTCAGCAGTCGCTCCGCTTCGTCATAGTTGCCATGCAACGCCGCCATCCAGCCTGCATACCGGTTGTAGGTATCGAGGACATTGAATTCCTGGGTCGCCCAGTCTTTGGTCTTCTTGATCTTGGGCAGCAGGCTCGATGCCAGCTTGAGGGTTTCATCGGCCTGCTTCAGCATCCCCAGTCGGATATAGGAATCGATCAGATGAATTTGGGTAAAGAAGAATCGACGGACGTTCTTGTTTTCCAGCTCTGCGCCCATCTTCTTCAGCAATTCAATCCTGGCGAAGTTGTCCCCAAATGCGCCGTAGGCACTTTGCAGGTCAGAGTGGATCCGCCACAGAAGACACCACTGACCGATCTCATCGACGGCGGACGACGAAGCGCTTGCAGGAGATTGAGCGTTGCTATCGTTCCTGGCGCCGAATGAGGGCTGGTTCAACGCGAGCGCCTTCTGGAAATCGGAGATGGCCTCCGCATAACGACCCAACATGACGTTGGTCACGCCGCGCTTGTGAAAGAAGACGCATCGGCCATAGGAGTCCCCGTCTGCCGGCTCTGGCAAGCTTGCCTGCTGTTCCAGCGCAGCAGTTCGATCGGTGCTCTGTTCGGGCAGCGCGAATTCGGCATCGGGGGAGGCTTGTGCGCGTGCAACGCCGCTAGCAAGGAGCGCCATGGCCAACCAGGCAACGCTTGGGTGCAGCATGGGCATCTCCTTTGCGAGGGTGACCCACTTAACCTCATTCCTGGCGGCACCGATGCCCAAGCATAGGCGGCGAGCGCTTGCCCATCCGTCTAAGACTAAGCGGACTGCAATGGAATCGCCTCACCCGTACGGGGGACGTCAGTGCACGCGCCCTCAACTGCCATTTCGTTCGTAACCGAGCCATGGGGGAAGGGTGTTCGACACGTGTCGCCGACGCCATATAAAGTCATGCGGCCGGTGGTTTCCACAGATACACTGCAGCGCTGTTGTTCACGGCAGATGGCGATTGCTTGCCCGCCGGCAGCCGATTTTTTCCCCTACATCAATCCGAAATCCATGAAAGCCATCCTCTCCGCGCTGACCCTCGCCCTGCTGGCCCCTGTCGCTGCCCACGCCGCCAACGAGTGCGACAAGTACCGCACGAGCTACGACAAGACGTATTGCTTCGCCAAGCTGTTCCTCGAATCCGACAAGGAGCTGAACGCCAGCTACACCGAACTGCGCGGCCTGATTGCCGATGGCGCGAAGCAGAAGCTCAAGGACACCCAGCTGGAATGGATCAAGTACCGCGACGCATCATGCGAGTCGGGCGGGGCAATTGACGTGGACTGCAACTATCGCGTGAACCGCGACCGCGCGGAGTATCTGCGCGACCGCGTGCGCGAGTGCAAGGCGGGCACCTGCCGCAACGACATGATCGGCAAGAAGTCCTGGAACTGACACCATGGCGCGGACGATCTCACAGGGCCGCCGCGCTGCATTGGCATGGCTGGCGGCCTGTGTGCCGATGCTCGCTGGCGCATCTCCGCTGTCATCGGGCGCGCGGCCGTTCCGGATCGTCATCGATCCCGGCCACACGCCGGCGCAGGGCGGAGCGCTGGGCGTTCGCGGTGTCTATGAGGTGCGCTACAACGATCGGCTGGCGTCGCTGGTCGCACAAGCGCTGACCAAGGCAGGGTTCGACGTGACCTTGACCCGTGGTCCGGACGACAACCTGTCGCTCGAGGAACGCGCCCGGATCGCCAATGCACGGCAGGCGGATCTGTTCCTGTCCATTCACCACGACTCGGCGCAGATGCAGTACCTCGAGAAGGTGAAGGTGGAAGACCGCGACGCATACCGGACCACGCGGCCCATTGCTGGATACTCGCTCTTCGTATCGCAACGCAATCCGGACTTCGCGCGCAGCTTCGCCTTCGCGCAAATGCTCGGCGAGGAAATGCGCAAGCTGGGCAGGGCGCCGACGCTGCATCATGCGGAGCCGATCGCGGGGGAGTCGCGGGAACTGCTGGCGCCTGATATCGGTATCTATCGATTCGACGATCTCGCCGTCCTGCGGCACACAGTGATGCCGGCGGTGTTGCTGGAAGCGGGCGTGATTGTGGATCCGGGTGATGAGGGATATGTCAGTGATCCCGGGAATCAGGCGAGCATGGTGCATGCGGTTGTCACGGCGGTTCGGCGGTATGTGACGAAGGTTCGGTCGGGCGACTTGCAGCGATGACGACGTTGCATTGAGACGGGGCTTTCTCAGCGCGGAAAAGGGGCGACACGGGAAATCCGCAATTGCCGATCCGACTGGATCGACGCAGAATCGGGCCACAACAGCACGGCAGCTCCAGGCGCTGCACGTTTCTCTCCCAGAACAGGCAGTTCGCTTCCTAACGGCGCCCGCTCGAGCGCAGACCATCGTGACGTCCTCCGCCCCCTCACGCTCCCCCCGCCTGCATTTCGATCTCACCACCATCCAGCTCTTCATCGCCGTAGCGGACGCTGGCAGCATTACCCGCGGCGCCGAGCGCCTGCACCTGGCCGCAGCCGCCGCTTCCCGCCGCATCCTCGAACTGGAATCCCAGCTCGGCGTTTCGCTCTTCGAACGCCTTCCGCACGGCATGGCGTTGACCGAGGCCGGCCGCGCCTTGCTGGCCCACGCGCGTGGCATCACCCACACGGTCCAGCGCATGCAGGACGACGCGTCCTCGTTCATCGGTGGCGACCTGGGCGTGGTGCGCGTGGCGGCGCCGAAGTCTGCGGTGATCCAGTTTCTCCCGTTCGACATCCAGCGCTGCGCCACCGCCTGTCCGGGCGTTCGTATCGATCTGCAGGAGATGAATAGCCAGGAAGTCCAGCAATCGCTGCGACGGGGTACCGTGGATATCGGCATCTATGAAGGCAGCCTCGGCGTGATCGACATGCCGACCGAGCCGTATCGCGCGGACCGGCTGGTGCTGGTCGTTGCGCGCGGACACGCGCTGGCCCGCCGCAAGCAGGTGACGACGGATGATGTGCTGGACTGCGACCTGATCGTGCTTGGCGAAAGCTCGGCGATCTCGATCGGGCTGGAGCGGCTGGCGGAGGAGGCTGGCCGCGTGCTGCGGATGCGTATGCGCGTGGGCGGCTTCGACAGCATCGCCGCGCTCGTGGCGCAGAACCTCGGGGGCGGGGTGATGCCGGAGGCCATCGCACGGGAGGTAGCCGGTGGCAGCCGCTTTGCGCGGTTGCCCATCACCGGGGATTGGGCGGAGCGGCGCTTTGTGCTGTGCCATCGGCCCCACGGCGCATTGTCGTCGGCCGCGCAGAGCGTGGTGGCGGTGCTTGCGCAAAACGCGAAACCTGAATCGCCCAAATAGCGATAGCCCGCGGTGAACGCATTGCGCATCATGGACTCCATAAAACTATCAGGACGGAGACACGCAATGCAGCGCAGGCAATTCATTCTCGCGGCTGCGGCCGGATTGGCGGTGCCCGGGCTGGTGCGCGCGGCGGCCGCAGACGTGCACGGGCCGGTACGGATCGTGGTGGGCTTTGCCCCGGGCGGCGGCACGGACGTGCTGGCGCGCGTGATCGGGCAGAAGCTCGGCGCCATGTGGAACACCAGCGTGCTGGTCGAGAACAAGCCCGGTGCGACCGGCGCGATCGCCGCCGCCTATGTGGCCAAGCAGCCGCCTGACGGCACCACGCTGCTGATGGCGCACGTGAACAGCCACGCCATCGCTCCCGCATTGCTGGACGTCAAGTACGATCCGCGCACCGATTTCTCGCCGATCTCGATGGTTGGCGTCACGCCCAATATGCTGACCTGCCGCCCCGAGCAGAAGGTGCGCACGGTGTCGGAGATCGTGGCGCTGTGCCGGCAAAAGCCGGGCAAGATTTCCTTCGGTTCGTCCGGCATCGGCTCGGCGCAACATCTGGCGCTGGAAATGTTCCGCATGCAGGCCAAGATCGATGTGGTGCACGTACCGTACAAGGGCTCGGGCCCGCTGGTGGCGGACCTGATCGGCGGCCAGATCGACTACGCGTTCGACACGATGACCGCTGCCACGCCGTTCATCCAGCAGGGCAAGGTGATTGCCATCGCGCAGACACGCCTGAAGCGCGCGGCCAGCCATCCCAATGTGCCGACGCTGGCGGAATCCGGTTTTCCCGGTCTGGACGCGGCATCGTGGTATGGGCTCGTGGGTCCAAAGGGCATGTCGCCCGCGCTGGTGCAGCGCATGAACGAGGACGTCAACCGCGTGCTCGCCATGCCTGACGTGGTCGAGCGTCTCAAGAGCTTCGGCGCCGAGGACTCCGGCGGATCGAGCCAGCAGTTCGCCGCCTTCATTGCGTCCGAGTCGAGCAAATGGGCCAAGGTCGTGAAGGACGCCGGCGTGAAGGCCGAGGCCTGATGGCCGGTCGCCGCCGCACCGACGCACGCCACTCCATTCATCTATCCAGGAAGTACCCGATGACAAAATTCAGCGATACCCGCGCCCAGGACTCCGCTCGCCCCTTGCCGCTGGCCGGCGTGCGCGTGCTCGACGTCAGCCAGGTCATGGCCGGTCCGTATGCCTGCATGCTGCTGGCCGACCTCGGCGCCGACGTGATCAAAATCGAACCGCCCGAGGGCGGCGACCAGACGCGCGGGGCGATGGGGTTCAAGATGAAGGGCCCGGACAGCATGGGTTTCCTCAACATGAACCGGAACAAGCGCAGCGTCACGCTGGATCTGAAGACGGAATCCGGGCGCGAGGTGCTGTACCGCCTGGCGGAGACCGCCGACATCCTCGTCGAGAACTACCGTCCGGGCGTGATGAAGCGCCTCGGCATCGATTACGAGACGCTCAGCAAGATCAATCCGAAGCTCGTCTATTGCAGCATCTCGGGCTTCGGCCAGAGCGGCCCGTGGGCCACGCGTCCGGGCTTCGACCTGATGGCGCAGGCCATGTCGGGCGTGATGAGCGTAACCGGCTATCCGGGCGGCGCGCCGGTCAAGGCGGGCGTGCCCGTAGCCGATATCGGCTGCGCACTGTTCGCGACCTACGGCATGCTGTCCGCGTACATTGGCGCCAAGGCGACGGGCAAGGGGCAGTATGTCGATGCGTCGCTGTTCGACTCCGCACTGGCCTTCTCCGTGTGGGACACCTGCGAATACTGGGGCACGGGCCGCGAGCCCGAGCCGCTGGGCACGGCCAACCGCATGAGCGCGCCGTATCAGGCCATGAAAGCCGCCGATGGCTACTTCGTGATGGGCGCCACCAACCAGAAGCTGTGGCAGCTGCTGTGCAAGACCATCGACCGGCCCGATCTGCTGTCGGACGAACGCTTTGCGACCGTGGCGCTGCGGCTGAACAACCGCAAGGACCTGATCGCCGCGCTGGAGGAAAGCTTCGCGCAGCAGGGCTGCGACTACTGGATCGAGCACCTGCTGGAAGTCGGCATTCCGGCCGGGCCGATTCTGACATACCCGCAGGCCTTCGACAGTGAGCATGGCAAGCACCGCCAGATGCGGATCGAGATCGATCATCCGATCGAGGGCAAGGTGCCCAATATCGGCTTCGCGGTGAAGATGGGCGGCACGCCGCAGCAGGTACGGCGTCCGCCGCCGTTGCTGGGCCAGCATACGGAGGAAGTGCTAGCCGAGCTTGGCCTCTCGAAGGATCAGCAGCAGTCGCTGGCAGCAGCCGGCGCGTTCGGCGCATGAGCACCCCACGGCCGCCGGAAGGCGATGTGCCTGCAGAAGGGCGCGTCACGCTGACGATGCAGGGACCAGTCGCGACACTGACATTCGACCGTCCCGCGGCACGCAATGCGATGACTTGGGCGATGTACGAGCAACTCGCCTCGCACTGCCGCGCGCTTTCTGCCGATGGCAACTCTGGCGCGCGCGTAGTGGTACTGCGCGGCGCGGGCGGCGAGGCCTTTGTTGCGGGCACCGACATCGCCCAGTTCCAGCAGTTCTCGAGCGGCGATGACGGGGTTGCCTACGAGGCGCGCATCGACGAAGGCATCCAGCTGGTCGAGCAGTTGCCGATGCCGACGGTGGCTGTGATCGAGGGCTGGGCGGTTGGCGGTGGACTGGCCATCGCCACGGCCTGTGATTTCCGGATAGCGTCGCCCAAGGCTCGCTTCGGCGTGCCGATCGCGAAGACGCTCGGCAATACGTTGTCGGCGCAGAACCTGGCCAAGCTGCGCGCGGCGTGGGGCCTGCAGCCGGTGCGGCGCATGCTGCTGCTGGCGCAGATACTCGATGCCGAGGCGGCGCTGGCGTGCGGCTTTCTGGAAGGCGTTTATCCGGCCGAGACGCTGGATGCAGAGGTGGCCGCGCTAAGCGACCGGCTTGGCGCACTGGCGCCCGTCACGCAGAGCGTCGTCAAGGAGGCGCTGCGCAGGCAGACTGTCGAGGCGGTGCCTGACACCGATGATCTGGTGCGCCGCTGCTACGGCAGCAGTGACTTCCATGAGGGCGTCGATGCGTTCGTGAATCGCCGGCCCCCGAAGTGGCAGGGAACCTGAACGGCGGCTAAGCGCGCTCAGGCGTCAGGCATGATTCCCTGCATTGCCGTCGCCACCGATTCCCAGCCGGCGTACCAGTGGCCGCAGCGTCAGCCCGTTGCAGGTCAGGTTGACCAGGACAAAGCCGACGGCCACCACGGAGGCCAGATGCCTTGCCTCCGGTGGCAAACTCATTGCCTGTGCGGCGCATAGGGCCAGTACGAGCGTCACAGGGCCACGCACGCCGCCCCACGTGATGGCCAGCCGGTGCGCGCGCGGCAGCGGTGCGCACATGCCGAGGCGGCTCAGCAGCGGCAGGCTGCAGCCCAGCACGGCCCAGCGACTGACCAGCGCGGCGATCAGCACACACAAGATCAGCCAGAGGTCTGGCCCACGCAGCCCGCGCAGCAGGTCGGGCACGTGCATGGCCGCGAGCAGGAAGACCATGCCACCCGCCATGCCGCCCATGCTGCGCCACAAGTGCCGGAATATTGTGTGTTCCTCGTGTGTGGTAGTCCGCCGCAACAATGTGCCGGCGGTCAGCCCGGCCGACACCACCGTGACCACGCCGGACACATGCAGCCACAGGTCGGCGATCGGATAGAGCAGATTCGGCAGTGCGAGAGACAGCGTGAAGCGCGACAGAGGCGCCGCGGGAATGGCGCGGCACGCGCGCGCCAGCAGCGCACCCGCGAGCGCGCCGAGCAGTCCGCCGGCAAACAGTGAGCCAAACAGGTCGCCAAGGACCGAGCCGGTCATGGCGTGCGCCGGCTGGCCAACGATGCGCGCCATCAGGTGCGACGCCAGCGTAATGGCCGCGGCGTCGTTCAGCAGGCTTTCGCCTTCCACCAGTCGCACCATGCGCGCGGGTACGCCACTGCTGCGGAACAGATCGATCACGGCTGACGGATCCGTGGTGCTGACAATGGCTCCGACCAGCAGGCAAACCGCCAGGCTCGCGCCGGAAATCGCATGTGCGGTGATGCCGACCAGCAGCGTCGCGGCGAACACCGCGCCGATCGCCAGGACCAGGATGGGGAGCAGGTCCCGCGCCATGGCGGCGGCATCGGCCTCCAGCGCGGCCTGGAAGAGGATCGGAGGCAGAAAGATCCAGAGATAGCCTTCGGGCCGCAGCGACGGAGACAGGAAAGGCTGGATGGTCTGCGCGGTAAATGTCGGGGCGACGACGCCGGCGATCAGCAAGGCCGCGCCAAGCGCGAGACCGGCAGCGGTGAGAGTGAGCGCATCGGGCAACCGCAGTTTGATCGCGGCGACGTTGCAGGCGGCGATCACGGCCAGCAGACAGCCGATGCGCAGTGTGAGTTCGACAGAGGGTTCCATGCGGGGACGCAAGCGTCAGGTGGCGTACGCTGTCTGACAAGCGGCCTGCGCGCTATGTTCTTGTCGATTCTGGAAATGGGTTATTCCGCAATACGGACTTGACGTAGGCGGACTCCGGGCCGGTGCGACGCACCGGAGTGTCGCCGCGTGGCTGTTGCGATCTCGTCATGACTCCTTCATCACCAGCATCTGCACGGCCCGCCGCGCAACCGGCGTGACCACCAGCACGGCCGGGAATGCGACGATCCATGCCGTCAGCCACGTACTGGCCCAGATGCCGGCGAAGTCCGGCGCCAACCCGACAGCGCGATAGGTGGAGATGCCCGCGATGATCAGGGACATGAGCCCTGACAGCACGAGACTGAACAACTGCGGCGCGTATTTGCTTGGGATCATTTGAGTACCTTGCGTTTTCTCTTCGGGAACATGGTCAACGGATGCGGTGCAGCGTTTCCGCGAAGTTTCTGCCGAACATCCGCGCCGTTTTCACATCTCCCGCAGCAAATCCGTCCGCCGGCGCGGAGTGGTCGGACTGGGCCATCAGGCCCGACCATGACCCGAGCCGGTTGGCGGCGTCGTCGTAAGGGACACCGGCGTGCTGCTCGGGCAGGATCGGGTTGCCGACCCACAGCATGCCGTGCTGCATGCAGAACACGAACATCGACATCAGCGTGGATTGCTTGTCGCCCGCGGGCAGCGACGACACCGTGAAGCCGGCCGCGAGCTTGCCCTTGAGCTGCTGCGTTCGCCACAAGCGGCCGGTGGCGTCCATGAAGGACTTGAAGGGGCCGGAGACGCCGCCGAGATAGGTGGGCGAGCCGAGGATGTAGGCGTCATAGCGAAGCAGTGTGTCGGGCGCTCCTGCAAGTTCTTCGGCATTCAACAATTGCGCCTCGGTGTCGGCGACACTCGCGGCGCCCTGGCGCACACAGGACGCAATGTGCCTGGTGTGGCCGTGGGCACTGTGATAGATGATGGCTAGCTTCTTCATGATGTGGTTTCCAGGTGGCGTTATGCGTCGATTGAAGCAAGCACCGTTCATCGCCCGATGGCTGCGACAACGAGCGCTGACAGGTACAGGCCGAATCCGAACACGGTGTGATTGGCGACGCTGCGCAGGCAATTCCTGAGCGGCGTCGGTGTGCGCGAGGCGGCGAAGCCGGAGCCCATCGCCGGTTGCATGACGAACAACGGTGCAGCGACGGTGACCATGCCGACAAGCACTGCGGGCAGCACCGTTGGATGACGCGTCCAGCCGATTCCCTGGATCGCGACAAGCAACGCCGCGAAGGCGATGCCGATTGCGTAGTGCGTCAGCCAGCCCAGCGAGCGTTCGCCGCGGATCGGCTTTGCCTGCCCGATGGAGGCATGCGCGAATGTGCCGTGAAAGAGATGTCCGACCCATCGCCCGATGAACGCGAAGTTCAGCGTCGGCACGCCCATTCGCTTGAGGAACGTGAGCCAGATGTCCATGAAGGCGGTGGCGCCGATTCCTGTGGCAACGATGGCAGCGACGGTTGCGATGTCTGGCAGGCGTGTCATGAGAGGCCCCTTTGTGTTTGACTTGCGGTAGCGATGTGGCCACTATAGAAGTTGAAGTCAACTTCAAGTCAAGGGAGATCGGATGGATATCGCCGAAGTCGCAAAGCGCACCGGTGTGCCTGCCTCGACACTGCGCTACTACGAGAAGATGGGGCTTATCGTGTCCCTGGGGCCGCAGGGTGCCCGCCGCAGTTTTGCG
This sequence comes from Cupriavidus numazuensis, assembly GCF_905397435.1. Classification (GTDB taxonomy): domain Bacteria; phylum Pseudomonadota; class Gammaproteobacteria; order Burkholderiales; family Burkholderiaceae; genus Cupriavidus; species Cupriavidus numazuensis. The sequence continues at coordinate 118,898 of NZ_CAJPVI010000027.1, forward strand.
GACAACGTCGTGGATCAGCTTGCGTTGATCTCGCTCGGGCAGGCGGCAGGGCTTTCGCTGGAGGAGATCCGGTCGATGTTCTCGCCCGACGGGCAGGTGGACATCGACAGGCAGATGCTGCTGGAGAAAGCTGACGAGATCGACGCGCTGATCAAGCGGCTCCGCGCGATGAGCCACGGGTTGCGGCATGCGGCGGCTTGTCCTGCGCCGAGCCATGCCGAATGCCCGACCTTTCGCAAGCTGCTCAAAGCTGCGTCGTCGGGGGCGATCGGGAAAGGGCTGGTGAATGTGGAGTTGAAGCGGCAGGCGAGGTAGCGCTTCGGCGCAGAGACCGTCGCGCGGTGACATTCCGACAAGGTATCGGCTTGCGAAGCACCGCGCCGCGAGCAGGAGGGCGCGTCGCCTTCCTGCTCTATGTCCGCGCGGCTATTGCTTCATCATCTGGGTCTTCAGGTAGCCGCCGGTACCAGTGGTCGCGGCGAGCGCAAGCGTGCGGCTATACAACGTGTTGGCGGTGACAAGCATGCCGCCATCGGAAGGCACGAAGCGAATGGCGGCGTAGCCCAGATGCGCGATGCCAAGCGACATGTCGCAGCCAGTGCTTGCGGTTTGCGTCGGCAAGGACGCCGTCAGGGTGACGCGATAGAGATTCTTCGCGGAGCCTGGCTCGGCAAGCACGGCAGTCCCCTCCAATGCGCAGACTTTGGTGCCGCTCGTATAGGTGCCGGTCACGTTGCCCACGTCGTCCACCGACATGTCGAACCCGTCCTGTTTCCACTTGCCCTGGATGCTTGTCTGGTCCACCGCCAGTGCATTGGCGGGATCGTAGACGGCGTGGACAGTGCGCGGAATGCCCTGGCCGGCAACCAGATAGGAGCCGTCAAGCTTGCTGCTCAGCGTGATGGTGCCCGTGCCGGTGACCGGCGTCGCAACCATGGACTCGTAGAAGGTGTCCGACGAGAGGTTCCAGGTTGAACCGGTGAACTGAAAGGCCCCGTCTACCATGCCTAGCAGTTCGGCCCGGACAAAGCGCCCAGCGCTGTCGATGAACGTGGCAACCATGGGCTCTGCCCAGATCCCTTCGCTGCCGTTGCCGACCGCTGCGGTCGAACCCGCCTGCGGCGCGGAAAGGCTTGGCAATGGCTCCCCGGTTCGTGTTGGTGCGGGAGTCGGCGAGGGCGTCGGTGAAGGTGCCGGTGAAGGCGTCGGCGATGGCGAGGGGTTTGGTGCACGCGCTGGCGAGGGGGCCGGCGCTGGGGTCTGCCCCTGCGACGGCGGGGTACCTGTATTGCTGTCGTCGCCGCCTCCGCAGGCGCTCAGTAACGCGCATGCAGCCAGTGAGACGGCTGTGATCATGGATGGGTTGGCTCGCATTGAAATCTCCTTGTGAATGGTCTCGATAAGGCCGACCGATCGTAGGGAGACGGTTGCTGCAGGACTTGAAGACAGGTCAAAAGTCAGTCGGAACCGGAAGATTCCGACGCTGCCGGCGTAGCGGCATTGTTTGCGCGCAACAGGCCGGCATTGTCCGCTACAGAATTTGGCTTACCTCTGAAGTGGGGAGGCGGCTCGAACCGTAGTGAGGCGAGCAGATCGACGCCGCCGTGCGGGCATGCATCGCCTCGCGACGCGGCAGTGGTCTTTCCCAACGGCGTAATCGGGAACGTGGATGGCCGGGCGGCCGTGATGGTCCGCAGTCTTTCGAAAGAATGCGGCGCTCGCCGGAAGGCTACAGAAGTCCGCTCACAACGGCATCATCAACTTTGACTACGCCTGTTGTCCCATCCCTCTGGTTGGTGGACGACGCCTTGCGTGTGACCAAGAATGACCCCGAGCCAAACGACAACAAGCCGTCATGCCAAGACATGACGGCAAACCGTGGACCATGACCACGGGCGGGGGGGAGAATAAAGATGACTGTATTCGTGGAACCGTGCATGCGCGCATGCACCAACTCGTCCATATCGCCCCAAGCTTCGGCGCTACAGTCGCCGGCAGCGGCATTGCCGTGCTCCGGCATGCGCGGCAATGGCTGCCAACAACATCTGCGGGCGCCATCGGTTGCTGGGGTGTGCCGCTAAGCGAGCCATGTCGCCATGACAACGCTTCATCGCTCAGCGGCTTCGGCAGCGCTCTTGCTCGGGCTTGCCATGCCAGCGGTCGCCTCGCAGTCCGGACCTGTGACCACGTCCAGCGTGAGCAAGAGCCGCACGCTGAACCGGGCCGAGGTCGGCGGCATCGTCACCGGGCAGATGATCACGCTGGCGGGCAGGACGTTCTATGACAGCTTCGCGGCAGCGTGGCGCGACAAGGACGAGCAGGGCCGCTTTGTCGTCGCGATCTCCGAGCGGCCCAGCGCGCGCTGGGGCAGCCAGGTGTTTGTCGATTATGGCAACCGCCGCCTGTACCAGGCGTTCTTGCCGCCCAACCTCAGCCGCATCGGCGCCATTGGCACCGCCGCGGCGGAGCAGGTATTCCAGGCCATCATCGACGACCAGGTCGCGCAATTCTTCGGCGATCCCGACATGGCGCGCGATGAATTCTGAAAGGAACCACCATGAACACGTCGCGCGCTTTCCGGACCATGATCTGCCTGCTCGGCCTGACTACGGGCGCTGCCCACGCCACCGAGCTGGTCTATGTGCCGATCAACCCTTCATTTGGCGGCAATCCTCTGAATGGCCCTGTGCTGCTCAATTCCGCCGTGGCGCAGGACAAGCACAAGGACAGCGCGCCGTCCTCGCCTTTCGCGCAGCAAAGCGCGCTGCAGCAGTTCAACGACACGCTGCAACGCGCGATCCTGAGCCGCATTTCGTCCACGGTGTCATCGAGCATCGTCGGTTCGACGGGGCAGCTCGTGCCGGGCACGGTCGAGACGACGGACTTTCGCATTGTCGTGACGCAGATGAGCGGCGGCGTTCTGCAAGTCACCACCACTGACAAGACAACTGGCCAGTCCACGCAGTTCCAGGTCAGCCAGTAAGTCGCACAGCGTTGTTCCGCAGTTCCAATCGTCAAAACCATGCAGAGGAGATTTGCCATGCAAGCTCGCAAGACCATCTTGTCCATTGCCGTACTTGCCGCGATGTCGGGTGCGGCGTGGGCGGACAATAGCACCGTGACTACCACGCAATCCGGCAACGACAACCTCATCGAGGTCGATCAGCAAGGGGCCACCGGTTCCACTATCACGATCAACCAAAGCGGCAACGACAACGTTGCTGGCAAACAGGGTTCTGCCAGCTTCCCGCCTGTAAAGCAAACGGCGAAGTCCAGTTCGATCGCCATCAACCAGATCAATGAACCGTGCTTATCCGGTTGTCTCCCAAGACCTCTACCGATAGTATGTTGGGCATCTGTGCCAACTCGGGGCAACCATGGTTATTGACGTGCTTGACCGAGGCGATCTGCCGTT
>NZ_CAJPVI010000028.1 GCF_905397435.1 Cupriavidus numazuensis
CGTCTCGCTCCAGCTATCGCACGCCTCAGGGATACTGGCCTTCGGTTTGGCCGCAAGTCGTTCTATCAATTTCTTCGCCCTTCTGTTGAGGCGGGCGTCGCCCAGATTCAGTCCCGCAAACTCCTGCTCGATCCACTGCTTCGCTGCCTTTGCCACGCGTTCGCCCAAAGTGCCAAAGTAAACGCGATCTCGACGAAGTTTACAAGCGATGCTCGCGAATCACTGAAGGTAAACGCTTCATTGGGGGCCGCGGTGGGCGCTGAGATGTGTATAACGCTATGGGTTAAACTATATAAGGATGACACCTATAGCTTACTATATTCAATGTCAGAGATGCAAAATCGGCTGTCTGGCACTGTAGGAAAAGTGCGGGACGTAGTGGATGTTGTCGGGGAAGCGTCTAGGCTAATAGCGGCAGGGAATATTGACTTGTCATCGCGCACTGAGAGACAGGCCGCTTCCTTAGAGCAAACGGCGGCAAGCATGGAAGAGATGACCACTGCAGTCCACCACAATGCGGAGAGTGCGCGCCAGGCAAGCGACTTGGCGAATGAGGCGTCGGGCATTGTCACGAATGGGACTGACGTAATGGAGCAGGTGGTCAGTACTATGAAAATTATCACTAAAAATTCAGGGCAAGTTGCAGATATAATCGGAGTAATTGAAGGAATTGCTTTTCAAACCAACATACTTGCGCTTAACGCGGCAGTAGAGGCTGCTCGTGCTGGGGAGCACGGGCGGGGCTTCGCCGTCGTGGCATCGGAGGTGCGCGGTCTGGCTCAACGTTCAGCGAATTCGGCAAAAGAAATACGAAATTTGATTTCTACGTCAATAAATCGAATTAAGGATGGTGAAACTCTTGTATCTAAGGCGGAAGATAACATGGGGGAGATAAAGGCAGCCGTTACCCGCGTATCAAGCATTATGTCTGACATCTCCTCGGCGTCCAATCAGCAACGTGTTGGTATCGAACAGATAAGCCAGGCGATCATGCAAATGGATGAGGTGACGCAACAGAATGCGGCGCTTGTGGAAGAAGCGACTGCGTCGGCACATTCATTGGAAAAACAAGCCGTTCGTCTCAAAGAGGCTGTAGATGTCTTTCTTGTTAGCAGTAAAAGCTAGAGAGCGCTGCCATAATGTTCTCTCTCGGAGAGCAAGTTTCCTCGTAAAGCTCGAAGGAATTTTTCATCACACAAGTTCCCCTCCTCCGCACAATAGTCAACGATGAATCTGATCATAAGCCTCGCACTTGAGGACACTGCCTTCTGCGGCCCAGGTGGGCCGGCAGAAGCTGCTCGTAGGATTCGGCAACTCGCTAGTGACATCGAGACTCGCGTACGGGACTTCTCACTTTGTCACGAAGGTACGAGGATTGCCGGTTCTCCGGGTGAGATTGGCTGCATCGCTTATGTCGCCGATCTGTAGTCAACTTTCTTCTTCCGCACGGCCGACCGTGGGTCTTCGAGTTCGGGTGATCGTACTTTTCGTGCATGTCTTGACCCGACGCCTTTTGCTAGCTTCTTGTGAAGTCGAAACGGTTGGTCAAGATTGCCGGCCTGCGCGGCTTCGGCGGGCGCGTATGCGACGATGACGCACTTCCCGAGTGCGGTCCCATAGCGGCTGGCGGCGCGCGTTTCGCGGTTGCAGGCTGCATCTTGGAGATGGAGATCGATCGCGCGTGGTCACCAGTGCGGAACCGTCCTCCACGCGAACTAGCCGTCGTCACTCAAATTGCGGAAGACCCACTTTTGATTTGGACAGGAGGGCCTGCAATTCTTATGGCCGCAGCCCTCAAGCTGCTATCAAATGCAGATTAGCCGTTTCGTTCAAGCCGCCGCGGACTTGGCGGATCTACAGTTGCATCTCACTTCAATCGAAAGGAGACTGGCCATGAACGTTGCCGATAACGTAGCGCAGACCGCCTGCAATTGTCCGGCTTGCCCTGGCGCCGGCTGCGACTGTGTTTGCCAGAAGACAGCCGAACAAGCCGCCTGCGCCTGCCAGTAGCGCTGACTCGACAGTGGACATCTCTTCCATGCTCGCAGCTGTTTGTTCCAAAGCAGTTGCCTGTTTATCAGTCCGCGGGGCAGGTCAAAGCAACAGAACGCCAAACTTGTCGATGAGGCTGCTGTAGCAGCACAGTCGTTAGAACACCAAGCCGTAAGGGCGAAGTTGACGTTTTTCGAGTTTGCGATGCCAGTCATGAGCATAATGGGGGAGAATCGCTGCGGCCATGATGTGGTCTATATGTTACTTTGCGCGCTTTCGTTTAGATTCCTTAACTGACTGATATCGTGATCAATTTTCATCTTCATCTCCATGCCTCAGACTACAAGAATATCTGTTCCGCTGCGGATGCGATTGGATATGATGTTGATGAATTCATTAAACTTGGTGTTCATTTGATGGCAAGGGCCGTGAATAATAGGTGTGCTTCAATTGATTATTATTTAAGTTGGAGTGAGCCGGAGATAATTGTGGCGGGGCATGATGTCAGCGGGGTGGAGGGCCAGCTGTGATTTCCTTGCCGAATTGATGCGACTAGTGGGGCGTGGACAAAGTTTTACGATCGTGGCCTCCAGGGATCAAGATGATCAATTCGCCGTTGGAAACGGGCGGCGTTGGACGCGGAGACTTTGCCGTGGGATCTGAGAACGGTTGCCTCGGGCTGTCCGCCAATTCGCTGGAAAAGGTCCGTGCACCTGCGACCCATGTCGAGAAACGACAGTTCGCATGCCTCAACCGGGTTTGCCGTGATCAAAGAGAGCGTTAGCGAGCCGCAGGGCACCGGCCCCGTGCTCGGCAGGCAATGCATCCATGTCGTCGCCCACGACGGCCGAGGAAGTCGGCTGGCTGGGCCAATCTCGCAGATTGGCCTGCCAATTGTGGTCGATGAACCAAGTCGGTTCCCAGTGGCACGGTGAGATGCTGTGCCTGAACCTCTGGAAGGCTCGGTGAATAGCGGATCGAGCGCGGCTTGCCCGTAGCAGCGCTTACTTCTCTGCGGTAAGCGGCGATGATCTCGCAGCTTCAGACCACCATCGGAGTGGTGGCTCCATCGATCGACAGGATGGAGCCCGGAATATAGCTCGCGCGTGGCGAGGTGAGGAACAGCACGGCGTCTGCCACCTCTTCCGGCGTGGCCAGGCGGCCCAGACCGGTGCGCGCGTTGGCGCGCGCCAGCGCCTGCTCCACTGTCATCCCGCTGATACGCGCATCCACTTCCATGCCTTGCTGCAGGCGCTCGGTATGCGTGGCCGACGGATCTCTTTTGCGAAGCAAGCAGATCATTCACGAGGCCGGTGTGCAGGTCACCTCCCAGCCAGGGACCGTATGCCAACATGCGCTGCAATAGCGGCAAGTTGGTTTTGACGCCAACGATTTCAGTCGCCGACAGTGCCTCTTGCGCCAACGCGATCGCTGCCAGCCGGTCCGGGCCGTGGACGATGATCTTGGCGATCATCGGGTCATAGTAGGGACTGACCGTGTTGCCTTCGCCATAGCCGGTTTCCACCCGGATCGCCGGGCCCGAGGGCAAGCGGAATACCTGCAGGTTGCCGGGGGAGGGGAAGAAGCGCACCGGATCCTCGGCGTAGATGCGCAACTCCAGCGCATGGCCTTTGGCCTGGACCGGGGCAGGCTAGCACCTCATGCAGGTATTCCCCGGCAGCCAGCCGGATCTGCGCCTCGACCAGGTCTAGGCCGGTCACCGCTTCAGTCACGGCGTGCTCGACTTGGAGGCAGGTGTTCATCTCGAGAAAACTGTAGCTGCCATCGCTGCCGCGCAGCATCTCGACCGTACCGATGACGTCGTAGCCAAGCTTGCCCAGGGTGGGCAACCCGGTTGGCTGCCGCGAGTATAGTCGCTACGACGTCATCAAGACCATCGAGTCGGCCCTGGAGCCGCATCGACTGCGCGACTTCACGATTCCTGGTTTGGCCTACGGTCCGCACGACGGCTTTCCCTCACAGCGCCTCCCAGAGCTGGCGTATACAACCTGGGAATGGATGAGGCTGGACAATGCGAAGGCGAATCTCGCCAAGGAGACGCTCAACGCGTTGTGCGAGTTCGTTGGCTGTCGCGCAGACGCAGGGCCAAAGTACAGTCCCGATAATCGCCCCTACATCGAACGCTTCTTCGGAACGATTGCGAGCCGGCTATCTTCCAGATTGCCCGGCTACACAGGTTCGCACCCCCGCGATCTGCGGCGAGCGCTGGCCGATCCGAAGGGAATGCTGCGCTTGTATGTGTCGTTTGACGAATTGGAGGAGTTGGTCGAATACGCTATCGCGAGCTACAACGGCACGCCGCATGCCGGCCTGAACAATGTCACTCCGCTTGAAGCGATGGAGTATTTCATCCGCGGCAAGGAACAATTGGTGACATGGCTACCAGAGCATCGTCGCCGTACGCTTTGTCTGATGCAATCGGCCAAGCGTTGCACAGTGCGAGCATATCTCCAGCACGGCGTTCGACCGCACATACAACTTGTATGGCGTGCGCTACACAAGCAGCGTCCTTGCGTGCAGCACGGATTTGATCGGCAAAAACTTGCTTATCTACCTGAATGCCGATGATCTTCGCTGTGTCCGCGCGTTCCAACCGGACGGATCGATACACGGGAATCGCTCGTCTCGATCCTCTGGAAACTCAAAGTAGCGAATGCCTTGTCAGGTGTCGCTGTGATGCGGTTGGTAAGGTTGGACATCGATCCCTACGAGAGCCTTCCGCTGCAGAGGGGATGCATCGATGTCGTTCGGCTCAACGAAGTGCTGGGCTTGCCAACCAAATCGCTGCACGTCGCACTCATCGAGCAAACCAATCAGCGACGCTATAGCGACGTATTTCGCTTTCCGCGCGAATTGACGACATTCCTTCGGTAACGGAGACACTCTTCCGGGTCTCCCGCACTTTGTGTGACGGCCGAGTCGAGGCCTTGATTTCGGGCTGATCTGGCCCCATGTTAGTTGTTACCATGAGCCAAGTTCTCGGTGGGATCGATCGTATTCTCGCCCGTGTGGGTAAGCGCTTTGTCTCCAGCGACGTGCGAGGGGAGACCATCACGGTCGAAGCCTGCAGTACGGTTCGCGCGGCACCTTGTCCTGCTTGCCATCGTTGGAGTCACCGACTCCACGGTCGCTATGTGCGCAGGCTGGAAGAGCGTCCGATGCTCGAGCAGCGGGTCGTTCTCGCTATTGAGGTGCGTCGCTTCAAGTGTACGAACGCCAATTGCCCCCGTCGTACGTTTGCCGAGAACATCGACGCCTTGGCGGGCCGGCATCAACGTCGTACGCGATCGCAGGCTCGGGCGTTGCACGCGCTGGGCCACGCCCTCGGTGGTGAGGCAGCAGCCAGGCTTGCTGACTTATTGGGCTTGCGCACCAGTGCCGACACCGTGCTGCGCGAATTGCGCAGGGTACCTGAGCGCAAGCGCAAACCACGACCGAGGGTCATCGGCATCGATGACTGGGCGATCGCGCGCGGTCACCGGTATGGGACGATCATCGTGGACCTGGAGCGACGTGAGCCGATCGAAGTGTTTGCCGGCAGGGAGTCCATTGCAGTGGCAGCGTGGATGCGTGCGCACCCTTCGATCGAGATTGTCGCCAGGGACCGGGCCGGGGCCTACTCCGACGCGGTGGACATCGCGCTACCGGCAGCCCAGCAAGTCTCGGATCGCTGGCATCTGCTGAGCAACCTTCGCGACAACGTCGAGAAGCTGCTGTGCCGACTCGGGCCGCAACTGCGCCAGGCCGCGCAGCAAGTCGAGGTCGCTGGCGTGACCCTGGGCCGGCAGCGAGTGCTGAGCCGCGATTCACTGTGGTCATGGCAGCGCGAGAGCGATCAGCGACGCGCCGCGCGCCTGGCGCTGTACGAGCGGGTGATGGCGCTACACGCCCAGGGCGGCACGATGAAAGGAATCGGGCTCGAGCTCTCAATTGACCAACGAACCGTGCGCAACTTCGTCACCGCGGGAGCCTTTCCCGAGCGCGCACCGAGGGCGCGGGGGCCGACGCCTTTGGATCCCTATCTCAGCTATATCGAGGAACGGATCGCCCAGGGCTGTCGCTTTCCTGAACTGATCTGGCAAGAACTCAAACAGCGAGGCTATACGGGCAGTTGCGCCACCGTGCGGAATTGCGTGATTCGCCTTCTCTTTCCGCAGGGTAAGGAGCCGCTTGTCCAAGCACCGGTGCGCACGATGCCGTGTCCATCGGCCGGGCGCGTGTTCGGATGGCTTGTCGGATGGAGGAGGCTCGCGATCGAGGAGCCCAGGAGCGCGGATCATGAGCGCTTCGTGCAGGCGCTGTGCAGGATCGAACCCGTGGTCGGCGAGGTCCGCAGCCTCGCGCGGGAGTTTCTCGGGCTCATGCACCGGCGCAGTCTGCGGCAGTTCGATCGATGGTTGAAGCGTCTGGCGCGCTGTGACGCAGCGGAAATGCGCAGGTTCGCGAAAAGCTTGCGCGCCGACTTACCGGCGGTGCGGGCGGCCTTCAAGCTGCCATGGAGCAATGGCCAGACCGAGGGTCACATCAACCGGCTCAAGCTCCTCAAGCGCCAAATGTATGGCCGCGCGAATGTCGAGCTTCTGCGGCTGCGGGTGTTGAAGCCGAACTAAATGACCGGGCTGCTTGTACTTGCTGGACCCGCGAGTCCGGTCGCCCTCGAAGGCGGGTGAACTCGTACGGCTAGGACGAGCTGGCGAGCTCGCTCAAGCGTTTGTCTACGAGCAGAAGAATGGTGGTGTCGCGGCGGGGACGGCAAGGTCCTCCACACGAATTCGCCGTCGTCACACAAATTGCGGAAGACCCGACTTTCCTTTGTTCTACGGGACGAGCTGGCGGGCTCGCCCACGTTAGGCAGTAAGAAGTATGGTGGTAGTGGGGCGGCGAAGACGACGGCAAGGTCCTCCACGCGAATGTGCCGTCGTCACACAAATTGCGGAAGACCCTCGGTTACTACAGTTCACGATAACCGTGCACCTTGGCCTAGCGCCGCGACGCATTCATCGATGCAAGATGCTCCTTGAGGGATTCGATACACACTTTGATTTTTGCCGAGGAATCCAGGCGCTCCGGGTAGACCGCCCAAACATTTGCTGACTGCACATAGCTTGGGAGCACCTGGACGAGTCTACCGGAGTCCAGCAGAGACCGAATATCCCAAATGGATCGGAGCAAGATTCCGCGCCCTTGAATCGCCCAGTCAACAGCAATCTCTCCATTGTTAGTCGAAAGCTGTCCGCGGACCTTGATTGCTTCCTCACCACGGGGACCCTGCAGACGCCACAGGCCAAAAGGGTGATCGCGTTCTTTAATAACTAGGCATTGATGACAAGGAAGCTCGGACAAGGAGCTGGGCTTCCCGGCACGGTGGAGATAATCCGGCGAGGCGCAAAGAATACGGTGATTCTCGGCTAGCTTCCTGGCGATATGGTGGGGGGCGATGTCATCCCCTACGCGCACGTCCAAGTCAAAGCCCTCCGCCCCCACATCGACCAGTCGATCGAAAACTTCAAAGCGTAAGTTCAACGAGGGATACTTCTCCGCAAGTGCCGAGATCGCGGGAGCGACAATATTCCGGCCGAATCCAAAACTGCTGCAGATACGTAGGCTGCCACGCGGGGTGGTTCGCTTTGAGGAAAGGTCATCGTATAGATTATCGACATCGTCCAAGATGCGTTGCGCCCAGCGGTAAGTCCGTTCGCCATCTTCGGTGATGGCCACTCTACGGGTCGTGCGATTAATCAGCCGTGCCCCAATTGCCTCTTCGAGCATCTTGACGCGCTTGGTGACGTATGCCGGGGACATGCCCAAGTCCGCGGCCGCTACGGCAAAGCTTGCGCGCTGTGCTACTCGCTGGAACACGCGAAGGTCGTCGAGATTGGGAAGATTATTCACGATCTGTAAGTTGAGACTTGATCATTCGCACGATTGTGCATGATTTTTGCGCCCTATACTACGTGCAAAATTACGCGAATACATCGCTACGAGATCATGCAAAGCAAAGTCCACAAGATTGCGGCGTTACCTGGTGACGGAATTGGCAAAGAGGTCCTTCCGGAGGGTATAAAAGCACTCCGCGCTGCGGCGGCCCGCTTCGGGATCGACCTCCAGATCGACGTCTTCGACTGGGCGAGCTGTGACTACTATCTGGCATACGGAAAGATGATGCCCGACGATTGGAAGACAATTCTCACGTCGTATGAGGCTATCTATTTCGGGGCAGTCGGCTGGCCAGAGGCGGTGCCGGATCACGTTTCGCTATGGGGTTCTTTAATCAAGTTCCGCCGGGAGTTTGACCAGTATGTCAACTTGCGACCTGTCCGGCTGTTCGACGGCGTCGCATGCCCCTTGCGGGACAAGCAGCCGGGGGATATTGACTATCTCGTCGTGCGGGAGAATACAGAGGGCGAATACACCGCGGTCGGTGGAATCATGTATGAAGGCACGGACCATGAAGTGGTGCTCCAGCAATCCGCATTCTCGCGGCGCGGAACAGACCGCCTCCTGCGCTACGCATTCGAGCTGGCGCGTACGCGTAGTCGGAAAAAGGTGACCGTGGCCACCAAATCGAATGGTATTGCCGTAAGCATGCCGTGGTGGGATGGGCGTGCAAAAGCCGTAGCTGCCGACTACCCGGAAGTGGAGCTGGAAATGCAGCACATCGATATCCTTTCGGCCCGTTTCGTGCTCCAACCGGATCGCTTCGATGTTGTCGCGGCGACCAACCTGTTCGGTGACATCCTATCGGACCTGGGGCCCGCGACGACTGGCACGATTGGGATTGCGCCATCTGCAAGCCTGAATCCGGAGCGGGTCCATCCGTCACTGTTCGAGCCGGTGCATGGATCGGCTCCGGACATCGCCGGGCGGGGCATCGCCAATCCGATCGCGATGATCTGGTCGGGGGCCCTCCTGCTTGATTACTTGGGATACCGGCACGCCCACGACACCGTCGTCGCGGCCATAGAAACCGTGTTGCGGGACGGGCCCCATACACCGGACTTGCTCGGTACGGCTACCACCCGGGAGGTTGGCCAGGCAGTCCTTGAGATCATTGGCCGCTGCTAAAAGATCGCCGGTGAGCGACCACCCGTCGTGACGGCCGGTGGCACGCGGAAGCTGGGATGCCGTGCGGTATCGCAGACGGGCTTCAGTTGCCTACCATCTCCATCATCCGCTGGAGCTTGTCTGCCGATGCCCTCAGGCGGTCCAACAGGTATTCTTTCGGCCACTTGTTGATGCGAAATTGGGGGCCGGTCACTCCAAGCGAATAGAAAACCCCGCCGGGAGAGAATACGGGGACCGCGTAGGCCATCGTCGAGGGATCGACTTCGCCCATACAGGTTGCATAGCCGTCGCGCTTCGCCTTGTTAATCTCCGCGAGAACCTCGGACACCTTGGTCTTCGTGACGGGCGTGATTTTCTCCAAGGGCCCGCTGAGATACCTTTTCCGAGACCCCTCATCCTGATAGGCGAGCAGCATCTTTGAGGAAGCCGCTGCGTGCAGGGGCATTTCCGAATTTGCAGAGACGTGTAGGCGATAGCTTTGCTCGGTTACCGCGACTGCAATGGTATAAGCCGCCTGCGGAGCGAGCTTAACGACATAGCACGTCTCCTCGAGTTCATTCACGAGCTCGTTGCAAACGACTTGGCAGAAGTTGATCAGGGCGTTCTCGTCACGTCCCAACGTCAGCATCCGCGACATCCGGACACCAACGCGATACGTCTTCAAGCCCTCGTCCACAACCTCCAATGCTTTGGCATTCGCCAGCGCCGAGACAAGTCGATGAACGGTGGGTTTCGGCAGGTCCAGAATTCTGCACAGTTCAGCGACAGTGAGGCCGTCCTTCGAGGCTAGAACCACCTCCAGGATCGAAAGATACCGCTCCAGCGGCCCACTGACGTCGTTCGCTTCTGCCAATTTCATCTCCTTGCATGCAAGTGCGAATGATCGCACAAGCGGCGATCTCCGGCGAAATCCGCTGCCCACTTCTTCGGCACCCCACGACCTCCCTCACCGCTCTAGGGTGCGACGCACCAATGCTGGTCTAGGTAGATACCCCAGTAAATCCCTCGTTGCATTCGCCCATCTTGCTGACCATAATATCACAAACCGAGCCAACTGTCTCGGATTTCGAAACTCAACATGCGAGGATAGAAGGTGAGTGCAATCAATGTAGGCGTGGATGTGGGCGGTACTTTCACCGACTTCATCCTGATTGACAGCGCAAAGGGCGTGTTTAGGACCGCCAAGGTTCCCACTACGGTTGACGATCGTGCGAGGGGGTTCGTAGAAGGGATTCATCAGCTCGACGTGCAACCGTCCGCCATCGCCTGGCTCGTCCACGGTACGACGGCGGGGACCAACGCGGTCCTGGAACATAAGGGCGCGCGCTGTGGCCTCATCACGACGCGTGGCTTCCGCGACGCGCTCGAGCTGGGTCGGCGGACGCGCCCGTTTGCATACGGTCTTTCCGGTACTTTTCGGCCGCTGATTGAGCGTCGTGATCGCATCGAGGTGCGCGAGCGAATGGATGCGGCCGGCAAAGTTATCGAGCCGTTGAATGAAGCTGACGTCATCGAGGCGGTTCGCCAGCTTCGCGAAAGCGGGGTGGACTCGGTAGTCATCCACTTCCTACATTCCTACGTGAATCCGGAGCATGAGAAGCGGGCGGCCGAGATCGTGCGACAACACTGGCACACCGACGATGTCGTAGCCGGCTACGAAACGGTGCGCGAAATGCGCGAGTTCGAACGTGGCAGCACGGCCGCGGTGCACGCAGCCATTCGTCCGGTAGTAACCAAGTATGTCAACAAGGTACAAGACCTACTGCGCGACGAGGGGTTTCAGAAAGATCTGCTCATCATGCAGGCGAACGGCGGGATGATGTCTGCGTCGATCGTAGGTGACCACGCGGCGCACACGGTGATGTCGGGACCGGCGGCTGGTGTCCTGGCGGCTTCGGAGATTGCCAAGGCAGCCGGCGTGAAGAACGTCATTACCGGTGACATGGGTGGCACCAGCTACGACGTCGCGATGATCGCCGATGGGGAGCCGGCAGTAAGTTCGGAAAAAGAGTTGGCCTATGCGCTGCCAGTACGCATTCCGATGATCGACATCCATACTGTCGGCGCCGGTGGCGGCAGCATCGCGCATATCGATGCTGCCGGCATGCTGCGCATCGGGCCGGAGAGCGCGGGCTCCTATCCTGGTCCGATCGCCTACAACCGAGGCGGCGAACTGCCGACTGTCACCGACGCCAACTACGTGCTGGGACGCCTCAATCACGACGCGATTACCGGTGTCGAGCACCCCGTGTCGTTAGAGGTTATCCGTGGCGCCTTCGAAGAGCAGTTGGGCCAGGCGCTGGGGCTGGATGCACTACAGACGGCACAAGCTGTCGTCGGGGTGGCAGTCAGCGAACTGGCTGGCGCCATCCGTCTCATCACGATCGACAAGGGCCAGGATCCGCGCGACTTCGTTCTCATGCCCTACGGAGGCGCCGGTCCACTGCACGCGGTGGCAATTGCCCGCGAGGTTGGCATTCCGAAGGTGATGGTTCCGCGCTTCCCCGGCCTCACGTCTGCACTTGGCTGCGTCCTGTCTGACGTGCGCCACGACTTTGTCCAGACGATCAATACGGAATTCGATGTGCTCGACGCTGAATCCGTAGTTGCCGTGATGCGGGAGCAGGCGGCTTCCGGTCAAGCGCTCCTCGCGCGTGAAAACGTGTCGGTGAAGGAAGTGATCGTTCGCAATGAACTGGACCTGATGTTCCAGGGCCAGTCCCACGTGATGAAGCTTGCGGTCGAGACAGGCAAGTTCAATAAGGAAGCCGTGCGCGCCGAATTCGCTCGCGTCTACTTCGAGCGCTTTGGGCTCGAGCTACCGGAAATGAAGCCAGTCCTGACGAATGTGCGCACGACGGTGATCGGGGTACGGGATCGGATTTCACTGTCGATCTTCAAGCCGGATGCGAAAAACACGCTGGAGGCATCGCTCACCGGTACGCGACCGGCCTTTTTTGAAGGCAAATGGTGGGAAACGAACATCTATCAGCGTGAAAAGCTCCCTGTCGGCGCCGAGTTCGTAGGGCCGGCAATTGTGGAGCAACTGGACACCACGGTTGTGATCGATCCGGGCTGTTCGGCGACCGTAGACGAGTTCGGAAACATCCTGATCCAGGTCTAACACTGAGCCAAATTGAAAAAATGTGAGCACGAAATGAGCACCGCAATGACAGCAACGATCGATCCCGTCACCCTCACCGTGATCGAAAAAGGTCTGGGCCAGGTTTGCAACGAGATGGACATGGTCCACGAGAAGACCTCCTTCTCGCCCGTCATATCGGAAGCCTATGACAGGTCAAATGGCATCTACGGCCTGGAGGATGGCCGCCTTATCGCACAAGGGGCGCTTGGACTCCCGATTTTCGTAGGGGTCATGCAAGAAACGACACGCTGCGTGATCGAAGAGTGCCCGAACCTAGGACCCGGTGACATCATCATCGTGAACGACCCGTACCGTGGCGGCACCCATCTGATGGATGTGAAGATGGTTCAACCGTTCTTCTACAAAGGAAAGCGGTGGTGCTATCTGTCGAATGCTGGTCACTGGCCTGACACCGGCGGCATGGTGCCGGGTGGATTCAGCAGCACGGCCACCGAGATCCACCAGGAGGGTCTCCGTATCCCACCGGTGAAGATCGTAGACGCCGGCACGATGAATGAGGACATGGTCAAACTGATCCTCGCCAACATCCGCATTCCGGACGAACGTATCGGTGATATCAAAGCGCAAATCGCTGCGCTGAATAAAGGCGCAGAACGTCTGACCGCTCTTCTCGATCGGTACGGTGCAGAGGAGGTATCTGCTGCAATCGAAGAGCTCCAGAATCGCGCGGAGCGGATGATGCGCGCCAAGATTCGCTCGATCCCGGACGGCATCTACAAGGGGCTGGCCTATATGGACAGCGATGGGGTCGTCAACGAGCCCCTGGAGATCCACGTTGACATGACGGTCAGGGGTGACCAGGTGTATGTGAGCCTTGCGCGTTCCAGCAAACCGTGCGCCGGTCCCATGAATTCGGTGTGGGCGTCAACCGTCTCGGCAGTGTATCTCGCATTCAAGCATGTCTTCCCCGAGGTGCCCATCAACGCAGGTTGCTTCAGGCCGATCACGGTGGAACAGCCCAAAGGCACCTTCTTGTTCGCGGAATATCCCCGCCCGGTAGCCGGTTGCGCGGCAGAGGTGTCTCAACGAGTGATGGAGTCGATGTTTACTGCCTTGGCGCATGCGGTTCCCCAGCGTCTATTTGGCGCGCCCGCTGGCACCAGCGGCAATCTCAATATCAGTGGCGTGGACCCGGAGACTGGCCATCCGTACGTCATGTACTACTTCTCGGGCGGTGGCTACGGCGGTTGGTGGGACGGCGATGGGATCAGCAATGGTTGCTCGACCATCGGCATCTCCAAGAGCCAGCCTGTCGAGATTCTCGAGCAGCGGTACCCCGTCAGGTTTGAGCATTACAACCTGCGCGAGGGTTCTGGCGGCGCGGGGAAGCACCGCGGCGGCTTCGGCGTCAACTATCGCATCCGTCTGCTGCGCGGTACGGCCAAGGTGTCCTTCCTCATGGATCACGGCAAGTTCGGGCCCCCGGGGATTCTGGGCGGCGAGCCCGGTGCCACTAACCAGATCGTGATTTCGCAGAGCGGTCGCGAGAGCACTCCCGAGCACGCCTCCAAGGCGGACGATATTGCCCTCGTAGCCGGCGACTGGATCGAGGTGCGGACTCCGGGCGGCGGGGGATATGGCGATCCCTCCGAGCGCGAAGAATCCGATGCTGACCGAGATCGGCGCAATGGTTACTTTGACACCGAGGCAACACGTAGCGCCTAAGAAGAAGAGATGGAAGGGGCTTACCCCTTCCATCACGCGGCACCCCACGGAGTTAAGCATGAGAAAGAAGTTCTCGTTAATTGCCTTGTTCACGCTGATCGCGGTACTTTTCAGTGGTCCTTCCCTTAGCCAGTCCGCCATCGAAATCGGTGCGACTGTGCCGCTCACGGGGCCGGCAGCGTTGACAGGTACGCAGTATCACAATTCTTTACGCCTTGCCGAAGAGGAGATTAACAAGTCGGGCGGGATCAACGGTAAACCGCTGCGTTTCATCTTCGAAGATGCGCAATCGTCCAACCCCGCAGCCCTGAACGCGTTCATCAAGCTGGTGCAGGAGAGGAAGCCTGCCTTTGTCTTCCTTTCTAGCTACAGCACGCAAAATCTCGCAGTAGCGCCTGAGGTGTTAAAGGCAAAGATCCCGGTCATGTACGGTGGCGGCGCCGATGCAATCAGCGCGCAAAAGAACGCATACATGTTTCGTATCAGGCCTGAGGACAGTGCTGCCGCACAAGCCATCGCGCGCTTCGTGAAGCAGAATCTGAAAGCCTCTGCGCCAGGAATAATCTACATTCAGAACGACTTCGGACAGGGCGCTGCCAAGGCGGCAGCGAAGAAGCTCGATGGCCTGGGCGTCAAGGTCGCCGGCATGGAGGCGTACGGTGCCAACGACAAGGATATGTCCGCGCAACTGCTCAAGCTAAAGAATAGCGGTGCCGATACGATCGTCGTGATGTGCCTGCCGCAAGATGGAGCGCTAATCCTGCGCCAGGCCAAAACCCTGGGTCTGAAGATGCCAATCATCGCATCATCCGCGGCATTCACCCCGACGGCCATGCAGCTCATGTCGCCCACCGACCTGGATAACGTATGGGGTGTCATCGACGTAATGCTCGACACGAATCGGGCAGCGGCCACGTTTGTCAAGGATTACAAGAACAAGTTCCGCATCGACGCCGACGGCTACGCAGCGGCCTATTACGACGGCGCGATGATTCTTGCGCAAGGCCTTCGAAAAGTCGGTGCCGATCCGCAAAAACTGCGTGACTACCTGGCAAGCGTCAAGCGCTATGAAGGTGCAGCGGGAACGTTCTCGTTCGACGAGGCTGGAAATGGCGTCCATGAAGTAACGGTGGTGACGTTCAAGAAAGGTTCCAAGGACATGGTCTTTGTAACGAAGGTGCCGGCGGAACTGTAGTCGCTGACGCAACACGGAGGATCAAAATCATGCAGGATCTTGTTCAGCTCATTGTCAACGGCATAGCTCTTGGCAGTATCTACGCACTGGCTGCACTCGGCTTTGTAACCGTCTATACGGCAACCGGCATTGTCAATTTCGCCGCAGGTCAGTTTGTCATGTTGGGCGCATTCTTTGGCGTAACGACAATTCTGCAACTGGGATTGCCGATGAGTGTCGCCGTGCCGGCTGCTATCGCACTAATGGCCGCATTCGGTGCACTGTTCTATCTGACCGTTCATCTTCCCCTGCGATCGCAGCCCCAAGTGACGGTAGTGATCGCCACGGTGATGATCGGCTTTTCAATGCTCAACGGGGCGAACCTGATCTGGGGGAGCCTGCCGTTTCGCCTGCCATCGCCATTTGGCGACGCCACTGTAAGCATTCTGAATAGCTCGATCTCCGTACACGCCCTGGCGACTATTGCCATCACTGCACTGCTCATCACCGCGCTTCATGCCTTCATGAAGCACTCCTCTGTAGGGCGTGTCATGCGCGCGGTTGCATTAGACCTTGGGACTGCACGCCTCATGGGGCTTCGTGTCGGCGTCTTTCTAGCATGCTCGTGGGCAATCGGCGCCGTCCTGGCCGGGTGCGCAGGCATCCTCATCGCCCCGATGTGGTTCGCAGACGTCAACATGGGCGATGCCATCGCCTTGAAAGCGTTCGCGGCCACGATCATTGGCGGATTCGGCAGTGTTCCAGGTGCAATCGCCGGTGGAATCTTCGTTGGGCTGACGGAGATCCTGGGCGCCTCGTACATCTCGTCGTCCTATAAGGATCTGCTGTGCTTCGGCGCAATGATCCTCTTCCTGGTTGCACGTCCACAGGGCATCTTTGGTGAACCGGTTTCGGAGCGAGGCTGACATGATTAGCGTACGAATCACTAGCAAAGGAATGCTGATCGGCTACATGCTTGCCGTCGCGCTTGCCTGCATACTGCCTTTCAACGCTGGCGAGTACTGGGTGAGGTTGATGAATGCGGCGCTGATCGCTGCGGTCGCCGTGATGGGTCTCAACTTTGTGTTGGGATACACAGGGCAGATCTCGCTAATGCACGCTTCGGTTGCCGGGATCGGGGCGTACGCGGTCGCGATCACGAGCACCAGGCTTGGGCTCAACCCATGGGTTGGCGTGGTGATTGGTGTGTCCGCAGCGGGACTCTTCTCCTATGCCATGGGCATGCTGCTGCTCCGTCTGAAAGGACATTACTTCGCATTGGCAACCCTTGGCGTGAACATCAGCTTCACGATCGTCGCGGCAAACTGGGTCGAAGTGACAGGCGGCAGTAATGGTATTACTGGCATTCCCGTCTTGTCGGCCTTTGGAGTCGCCGCCGATTCCGAACAGGCGTTCTTCTATGTCGGACTTTTCATGGTCGGCATCTTGGCAGCATTTGCCTACTACATCCGCCAGACTCCGGTAGGCCGCTCGATGATGGCAGTCCGGGACGACGAACTGGCGGCTTCGGTCTCCGGCCTGAATCTCACTCGCGTCAAAGTTGCGGCGCTCACGTTAGGCGGTATCTACGCGGGCTGCGCCGGAGTTCTATTTGCCTTTCATGCGCGATTCGTTGCGCCCGAAGACTTCAGCATCGGTCAATCCATCTTTTATCTGGCAATGCTGGTGGTTGGCGGCGAGGCGACCATTCTGGGATCCATCCTTGGCGCTTTGACGATCACCTTCCTGCCGGAGTGGTTACGGCCGTTGGGCTCGACCTACCTAGTGGTGTTCGGGTTGATTGTGGTGGCAATGCTGTTCGTTGCACCGAAGGGCATGGCCGGCCTGTTTGGTGTTCTGAGAGAAAAATTTGGTTCGCAGTCGTCCGCGGAGAAGGAGGAGAAATGGCGTTTCTCGAAGTCAGGTCAATAAGCAAGGACTATGGCGGTGTTCATGCCCTGTCCGACGTCTCCTTTCAGGTCGAGGATAGTGAATTCCATTCCGTCATCGGACCGAACGGCGCTGGCAAGAGCACCTTGATTAATGTACTGAGTGGCCTTACGCGGCCGTCGTCTGGGGAGGTTTCCCTTAATGGAAGCGTCATCTCGGCGAAGCGGACGCACGACATTGTCGCGATGGGCGTGGGTCGCATCTTTCAGAACGGCCGCCTCTTCGAACGGCTAACCGTTCTCGAGAATGTGATGATGGGGACGTCGGCGATTAGCCCGCCTTCGCTCATGGAACATGTGTTGGTGCCACGCCAGGCGCTCGCCAGGCAAGCGGAGAATCGTAAGCGCTCAATGCAAATGCTTGAACGATTCGGCCTTGCTGCCCATGCAAGCCGCCAGATTGGGGCGCTTTCCTATGGGAGTAGACGCTTGGTTGAGATGGCCAAAGTCATGATGGGTAGGCCCAAGCTGTTGCTGCTGGACGAGCCGGCGGCCGGCCTGAATTCGGGTGAAGTCGAGCGATTGATGGTGCTTCTGCGCGAACTGCGGAAGGAACACCAACTTGCCGTCATCCTGATCGAACACAACATGAGCATGGTCATGCGCCTGGCCGAGAGAATCACCGTTCTCAATTTTGGCAAAAAGTTGGCAGAGGGGACACCCGGGGAGATTTCCCGAAACGACGCCGTACTGTCCGCCTACCTCGGGGAGGGCTACAAGCATGCTGCACTGTGAAAACCTTTCCGCGTACTACAAGGACGTCGCGGCGCTGCGCAATATCAACTTGACGGTAAATCGTGGGGAAGCCGTCGCTCTGATCGGCGTGAACGGGGCGGGCAAGACCACGCTTCTCAAGTCGATATCAGGCGTGCTGAATATCAGCGGTACGGTGCGATACGACGGCGAGGACATTTCTCGCCAGTCCGTGGAGCAGCGGGTGCGCGGCGGCATCGCGCATGTGCCGGAGGGCCGGAAAGTGTTTGCCGGCCTCACTGTGAAGGAGAACTTGCTGGTAGGGGCCCACATGCGGCGTCGCGACGGGCTGGTAAAGGCCGACCTCGAGCGCGTCTATTCGCTTTTCCCTCGACTCGCGGAACGCTCTAGCCAGTTGGGTTGGTCCCTCTCAGGGGGTGAACAACAGATGCTGGCCATCGGCCGCGGGCTGATGGCCCGCCCCAAGGTTCTGCTGTTGGACGAACCCTCTCTCGGGCTCGCACCGCGCTTGGCGGAAGAAGTCTACGCGCGTATCGCTGACATTCATGAGGAGGGGCTGACAGTCTTGCTGGTTGAGCAGAACACGGTCCTTGCGCTGAGCGTGGCATCGAGAGGCTACGTGCTCGAGAGTGGATCAGTAGTCCTGGAGGGTGCTGCTGAGCAACTCAGGTCAGATGATCGTGTCCGAGAAGCGTATCTCGGACACTCGACGCACTAAAGAACTGATCCCGCTGATAGTTCGCGCTGCCGCGTGGCAGCGCCTTTGCAACCGTACCGGAGCATTTAAATGAACACCGCTGCAGTAGTCCGACAAGTTTCTCACGCACTTGCCGAAGCCAAGGAACTCTACCGGGAATCGAATACCGAGAGCTATGCCCAGCACGTGGCGGCCTCCCGCGCGCTGCCAGGCGGCAACACCCGGACGGTCATCTTCGTAGATCCGTTCCCGATCACCCTTACCGAAGGAAAGGATGCCCAGGTGAAGTCGCTCGACGGGCGCTGGTATCGGGATTTCCTCGGAGAATATACGGCCGGGTTCTACGGACATTCCAATCCTCATCTTCGCGCGGCAGCGATGGCAGCGCTTGATCGGGGCTGGTCCATGGGCGGTCATACCGAAGCTGAAGCCGAGATGGCATTTCTGCTTCAGGAGCGCTTCCCTTCGATGGAGTTGCTGCGCTTCGCCAATTCCGGCACGGAGGCCAATCTGTACGCGATCTCCACGGCCATGGCATACACCGGCAAGAAGAAGATCGTCGTTTTCGAAGGTGCCTATCACGGCGGTGTGTTTGTCTTCTCTGGCGCCTCCCGTCACCCGCTGACCGCTCCGTTCGACTTCATTGTCGCGCCTTACAACGACATCGAGGGGACTACGGCACTTCTTGCCCAACACGCCAATGAGATCGCCGCGGTCATTGTGGAGCCGATGCAGGGGTCAGGCGGGTGCATTCCGGCGAGTCTCGAATTCCTCCAGCATCTGCGCGAGTGGACTGCGTTGCACGGAACCGTCCTGATCTTCGACGAGGTCATGACTTCCCGTCTCTCGTACGGAGGGATGCAGGCGGTGCACACCATCACCCCTGACATGACGACGCTAGGAAAATACCTGGGTGGCGGCTTCAGCTTCGGCGCGTTTGGCGGACGGAGCGAGATTATGAACGTATTCAATCCTTTGCGGCCGAACGCCATCGGTCACGCCGGCACGTTCAACAACAACATCTTTACGATGACAGCCGGTGCCGCAGGCCTGAAACATGTCCTGACCAAGTCCCTGATTGAGGAAGTCAACGGCCGGGGCGAGAAACTGCGCCGCCAGCTCAATGAACTGGTATCGGGCAGCTCGCTACCTATGACATTCACGGGACGCGGATCGATGATGAACGTGCACATGACGCGAGCAAACGTTCGTAGTGTCCGCGATCTCAAGGACAACATCGTGCCGCTTCGTGATCTCTTCTACTACGACATGGTGCGGGAGGGATTCTGGATCGCCAAGCGAGGAATGATCAATGTCTCGATCCCGACCACGGACGCGGACTGCGAAGCGCTGCTCCAGGCCGTATCGCATTTCGTAGAATCGCGCGCGGATCTGGTCCTTTCCTGATCCCTATGGCCCGCTGCGGGCTGCACGCAGCGGGGCAAAAATTGGCAGGTTGCTCGTTCTCGTCCCAATCTTTGTCGACCAGGAGATTGCAAAATGTCGGAATCCATGCCGCGGACAATCGCGGATCTGCCCGCACAGCGGGCGGCGACGCCTCGTTCCAAAGCCGAAGCCAGGGCTCGCTACTTTAATAGCGGAAACGCGTTCAACGTAAAACTGTCTCCGATTCCCGGCGATAGTTTTACCGAAGAGGCCGCCCTCGCACTTCACCCGGATACGCGCAGCACACTTTTTGCTTGCGATCGCTCGCGCGAGCTCCAGTGCCCATTCCCAGCAACCACACCATTGGTGCTTGCGCGCTACGCGAGGATCCTCGCCAACGATACGCTATGCACTAACTTCGCCGCCAGTGGTGTTGTGGTGTACGTCATCCGGGGGGACGGATCGACCCGATGCGGCGAGGAGAATGTCGTATGGGCGACCGGCGATCTCCTCGTATTGCCGGGCGGTATTGCTCAAGCGCACACAGCGACTTCGGACTCAGTGCTCTGGATTGTCACCAACGAACCGCAACTATCCTTCGAAGGTGTCAGGCCGCCGGCGGCTGGCGAGGCGCCCACGGACGTGGTGCACTTTACTGGCGCCGAGATGGAGAAGCAGATCGATCTCATCTACAGCATTGGCCGCACCAATGAGATCGCCGGCTCGGCCCTGATCCTTTCCTCGGACCGTCAAGAGGCAAGCCGAAATGTGCTTCCGACTCTCACCGTCGCGATGAACTCGCTGCCGCCTGGTGGAGTGCAGCGGCCGCATCGACATAATTCGGTGGCCGTGGCACTGATCATTCAAGGAGAGAACTGCCATTCTGTCGTTGATGGAAAGCGTAAGGACTGGGCACAGTGGGCAACGACTGTCACGCCGGCGACCGCCACTCATTCTCACGTCAACAATGGAAGCGAACGGGCGAAGTTTCTCATCGTGCAGGACGGGGGAATCTATTACCACACTCGGGCAATGGGCTTCGAGTTCGTGGATCGCTGACAGTCTTTCTTAGTGAACCGATCTCGCCGCCGGTCAATGGCGGCCCACCAACTCAGCGATTAACCCTTTCCGGGCCGCCGAATCATTCGACGACGAGATTCTCTGCGTCATCTTTCGTAATACATCATCATGAGCACACCCACTATCCTTTGCTGCGCAGTAACGGGGAACATTACCACCCGTGCACAACATCCTGGCTTGCCATGCACGCCAGAGGAAATCGCCAATGCATGCGTCGACGCGGCGCGAGCCGGTGCTGCGATCGTTCACATTCATGTGCGGCATCCGGACGGACGACCAAGTATGGAACTGGAGCACTACCGTGAGGTGGTGCAGCGTATTCGTAGCAGCGATGTTGATCTCGTGATTAATCTGACGACCGGTCCCGGCCAGCGATTCATTCCGAGCGAGGATGATCCTAAGATTGCGGCACCCGGAACCACGCTGATGCGCCCCGAGCCACGCGTGGCCCATATCGTTGCGCTGCGGCCGGAAATTTGCAGTCTGGACTTGAACACAATGTTCTCCGGCTCGTCGGTCGTGATCAACACGCCTTCCAACGTGCGGACGATGGCTGCCATGATCCAGGAAGCTGGAACGCTGCCAGAGCTGGAAGTCTTCGATACGGGAGACATCCACCTGGCCCGCGACCTGATCGCGGATGGAACCATCGCGTCCCCGGCGTTGTTCCAGATCGTGCTTGGCGTCAAATACGGCGCCGATGCGTCGCCCGAGACCATGAGCTACCTGAAATCATTGTTGCCCACTGGATCTCGCTGGGCCGCCTTCAGCATCGGCAGGTTCGCCTTTCCGATGCTTGCCCAGGCGCTCCTGTCGGGAGGACACGTTCGCGTGGGGCTCGAAGACAATGTCTATCTCGAGAAAGGCGTGCTGGCGCCGGACAATGCGGCGTTGGTGAGGAAGGGGGCCCGCATCGTACAAGAACTCGGCGGAACACTGGCCTCGGCTGGCGAGGCACGTGAAATCCTTGGGCTGCGAAAGCAGAGGCCGCTGGACTGACACTGGGTGATGTCGGCGGGAACGGCTTCTGAGAAGCTGTTCCCGAAGAATTGCCGCGTTATGGATAAATTGTGATTCAGCCGAAGAGTACTGATGGGTGCGTATCCGGTGGGCGTGCTGACGCCATCGCGGCAGCCAATCGACGAAGCGTCTATGCGCTATCGACGGCGATGCTGAGTTTCGTCGCGAACGACGCGATAGTGAAGCACCTCAGTCAACAGATTCCTACAATCCAGGTCATCTTCGTTCGTGGCTTCATAGCATCGACGCTGCTCTTTTTCATCGTTCACGCGACGAAGCTGGGCTCGCGTCTCGGGGATCTACGTAACGGCCGCGTGGGGTTACGCTCGGCATTCGATGGATTGGCCACAATCGCCTACCTCAGTGCGTTGGCATGGCTCCCGATCGGAAATGCTACGGCGATTAACATGGCAGCGCCGATGCTTCTCGTGTTTCTTGTGGTGTTGCTGACGAAGCAGTCGGTGGACGCGAGGAAGTGGATGGCGATCGGGGCGGGGTTTCTCGGGGTCATCCTGATTGTGCAGCCCCGCCTGGACGGCATGAACCGATACGCGTTGCTATGCCTCCTCGGAACCTTTCTCCACGCCTGCAGAGACTTCGTGACCCGGGGAATCGATCCCGCGATTTCATCCGTGATCGTGACGCTGAGCACCTCGCTGTTCGTGACCGTTCTCGCAGGGCTTTGTCTGTCCCCCTACCCGTGGACACCAATCACCTGGCAGGAGGGGGGGCTCCTCTGCGCCGCCGGGGGATTCTTATGTGTCGGCTACTTGCTGGTTACCATTAGCATGCGAGCGGGCGATGTCACCGTTGTGGCCCCTTTTCGATATACCGGTCTGATATTTGCCATCGCACTTGGCTGGCTCGTCTGGGACGAGACACCGAACGCGGCGGCGTGGACGGGCATAGCGGTGCTATTCGGGGCGGGTGCCTATGTACTGCGCCGGGAGCGGCAGCGCAGCCACTCGCAGCTCGACGCCCAGCCGGACTAGACGGCGAGGACGCTGTACAAGCCATCGTAGAGTCTGTCGCTCCTGCAATGAGTGCCGCCGTAAAGCCGGATACGGAGAGGCCGTCCTTGCCGCCGCCTGGTGGCAAGGTTTCAATACAGGCCCGACACGCGCGCTTTGAGTCGCGTCAGGCCCAATAGTGCATTGATAGACGGGGTCGGGACCCGGGTGAGCTGGCCGAGCTCCTGAACGGCACCGAGAATCGCGTCCAATTCGATGGGCTTGCCGGCCTCTACATCTTGCAGCATCGAGGTCTTTGCCGCGCCCAGCGTTCGCGTAAGGCGGTGGCGGTCGGCAGGCGCCTGGGAGATGGGCAGGCCAAAGGCTTCTCCGATCTGCTTGGCTTCGAGCATCGCGCGGGTAGCGAAATCCATGACCAGCGGGTCGTCAACGATCCGGTCGGTCGTGGCGCCCGTCAGTGCGCTGATAGGGTTGGTCGTCATGTTTCCCCACAGTTTGAACCACACATCGCGCTGGATTTGTGCCGATATTTTGGCTTCAATCCCGGCGCGGTTCAGGATGGCGGCGAGGCCTTCAACGCGCTCGGAGATCCCGCCGCGCGGCTCGCCAATGATCATGTCATTGCCGAAATGCTGACGCACCACGCCAGGCGCCTCAAGGATGCAGCTCGCGTGGACGACGCCGCCTATCACCAACTCGGCCGGGATGGCCTTCGCGATTCGAGACTCGGGGTCGACTGTCCGCAGACGCGTGCCAGACATGCTTTCGCCAAAGCCGTCGAAGAACCACCAGGGGACGCCGTTCATCGCCGTCAATACGGTGGTGTGGGGGCCCAGAAGCGGCCGGAGTGCTTCGGCGATGTCGGGCAGCGCCGGCGCCTTCACGGACACGACTACCAGGTCTTGTTGTCCCAGCGATGCCGGGTTGTCGGTCGCATGCACGGGAAGCGAGAAGACGTCCTGCCCCTGCTTGAGCGTCAGTCCTTTGTCCCGGAGTCGCTGCAAGGTTGCGCCGCGCGCGACAAAAGTGACATCGCATCCCTGCCGCAGGAGTCTGGCGCCGATCCAGCCGCCAATCGCACCGGCACCATAAATCGTGGTCTTCATATGCCTTGATTTCGGAAAAAATAGCGGTCACGGCTCCGAGCGCTGAACCTCATGTCGTATGATCCCCGTTTGCAGAGGACGGTCCAGCGTCGCAACCGCTGGACCGCGTGATCTCAGCCTTGGGAGCGGGCCGATTGCGCGGTGGCGATTAGTCGGTTCGTCCAGTCCCGGCTAATGTTGGTCTCGAGATAGCTTCGCACGGCTGGTTGCGCAGCCTTTCGGAACGCGTCGATCTCGGCGCCCGTCAACGTCGTAACGGACATGCCCTTGTCCGACAGCACTTTCTGCGCCCCGAGATCCAGCGCCCGTGTCATGTCTCGGTGGATCTTCGTCGCGCGGTCCACGCCTTCCTGAACAATCACCCTCTCGGACGAGGATAGACCGTTGAAGAATCGATCATTCGCCAGATAGCCGAACTGTCCATAGATGTGGCCGTCTAGGGTGGCGTATTTTTGCTGCTGGTATAGGCTGGCCGCCAGGATGGTTGAGACGCTATTCTCCTGGCCGTCCGCGGTACCTTGCGCAAGGGCCGCGGGCAACTCGCCCCAGTCAATTGCAGATGGACTCGCCCCCAGTGCCTTCACAAATTCGATATACACAGGGCTGGGCTGCACCCGGATCTTCAGACCCCTGAGGTCGGCCGGGGATTTAATGATCCTTTTCGAGTTGGTGAAATGACGTACTCCATTGTCGGCATAGGACAGGAGTCGTACCCCTGTCTTCTTGCGCATGTCTTCGGCCAGGTCTTTCCCGAATTGCCCATCGAGGACCGTGTACGCCTGCTGATGGCTTTCAAAGAGATAGGGGATACCGAAGATGTTGAAGGTCTTGTAGATCCCTGTAATGGCGCCTTCGTGAAGTACGGCCAGTTCGATGCTTCCCAGGCGCACGCCTTCGGCCGTCTGCTGCGCGGAGCCTAACTGGCCGGCAGGATAGATGTCGACCTTCAGACTGCCATTGCTGGCCTTTTCCACATGCTCCTTGAACGCCAGCGCTGCGGCGTGATTGGGTTGGTCGGTCTTGGCGGGTTGAAAATGGGCGTACTTGATCACCCGCTGTGCCCGAGCGGATGTGCCCCACAGGCCGGCAGTGGCACCGGCCATCAACGTGACGAATCTGCGACGAGATGTTTGCATGGCAGTTTGGCTCAAAGAGGTTAGCGGGCGTAGCCGAGCACGCCCGGCAGCCAGGTCGAGAGGGCGGGGACGTAGGTCAGGAGCATGAGAACGCTCAGCAGCGCTATGAGCATGCCTTTCATCTCACGGACCATTCTCCCCATCGGTACTTCGGATACCACCGAGGTCACAAACAGGAGGCCCCCTACCGGCGGTGTGATCATCCCGAGTGTCAGGTTGACAATGACGACGATCGCGAACTGCAGCGGGGCAATGCCGGCGGCGTCAGCCAGGGGAGCGAGGATGGGCACCATGATCATGACCCCGGGAAGGGGTTCGATGAAGATGCCCACCAAGAGTAGTAACACGTTGACGGCGAGGAGCAGTTCGATGGGCGAGAGGTGAAGCCCGGCAATCCATGTTCCGATCAACTGGGGGATCTGTCCAACGGTCAGCATCCATGCGAACACGGCCGATGTTCCGACGATGAACAGAATGGATGCAGTCATGAGCGCGGTGCGGAAGAGAATCGCCGGAAGCATCTCGACGTGTAGCGTCTTGTAGACGAATCGACCGACGAGCAACGCGTAGAACACTGCAACCGCAGACGCCTCCGTGGGGGTGAAGATCCCAAAGTGAATACCACCGAGAATGATGAAGGGCAACATGAGCGCAGGGAGCGCCCTGAGGAACAGGGTAAACAGCGGGCGCGGATCTAGGAGCTCCGCACTGCTGCGATAGTTTCGCCGCACGCTCACGATGTGATTGACCACGACGAGTGAAGCGGCGATGAGTAGCCCTGGAACGATTCCGGCGAGGAATAGCCCGGTCATCGTGACGCCGTCATCAGTCAAGGAATAGATGATCATGATGATCGACGGCGGGATGATGGGGCCCACGATGGCGGTCGATGCGGTCAGGGCGGCGGCATACGCATCGCTGTATCCCGCGCGCTTCATCATCCGGATAAGCATGGCACCGGGGCCGGCCGCATCCGCGAGCGCGGATCCGCTGATGCCCGAGAAGAAGGTCAGCGTCAGGATGTTGGCATGGCCGAGGCCACCTCGGCGCTTACCGACCAAGCGCGCGGCAAACGTCAGAAGGACGTCCGTAAGTGCGCCACCCGACATTAGCTCTGCCGCCAGGATGAAGAACGGCATCGCGAGCAACGGAAAGCTGTCCAAACCGCTGAACAGGTTTTGCACCACGACCAGGCCGCTGAGGCTCGGCTGCATGGCAACCGCAAGCAACCCAGCGATTAGCATGGCAAAGGCGATTGGGACGCCGAGTCCCATGAGGCCGACAAACGATGCAGCAAGGACTAGATTCATTCGAGTCTCCTTACAGCGCTTGTGGATCAAAGTTGTCGACTTTTTCCCACTCGCCACTCTGGATCCACTGGCGTGCCACCGTGAGCAGGTGGAGCAGCGTGAGGACGGCGCCGATGGGGATGGCCAGATAGACTTGTCCGTAGGACCAGCCCAGTACAGGCGTCTCTTGCTCCCAAGCGAAGTCGGAATACTGCACGCCTAGCACCACCAGAACGATCAGAGCTGCGGCGATCGTTAGCACTATCGCGGCCCGAAGCGTGCGCGCTGCCTTCGCCGGAAAGGCCTTGGCCAGATTGTCGATGGCGATATGGCCTCCAACACGCAGAGCAAAGCCGGCACCGAGAAAGGTCGTCCAGATCATCATGTAGCGTGTCAGCTCTTCCACCCAGACCAATGAGTAGGAGAGCACGTAGCGCGCACCGACGTTTGCGATGACAAGCACCGACATGACCGCGACGAGGGTTATGAGTAACCAGCGATTCGCTGCCAATAGCCAATCTTCCCACGGGCGCTTCGATGAAAATGCGCGGGGGCTTGCATACTGCTCAACACTCATGGGAGGTCTCCGGTGATTGAGGGGCAACGCGCGCCTTGTTAACACTGATATCCAGGGCTCACCCGATCCAGCCTGCGAAGGAGCGCTGGCCACGGCAAGGATCCATCCAGGTGCTTCGGCGTGCCGCGCATCCGCAGGTTGGTCTCTTCAATCATCCGAAGCGTCTTTGCTTCGACCTCCGGTGTCACATGTTCCAACTCCACACCGCTGCTTTGCGCCTTGATCTGGATCTCGCATGAACGCTGCAGCATGTACATGCGGACGAAGGCATCGGCGATGGTTTCACCGCAGGTGAGCAGGCCATGGTTAGGAAGGATGAGGTAGAACTTGTCCCCGAGATCGCGTTGCAGGCGAGCGCGCTCGTCGTCGTCAAGCGCAATGCCCTCATACGGATGGTAGGCCAAGCTGCCCCGGATGAAGATCGCTTGTTGGGAGAGCGGAAGGAGGCCGCCTTTCTGCATGGAGACGGCGATGCCATCGGCCGTGTGCGTGTGAAGTGCACATCCAACATCCGGGCGAGCGTCGTGAATGGCGCCGTGAATCAGGAAGCCGGCGGGATTGACATCGTAGGGTCTGTCCGTAAGCTTGTTACCTTCACGGTCGATCTTGACGAGACTCGATGCGGTAATTTCATCGAACATCAATCCGTAAGGATTGATCAGGAACTCTTCGGTCCCTGGAACCTTCGCGGAGATGTGCGTGTAGACCAGATCTTCCCATCGAAACAAAGTCAGTAGCCGATAGCAGGCTGCCAGATCGACGCGGGTCTTCCATTCCTCGGGGGAAACCTGCTTTTGGAGTGCTGTGGGCGCGAATGCGGGCGAATTCATGGACCTATCTCCTCGATTTCAGGCAATGCAGTTGGAAGACCCCGAAGGGCTCGGGGTCTTGGAAGGAATGCGGTGCGTGGAACGCGATGCGAAATTACTGGGGATCGCTTACCTTGGTTACGAAGTTCATTTCCTTCGTCCCCTTCTTGAAGTTGACGACGGTCACTTCGTGTACGCCATTGCCGCCCGCATCAAAGGAGAACTGGCCGGCAACCCCCTGGTAGTTCTTCACGCTACCGAGATACTCGCGCAGCTTCTGCGGGTCGGTGCCGACTTTGCGTAGTCCGTCGGCGAGGATCATTGCGCCGTCGTAATAGACAGCGGCGTAGCTATCCGCGTCGATCTTGTATTTGGCCTTGTAATCCTTCACGAACTTGGCTGCGTGGGGATTGGTGTCAAGCATGACATCGATGACGCCCCACACATTTTCGAGATCGGACGGTGACATCAGTTGCATGGCCGACGGCAGGAACGTGCCAGAGGCTGCGACCACGGGTTGCTTGAGTCCCAACGTCTTGATCTGGCGAAGCAGAAGTGCGCCGTCCTGTGGAAAGCTCAGGGCAATGATCGCATCCGCACCCTTGTTCTTTAGATTGAGCAACTGGGCGGACATGTCCTTGTCCGTGCCGCCATACGCTTCCATGCCAGCCACTTTGATACCCGAGTCTTCCAGTTGCTTCGCCGCGGCCTTTGCTGCGCCTTGCCCGAAATCGTTCTGGATGTAGATGATCCCAGGCTTACTGGCATTTAGTCCCGTCTTGACGAATCGGGCGATGGCTTGCGCGGCGGTGGTATCCGCCGGCCGAATCCGGAACATATAAGGGTTCTTCAGTGCACCAACTGCTTCTGCACCGCCTGCGTACATCACGGGGATCTTTGCTTTCAATACCTCAGGTGCGACCGCAAGATTCTGCGTGCTGTAGCTGGAGAGAAATACAAACACTGGCTTGCGCTCCTGTACCAGCTTGATGAATGCATTCAGCGCAGTGGGATTGGACGATTGAGCGTCTTCGAAGACAAAGCGGATTGGCTTTCCATTGATGCCACCCGCCTTGTTGATTTCCTCTTCTGCCAGTCGAAGGGAGTTGTGATACTGCGTGCCGGACAATGCGGCTGGTCCGGTCAGCGGGACCGTGGCGCCCACCTCGATCGCCGATTGCCCGAACGAGGATGCACTTGCAATGCTGGCCGTCGCGACAAGAACCAGCTTGAACAACAGGGACTGCGTTTTCATTCGTCGTGCTCCAAAGGGAGAAGTAGGGACTTCGAAACAGAAAAGCTATTGCGTCGATGGTTGCCGCGGCTTCAGACGGTGAATCCGCTGCAGGCGGAAGTGCGGAATGTTCGGGTCGGTGAAGAGCCTTGCAATCGCAGAGCCGTGAACGAGTGTTTGGCGAGGGCGCACATTTTTGCGTCTAAGTCAGAGGATGCCTCGGTGTCGACTTTCTTCCTGATCGGGGCAGTGATCGGCCGGCTGACGTTCCTCATTCCGGCCTCTGAGTGCTTAGTTTCGAAAACCGAGACAGGAGGATCGATTTACGATAGTATGGGTCGGGTGCCGATCGAACGCAATGTCTGGCGTACTAGGGCAACTACTGAGCGCGGCATTGGTGCGTCATAGCGGATGCACGCACCGCCAAGGAGCGGAAGGCTCGCCGTAGTGCACGCGATACCTGCGCTCTCTTGGCGGAGCGCATGGCCTCGGGGATCGGCGTGGTTGGAAGCAAGGAGCTAGGATGAGTGAAGACACAAAGGGTCCGTTGGAACGCTATCTGTCCATCTTGGAAGTCGTCTTGGCATCCGGCAAGGGACTCACGGTAGCCGAGCTTGGGCAGATTCTCGATCTCCCCAAGGCGACGACGCATCGACTGCTGGCGGCCCTGAATGGCGCGAAGGTGCTGGATGTTGCGGAGGAGGGGCGCAGGACGTACCGCGCGGGGGCGCGGCTGGCGCGTATGCTGACGCTGGGCACCGATGAGAATATGCTCATCAACTTTTGCCAGGTGGTCTGTAACGAGCTTGTCAATGAACTGGAGGAAACGTGTTATGTCGTGAAGCTGTCGTCGAAGTCCGCTTATGCGGTAGCGGTCGCCGTTACCGATCACAGCTATCGCCTTCATGTTATGCCTGGCTCTGAGATGCCGCTTCACGCGGCCGCGTCGTCGAGGATCCTGCTGGCTTATCAGGACGACGCTGCACGTCGCCGATATCTCGGTGCGCCGCTTGAAAAAATCACACCGCTGACAAAAGTCAGACTGGCCGACGTGCTAGCAACGATTAACGAGGCACGGCGGAATGGGTACGCCACATGTCTCGGTGAGGTCGATCCTTCGACCATGGCATATGCGGTGCCGGTCTTCTCTCCGGGTGGCGTCATTTATGCCGTAGGCGTAACTGGTCCGCAATTCCGGATCAGCAAATGGCCGCATGATGAGCTCTTGCAGCGACTCCGGAGCGCGGCAGACAAGCTTCGGCGAATGCTCGAAATGTCCACGTCCTGAGACACGGACGCAGACCCCGGTCATATAGAGCTCGAGGTGCTGACTGATGCGGTGCGTAGGGCTCTGGAACACACATCAATGGGGGCATCTATGTCGAAACATCTCGCCGCCTGCCGGACAGAGGCGGCGCCCGCCCGCGCGCGATATCGGGGAGGCGATGTCCAGCCGACCGCCGGCGTGGCGCCAGGCATGACGCAGGTCAACATCATCGCGCTACTGCAGGACTGGGCCTGGGACTTCCTCCTTTTTGCGCAGCGAAGCGCGAAAGCCTGTCCCGTTCTGGATGTCATCGACGCCGGCGGATATCGCAGCGCAATGGCGGAGGGGGCCGACATCCGCAGTGACCTGCCGTTGTATAGCGTCTGGCGCAACGGGACGCTGGTAGAGGAAATCGCCGATGCCACCGGGCTGTGGCATGACCCGACCCCGACGTGGTGACATTTCTTATCGGATGTAGCTTCACATTTGAGAGCGCACCGATCGATGCTGGGATCGGAATCCGGCATGTCGCGAGGAGGCCACGAACGTCCCGATGTATCTCACAAACCGAATGTGCCGGCCGGCGGGCCGATTGCGCGGCCCGATGGTGGTGTCGATGAGGCCGCTGCCCGCGGGCCGAGTTGCTGATGCCGTGGCGATTAGTAGTGGCTATCCTTCGGTGCACGGAGCACCCGTTCACGTCGGTAACCCTGGTGCGCTTGGCATCGCGGACTTGGCCCGCCCGGATTTCGGGGACCCGGTACGCGTACAGGACGGCGAAATTCCCGTGTTCTGGGCTTGCGGCGTAACGCCTCAGGCAGCGGTGATGGCGTCGTTGGTGCCGTTTGCCATTACCCATGCGCCGGGGCACATGTTCATCACAGATGTACCCCATAGTACGTACCACGCCTGACTGACGGACGCCGATCCGTTGATTGATGGCGCCGGATCCAAGGGACTGGCGCCATCTCGGTTCAGAACCGGGTACGCATGCCCATGCCAACGCCGGTTCGGGTCGATGCGCCTCCAAACGGCCCCAGAGGGCTATTGGGATCCGTTACGGAGGCGCCGCTCAACTTGCCGCGGTCGGCTTCCAGATAGACATCCGTGCGCTTCGAGAGGCTATACATTGCAACCAGGTAAGCCGTTTGCAGGATACCCGACGCGCCCTGCGCGGCACCGGCGACGTTGTCACGCATGTATGTCGCCACGAATCGCCAAGCGGGAGTCGGTTGGTAGGTCAGGCCGATTACGCCCATGCGATCGTGGCGACGCGACGTCTGGGTTCCCGGGCCGAGGACGGTGTTTGCATTGCTGCCGATATTGGTGTTGGCCAGCGGCGTGCTGGTACCGCTTGCCCCGACAATGAAACCCGCATCGCGGTGGGAATCGACGTAGTAGGCGTGGGCCGTGAACTGGCCAAAGGAATATTTGCCACCCGCTGTCCACAGCAGGAGGTCATTGCCATTGGCATCGCGAGATTGCTGGCCGGCGCCGCCAAAGAGCAGATTACCCGCTTCATAGGTCGTAGCGAATTGCATGGTTCTGCCACGCGCGGCGTTGCCTGACTGCTCGCCGAACGAGTACTGCGCGTTTACGGCGAGGCCTCCCCACTTGTTCGAGTAGTCGACCGTGTTGTCAAAGCGGATGCCGGTCAGAAAAACCTCCCAATTCTCTTCGGGATAGTTGCCGGTGTTGATGGGGTCGACCTGTGCAAGAAAGGTATAGGCTGCGCCGTATTGGCGCCCGGCCTTCACCGTCCCCAGGTTTGCCGTCGACAGGCCGATCCAGGCCTGTCGCCCGAATAGTTGCCCCTGCTGGCCGATCTTCCCGGCATCCGAGGTGAAGCCACTCTCGAGCGCAAAGATAGCCTTGTTGCCCGCACCTAGGTCCTCGGCACCGCGCAGGCCCCAACGTGCACCGTTGAAGGCCCCTTCCGTTAGTGCGACTTGGCTGCGCGGCCCATTGGCGGTGGGTTGGTTTGTGGTGTAGCGAATTGTTGTATCGATGACCCCGTACAGGGTAACGCTCGACTGAGCATACGCAGTGCAAGCAGACAGCGCGGTGGCCAGCGCCATCCCAGTTTTCATGTACTTCACGAATCTTTCTCCAATAATTTTTCAGTGTAGGAACCGAGCAACGCAGCAACCCCTCAGATGAGCGGTGGGCCAACGGCTCGTTTATGAACGCCGACTCTGGACGGACGGCTTCGCGCTAACGTTTGTCTGACCTTGGTCCATCGTGTCTGCTAGTATCGAAATACGAGACGACAAGATCGATTAATGATATTATGGTGGGCTCCCTTTTCCAAGGCAATGATGCCGGGATTAGGACTAGTACTAATCCCGGCTCTGGTGTGAGTGCCATGGCATGGCTGCGCCCAGGCGTCATCGGCAATGCACCGGAGGGCCCGAGGAAAGAGAAGGGGACTTGCCGTCGTCGAAGACGGCAGAGGGGACAGGGGGGTGGACCGGCGATGGGGGGCGTTATCCGACGATCCGTCGACCGCAAGCAGGCGAGGGCCGGGATTTTCCCGGCCTTGCCCGCGCGGGTGTGGCTAGCGGTTGACCAGCTTTTTCGGCAGCGTAAGCGTGAGCATCGCTCCAATCATTGCCACACAGGCAATAAAGATCACGCCGTTGTTGGTGCTGCCGGTGACATCCTTCACCACGCCCACCACGTAGGGGCTGACGAAGCCACCGAGGCCGCCAAAGCAGTTGATCATTGCCACACCGGCAGCCATGCCGACGCCAGACAGGAACAGCCCGGGGATGGTGAAGAGCATCGAAGTAGTACTGTACGCGCCGACCGCAGCGATCGTGAGGCAGAGCAGTGCCATGCCCATCGAGTCGTGAAACCAGACGCTTCCGATCAAGCCGACGCACACACAAGTGAAGGGGCCTACTAGATGCCACCGGCGTTCCCGCATCCGGTCCGAATTTCGGCCAATCAGAAACATCATGAAGAATGCTGCCGAAAACGGAACTGCGGTGTAGAACCCCACATGCATGACGTCACCGACATTGAGTTGCTGGACAAGCGTGGGAAGCCAGAAAGACACGCCGTACGAGCAGATCGCCGAGCAGAAGCAAATGCTCGTCATCTTCCAAATACGCCGGTCCTTCAGGGTGGCCGCAAGAGACACGGTGGACTTGTCCCCCTTCGAGAACTCGCGATCCGCTTGAAGTTCGCGCGCGATGAGCGTCCGCTCGTGTTCAGTAAGCCACGCTGCCGCTGCGGGGCCATCGGATACGTACTTCAGGCAGAACAGGCCAAGCAGAAAGGAAGGCACTGCCTCGATGATGAACATCCATTGCCATCCCGTAAGCTGGTGTGCACCGTGGCCGAACTCGATGATCGCCCCTGACAAGGGGGCGCCCAGCATGCCGGACAGCGGTACGGCCCCAACGAAGAGCGCTACCATCTTGGCCCGCTTGTCAGCGGGAAACCAATAGGTGAGATAGAGAATGACACCCGGATAGAAGCCGGCTTCGGCCGCGCCCAGGAGAAAGCGCAGCACATAGAACTGTGTTGGCGTTTCGACGAAGGCGAACCCTGCGGAGATGAGGGCCCACAGAAGCATGATGCGGGAGATCGTCTTCTTTGCACCGATTCTCATCATCAGCAAGTTGCTCGGGACTTCGAAGATGAGATAGCCGATAAAGAAAAGGCCGGCACCGAGGCCGTAAATGGCGTCGCTGAAGCCGAGGTCCTTCAGCATGTGCAGCTTGGCGAAGCCGATGTTGATCCGGTCCAGGTATGCTGCCACATAGCACAGCATTAGGAACGGCATGATATGCAAGGCGACCTTGCGATAGACCGCATCGCGCTTGGATTGCAAGCTCGGTACGGCAGATTCGTTGACTGTTGCATGCATGGGCAATTCTCCTCCATCCTTCATCTTTGAACCCGGGAGCAGATTTCTGTCCCGGATGCAGCGCTGTGGCAGAAATCACATACGGTGTGTGATTCCGTCTATTTAGGTCTTACTTGAATTGTGGCTTCGATTTCAACGGCCATTTGCGAGGGCAACGATGAGGCGCCGGTTGCGATTCTTGCGTGACGCCCTTTGTCTCCCAGTACTGCCGCGAAGAGTTCCGACGCCCCATCGAGAACCTTGGAATGTGCATCGAAGTCATCGCCGCAGTTCACAACGCCGTTCACGCGCACAAGTCCCGCGATATTGTCGATATCGTCATCGCACATGCTGGCGACATGACCGAGAATGTTCAAGGCGCAGATTCGGGCGGCGTCCTGACCTTGTTCGATGGAAAGGTCGCGGCCGACTTTTCCTGCGTACTTCAGTACGCCGTTCAAACGAGGCGCCTGACCGGCCACAAAGAGCAGGTCCCCAGCACGCACGATCGGTACGTAGGCCCCGCGCGGCTGATTCGTTTCGGGCAATTCGAGGCCGAGTTCGCGCAGGCGCCCGGATATGGTGGTCTTGCTCATTTGAGTTGCCTCCAATCGCCGCGCTGACCTTGCCAGTTGACGGAGTGCCCGAGCGCGCGCATCACGCTGCCTCGGAGGGCGCGAACCATCCCTTCGTACTCTTCCATGACGATGCCATCATGGGCAGGTTCAGGGGCCATAAACATGCCGTCGACGCCCCCGTGGGCCACACACAATTCGGTACTGCGCGTCTCCAGCTCGGGCGGATGGAATACCGTCGGGTTTTCCAGCAGCGCCGAGAGTGCGGCGACGATACCGGTCGCTCCCCAGTTGGAGATGTTGGCCGTGACCAGCCAGTCTGCAGCCGTGACGGCAGCGACACCGCCTCGCCCGGGGGTGCCAGTGTCCGCCGCTTTCGGGGAGAAGCGCGGAAGGTCCTCGGCAATGACGCCCATGCCAAGTTCGTTGCCGCCGTCGCCGATCCCGATGAACGGAATGCCGGCCCGCTTGACCTGCTCGAACAGGCGGTCGAGGTTAGCGACCATGCCATCTAGGGGGCGGCCTCCGAGGCCGTGGTACAGGCCCTTGGCATTGCAGCCCGGGCGCTCGATGGAGATCGCAGCGCACGGGCGCGTGATCTCGAGCAATTT
The DNA here is from genome assembly GCF_905397435.1 of Cupriavidus numazuensis. Lineage (GTDB taxonomy): Bacteria > Pseudomonadota > Gammaproteobacteria > Burkholderiales > Burkholderiaceae > Cupriavidus > Cupriavidus numazuensis. The sequence goes on from NZ_CAJPVI010000028.1 coordinate 35,361, forward strand.
GTCGCAGATCGCAAACGTTCCTGCCTCATCCTTCGGGACGGTCTTGATATAGACCGGACGCAGGTACTCGATCGGGCGGATGACACCGTCCTCAGGATAGGGCATCGGGGCGAGGCCGGCGCCACGAAGCGTGGCCACCATCATGGTTTCCCAATCTTCGTCGATGACGATGACGGTCTCACGGCGCATGCCGAGAAAGAAGGCCCGTGCCAGCAAGGCGGCGCCGATCGGACCATCGGTTTCCGGTGCGCCACCGCCTTCCGGAAAACCGGTTGCAATAAGGATCGGCCCCGGGTTCTCTTGCGTCGCGGCGACAATTCGCTCGGCCGCGCCCATGCACGCAGGGCCAGGCTGGCGGGACTGCAGCGCCTTGTACAGGTTGCCAATCAGGCCGACGCCGGTGTAGTCGACTTTCATGAAGTCGTCGATGGTGGCGGCGACCCGCCGGTACGTATTGGATTCTCGGTCAAGCATGTTGGGCTTCCAGTTAGATTCGCGGGGCAGACTCAGGCCTTGAGCGCCTCGATATAGACATCCGTGTCGACGTTGCCGCCGCTGAGGACCAGAGCGACGGCTTTGCCTCGGACATCGAGCTTGCCGGCCAGGAGCGCAGCGAGGGGCACGGCGCCCCCGGGTTCGACGACGAGCCTCAGGTGCTGGTACGCAGCTTTCATGGCCCGACGAACGTCGTCATCGTTCACGACGAGGCTGCCGGCAAGCAACGCCTGGTTGACCGGGAAAGTCAGTTTCCCGGGCTTGACCACCTGCAGCGCGTCGCAGATGGATTTCGCCCCAGGGACATTGCTTTCTGGGCGTCCGGACGCGAGCGAGCGAGCGAGTTCGTCGAATCCGGCGGGCTCGCCGGCATAAACGTCAGTGTTGGGCGACAAGGCTTTGACGGCGATCGCGACGCCGGCAACCAGACCGCCGCCGCTGCAGGCGGCAATGACGGCATCGGGGTGCACACCATGCTCGATACACTGTTCCACGATCTCAATGCCGACGGTTCCCTGGCCGGCCATGATGTAGGGGTCGTCGTAGGGGGGGACCGTCACAGCACCCGTGCGCTCGGCAATTTCGGCGCCGATCGCCTCGCGGTCATCCTTTTGTCGGTCATAGAGAATGACGGTGGCGCCATTCGCCCGCGACCCATCAATCTTCGCTCGCGGTGCATCCGACGGCATGATGATGGTGGCCGGGATGTGCAGGCTTCGCGCGACCGTCGATACGGCCAAAGCGTGATTCCCGGACGAGAAGGCCACGACACCGGCGGCGCGTTGCGCGGGAGTCAGTTGCAGAAGCCGATTGCAGGCGCCGCGGAACTTGAACGCCCCGGCGTTTTGCAGGCACTCGGGCTTTACAAGTACGCGACCGCCGACGAGGTCGTTCAACGCTGCACTTTCTAGCAGCGGCGTCCGGACGATGTAGCGGCGGATGCGGTCGTGCGCTTGCTCGATATCGGCAAGTGAAAGTGCGAACTGGTCGGGAAGGGTGGCGGTGTCCACGACGAACTCCTCAATGGCTGCGTTACGATGTTTCTATTACACAGCGATGTCGGAATAACGGCCAATCGTCAATTTCGATGGACTTCGATAAGGTAGCCTTATCGATCACGCTGTTAAGCGTGCGGGCGGGTGGTCAGGGACCAATCGATCTGAGGCACTAGGGAAAGCACTGATGCGCCGTCAGAACAAGAGGAATTCGTGAAACTACGGCCCTCGGGCGCAATTTTCCTCACTTGGTTCGGTGCGCGGGATGGCATTCAGCCGTGGCGACGGAGGCGATTTCGCATGCGAGGGTGGCAAGGGCCATCTTGATGGGTTCATCGCTGCCGCGGGAGTACGCGACCGCAAAGGTCAGGTCACGCAGTTTGAGTTCTGCCTCCCGTACCGTCAGGCGGCCCTGCTCGACCTCCTTGGACACAGCAAGTCTCGGTACGACGCAGAGGCCAAAGCCGTCCTCTGCCATGCGGACGATGGTTGAGAGCGAACAGTTCGTGAATATCCGCGGCGCTCCATGTTCCGGTGTGGCGAGCTCCTGCCTCAGAAAAGTATAGGGGTAGGTGCGTTTGGGGAAGGTGATGATCGGATGCTCGGTCAGGGCCTGCTTCGAAAGCGGCTCTTTGGACACTTTCAACGACGGTGAAGAGAAGAAGTTCAATTCATACTTGCACAGCTCTTTTTCTACGAGTTCTCCGTCTTGCTGGGGCCCTAGTACAAAGGCCATATCGAGTTCTCCGCCCTTCAGCGCCTCCCGCAGCGTCGGTGTGATGTCGACAACGATATCGATACTCAGGTTTGGGTACTTTTGGTGCGCACGTTCTAGAAATTTGGCCAACCAGGTTTGTACGATTGTTTCCGCCGTCCCCAATCGAATGACGCCGCTGTACGAATCGTCCTCGGCCACCTTAAGCATCATTTCCGTGCGCAACGCCATGAAGCGCTCGGCGTAGTCATAGAGCACCCTTCCTTTTGCCGTGAGTTTTATCGTTCTGGGTCCCCGCTCCAGCGCCTTGATCCCCATCTCTTCCTCGAGCGAAGCGACGCGTTGCGAAACAGCGGGCTGCGTGGTGTGCAGCTTCACGGCCGCCTTGTTGAAGCTATTCAGGTTCACCACCCAGTAAAAGACTTCGAGGCTCTTAAAATTCATGTTCGTACAAAGTCCGTTGCGTGGCGTATGCCTGATCAATCTGGGGGATGGCCTCATTCTATCGCCGGTGCCTCCGCAGTGCCGATCGCAGAATCCCGGTGCCCATCCTTCATGAAATGTAAATTCAATGTTCATGCTGTGCGGCACTGCGGGCATGCCGTGTGCCGCTAGACTTGAGGCTTCCAGGCAAGTCGCCCTTTCATCGCGACTTGGTTCCCATGTCAAGGCGTGATATCGATCGGCGGTGAGCAATGCGAGTTCATACAGATATTGCTGAGTTCATGGAGGCAATCGTGGGGCCGCACGGTTGTCTCACCGGCGACGCCGATACTGAACCGTTCGTGACCGACTACCGCCGCATCTATCGCGGCAAGTCGCCGCTGGTGGTGATGCCCACGACCACGGAACAGGTCAGCCGGGTGATGGCCTGGTGCTATGACCACAACGTGCCCGTGGTGCCGCAGGGCGGCAATACGTCGCTCATGGGAGGCGCCGTGCCCGACGGCACCGGCACCGCCGTGGTGATCAGCCTGAAGAAGATGAACCGCGTGCTGGCCATCGATACCGTCAACGACACGATGATCGTGGAAGCCGGCGTTACGCTGTCCGGCGCGCGCGCGGCGGCCGACGATGCCCGGCGCCTGTTCCCGCTGCGCATCGGCTCGGAGGGCTCGTGCCAGATCGGCGGCAACCTGTCGACCAACGCGGGCGGCACGGCGGTGCTGCGCTACGGCAACATGCGCGACCTGGTGCTTGGCATAGAGGCAGTGCTGCCCGACGGGCGCATTTTTTCGTCGCTTAAGGGCCTGCGCAAGGACAACACCGGCTATGACCTCAAGCACCTGTTCATCGGCGCCGAAGGCACACTCGGCATCGTCACCGGCGCGGTACTGAAGCTGATGCCGCAACCGCGCTCGACCGCCGTGGCGTTCGTGGCCGTGGATGGCCCGGAAGCCGCCGTCAAGCTGCTGGGCGAGGCCCGTGCGGTGTCCGGCGGCGCGGTCAACGCGTTCGAGCTGATTTCGGCCCCCGCGCTGGACCTGGTGCTCGAATACCTGGGCGACGTGCCGTCGCCGCTGCCGGGCCGGCATGACTGGATGGTGCTGATCGAGCTGACGTCGGGCACCGACGAGGCAACGCTCAGCGGTACGCTGATGGAAATCCTGGAGTCGGGCCTGGCCAATGAATGGGTCGTCGACGCGGCCGTGGCATCGAGCCTGTCCGACAGTCAGCAGTTCTGGCGCCTCCGCGAGGAAATCTCGGACGCCCAGACCCGCACCGGCGGCAGCATCAAGTGCGATATCTCGGTGCCGGTGTCGCGCATCGCGCAGTTCATCGACAAGGCGTCGGCGGAGGTGCTGGCGCTGGAGCCGGCCACCCGCATGGTGATCTACGGTCACATGGGCGACGGCAACGTCCACTTCAACCCGCTGCGCCCGAAGGACCGCGACGCCAAGGACTTCCTGGCGCAGTGGTACCAGCCGGTGTCGGATCTGGTCGATGGCCTGGCCCATGCCGAGAACGGCTCGATCTCGGCCGAGCACGGCATCGGCGTAGCCAAGCGCGACGACCTGGGTCGCTACAAGTCGCCCGTGGAGCTGGAATTGATGTGGCAGATCAAGCGCGCCCTGGATCCCAAGGAACTAATGAATCCAGGGCGCGTGCTTCCTCAGTCGGTAGACTGAAGCATGGGCAGTGTGTTTCTTCATGTCTGACCTTAGGCCGACTCCTCGTCGGCCTTTTTTTGAGTGCGCCCGGCAGGGCGCATCTACTTGGGGGTGCAAGTCCCCTACACACCCGGCAAGGGGAAGTGTTAGCCAGAGACAAGGGTTTCCCGGGCGACCGGGAGTCTGAAGGAAGTCCGAGGCAAAGCGCTGGCCTGACGAACAGGAAGCGGATATGAGGCGACGTATCGGGGTGAGGTAGCTCAAATTGCCAAAGCCCAATACTTGCACGGAACGATACGGCGTAAATCCGGCGGGCATAAGCGTGAAGGTGGGTGCGTCATACCCGGGGAGATCTGCACCGCTGCCATAGGGCTACCGGCGTCTAGAGGCGCCGGGATGGCGGTGCAGAAGTCAGCAGAGGCCATACTAGGCGAGCCGTTGGCGCTGAAGGGCCGAACATTAACGAGCGCGATTAGGACGACAGACCTCGATGCTTACCGACGAAGCCCAAATGCACGAACGAGTGCAGCCCACAGCGGAGGACGGCGGGCGGAACCTGCCTGGGGCCGATGGGGGTGCGGAGGCTGGCACGGCGGCTGTCGGGCAAACGAAAGCGCGGGCGCCATCGCTGATGGAGGCGGTGGTCGAGAGAGGCAACATGCGGTTGGCGTACCGGAAGGTGGTCGGCAATGGCGGAGCGGCCGGGGTGGATGCCCTGAGCGTGACGGCGTTGCGAGACTGGCTGAAGGTGCACTGGCCGAGCGTCAGGGCGGCGTTGCTGGCTGGCCAGTACATCCCACAGGCGGTACGCGCGGTGGACATCCCCAAGCCTGCGGGCGGGGTGAGGACACTGGGTATCCCGACGGTGGTGGACCGGCTGATCCAGCAGGCGCTGCTACAGGTTCTCCAACCGGTGTTCGAGCCGGGGTTCTCCGAGTCGAGTTACGGCTTCCGGCCGGGCCGCAGCGCGCAACAGGCGGTCTTGCAGGCGCAGCGCTACGTGCAGGAAGGTCGGCGCTGGGTGGTCGACATCGATCTGGAGAAGTTCTTGGATCGCGCATGAGAATGCCCTTTGGTTCATGAAGAGTGTTCAAAGAGGTCGGGTTGCTCGCTGACAGCCTTGATGCGTAAGCCTTTGCGCCGTCCCTGGCAGACCAGGACGGCATCGAGTTCGCCGCGCTTTACACGCTGCAACACAGTTTGGCGGGACACGCCGAGCAGCTTGGTTGCTTCCTGCATGACGACGTAGCCATCGGGGCTGTGCGCGACGAATTGTTGTCGCAGCGCATCGGTGATGCGGATGCGCCAGGGCGCACCGGGCGTGGTCTGTTCGCCGGCGATGAAGCCGTCGTTGACCCAGCGGTGTAGCGTGGACGGCGCGGTACCCAGCATGCGCGCGGCCTGACGGATGCTGAGCAACTCGCCGTCAGGAAGTTCCGTGGGGCGCTCGAAACAAGGGATGTGCCAATGGCGCCGCAAGTTGCCCACCAGGTTCTGGTTAAAGCGCAGACCGCGCGCTGTTACCCGGCCCTGTGCGTTGAGGATGCCGGCGATGGTGGCATCGGGATAGTGCTCGGCCAGACGGCGGACCAGGGCAATCGTGTCTTCGTCGGTGCGAATGGTCGCGGGTCGCGAGCGCGGCAACGCGACCTCGCAATCGGTAAGCTTGCCGCCGCGCCAACGCAGCTTCAGATGCGCCCGGTATTGTTCGCGATGGACGGTAATACTCACTTCCTCAAGCAGCGTGCGCAGCAATTGCTTCCTGTCGCGCAGTGTGAGGGTCGGCGCGTCCCACAACCGTTTGAGGTCTTTACCGATAGCAAGCAGACTCTTGCGCTGTTCAGCGCTCAGCGTGCATGGACGAAGGTGTTCACGCCGAGCAAGTTCTGCCTGAGCCTGTTCGAGCTCACGCAACTGCTGCTCCCACTGCGTTTCGAGACCTCGTGCCACCAGGCGGTTCTCGGGGTCGACGGCGTGGTACCGCCGTTCGGCGCGCTGTGCCTCGTAGTGGGCCCGTTCAACGTTTAGTCGCCACTGTGCAAGCGCCGCGTCGTGATCGGCCTCGAGGCGTTCGGCCGCACGCACGGCTGCTGCGATGCCGGCCGGCTCCACCGCTTGCAAGAAGGCCTGCGCAACGGCGGCATCGATTTGCAGACCCCCAACATTGAGGCAGAAGACGCCGCGGCCATTCTCGATCCCTTTGTTGGAGCAATGGTACCCGGGCGTCTGATTGGTTCCGCGATAGTGCGTCTTGAGTCGCCGGCCGCAGTGACCACAGCAGGCCAGGCCTTGCAGCAAGGCGGCTCCCTCTCTCACGGCGCCTCCGGCCTGATGAGGCCGGGGCTTGGTATTGGCCCCCAGGCGCAGTTGATTGGCTTCATAGGTCATCCAATCGAGATATCCCTCGTGGTGGTCCCGGATGAGCACGGCCCATTGCGACTGGGGCAGCCGGCGCAATCGGGTCTTGAGCGCGCCATGCTCATCGACGTAGCGCTCCTGCCGGGTCTTGCCGTAGCAGTAGGCGCCAGCATAAACGGGATTGGTGAGGACATTGTAGATGGCGGTATAGGTCGGGGCGATCCAGCGGATCTGCGCGGTGTGGTTGAGCTGCAGCGGAAACGGTAGATTCTCGGCGCGGAACCACAGCCAGACGCGGCGAGCAGAGCCGAATTCGCTAAAACGTTCGAACACGGCGCGCAGCGCACCGACAACGGCTTCGTCCGGATGCAGTCTGACTTCGCCGTCTGCCTCGCCCCACACCAGTCCGGTGGGCAGGCCGCGGCGCAACTCGCCCCGGGCAGCCTTGTTGCGGATGCCGCCGTCCAGACGCGCGCGCAAGATGTGCAGTTCGGCCTCGCTCATGGTGCCCTTCAGACCGAGCAACAGGCGGTCGTTGAACAGCGCCGGGTTATACACGCCGTCGGCATCGCCGATGAGCGTATCGGTCATGCTGCACAGGTCCAGCAGCCGGTACCAGTCGGAATTGTTGCGCGCCAGGCGGGAGACCTCCAGTCCGAGAATGATGCCGACGTGCCCGAGCGCGACTTCGGCGGTCATGCGGGCGAACCCGCCACGGTTCGCGGCGCCGGCGCCCGAGAGGCCCAGATCCTCGTCGATCACGCTGACCTGCTGCGCGGACCAACCGAGGGCGGTGGCCCGTTGAGCGAGCGCGTACTTACGCTGCGTCGATTCCCGATTGTGCTCGACCTGGCTGGCGCTGGACTGACGGATGTAGACGAAGGCGGTGCGTTGCAAATGGCTGGGGCCGATCTTGTTGGTGGTGTCAGTCATCATTGTTCTCCCGTGGCAGCCGGTTGTTGTGGGTCACGAGCTTCGCAATCGCCTGAGCGAGACCGTTGATTACCGCCTCTTGTGTCGTTGGATCGAGTTGTTCCCACAGGCTGTCGTCGCCGGACGGCAGATCCGCAAGGGGTAGGTTCAGTTGCATCGTCGCTCTCCTGTTCCGTCTGGCGCAGCAAAGCGTCAATGATGAGGCGAGCGTGGAGCAGGTCGGCAATCGAGCCCAGCGCGTCGGATGTTGGGGCGCCGGTACCTGTGGGAACGCTGCCGGAGGCGGCAGCGAAATCGGTCCAGTCGGCGGGAATCAGCCCACGTGATTGGTCGGGAAGCGTCAGCAGAAGGTGCAATCGGCCGGCCCGTTGCTGTCGGCTGAGGACCTGGAGGCGCCGGCCCTCGAACGGGTGGCCGGATCGTGTGATGACAACAGATTCAGGAACGTGGTGGAGAGGGGTAGTCTGTGGTGGTTTCCTTCGACCGGGTCAACCACGACATCCTGATGTCGCGGGTGGCACGGCAGGTGAAGGACGCGGAGGTGCTCAAACTGATCCGGCGGTATCTGGAAGCGGGGCTAATGCGTGGCGGGGCGGTTGAAGCAAGGAGGCAGGGCACGCCGCAAGGCGGGCCGCTATCACCATTGCTGTCGAACATCCTGCTGACGGATTGGGACCGTGAACTGGAGAAGCGGGGGCTGGCGTTCTGTCGCTACGCGGACGACTGCAATATCTACGTCCGAAGCAAGGTGGCGGGACAACAGTTGTTGGCACGTATGACGGCGTTCCTCGCGGAACGGTTGAAACTGCAAGTCAACGATGGCAAGAGTACATGCGCACGCCCGTGGGCGCGCAAGTTCCTGGGTTATAGCGTGACAGCACATCGTCAGGCGAAGCTGCGTATTGCGCCGGAAAGCCTGCAAAGGCTGATGGGGCGAATCAAGGAACTGATGCGTCAGGGACGCGGGAGGAGCCTGACTCACACGATTGCAGTGCTGAATCCAGTGCTGCGCGGGTGGATGGGTTACTTCCAGCACACGCAGAGCAAGAGGCCACTGGAGGATCTGGATGGGTGGGTGCGACGGCGGCTTCGGTGTCTTCTATGGCGCCAAGCCCGCAGTCGTACTGCCCGGACGACGATGCTGCGTCGACAGGGACTGGAGGAGAGGCGCGCCTGGCACTCGGCCCGCAATGGGCAAGGCCCATGGTGGAATGCCGGAGCGAGCCATATGGGCGCCGCCTTCCCGAAACGCTACTTCGACGCCTTGGGGCTGATCTCGCTGCTGGACACTCAGCGGCGCTTGCAGTCTCGTTCGTGAACCGCCGTATGCGGAACCGCACGTACGGTGGTGTGAGAGGGCTGAGGGGGTGACCCCTCACCCTACTCGATTTGGCCGCCGCAGGATGGCGCGGACGCTGCTTCGGCAGGCCAGAAGCCCCGACTAAGTGTCGGAAGACTGAGCGGTGGCCGTCAGATTGTCTTCTCGCGAGCGTTCAAAGTTCAGTCGAAGGGGCGCTGCGCGTGGCAGCGAAGTGTCGACCGCCGCGATCGGCCAGCGTCTGGCCCTAAGGAGTACCCTATGGTCAGAATGGCGATATGCCGTAATTGCGTTTGCAGCATAATCTTACTGTGTCACAAATGTGATAGATCAGCCGGACGTGCAACATGGGCAAATGCCAAGGCTGAGCATCAGGTGGAAGCTAAATTGATGGCGGAGTGTGGTGATTGAGTTAGTCACGTGTCGCTGCGCGCGCTGGGCTGCCACGGCGGATGTAATCTGCGGGAAGCGGAAGTATCTGGCATTCGAGGGAGTTTTTTTATTCCCTTCGGACTTGACCGCAACGAGTCGTTCGGCCATCAGGAAGCCATAGGGGCATTTTGGTTACGAACACCAGTTGTTCGATAAGCGCATCGGCAGGCGCAGTAGACAGGAAGTAATTGGTAAGCTCCGGCTCGCCATTTCGGCGCTCGAGCTGTTTAGTTCGGGACTTTTCGCCGCTTTGACGATCCTGGACGAAAAGGAGTTACACCGTCGCTGCACAACCGGATTTCTCCAGCACCACCGCCACCACCTTCCTCGACTGTCTGATGCACCGCTCCAAACTCCTCGAGTTCGAAGGTAAAGCTATCGCCTCAAGGAAGCGGTCACCTAGCTTGTTGTATCAGAGAAAGCCGACTCATAATCAGCTCGCCTAGCCTGGGGGAATCTACCCGACCAAAAGTGGGGGAGTTTGAAGTGACCATCGGGGGCCAAATCAGCGGAGAATTGACCCGGTCCTCCACGTGACCTCGCGCATCTATGCCTCACGGCCCATACGACTCCTCGAAGATCAGGTTGCCCGGATGCATGAACCTTTGCGGTGCAGCGTTCCATTACATCGCTCGGGGGGAACATTTGTAGCTCGGCCCCGCAGGCCAATGCGACAGCGATGTCGTAAGGAGAACCGACGGACAGTGCTTGATTCAGCAGCGTGGCGAGGCGATCTTCCGTGCTTTCGTTTGATGTAACCGGACGCGATAGGAGTGCGCGCACAGATGCCCGGATGTGATGGAGCAACTCAGTGGAACAGCTGCCTCGATGCATCGTTTTCACTCGTGGATTCCATTGGTCCGAATAACTCCGGATGAAGTCGGGCTCAATTGGCTCATCGAATGGCCATGAATATGTCTCGCTTTTGGTGAATTTGTGGCAGCAAGGACGATCGCGATCCCCTGTCTCGGCGTGGCATAGGCGCGGAATCAGAAACTTCCTTAGGTCTGTTCGACTCGCTTGCTGCCGAGCGGGGCAACCCGTGGCGGCGCGAGCAGTTGCTTGACCCAGTCACCAAGCGCAATCGCTACAGCCTCCGGCTGCTCGGGGATCAGCGCGTGGCCTGCACCGTCCACATGTACAATGGTTAGGCGATTGCCCAGGGCATTCTTAAGGATATTTGAGAATTCTCTCGGTGCCACAGTGTCCTGAAGTGCCTGAACGTCCAATACTGGCGCAGAACCGGCCGCAAAGTAGTCATCCACCGGAGTCGCCCTCCAGGCCGAATCCTGGAGCGCTTTGAGTTCCGGATGCCATCCATGTAGCCAAATCTTCGGATCATTTCCAGGTGCAAAGAATGCCCTCCGAAGATGCTGCAGCCGTAATGATTGGGGTAGAGAGAGGTCGCCGCTCTGGTACACCGACGCTAGTACGTCTGGAGGAATGGTGCTTTGTCCATTTGGTGCCTTGCCTGCCGACGCTGCTAACAGTGCCACTCCGCGCACATACATGGGAAAGTCCGCTGCGGTGGTGCGTGCGATAAAGTTCCCAAGGGCGTGACCCGCAATGATGGCATCCGGTTCGCCTTCCTGCTGGATTACTGCGGCCACATCCTCGGCGAGATCATGCAGAGTCAAGTTCTCGGTCGGTCCTTGGCTCTGGCCAATGCCACGAGGATACGGAAGAATGACCTTCAACCCAGTGTCTGCCAACAACTCAGCGAGTCGCTCGAAATCACTCGGGCCTCGGCCTAGCGAAGGCAAAATGACAAGGGGGTATCCTTGCCCCTGCGTTAAATACTCAATAGAGCATAGACCGTAGGCCACAGTCTTGGATTGACAGAGCATTATTTGAGGGTTTTCTGGTATCGAACGAGGGGGCTTCTGGTATCGAAGCGGTCTGCAAAATCGTGCCCTCGTTTGCGAGGGCCAGTCGACACGCGCCGTGTCGGTATCGACTGATGCCAGCTAGTCAATCGGAAGATTCATGTCTCGGATGACTTTTCCGTGTGCCTCCAACTGCGTGCGCAGCACATGCGCGGCAGCTTCTGGGGTGGACGGTCTGGGCTCGACATTGATCATGCGCATGCGCTTGATAACCAATGGGTCTTTGAGAGCCTCCGTCACCGCCAGGTTGATCTTCTGCACCACTGAAGTTGGCATGCGGGCAGGCCCCATAATGCCGAACCAGGACTGAATTGGAATTTCCGGAAAACCTGCTTCCGTCATGGTCTGCACGTTGGGGACCTCGGAATTGCGCTCCTTGGCGAGTAAAGCAAGGATTCTGAGCTTTCCGGCTTTGACCATTGGCAGGCCCGTTCCTAACGTCGCGATGATGGCGTCTGCATGGCCACCGACGATATCGTTCATTGCACTGGTCTCCCCCTTGTAAGGGACATGCGTCATATCAATGCCTGCCGCCTTGGTAATATGGGCGAAGGATAGCTGCCCAGTCAAATTTCCAGAGGCATAGTTCAGTTTTCCCGGATTGGCCTTGGCATAGGCAATGAACTCGCGCAGGGACTTGGCAGGCGTACGGGAGCTGACATAAACGGCGAATGTGGCCCTGCCAATATCAGAAATCGGCGTCAGATCCCGCAAGACATCGTAGGGCGGATTCTTCTTGAGATGCTGTCCAGCCGAAAGTGGACCGTTAGTGGCTACCAGTAGCGTATAGCCATCCGGCTTGGCTCGAACGACGTCCATCAATCCGATCACGCCATCTGCCCCTGCTTTGTTGTCGACGATTACTGACTGTCCTAGCCGGACAGTCAGCGCGTCCGCCAGCGTGCGCGCGACGATGTCCGTGCTCACACCTGCTGGAAACGGTGTGACGATCCGTATGGGCTTGTCGGGATAGTCGGCGGCAGTCACGCCAGAGACTGCCGCAGCAAGAAGAAGGCCACATAGCATGCGTCCCAGCCGAAATGGTACGTGCAAATCTGGTCTCAAGTTCGTGCCCCAAATATTCTAATAGAATGCCAAAGTTGGCACATGTCAGTCGATGGTAGCGCCGGATGTCGAGACCGCCTTTGCCCAACGAGCGACCTCGCTCTTGAAATACCGATTGGCTTCCGCGGGGGAATTCGACCGAATATCGAGACCCTGTTTTACTAAGGCATCTCTCACATCCTGGGACTGCAAGGCAGCGACAAGCGCGACATTGAGCTTTTGCACAATGGCAGGCGGCGTCGCTGCCGGCACTGCCACCACGTGCCACGATTCGACTACGAAATTCTTGTACCCTGACTCCTGAAGTGTTGGGACGTCAGGGAGCAGTGGCGAACGTATTGCGCCGGTTTGCGCGAGTGCGCGCGCTTTGCCGGCCTCGACATAGGGGCGTGTCAGGAACAATGTGTCAAACATCGCGTCCACATGCCCGCTAATCAAATCGTTGACCGCTGGCGCACTACCTTTGTATGGCACGTGGTTCATCTTGATGCCGGCGTCGGCCAAGAACATAGCCGTGGCGAGATGCGCGGATCCGCCCACCCCGGAGGAACCATAGCTCAGGGAGTTCGGCTTTGCCCGAGCAGCCAGGACGAGGGATTGAATGGTCTTGTAAGGTGATGAGGGAGGAACGATCAACACCAGAGGGACGGCAGCAACGTTCCCCACCATCGTCAGATCCCTCACCGTATCAAAGGGAAGCTTCCTGACCAAGGAAGCGTTAATCGCCAGCGGGGTTGCAGTCCAGAGCAGGGTGTACCCGTCGGGAGCGCTATGAACAACATCATGCGTGCCAATCACCGTTCCCGCGCCACCCTTGTTATCTATGATCAGGGGCTGCCCAAGTTGGTCGCGCATTTTGCCGGTCACGATGCGAGCGACCTGGTCGGTCGTCCCGCCCGCCGGAAATGGAACAACGACGCGTATGGGTTTGGAGGGAAACTCCGTGGTCGCTGCTGACGCGGCGGCGCCTAGCGACAGCGCCAGACACAGCCCAATGGTCGTGCGAGCCGTGGTTTTTCTTGGCAAACAATTCATTGTTCTCTCCGCAAAAAATTGGGCGCCCTTCAGTACGTTGTGCAATCTAAGGGCTTATGATTGTGACGTCGACGTTGCAGTCGATGATGACGAGCATATGCCGAACGTCCGATACGCAACTTGTTCGGTTGCTTGGCTGCGCTCGCTAGTGTGTGCGTATGTTGGCGAGGGCACCGGGAACCACAGAAAGTCGCGGCAAGTTCCTTCCGGATCAAGCGCCGCGATAGCTTGGTGTGCGCCTCTCAGCAAATGCGCGCCTACCCTCGATGCGATCGGCGCTATCGCGCAGAGCGCCCCAAGCGATATTTGAGTGGGCGACGAACTGTGCGGGCGCCATATGGGCTGTTTCGAGAGCAAGCTTCTTGACCATCTGAACCGCGAGCGGGCCGTTAGCCGCAATTCGATCGGCGATCTCAAGCGCCTTGGTGCGTAGCGTCTCCGGGGGATAAAGATCGCTGACCAGGCCGATCCGCAACGCCTGCTCGGCGTCGATGCGTTCGCCGGTAAGAGCAAGCTTCATCGCGTGCGCCGCGGGCACGGCTCTGAGCAGGTACTGCACGCCACCGACTGCCGGTACGCTGGCTACCTTAACTTCGGGAAGCGCGAAAGACGCATTGCTGCTACCGATGCGCAGGTCGCATTGCAAAGCCAGTTCGAGCCCGCCGCCAAGGCAATAGCCGTTCACTGCGGCAATGAGGGGCTTCCACAGTTGAAGGTCGCTAATGTCGATTAAGCGGGTATAGCCGCCTTGCTCGGCCTCTTTGTCGCGACTGGCGAGAAGGCCTCGCGCAAATGTCTGATCTGGCGGGAAGGTCGCCTTAAGGTTGGCGCCCGCGCAAAACGCTTTGTCGCCGGCACCAATGATGACGATAGCGCGAACCGTATCGTTGTCCTGCGCTTCACGTAGTTGCTGCCGCAGGCTGAGAAGGTCTGGAATCGTCAGTGCGTTTAGAGCCTCTGGTGCGTCAAGTTCAAGCACAAGTACTGCGCCAGATTGCAGTGATTGAATGGGCATGTGATCAATCCTAGCTTCAAACGCTTTGACTGGATAGAGAGCGGCCGCCGCAGACATACAGAGTCTGACCCGTTACGTATGAGGCTGCATTGCTGGCGAAGAACGCTACTGCTGCAGCGACGTCATCGGGCGTGCCCATTCGGCGTGCGGGGACGCTTGCCTTGAGTCGATCTCGCACCTCATCGTCGTAACTCTGAAGCAATGGCGTGTCGATAATTCCCGGTGCAATGGCATTGACGGTGATGCCATCTCGCGCCAACTCGATGGCCAGCGAGCGGGTGAGGCTCACGACGCCTCCTTTTGCCGCGGAATAGTTGGCCTGCCCAAATCCGCCCAACCAAGCGCGGGAAGAAATGTTGATAATGCGCCCGTATCCCTGTGCGACCATCTCTGGCACCAGGCTGCGTGTGCACAGAAACTGGGATTTCAGGTTGACGGCGATCACTGTGTCCCAGTCGTCCTCGCTCATCTTAAGAAAGCGCTTGTCGCGCGTCATTCCGGCGTTATTGACAAGGATATCGGGGCATTTCCAGTTGGCACCCACGCGCTCTCGTGCGGCGTCCACCGCGCTGCTGTCGGTTACATCGACCGCCAACGCCATGAAGTGCTCGCTGTCGCTGCCTATGGAGGAGTCCAACTCTGCGTCAAGGCGGGCGCCTGCGGACGCCACCGCCTCGTCACTGCGATCCCAGACCGCCACCCGGTATCCGGCTGCCAGTAATGTACGAGCGATGCCGAACCCGATGCCGCTTGCACCCCCTGTGACGATTGCCACCTGCTGTGTGTTCATTTTTTGACCAGTGGTTAAAAGAGAGAAGGGCGTATGCTTAGAGCGACAAGATGGTGACCACCGCCGCGGCGGAGTCCCCGGCAAGCTGGCCGCCGTTGTTCTCGGCCAGCGCGACACGCGCTCCAGGGCGCTGGCGCGAGCCAGCACGACCGCGTAGTTGCTGCGTCAACTCGATAATTTGGGCGGCGCCAGTTGCGCCGATCGGATGGCCGCGGCTGAGTAGCCCGCCACTGGGATTGACACTAACGCTGCCGCCAAGGTCGGTAGCGCCGGAGCGCAGTAGCTCAACCGCACCTCCGCCAGCCTCACACAACCCGAGGTTTTCATAGTGAATGAGTTCCGCCGGCGCCGAGGCGTCATGCAGTTCGATCACATGCAGGTCTTCTGGACCGATGCCGGCCATCTCGTAGGCTTTGCGGGATGCCGTTACGGCAACAGGTTCGCGCTCACCAGCTGCCTTGGCGGATACCACTGCGCTAGCTCGCACATACACTTTGGGAACGTCGAGCGTTGCCGCACGGGCTTCCGAGCAAAGTACGATAGCCGCTGCGCCATCGCCAATCGAAGAACACATGAACAGGGTCAGCGGATCGCTTACCATGCGGCTGTTTAGCACCTCCTCGACGGTAGTGGGCTGGCGGAACTGCGCTAACGGATTGAGCGAACCGGCTAAGCGGCTTTTGACGACGACGCGTGCAAAGTCTGAAGCCTCGCAACCGCTTTCGCTCATCCATTTGCGTGCTTTTGCTGCATACAGATCCATGAACAAAGATCCTGTGCCGGCGCGATAGCCCTCTGGTAACGGCTCCTCCAGGTCCACAGCACGCGTGAAGGCACCAAAGGAGACGGCCTTGTCCTCGTGGCTAAGCTTCTCGGCGCCAACTACAATGGCTGTCTCGCAGGCGCCGGATGCTACCGCGAGCCAGGCGAGATGGAAGGCCGTGCTACTGGATGCGCAAGCGTTCTCGACGTTGAACATGGGTTTGCCGTCGAGTCCAGTGTTACGCAGCGAAGATTGTGCGCGGATCATTTCCTGACCGGTAACTACCCCGGCAGCCGCGTTGCCGAAGTAGACTTGGTCGATAGTGTCCGCGGCGAGACCGGCATCGGTCAGAGCTAGTGAGACGGCTTGCTCGCTTAGGGACTTCAGATTGCGCGGCAGGAATTTGCCGAATGGCGTCATGCCAACTCCGGCGACTACTACGTTTCTCATAATTTCGATCTTTGATTAAAGTGGTGCGGGCGGAGAAGGTGCCAGCAGCCTCCATGGTCCGCGGACAAGTGGGCGCGCGCATGGCACGCACCCGGTGCGGTACCAGGGTCAGTCAAGCGCGCTCGGATGCCTCGCCAGTGGCAGCACCTCGATTTCAAGATAGGGGAAAAGCGGCAGTGCGCTGACAGTGGCGTGGAAGTCGTCCGCGTCGGCGCAGTCCCAGACAGATACGTTGGCGGTGCGACCGGCGACGCGCCACAGATGGCGCAGCTTTCCCTGGCGCTGGTAGTCTTGTGCCAAGGCGGTTTCTGCTGCACGCAAGGTTTGGACTCGCTCGGCTGGGAGGTCAGGAGGAAGCTTGACGGTCATAAGGGTACAGAAGAGCATTTCAGTTCCTTGCGGGATTGATGGAAGTAGGCAGGGGGCCGCAGCAGAGTGCTTCAGCCGAATGCCGCCTGGCCGGTCAGCTCGCGACCTTGAATCAGGGCCAGGATGCCATTGGTGCCGTCTGGCACCTGGAACATGCGCGCATCGCGCCACAGGCGCTCTACGCCCATTTCTAGGCTGATACCCATACCACCAAGTACTTGCATGGCGAGGCGGATGGCGTCCTCGCATGCCTGAGTGGCATAGCGTTTTGCCATAGCCGAATACCCGTTCGCCCGCACACCGCGGTCCACCGCATCGAGCGAATGTAGGCAGATCAGACGCGAGGTGATGATGGCCGTCTCGATGTCGGCCAGGTCCTGCTGGATCAGCTGGTGTGCCGCCAGCGCTTTGCCGAACTGACGTCGATCGAGTGCATGCTCACGGGCGAGCGCGAACGCTCGCTGAGCGAGGTGAACACACATCAGCCCTATCAGCGGACGGTTGACGTTCCAACCTAGCGTAAGGTACTTGGCCGCGTCTCCTTGTTCCCCGATCAGGTGACTGAGCGGTACTCGGCAGTCATCAAAGTGCAGTTCGCCAAGATGGCCGTGCTGCAGTCCCATCACTGGAATCTCCCGGACTTCGAACGGGGACATGGCACGGTCGACCAACACGCGGCGAGCCTGCGGCTTGCCGCTGCCATCAGCGCTGTCGATACAGGAGACGTTGAATACATCAGCGACTGCTGCGTTGGTGATCCAGATCTTGTTCCCTTGAATCGCGGCGTAGTCCCTGCTGACGGCGACGCGAGTGCGTACAGCACGGGAATCGGAGCCCGCGCCTGATTCAGTGTTTGCAGTGCAGCAAATCTTTCTACCGGCGATCAGATCCGCCAGATAGGTTTCACGGATCTCCTCGGATGCCCCGGCATATAGGCGAGCGACGGTGCCTTCGTGGGACAGCAGCGAGAGTGCCACCACTGGTGGCAATTGTTCGACGATCAAACCGTAGTCGACCATCGAAAGGCCGGCGCCACCCGCTTCCTGAGGAAGTCGGGGTGCGGTGATGCCAAAGCGTGCCAGCACAGAGTAGATCTGCAACATGGCGTCTTTCGGTAGCGGAAGGTTTGCAGGATGTGCGGCAAGTACCGGAGCAATGTCCTGTTCGACCATGCGTTGCGTCGAGTCGATGAGGGCGTGTTGATCGTCGGTGAGGCGAAACATAGCGTGATCCCAGTCAGTTGATATCAGGTGGGCGGGCAGGGCACTCAGGCCAGTGGACGTTCCAACCCGTCGGTAAGGCTTGCTCCCGGCGCAGAGACGCTGTCTAGCCTTACTCCTTTGGTTTCAGGCAGGCGCAGCAGCGCAATTGTCGAAATCAGATATGAGGCGAAACAACAGGCGCCAATTGCCGTAGCCAAGCCTGTGTGCGCTGAGACAACACCCACTCCCGTGATGGCGAGGGCGCCCAGCGTCTTGGCCACGTTGTAGGAAAATCCCATGCACGTTGTTCGTACTTCTGTCGGGAACAGCTCGCTGAGAAAGGGGCCGACGGCAGCAAACATGCCGATCACAAAGAAGCCGACCAGCAAACCAAGTATCTGAACGAGCCATGGCGAAAGCAGAACGAAGCAGTAGGCGAGGGTTACGATCCACGAGCCGGCGGTCATGGCCAGCAGGGTATTGCGCCGGCCCCACCGATCGCTGAACGAGGCAGTGAAGGCGAAGCCGAGGAAGGTGCCGATGGCCATCACAACGATCGTCATGATCATCGAGCTGGAGCGAAGACCGCGATCAGCCAGCAGGGAAGGAACCCATACCGTGACCACATACGAGGACGCTTGCAAGCCGAATACAACAGCGCTGGCGGTCAGACAGGTGCCGAGATGTTCGCGCTGGAAAACGGATTTGAAGCTGGCCTTCGGAGTTCCGCGAGCGCGTGCTGACTGCACGTAGATCTGGGAATCCGGGACGCCCAGGCGCACCAGCACGATGAGAAGGCCAGGCAGCGCGGTAATCCAGAACGCGATCCGCCAGCCGAGCTCGGCGGGGAAATGAGCCAGTGCAAAAGTTGCCACCAGCACCGCGCCGATCCAGCCGAGACAGAAGCCAGACTGTACAAAGCCCATGGCGCGTCCGCGGTATTCCGGGCGCGTCACCTCTGCCATCAGCGCTGCGCCGACAGCCCATTCGCCACCAAACCCGAGCCCCTGCAACGCGCGCGCGACCAACAGTTGTTCATAAGTACTAGCGAAGCCAGCCACCACTCCGAATAGCGTGAACCAAAGCACCGTAAACATCAAAACCTTTACGCGGCCGATACGGTCGCTAAGGATGCCTGCTAGCCAACCGCCCAGTGCGGCCGCTAGTAGCGAGGCGGTGCCGATGGCCCCAGCTTCTCCCTTACTGAGGGACCACGCGGCCATCAGTGTGGGTACGAGGAAGCTATAGATCTGAACGTCGAAACTATCGAGCGCCCAACCGAAATAGCAAGCCCAGAAAGTACGTTTTTCCTGACGACTACCGCCGCGATACCATGCAAACATGTCTCCACCTCTCTTTTTTTGATGTATTGCCCTCCCGCGCGGGGGGCAGGAACTGCCGCGACTTCAGCAGGTAGCGTCAGCCCAGCGACGAATCCGTATCGGACGGCATTTCAAGCGCGGTGAAATCCAGCTCGATATCGGTGAGGCGGCGCAGCCTCTCGATGTCGATGCCATCTGCGAGCTCTCGCACCAGCACACCATCTGGCGTGATGTCGAACGTGGCTAAGTCGGTGTAGATGCGGCTAACGCAGGCTAGGCCTGTTATTGGGTAGCTGCATTGCTCGCGCAGCTTGCTGCGGCCGTCTCTATCGAGATGCTCCATCATGACAAATATGCGCTTGGCACCAATTGCCAGGTCCATCGCGCCACCGACGGCGGGTATGGCACCTTCGGCACCGGTGTGCCAGTTCGCGAGATCACCATGGCGCGACACTTGAAAAGCCCCGAGCACGCAAATGTCGAGATGGCCGCCACGCATCATGCCGAAGGAGTCAGCATGGTGAAAAAATGCCGCCCCTGGGGCCGGGACGATCGGCTCTTTGCCGGCGTTGATCATTTCCCAATCTTCCTCGCCTGGGGCTGCACTGCGCCAGCGACCAAGTACGCCGTTTTCGCTGTGTAGGAAGATTTCTTTGTTGGCCGGCAAGTGGTTGGCCACCAGCGTTGGTAGTCCGACGCCGAGGTTGACGTAGGCGCCTTCTGGGATGTCACCGGCGACGCGCGCCGCGATCTGATTGCGGGTATCGATTTCCATACGGGTCAGCTCATTGCTTCGGGAGACATCGCGCTTGCGGTATGCGGCGCGTCAGTTGGAGGGCGCGGCACCACAGCATCAACGAAGATGCCAGGGGTGATGATGGATTCGGGGCTGAGCCCCCCCAGGTCGCGAATCTCTGCGACGGTGGCGATGGTGTGTCGTGCTGCCATTGCCATAATCGGCCCGAAGTTTCGTGCAGTGTTGCGATAGACGAGGTTGCCCCAGCGATCGCCAACCTGGGCGTGGATCAGTGCATAGTCGACTGCCAATGGCCTCTCGAAGACGTGGGGGCGCCCGTCAAGGATGCGAGTTTCCTTTCCCTCCGCTAAGGCTGTGCCGTAGGCGGTCGGAGTAAAGAACCCACCGATGCCACAGCCGGCTGCGCGCAGACGCTCGGCGAGAGTCCCTTGCGGCACCAGCTCGAGCTCGACGGCGCCTTCCCGGTAGAGAGTCTCAAACACGTGCGCTCGCGCCATGCGGGGGTAGGAGCAGACAATTTTTCGGACACGTCGTGCCTTCAGTAGGGCGGCAATTCCGGTCTCGCCTTGGCCAGCATTATTGGTGACCACGGTGAGGTCACGCGCGCCCTGATCGAGCAGCGCCACAATCAGTTCCTCAGGCATGCCGGCGCCGCCGAATCCGCCGATGGCGATGCTCGCACCGTCGGGGACGGAGGACAGGGCGTCAGCGCAACTTGGCACTATCTTGTCGATCATCTTGCTTGTCTCTCATTGAGGCCGGGCTGCCGGATTGATTTGTCCGATGTGGACTGGCGGCGTTGGATGGCACGTGTTGTGGGAGACAAGGTTGCCGAATACGCCTGCTCGGCGCAATTTCGCAATGGACAACATCAAATTAGCTTGCGGTTAAAGAGCGGTGCACGACGTTATGGTGGGCGGGAAATCCCCTGCTCACCTCGCTAGTGGTCCACGTTTGCGCCGCTGTAATGCCATCTTTCGCATTCGAAAATTGAGCTGCCTCACCATTGCCGCCATCCTGACGCCGCAACACCAATGCCATCGATACAGCGAGAGAGAAGAGTTATGACGAGACATGCACTGATCGCCCACCCCGTCCGCACACCCATCGGGAAGTTCGGTGGTGCAATGCGACCGCTTGAAGCCGAGCAGCTTGCCGTGCGGGTGATTCAGGCGGTACTGGAGCGTTCCGAAATCGCGGCGGAGACGATCGATGAGGTCATCGTCTCGCAGAGCTATGCGTCTAGCGAGGCCCCATGTATGGGGCGCTACGCGGCGTTGTCCGCAGGGCTGCCGGTTGAGGTGCCTGGCTATTCACTTGATCGGCGTTGCGGATCTGGCCTGCAAGCGCTCGCCAATGCGGCAATGAGCGTCCAGACCGGACAAGCAGACGCGGTGCTGGTCGTCGGCGTCGAGAGCATGAGCAATATCGAGTACTACAGCACCGACATGCGCTGGGGCAGCCGCAGCGGTAATGTCGCCTTCTACGACAGGCTTGACCGTGGTCGTGAGCGCTCTCAGCCGCAGGCCCGCTTCGGACGCATCTCCGGCATGCCCGAAACGGCAGAAAACCTCGCGCGCGAGTATGGGGTGACGCGAGCGGACGCAGACGCCTTTGCCTTGCGCAGCCATCGTCTGGCCGCCGCGGCATGGGAAGCGGGACGCTTTTCGTCAGAAGTTCTAAGCATCAAGGTGCCGCAGCAGCGTGGGGAGCCGCTGCTGGTCGATCGGGACGAAGGGGTTCGTGCTGACACCACGATGGAGAGCCTCGCTGCATTGCGCCCGTTGCTGCCTGGTGGCGTTACTACTGCTGGAAACGCCAGCCAGCAAAATGACGCAGCGGCCGGCTGTCTTGTGGTCTCGGAGTCTTACGCCGAACGACATGGCCTCGCGCCAATGGCGCGCTTTGCTGGCTGGGCTTCGGCCGGTTGCGAGCCTGCTCGTATGGGCATCGGTCCTGTCCCGGCTGTGTCGAAACTTCTCGGACGCCAAGGCATGGCCCTCGCCGATATTGATCTCATCGAACTCAATGAAGCCTTTGCGGCCCAGGCGCTCGCTGTATTGAGGGAATGGCATATCGACGGCGACTCACGCGTCAACGTAAATGGCTCTGGGATTTCGCTGGGGCATCCAGTCGGCGCCACGGGGTTGCGAATCATGACGACCCTGTTGCATGAGATGCAGCGACGGGAGGCGAAGTACGGCTTGGAGACGATGTGCATCGGCGGCGGACAAGGCATAGCAGCGTTGTTCGAACGGATCTAGCGGACGAAGCGAGGAAAGGAATGAGTACCGATATTGCTGTCCCTGCTGTGATGGGCGCGAATTGTCCAGCTGCAGAGAAAATGGATTGGTTGGAAGTGAACGGCGTCAGCCTCCGCTATTCAAGGCACGCAGGGGCGGGACCGCTGTTGGTCCTGATCCATGAGATGGGTGGAACGCTGGAGTCCTGGGATGCTGTGTGTAAGTCTCTCGGCGAGAGCGTCAATTGGTTGCGCTACGACACGCGCGGCGCGGGCGGCTCGGAGAAGTTGAATGGCTCTGTGGCGCTCGACGATCACGTGGACGACCTTCACGCGTTGCTGGAGGCGCTTGACGAACGACGCCCTTTGATTCTCGTGGGCGTCGCGGTGGGCGCTGCGATTGCACTACGCTTTGCGGCACGCAACGCGGATCGTGTCGTGCGTGTTGTCGGCTTGGCGCCGGCCTGCGGTGTCATTCCCGCGAAGCAGGCTAGCACTCTGGCGCTGGCAGCTCGGCTTCGTGAGTACGGTATGCGTACGGCATATCCGGCCCTGTTTGAGCTTGGCTGGCCATCGAATTTCGCTGGCGAGGGCGCACAAAATTTGCTGCAGCGCACGCGATATTTGCGCCGTAGCCTAGCCAATGATGCTTCCAGCTTTGCATACGTGCTCGAAATGCTTGCTGGAACCGACTTGGCAGGAGATCTTGCGGAGCTGTCTACTGAAGTGACGCTGATTGCCGGGTATCACGATGCGTTGCGCCCGCCTGGGGATATTGCCAAATTGGCGGCGCTCGGAAGGAGTATCGCGTTCGGTACGGTGGCCTCGGGACATTTCATGCCGGTGCAGAGTCCCGGATTAGTGAGCACGCTCCTGCGCCATCGTGCGCTCGGTGGCGCACCGCTGGCACAGGTGCTGGCAGCATTAGGTTAACACTTGGATTGAGTGTTGAAGATCAAGGAATTAGGAGACAAGGAAATGATGCATTCAAGAATGGTTGGGGACGTTAAGGTTACGCAGATCCTCGAATACAGTGGTCCGACCCACGATCCGGCCTTCCTTTTTCCTGACCTATCAGCCGACTCTCTAGAGTCGGCGCGCGCTACGATGGCACCGCACCATTGGGTGCCGCACATGAACAAGCTGATTGTTACCATCCAACTCTGGGTGGTGCATGCCGGATCCGAGATTATCGTTGTCGACACCGGAGTCGGCAATTTCAAACCGCGGCCAGGCATCCCACGCATGCACATGCTCAACACTTTAGTGCGCGAATGGCTAACCGCGGCGGGAGCGGCGCCGGACAAGGTCACGCACGTGGTATTGACCCACCTGCACGCGGATCACGTTGGTTGGAATACTTCCTGGCAAGACGATCGCTGGGTGCCGACATTCCCCAATGCAACGTACCACCTGCCAAAACAGGACTTCTTGTTCTGTAAGGAGGGGCGCAATCGGGAGTCCGGGGTGATTGACGTTTTCGGCGATTCGTTTTTCGACAGCGTGTTACCCATCGTTGACGAGGGGTTGGCCCAAATGATCGATGGGCCGGAGGAGATCGCCGGTGTGCTCAGCGTCGAAGCTGCACCAGGACACAGTCCCGGCCAAGTGGCATTGCGCGTGCGTTCGCGCGGCGAAGAGGCAATATTCTGCGGCGATATTCTCCATAGTCCGTTGCAGATTGTGTACCCGGAGATCAATTCCGGCTATTGCATCTGGGCGGACAAAGCGAGGGAGACGCGCTGGAGTTTCCTGGAGCGCGCGGCCCAGCGGGAGGCGCTGGTACTGCCAGTGCATTTTGGCGCACCTTATTGCGGCTATGTCCGGCGGGAAGGGGAACGCTTTCGGTTTGAGCCGGCGACGTGGTAAGTTTGGGCGGTTTCCCGCTTTCCAATTCAGGAGGTCGTGGGCGGCGCATGCCGAGCGCGGCCTCTTACGGAGCAAGGCGCACCCGTGGCAAACATGTACTTCGACATCACTGACTTTCGGCTTTTCGTCAATGTGGCCGACACGTCCAGCCTCACCCGCGGAGCGGAGCGAACGTTCCTGTCAGTGCCCGCGGCAAGCAACCGTATTAAGCATCTCGAAGAGCGGTTGCAGTTGCGGTTACTTGACCGCTCCCCCCAGCGAGTGGTCTTGACCGAGGCGGGTCGTGCCTATCTGAACGGGGCACGCCACGTCCTATCTCAGCTCGATGTGCTCAGTGCCGAGTTGCAGCAATTCTCTAATGGACTCAGTGGGCAGCTGCGGTTGCAAGCGAACACTACTGCAGTCACGGAGTATTTGCCGCCGGTCCTTGGGCGCTTCTTGAAAGTTTTTACAGACGTGCATGTGGACATGCGCGAGCGCATGAGCGATGAGATCGTACGCAACGTGCGAGAGGGAATGGCCGAAATCGGCGTGATCTCGGGCAGCGTCATCACAGACGGCGTGGAAAGTGTGCCGTTTGTGTCGAGCCAACTCATGCTGATCACGCCACCGGACCACCCGCTATTGTCGCGTGAGCACGTCTACTTCAAAGATACTTTGGACTACCCGTTCGTTGCGCTGATGGAGGGGGCGGCGTCCAACGGCTTCTATGCGAGAGCGGCTGCCGCATTGAACAAACAGATTACCATCCGTGTCCAGGTCGCCGGGACGGACGCGATCGTGCGCATGGTCGAAGCAGGTGCCGGTATCGCGCTGGTGCCGAAGGCCTGCATCGCGCGGTTAACCGCGCATATTTCCATTGGGGTGCGCGACCTCAGCGACCCATGGTCGATTCGTGAGTTCCGCGTATGCGCCCGCGAGTTCGCAGAACTGTCACCGATCGCGCGCGAATTCGCCACGATGCTCGTGGACGAATACCGTCAGACACCAAACGGTGCACCGGCGAATTTCTAGCGGAAGTCGCTCCCAAACAGAACAGCCCTATAGGAGGCAAGGTTGTCGTACCAAAATTCCAGTACGATCGGGAAAAGTGAGTCCAATGTTCCGGACGAAGTAATGTTACGCCTGCAGCGGCTGGCAGATGAGCTCGAAATTACGCAGTTGCGTGGTCGCTACTGCGACTTGCTTGACTCGCGGCGGTGGGAGTCTTTCGTTGGACTATTTACTGAGGATGGGGTGTTTGAAGGGATAGACCGTGCAGTAGGCCGTGAGGAGATTCACCGCTTCTTTTCAGAGGACGTGCCGGCATTAGCAGAGGGCTTTTGGCATTTCTGTACCAATGGCACTGTGTCGATCGACGGAGATATTGCAACGGGACGGATATCGATGCTGTATCTGTCGGTCAGCAGCGGAAAGTCCTATGTATCTGCAGGACATTACGACGATGTGTTAGTTCGTACGCCGCAAGGCTGGCGATTTCACTCCCGAAAGATCAGCTTCTACTTTTATAGTGAGTTGAAAGACGGCTTTAGTGGAAAACCGCCAATGCCGTTGCTGGACAGAGCTGGCCCGTAGTATCTGCGGTTCCGAGAGACAAGCGCGGTGCGTGCAGGCAGTGGATGAGCGCCAGCAATCCGCGCGTGCGAGCGGGCCGCTCCCTCGAGCAATGGATGATTCGCCGCCTCTGCCAAGACCCTGGGAGGTGGTCGGGCAAGGGAGCGAGGACATTCCGGTCTCCGGCAGATTCAGAGGACTCCTCCCGGAGACTGCATCCCTCAGAAATGAAAGGGTGGGGTCAACTCTGATTACCCCGGAGATCTTCAACCGCGCGGATCGCCAGAGCCGTTCGCCGTAGCCCCACAGATCACAGCGGTGGCGGCCACCGAGATCGTCGAGTGGCGGTATTCCTCGGAGCGACGATGGATGTTGGTGATATGCACTTCCACCACCGGCCTGCGGATAAGCTTTACGGCATCGAGTACTGGAATCCGTCCGAACGAGAAGCCCGCCCCAGCGCGTGTAACGCCCGAGCCTGCGATCGCGTACGACGTTGATACCGATCGGCCAAGGCGTGGATGTTCTCGGCAAACGTACGACGAGGGCAGTTGGCGTTCATACACTTGAAGCGACGTACCTCAATGGCGAGAACGACCCGCTGCACGAAAATTGGACGTTCTTCCAGCTTGCGCACATAGTGGCCGTGGAGTCGGTGACTCCAACTATGGCAGGCCGGGCACGGTGCCCTGGGAACTGTACTGCGGGCTTCGACAGTAATGGTCTCCCCTTGCACTTCGCTAGAGACGAAGCGCTTCCCCACACGGGCGAGAATACGTTTGATCCCACCGAGAACTTGCCTCATGGTAACAATCAACGTAGACCAATTGGCCGGAAATCAAGGCCTTGACTCGGCGTCACACAAAGTGCGGAAGACCCATCTTTACTACAGTTCACGACAGCCAGTCCCATCGGGCCAGCATCACCGAATTTGCACTGGCCATCGAACCGCATAAACCTCGACATGCTCGCGGAAAGTTGGCGCGCCTAACGAAATCGCCTCCCCAACATTTGCACGCTCTCCTTCACGGGAGCCTTGGACCGCCCTTCACGCAGGATTGTAGCTTGCATAACACAATTATCCGCGCCGGGGCAGTTGCCTTGTGTTCCGAGGATGGCAGCTTTTCGCTGCTTCCGTTCTGAATGATCGATCTTCCGCCGCTGCTGATCTCTGCCGCCTGCTTCATAGAGTACCTGGACTGCGGAATGCCCATACTCCCCGTCCTCGCTCGAATGGCCCCGTGCCCTTGCTCGAGTCGCCTCGCTATGAAAAAAGTTACTTGCATAAGTGGATGTAATTGGCTACGCTGCGTCCAATAAATATGAATTCACGGGCCGTCGGCGCCAACGTTGGCGGTTGCATCGCGGGATTTCAGTGAAGGAGACAAAGATGAACAAAAGTGCTGTATTGGCCTCGTTTATGGCGCTGTGTGTCAGCGGCGGTAACGTACTTGCTCAGTCCAAGATATCGGACGACGTTGTGCGGATTGGTGTGTTGACTGATATGTCAGGCCAGTTTTCTCACGAGTCGGGAGAGGGCTCGGTGACGGCCGTAAAGATGGCGGTGCAGGATTTCGGCGGAAAGGTCCTTGGGAAGCCGATTGAGGTCATCGTTGCCGACCACCAGAACAAGCCAGACGTTGCCGCTACCCGTGCGCGCGAATGGTTTGACACACGTGGCGTGGACATGGTGACGAACCTCATCAATTCCGCCGTGGCACTGTCCGTTGTGAACGTTGCGAGAGAGAAGAATCGCATTGCAATCGTGAACGGCTCTGGCTCATCCCGCCTGACCGGCGACGGATGTACCCCAAATAGCATTCACTATGCATATGACACCTATGCTCTTGCCACCGGCACTGCAAAAGCGCTAATCGGGCAGAAGCTCGATTCCTGGTACTTCCTCACCGCTGATTATGCTTTCGGCCATTCACTTGAGGCGGATGCGGTTCAGGTGGTCAAGGCTGCTGGTGGGAACGTTGTCGGCTCGCTTCGCTATCCCGTTGACGCGAGCGATCACTCGTCATTCCTTCTCCAGGCGCAGGCTTCCAAGGCGAAGGTGGTTGCCATGGCAGGTTCCGGCAAGGGCTTCGTCAATGCGATGAAGGCAGCTTCAGAGTTTGGTTTGACACAAGGTAAGCAAACCATTGCCGGTCTGCTGGTATGGGATACCGACATCCACGCGCTTGGCTTGAAGGAGGCACAGGGGCTCGTCCTCACAACGGCGTTCTACTGGGACCGCGATGACGCGACGCGCGCATGGTCGAAGCGATTTAACGAAAAGATGAAGCGCATGCCTCATATGGGAGACGCTGGCGATTACTCATCGACCATGCACTACCTCAAGGCGGTGCAAGCAGCAGGTACTGACGAGGCCGGCGCTGTGATGACAAAGATGAGAGAGATGCCAATCAATGACTTCTTCGCGACCAACGGTCACATCCGCGCCGACGGAAGAATGGTGCACGACATGTACGTTTATAAGGTGAAGAAACCCAGCGAGTCCAAGTACGCTTGGGACTATATGACGTTACTGAAGACCATCCCCGCTGACCAAGCCTTCCGCCCACTTGCCGAGAGCAAGTGCCCGCTAGTCCGGAAGTAACCACCTCTCAATAACTTTCTCCTCGGCGGCAGGCCTGCCGCTGCGGAGAAAGACGCTGAATGCATTGCGCATTCTGGCGGGGCGAGGCGCACCTTCAAACATGACGAATTGCGATGTCATCCTCCATCCTGGTAGTTCGAAACCTAAGCAAATCCTTCAAAGGATTTACCGCTGTCAATGACGTCAGCTTCTCCGTGCAGCGCGGTTCGATTCACGCATTGATTGGACCCAACGGAGCAGGGAAGACCACGTGCTTCAATCTGCTCACAAAATTTCTGGAGCCCTCTGCGGGAACCATTCACTTCAACGACATTGACATCACCCACGAGGCTCCCGCCAGAGTCGCCCGCCGGGGTGTCATCCGGTCTTTCCAAATATCTGCAGTTTTTCCTCACCTTACTGTGTTGGAGAACGTACGTGTGGGGCTGCAGCGCAGGTTAGGTACCGCGTTTCAGTTCTGGCGATCGGACAAATCACTCAAGATGCTCGATAACGCAGCGATGGAGTTACTAGATGAAGTGGGGCTTGCAGAAATGGCCGACACGATAACTGTCAACCTTGCATACGGACGTAAGCGCGCACTTGAGATTGCCACGACGCTCGCCATGGAGCCGCAATTGATGCTGCTGGATGAGCCGACCCAGGGAATGGGGCATGAAGACGTCGACCGAGTCGCGCGGCTCATCAAGAAGGTCTCGACCGGGCGTACGGTCCTGATGGTCGAGCATAACATGAACGTTGTTTCGTCCATTGCGGACAGGATTACGGTGCTGCAGCGGGGAGCAATTCTGGCTGAGGGTGCATATGCGGACGTTTCGAGCGATCCACGGGTAATTGAAGCCTACATGGGTTCGACCGAGGCCGACTTGGGGGGGGCGCACTAATCATGGCCGCTACAACACCAAAATCCAGTGGTACGGGTGGTTCGCCTGTGCTGGAAATCCGAGACCTGCATGCCTGGTACGGCGAATCCCACATCCTCCATGGCGTAGACCTGACAGTTCGCTCTGGCGAGGTGGTGACGCTACTCGGTCGCAATGGAGCGGGCCGTACCACGACGCTTCGCGCCATCATGGGGATGACCGGTGCCCGTCGCGGTTCGATTAAGGTCAACGGCACCGAAACCATACACTTTCCGACGCACAAGATTGCCCATTGTGGTATTGGCTACTGCCCCGAAGAGCGCGGCATCTTTGCCAGTCTTTCTTGTGAGGAGAACCTGCTGCTGCCACCGCAACTGAAGACCGCCGGGACTGGCATGGGGGAGGACGAGATATACGAGATGTTCCCCAACCTAAAGGAGCGTCGGCAGAGTCAGGGCACACGTTTGTCCGGTGGGGAGCAGCAAATGCTGGCGGTGGGGCGCATCTTGCGAACCGGTGCGAATCTGCTGCTGCTTGATGAAATTTCCGAAGGCCTGGCGCCAGTCATTGTACAAGCGCTCGCACGCATGATTCTGATGCTCAAGAAGAAAGGTTACACCGTCGTCATGGTCGAGCAGAACTTCCGGTTTGCAGCACCACTGGCTGACCGGTTCTATGTGATGGAGCACGGCGGCATCGTCGAGCATTTTGAATCGAAGGAACTTGAACAGAAATTGCCGAAGCTCCATGAGCTGCTTGGCGTGTAAGGAGTTGTCGTGCCTGAAATTTTTGGAATTCCGTTGCCCGCCATCCTGTCGCAGTTGCTGTTGGGGTTCGTGAACGGCGCCTTCTACGCCATGCTCAGCCTGGGCCTGGCGGTTATTTTTGGCCTGCTAAACGTAATCAACTTTGCGCATGGTGCCTTGTTCATGCTGGGCGCGGTGTTGGCTTGGATGGGCATGCAGTATGCCGGACTAAGCTATTGGGTGATGCTGCTGTTGGCACCGCTCATCGTGGCTGCCATCGGCGTAGCTATTGAGCGGTCGATGCTTCGCTGGATATACAAGCTCGATCACATCTACGGTCTACTCCTGACACTGGGCATTACGCTGGTCATCGAGGGCATCTTTCGGTCCGCATACGGGGTGTCCGGGCTCCCGTACTCAACGCCTGACCTATTGACCGGTGCCACTGACATCGGCTTCATGATTCTGCCGAACTACCGCGCCTGGGTCGTTGGTGCGTCCATCAGCGTATGTCTGGCGACTTGGTTCGTCATTGAACGCACAAAGCTGGGCGCATACCTGCGGGCCGGCACGGAGAACCCGAAGATTGTCGAGTCCTTTGGTGTGAATGTTCCACGCATGATTACTCTGACCTATGCCTGTGGTGTTGCTTTAGCTGCGCTTGCCGGTGTCATGGCGGCGCCTGTCGTCCAAGTGTCGCCGCTAATGGGGCAGAACCTCATCATCGTTGTGTTTGCTGTGGTGGTCATTGGCGGTATGGGCTCAATTCTTGGCTCAATCATCACCGGGCTTGGGCTTGGGGTAGTTGAGGGAATTACCAAGGTCATCTATCCGGAGGCGTCCTCCACGGTCGTGTTTTTCATTATGGTCGTTGTGCTGCTGCTGCGCCCGGCTGGGCTTTTCGGGAGGGATAAGTGATGAATGGTCAGTCCGTAGTTGGTGCGAACGCAGAACATCAGGGCTCGCCATGGCTCTTTGGTGCGAGGCTGCCGGCCGTGCTTTACGCGGGGCTCTTGGGGGCACTGCTGGTGGCCCCGTGGATCGGCGCTTACCCTGTGTTCTTGCTGAAAGTTCTGTGCTTTGCGCTGTTCGCATGTGCCTTCAATCTATTGATTGGATACACGGGATTGCTTTCGTTTGGGCATGCGGCCTTCTTCGGTGCCGCCGGATATGTTGGCGGCTACGCTATGAAGGCCTGGGGTGTCACACCGGAACTCGGCTTACTCATCGGCCTTGCTGCTGGCGCGGGACTTGGCTACGTCGTTGGCTCGCTCGCAATTCGTCGCCAGGGCATCTACTTCGCCATGATTACGCTGGCACTTGCACAGATGCTATTTTTCTTCTTCCTGCAGACTCCGTTTACAGGTGGCGAGGATGGCTTGCAGGGTATTCCTCGTGGAAAGCTCTTCGGTCTGCTACCGCTATCCGACGACACGACCCTCTACTACGTCGGACTAGTGATCATCGTCGCGGCGTTTGCATTGATTGCACGCATTGTGCATTCGCCATTTGGGCAAATCCTTCGGGCGATTAAGGAAAACGAACCGCGCACCATCTCACTAGGCTACGACACCGCACGCTTCAAACTTGTCGCCTTCGTTCTATCTGCTGCGCTCTCCGGACTCGCGGGTGCCCTCAAGGCGTTAGTACTTGGCTTCGAAACCCTGACTGATGTCCACTGGTCGATGTCTGGCACGGTCATCTTGATGACGCTCGTGGGCGGTCTCGGAACCATGGCAGGACCAATCGTTGGCGCGTTTGTAATCGTTGCACTCGAGAACAAGCTTGGCGACATTGGCGACTTCCTGGCTAGTGCCACTGGCATAGCCTGGTTCGGCTCCCTCGGCGAATCTGTTTCCATGGTGATCGGCGTGGTCTTCGTTGTCTGTGTGCTGACGTTCCGCAGAGGCATCGTTGGTGAGGTGGACGGTTGGTGGAAGACGTTCGCCAGTCGGCCGCCGAGGTAAGAATTCAGCTTCTTCCGGGGGAACTCCTCCGGAATCGCAACACCCGAGGTTGCGAACTGATCGCAGACGTCTGACCACGAGGACGTTTTTTAGTCGGGGTTTTGCTGCCGCCAGGATGTTTCTGGCGGCGCTTTTTTCGTTCGTACCGTCCGGCGCAGTCTGGACGCCTAGCGCCCGAATAAATGTGATGTAATCGTCATATTACGGTTGGGCTACGCACGGCTGAGCGACGCGTACGGCTCTTTTAGAAGGGAGGCGCTTGCCCCAGTAACGCAAGTGGCTTTTCAGTCCACACCACCCTTTCGTCCCCAAATTCTCCTTGCATCACGCTCTGAATAGTCTAATAATGCAAGTGACAAACGTACTTGAATCTCGCCATGAAGAACTTCGAATTTCACAATACCCGGTCAATGGTTGTCGAACGTGGCGGCGCGGCGAAGCTGCACGAGCGCGTTGCCGCAATGGGCTGCCGCAGTGCGCTCATCGTCACTGATGCCGGCTTGCTCGCTACGGGAATCCTCGAAAGTACTCTCGCGGGATTTGCTCAGCATGGTTTGCGCGCCACGGTCTTTTCGGATGTCCAGGCGGATCCGCCGGAAGCTGTGATTCAGTCCGCCGTGGCTGCCGCTCGTGCTTGCTTTGCCGACTGCGTGGTGGGCGTTGGTGGGGGAAGTTCGATGGATGCGGCCAAGTTGGCTGCCTTGCTGGCTTGTAGTGATGAGCGGCTTGATGAGATTTACGGGGTCAATCAAGTGAAGGGGCCGCGCCTGCCGCTCATTCTCGTTCCAACGACCGCTGGAACGGGCTCAGAAGTTACTCCCATCTCCATCGTTACGACGGGTGTGGGGGAAAAGAAGGGGGTGGTTTCCCCGGTTCTGCTGCCTGATGTGGCGCTGCTCGATGCTGAATTGACGTTGGGACTTCCCTCGCATATCACAGCCGCAACCGGCATCGATGCGATGGTCCATGCGGTGGAAGCGTTCACCAGCAAGCGGTTGAAGAATCCGATTTCCGATTGTCTTGCACGGGAGGCGCTTCGTCTGCTCTCCGGTTCCATCTATCGTGCATGCGCCGAGGGTTCTGACCTGGCGGCACGAGAGAACATGCTAATCGGCGCCTGTCTAGCGGGCATGGCGTTCGCGAATGCTCCGGTAGCCGCGGTGCACGCTCTGGCCTACCCGATTGGTGCAAGGTTTCATGTGCCACACGGCTTGTCGAACGCGCTCGTTCTGGCACCAGTTATGCGATTCAATCTGCATGATGCCGCAAGCTCATACGCAGAGCTTGCTTCCATCGTAGTGCCTGGCGTAATGGGCGATGATCAGCAAAAGGCTTTAGCGCTCGCCCACTACCTTGGACGGCTAAGCGGTGATTTGGGGCTGCCCACACGTTTACGCGACGTTGGGATTTCCGCTTCAGATATTCCTGCCCTTGCAGAGGACGCGATGAAGCAAACGCGATTGCTTGTCAATAATCCGCGTGAAGTCACTTTGAATGACGCGGCGGCCATTTACGAGGAGGCACTGTGAGCGATAAGGCTGTCCCAACTCGCCGCGGCGCGTATCGGTACTTCTGCGCCTTTCCCACACGCTGGGGTGACAACGATTCATACGGGCATGTCAACAACGTTGTCTATTACGCCTTCTTCGACAGCGCGGTCAATAAGCACCTCATTGAGCACGGCGTTCTTGACATCGCAAAGAGCGAAGTAATCGGCTTGGTCATCGAGACTCGCTGCACCTTCTTTTCTTCGATGGGCTTCCCAGACATTGTCAATGTAGCCCTGAAGGTCGTGCACCTGGGAAAGAGCAGTGTTCGATATGAGATCGCATTGTTCCGCAACGATTCTGAAGAGTGCTCAGCTCTCGGGCAGTTCGTTCATGTCTACGTAGATCGTGCCACGAACCGGCCAGTTGCGATTCCCGACACAGTGCGGGTGGTACTCCAGTCACTGGCCGATTGATTGCATCAGATAGAACAGGTGTTAGGAGGGACAACAGATGGAAATGGTGGGTGAAGCCCGGCTCGAAGCGTCGCGTCAGTTGGTCTGGGATGCGTTGAACGACCCGCAGGTCTTGCAGGCGAGCATTCCTGGATGTGAAACACTGGAGAGGACTGCCGAAAATGAGTTTACCGCGACGGTGGTTTCGAAGGTCGGCCCAATCAAAGCGCGCTTTGCCGGCAAGGTGTCTTTGTCGAACATCAGTCCGCCCAAGAGCTATACGTTGACCGGAGAAGGGTCTGGCGGAGCTGCGGGTTTCGCGAAGGCGGACATTGAAGTTTCGCTGGACGCTCTTGAGCCTACGGTCACGCTTCTGCGATATGGCGTCAAGGCCAATGTCGGTGGCAAGCTGGCCCAGCTTGGTTCGCGGATGATTGACGCCGCAGCGCGAAAGTCGGCCGACGATTTCTTCGAACTGTTCGGCCAGCAAGTGAATGAGCGCGCCAAGAGCGCGTCGACTGCAACGAATGGTGTGACATTCGACATTCGGGCGCTGGCGGGCAACGTTCCCGAAGAAGCTGTTGTCGCGCCGACTGAAGTTGCTGGTCGCCAGACCACCACACACGCCACATTCGTCGAGCCGGTCGAGCAAGGTCAGACGGCACGTACTGACAAGGCTGCAGCCAAATCGCAAACGGAGTCGACTGCGCCGACCCCCGGCATTGCAACGCAGGCTGAGGTCATGGATGTCCTGATAAGCGAGATGGTCAAGGTTTGGATTTCCGACCAAATCGCTGTGGTCACCCTGAACCGTCGGAAAAGCCGCAATGCCATGACGTATGCAATGTGGCTTGCAATTCCCGCAATCATGAGCGCTTTGGATCGAAATCCGGATGTGCGGGCGGTGCTACTTACCGGGGCGGAGCAGGATTTCTGCGCGGGAGCAGACATCCCAGAGTTTGAAAAGGTGCGCGCGGACATCGCGCAGGCGACCGCTTATGAGGTTGCCGTAGATGCATGCTGCGACGCGATTGCAAAGCTTTCTAAGCCAACGATTGCAGTACTCCGCGGGTATTGCTTGGGAGGCGGGGCTCATCTCGCGATGTCGTGCGATTTCCGATTTGCTGCCGCGGACGCCATGTTCGGCATCCCGGCTGCGCGACTGTCAATCATCTATGGTGTGAGGGGAACGCGCAAGCTTCTCTCACTGGTCGGCCTGTCGGAAGCCAAGAGGATTCTTTTTGGTGCGCAACGATTCGACGCCGAGACGGCGCACCGCATTGGCTTCGTAGACCAAGTTGCGGGAATGAAGGCCGAGAACCCAAGCCTATCCATCTGGGAACGGCTACTGGGTGCCAAAGCTCGCCAAGCCCCAGGGGACCCGATGGCTGAGGCCCGGGCGTTTGCTACCTCCCTCGCCGGGAATGCTCCGCTTAGCATTGCAGGGGCAAAGTATTTGCTCAACGGCATGGCGATGGGCACCGGAAGCTTGGATTTAGCGCGCGCTGAGGCGCTGATTGCCGCTGCGGCTGGCAGCGACGATTATCGTGAAGGGCGCGAAGCATTTGCGGTTCGGCGAGAGCCAAAGTTCCAGGGCCGCTGAGGAGAGTAGACATGAAACCCGCTCCCTTCGACTATTGCGCTCCGGACTCAGTTGAGGAAGCACTGGACATTCTTGCCACCCACGGTGGGGATGCCAAGGTGATGGCCGGCGGGCAAAGTCTGACGCCCATGCTGAACTTTCGCGTGGTGCGACCGAACCTCATTGTCGATATCAGCAGGCTGATTGAACTCGACTATGTGCGGAGTAGCGGTCAAGGCGGACTGACGGTCGGCGCGCTCACGCGTCATCGGGAACTGGAAACGTCCTCGTTAGTTGCTAGCCGGTTTCCGGTGATTCCCGAGACGATGGTGAACGTGGCGCATCTCGCGATAAGGAATCGCGGGACCATCGGCGGCAGTCTGTCCCATGCCGACCCGGCTGCCGAACTTCCGATGCTCACTCGACTGCTCGACGCAGAGATTGTGGTGCGCTCCACGCGCGGTGAAAGGGTGATTGCGTCCGAAGATTTCTTCGTCGCCCCTCTTACTAGTGCACTGGAAGATGACGAGATAGTCGTCCGTGTGGATCTTCCGGGCTTGCCGACTGGCATGGGCTGGTGTTTTCAAGAGTTCGCACGCCGCGCCGGTGATTTTGCGCTCGCTGCCGTCGGAGTGTTACTCGATGTTCGCGACGGGATCATCCACGAAGCCAGGGTGGCGATGATGGGGGTGGGAGATACGCCCTTGCGGCGTCCGGAGGCTGAGGCCGTGCTTACGGGGAGTGCGCTATCAGATGCTGTCGTTGCCGAGGCGGTACAGGCAGCGTGTGTCTCCCTTGAGCCGAATGTTGACCTGCATGCTTCGCCCGAATTTCGCCGTCATCTGGCTGGCGTGCTAATGGAGCGTGTACTGCGAAAGGCGTGGCAGCGTTCTGCAGGAGTGAAAGCATGAGCGAATCAAAAATTCCCCTGAAGCCTGTTTGGATGGTGGTCAATGGCGAGGTTTGCGAGCGAGAGGTCGAACCACGGCTGCTGTTGTCGGACTTTTTGCGTCACACCCTAGGACTGACAGGTACCCATGTTGGGTGTGAGCACGGCGTTTGCGGAGCCTGCACTGTAATCGTCGATGGTGACAGTGTCCGGTCCTGTCTGATGCTGGCCGTGCGGGCAAACGGCTGCGACGTCAAGACGGTTGAAAGCATGGGGAGCATCGACGCACTTAGCCCGCTTCAGGAAGCTTTCCGGGAGCAGCACGGTCTGCAGTGTGGCTTCTGTACTCCAGGAATGCTCGCGACCTGCTCGGACGCTCTTCAAAAGTACCCACTGGAAACCGACGAGGAGATTCGCGATGTCCTGTCGGGAAACCTGTGCCGCTGTACCGGCTATCAGGGAATCGTGAACGCGGTTCGCGTATGCGTGGCGAGCCGAGATGCTCTGCGTGACGCGGCAGCCGACTCCAAGAAGGTGTGAAGGAATCTACTCCCATGAAGATGCATATTTTGAGTGGCGGCCGGTTGCGCATGCGCAAGAGCGTATATCTGCCCGAGGCAGATCGGAGCGAAACCATTGACCTTCCCGTTTCCTGCGTTCTGCTGCGGCACAGTCAAGGAAATGTCCTTTTCGACACCGGTTGCCACCCCAGCACGGTCGAGGACAGCGTTGGTCGCTGGGGCACAATGGCAAAGGCCATGACGCCCATCGGAGGACCGCAGGAGAACGTTGTTTCGGAACTCGCCAATGTCGGGCTGGTTCCAGAAGATATCGACGTTGTGGTCAACTCGCATTTTCATTCGGACCATTGCGGCTGCAACGAGTTCTTCAAGCGTGCAACGATCTTCTGTCATCAGGAAGAGCTACGTGCAGCGCAGAGTAGCGACGCTGTCCAAAAAGGATATATCCCCGCCGACTGGCAGCATCCAATGCCTGTCGTTGCAATCGATAGAGAGCGCGACTTCTTTGGCGATGGCAAGCTCACGCTACTGCCTCTCCCGGGTCATACACCCGGCACACTTGGTGCGGTAGTCAACCTGGCGCGCGATGGCAGCTTCCTGATGGCGGCTGACGCAGTTGCTCTGCGTGAAAACCTCGAGCGCGAAATCATGCCGCGCAATACGTGGGATCCGGATAAGGCGATGGGTTCTCTTCGCGAAATCCAGCGACTCGCACGTGCCGGGACGAAGGTTTTGTTTGGCCATGACGCCCGTCAATGGGAGGAAGTCCGAAAAGGACTTGATGCGTATGAGTAACCGAGGCAGCCGCTTGGACCAGTCGGATGCACCTGATGTCGATGTCGACGCGCAGGTCGGGCGAAAGCTGGTCGGACAACCTGTACGTCGCGTCGAAGATGCCAGACTGCTGACGGGCTTGGGTCGGTATGTCGATGATCGCCCCGCCGGACACGCTCTTCATATGGCCATTGTGCGCAGCGACCAGCCGCACGCGCGTGTCGTCGACGTCCGCGCAGATGCGGCTCGCGCCATGCCTGGAGTGTTTGGAGTCTACACGTGGTCCGATATCGCAGGTCTGATTAAGCCTGCGATCGCCACTTCGCGAATGAGCGGCTACCAGCCGACTCCAATTCATGCATTGGCTAATGGCGTCGTGCATTTTGTTGGCGAACCCGTCGTGGCAATCCTGGCGCGGTCTCGTTATGAAGCGGAAGATGCCATGGATGGCGTTGAGGTCATCTATGAAGCGCTTCCGATTGCAACAGACGCCGAAACGGCTGCACAGCCAGAAGCTCCGATTCTCCATGAAGGCTTTGAAAGCAATGTCCTCGTAGAACGCGCCTTTGTGCGCGGCGAAGTCGACAAGGCATTCGCTGACGCTCCTTTGGTCGTCTCGGGAAAGTTCCGCTTTCATCGCAAGACCTCCGCAGCGATGGAGCCTCGTTGCTACATGGCAGAGGTCGATTCAGGCCGAGATTCGTTGACGTTATATACGTCAAGTCAGGTACCGGGCATCGTACGAGACGCAATCGCCGACTTGCTCGATATGCCAGGGAATCGCCTGACCGTCATCGCACCGGACGTTGGTGGCGGATTCGGTGGGAAGACCTCGCTTTATCAGGAAGAGATGCTGGTCTGCACGTTGGCGCGGAAAGTCGGTCGCACGGTCAAGTGGACAGGTGACCGGCTTGAGGACCTGCTTTCGACAAGCCAGGCTTTCGATGAGCGTGTTGAAGGGGAGCTGGCTCTTTCGGCGGACGGAGAAGTCCTCGGTTTGCGCGCAAATGTCATCGGAGATGTAGGCGCGTACTCGATTTACCCTTGGACCGCTGGCATTGAACCGGTCCAGGTTATCAGCTTCCTTCCGGGGCCCTATCGCGTGCCTTGCTACCACGGACACGTCCGTGGCGTGGCAACACCAAAATCGCCCACTGGGCCGTACCGTGGCGTTGGCCGACCGACTTCTACGTTTGCCATGGAACGGCTGATGGACATGGCCGCCAAGCGGCTGGGTATGGACCCGACCGAGCTGAGGCGCCGCAATCTGGTGCAGCCGGACCAGTTTCCTTACAAGACTGCGGTCGGCATCGTATGGGACCAATCGGCGTTCACCGAGGGCCTGGAAGCAGCCAAGGAGCGGTTTGAGTACTCAAAGGCCAGGTTGGAGCAGGCCGAAGCCCGTGCGGAAGGTCGTTGGGTTGGCATTGGGGTGGCCTGCTACGCCGAACTCTCTGGCATTGGGTCTCGAATCTCTGCTTCACCGGGCATGCCGATTAACACAGGGACGGACACCTGTGTCATCCAGCTCGACTCAACAGGCGCCATTACGGCGTCCTTCGGCTGCGCATCTCATGGGCAGGGGCATGAGACCACCTTGGCGCAGGTGCTGGCCGACGAACTTGGGGCAAGGCTCGAGGACCTTCGCGTTGTGACCGGAAACAGCGCCGCGGTACCACATAGTACAGGCAGCTTTGCAAGCCGAACGGCGGTGATTAGCAGTGGCGCCGGCATGTTGGCAGCCAGAGAACTGCGCCAGCGCATGCTACGGGTCACAGGATATCTGTTGAATGTCACTGCCGACGAGCTCGAGATTGTCGACAGCGTTATCCGCGTCCGATTGGGCGATGGCAAATTGACCTTTCCGGAACTGGCGCGCGCGTTGTATTCGCAGATGGGCCGTGTTCCGCCGGAGGTGCGCGAGGAAATGTGCGTAAGCCGCGCCTACGACCCAGTGGTAGGTACGACGAGTTCGGCGACGCATATAGTGCAAGTCGAAGTCGACCCTCAAACCTACGCTGTTCATATTCAGCGATATGTCATTGCAGAAGACTGCGGCCGCATCATCAACCCGTTGATTGTCACCGGACAGACCCGTGGAGCTCTTGCGCAGGGAGTAGGTGCGGCACTCCTTGAGGAAGTCGTCTACGACAGCGACGGCCAGCTCCTAACCGCAAGTTTCGTTGATTACCTCTTACCTTCTGCGCCAGAGGTGCCAGAGCTCGAGATGGTCCACCTTAATACCGAGGCTCCGAACACGCTGGGTGGCTTCCGTGGCATGGGGGAGGGCGGAACCATCGGGTCGCCGGCGGCCATTGCGAACGCGATCGCTGACGCCCTGTCACCGCTTGGTATCGAAATTGTAGAACTACCCGCTACACCGGAGCGGCTATTTCAGCTGGTCCGCCAATCTAAGCTTGAATCTATGGAGGAGTTTGGGAATGGAATTCGCACTTGAAGGGAAGGTTGCGCTGGTCACGGGCGGCGCACGGGATGTCGGCCGCGAGATTGCCTTGGGACTGGCAGCTGAGGGTGCCAGTGTCGTCGTGAACTATCACGGATCGAAGGCAGGCGCTGAAGCAGTAGTTGCAGAGATTGAGGGGCGCGGTGGCCGAGCACTGGCGATCCGGTGCGATATTTCCGATCGTGTGCAAGTGGACGCCATGGTCGCTCAGACGGTGGAGACCTTTGGGGGTCTCAATA
Source organism: Cupriavidus numazuensis (assembly GCF_905397435.1). Taxonomy (GTDB): domain Bacteria; phylum Pseudomonadota; class Gammaproteobacteria; order Burkholderiales; family Burkholderiaceae; genus Cupriavidus; species Cupriavidus numazuensis. Next base: position 75,629 of record NZ_CAJPVI010000028.1, read on the forward strand.
TTCTTGTCAACAACGCGGGACTCGTTATCCGGAAGCGCTTTGTCGAGACCACCCCGGAAGAATGGCGTAAGCAAATCGACGTTTGCTTGTATGGGACTTTGAATTGCACGCATGCAGCCCTTCCCCATCTGGAAGCCCAAAAGGGAAGCGGTCGCATTATCAGCATCATGGGCGACTCCTCGCGGGTTGGTGAGTCCGGTCTGGCAATCGGCGCGGCGGCACGTGCGGCAAACATCGCGCTGATGAAGTCCGTAGCGCGTGAGACTCGCTCCGGCACCACGGCAAACTCGATTGCCCTGGGCCTTATCGAGACCGCCCACGACCCAGAGTTCATTGAGGCGAACCGAGAAAAACTTACGCGGTTTTATCCTCTGCGTCGACTTGGTCAACCGGCGGATGTGGCGCCCATGGTCGTATTGCTCGCATCCGCCCGGGGTAGTTGGGTGACGGGCCAAGTGATCAGTGTGAGTGGCGGCTTCAGCATGGTCTGAGCGAAAGGTGGCGGCCTCCCGGTCACGCGCTGGGATGGCTGCCGCAGCTATGGGGAGACAAACATGATTCATACGGATTTGATTGTTCCGGTGTCGGAACTGTTGGCGCGGCACGCGAAGCAACGGGCCGAGAAGGTGGCGTTCCAGGATGCCGGAAAATCGGTGACGTATGCAGAACTGAATGCAGCCACTGCGAATCTCGCCGCTCACCTTGAGCGGCTTGGCGTTGCGCAGGGGGACCGCGTCGCAATCCTTCTGCCTAACTCGGTCAACTGGGTGATTAGCCTGCTCGCCATCTGTCGTGCCGGTGCAGTAGCGGTGCCCATTAGCATTGACGCCACAGATGCCGAGATTGCATATCGGCTCACGGATGCACAATGCGTCTTGACTATCACCATGTCGAGTAAGCTCGGTCAACTGGAGAACGTGCACCGTGAACTGCCTATCCGACCACTTATGGTGGTCGTGCAAAGCGGTGATGCACCACTGGCCGAGCACTCCTTCGATGAACTGACGCAGGAAGGAATTGGGGCATCGCCGCGCGACCCGGGGGATATCGACGCACCGGCATTCGTGATTTATACGTCTGGAACCACAGGCAAGGCCAAGGGCGTACTTCTGACCACGCGCAGCATGCTGTGGGTTGTCGGCGCTTGCTGGGTGCCGATAGCCGGACTGAATGAGAATGACAAAGTGCTGTCGTTCCTTCCGCTCTTCCACTCATACGCGCTCAATTTGAGCGTTCTGGCTGTCCTTGCAGTGGGTGCCACTGAGTACGTTGGAGGAAAGTACTCGACCGCAGAGACGTTACGTCTTCTGCAGACAGGGGAGTACACGGTGCTCCCTGGCGTTCCAACGATGTTTCATTATCTCCTGGAGGGAACGCGGGATATGCAGTCTCTACAGTTCCCAAGCCTCCGTGTTTGCCTGTCCGCAGGTGCCATCTTGCCCGCCGCAGTGAATGAGCAGTTTGAGTCTCGCTTCGGCGTGCACTTGCTTGACGGATACGGTATCACCGAGACCTCAACGATGGTCACCATGAACTGGAATTCCGGGACGCGGGTAATGGGGTCATGCGGACTCCCCATACCGGGCGTAGAGACTCGCATCGTTGACCCCACAGACGGAAGCGATGTGGATGTTGGAAAGGAGGGCGAACTCATCGTACGGGGGCCCAATGTCATGAAAGGCTATCTGAACAAGCCGGAAGAAACAGCAGCCGCATTGAAGAACGGCTGGTATCACACCGGAGATTTGGCCAAACATGACTCAGCTGGCTATCTGACCATCACGGGACGACTCAAGGAGGTCATTATTCGCGGAGGTCAAAACATCGCACCGGCTGAGGTCGAAGAGGCAGTGATGGCGTTTTCGGGTGTGGCCGACTGCGCAGTCGTGGGCGTACCGCATACATTGCTCGGGGAAGTGCCAGTCGCATTCGTGGTTGTGCGGGCTGGTGAATGCATCGATATCGAGGACCTGCTGAAACACTGCGCCAATCGGCTATCGGCATACAAGCTACCGCAGACCGTTCAGATTGTCGAAGACATTCCGCGCACCGGTTCCGGCAAGATTATGCGCTTCAAGTTGCGCGAACTAGTCGTCGCATCGGCCGCATAACGCCCGTACATTTTTGTCCGCCGCCGGGTTCGTCCGGCGACTACTGGAGTCATGAATGCAACAAACTGCCTTGGGCACCTTGCTCGGCCTGAAAGATGCGGCACTCTTCCGACAACAAGGCTATGTCAACGGCGAATGGGTGGACGCCGATGATGGTGCGGTGCTTTCCGTGGACAATCCGGCCACCAATGAGACTATCGGGACGGTGCCGCGGATGGGGAAGGCCGAAACGCGGCGAGCCATTGAAGGTGCGAATCGAGCGTTGAAGCCGTGGTCTAAGATGACAGCCAAGGCTCGGTCGCAGATTCTGCGACGTTGGTATGAACTCATGCTTGTGCATCAGGAGGACCTCGCACTCCTGATGACTTTGGAGCAGGGGAAGCCCTTGGTGGAAAGTCGTGGCGAGATTGCATATGCAGCTAGCTTCCTGGAGTGGTTCGCCGAGGAGGCGAAGCGGGTATATGGCGATACCATCCCTGGACACCAACCCGACAAGCGCATTGTTGTCATCAAGCAGCCCATCGGGGTCTGCGCGGCAATCACGCCCTGGAATTTCCCGGCCGCAATGATTACACGCAAGGTTGGTCCCGCCCTGGCAGCGGGTTGCACCATGGTGCTAAAGCCCGCCAGTCAGACACCGTATTCGGCGCTCGCCCTCTGTGTGCTTGCCGAGCGGGCGGGCGTGCCGGCTGGGGTGTTCTCGTGTGTGACCGGTTCAGCGACTGCTATCGGGGGAGAGCTCACCGAAAATCCGATTGTCCGAAAGCTGTCTTTTACCGGTTCGACCGAGATCGGCAAGGTACTCCTGACGCAGTGTGCGGCAACGGTGAAGAAGGCTTCGATGGAACTTGGCGGCAACGCACCCTTCATTGTGTTCGACGATGCGGACATTGAGGCTGCAGTAAAGGGGGCCTTGACATCCAAGTTCCGTAACGCTGGTCAGACCTGTGTTTGTGCAAACCGCCTGCTCGTTCAAGATGGCATCTATGACCGCTTTGTAGCGCGTCTGGCCGAGGAGGTGAGCCGCATGGAGGTTGGCGACGGACGACGGGCGGGAACAGTTATTGGCCCTCTGATCGACGCGGCTGCAGTGGCAAAGGCGGCAGAGCATGTCGCGGACGCCGTTGAGCGCGGAGCAGAGTTGATAGTGGGCGGAAGGCGTGACCCCGCTGGCGCTAACTTTTTCACGCCGACTGTTCTGGCGAACGCCAAACGTGAGATGCGCATCTTCTCGGAAGAGACGTTTGGTCCGGTAGCGCCGGTGTTTCGCTTCAAGACCGAGGAGGAGGCTATCGAGATGGCGAATGACACGCCGTTTGGACTCGCCTCCTATTTCTATGGTCGGGACATCGGTCGAGTGTGGCGTGTTGCCGAAGCGCTGGAGTATGGGATTGTCGGCGTGAACGAAGGGCTCATCTCGACAGAGGTTGCGCCGTTCGGTGGTGTTAAGGAGAGCGGGCTTGGGCGTGAAGGCTCCAAGTACGGCATTGAGGATTACCTCGAGGTGAAGTACGTTTGCATGGGCGGAATCGTCTGAGTGGCTAGCCAAGCGGGCAGGTCTTTACCTGCCCGCGTCTGGTATTTGGGGCCGTGGCATGGGCTGCTATGGAGGGCCTGGTATGGCAATCTATGAGTTCAACGGTGTGGCGCCTCGAGTCCACCCGACCGCATTCATTCATCCACTCGCTTGCCTCATCGGCCAGGTTGTCGTCGAGGCGTACTGCTTCATTGCGCCATTTGCCTCGCTGAGAGGCGATTTCGGGCTAATCAAGGTAGGTGAGGGGAGCAATATCCAGGATTCCTGTACGCTACATGTCAAGCATGGGGAAGTGTGCGAACTTGGCGGGAACTCCCACGTCGGCCATGGTGCAATAGTTCATGGTGCATATCTTGAACCAGATTGCCTGATTGGCATGAATGCTGTCGTCATGGACGACGTGCGTATCGGTGAGAAGTCGATAGTTGCTGCTTCGGCGTTCTTGAAGGCGGGTCTCGTGGTGCCGCCTAGGTCATTGGTGGCGGGGCTACCTGCGGCAGTGGTTCGCGAACTGACAGATGCGGAGATCGCGCAGAAGCTCGCGGCGACGGGGCGTTATCAAGAATTGGCGGTGGATTGTCACCACTCACTACGGAGTGTTGTGTGACGGTTCATGGTCTCTGAGTGTGAGGAGACGTCAGAGTGCTGGAGGTCCGTAGGGAGCGTCCGAATGTGTGGCGCGAAGAGCGAGAATGGTCCAGGCGGCGAGCGCCTTGGGAATGGCTGCGCAAGTCCGGTTCCTTGACCGCACACCTGCGCCAGCTGGGTGACGTCCAAGTCGATGTTCTGTACGAACATCTCATAGTTGTCGGACCTCACGCAAGTACCATTGGTCGCCAACGTTCAACTGCGATGTGGACTCGCGATGTCACGTTGCGCGTTGAAGGACGACCTGCAATTGTGGCGAGAACCTTGGTAGAAGCTGCAGATAGTGACGCAGCATGGCGAGCTATCAAAGGTCTCCAGGACAAGCCATTGGCAACGATCCTATACGACGACGCAGCGGTGCGTCGCTCGCCATTCGAGTATTGTCTGTTGGGCCCGGAGCACCGGCTGTATCGCCTAGCACGCCGCGTTGAACCAATCACCGGGCACCAGCGGTTGTGGGCGCGACGATCGGTGTTCGAACGTCGTGGCGCGCGCCTTGCAGTGGCCGAGTGCTTTCTACCGTGGCTGTACAGGCCATAGTCTTACCAGGCCTCAGTGGCCAAATCCTGAGATTCGGGACCCCCTCGGCGCTGCCCGATCTTGGCTAATCAGATGCCACCGTAGTGGGGGGCGGAGCTGCTTCAGCGACTGCTTACATCATTGGCTTGCCGTTGATTTCGGCGTACTCAATGCCGCAGACGTCCCGAATCTTCCAAGCTGCTCCGTCCGGGACGTCCAACACATGGAACTGTACGTCCGGCCCCCCGGCGTCCAGACCAAGCTTCTCGACCACTGCAATGAGGTCTGAATCGGCCCTGTCAAGTTCTCGTAGGCAGTGAGGCCGAAAGCTTCGCACCCCTCCTTCCAACAATTTCTCCGTCCATTGCGTGGGGAGTTGTTGTTGCATCCGGAGTGCGGAATACAGCTCAAACGCCCGCGCACTTAGCGAAAAATCGCCATCACCTGCGTTCAGAACAATCTTCACAGTGCAACTCCCTTTTGACAGGAACCAGGAACCTGGGGCGCTAACGGCCGAAGGCAGTCATCAGCCACAAGAAGAACTCTACTCGATCGCATGTCGCTTAGCGGCTGGGGGCTGCCCTCCTTGACAAAGGTAATGGTATTACCTATCGTTTGCGTACACATATGCAAGCTAGTGAAGCGAACAAGGAGACAGACGTGCTTGAAAAGGACAGCTTTCCGCCGGTGGAGGTTGAATTGGTACATCAGCGGGCGGACGGGGCAATTGTCTTGCGAGCCACCACGCCCGAATGTCGCCGGTTCACGACGTTGATCGATATGCTTTCGTACCAGGTAGCAGTGCGACCAGATGCAGTGTTCTTGAAGGAAAGAAGTCCCGATGGTTGGCGCGAAGTGCGCTACGGAGATGCGGCGGCACTCGTGACCACCTTGGGTCACGCGCTAGCAATGCTCGGGCTCACAGCGGAGCGTCCTCTGTTCGTCCTCTCCGGCAACAGCATCAATCACGCGTTACTTTCCCTTGCGGCGATGTCGATTGGCGTCCCCGTCGCGCCAATCTCCACGGCTTACTCCCAGTTCGATGACCTCTCGCGACTGTGTACGATTCTGGAGACGGTAACGCCTGGGTTGGTGTATGCGGACGATGGAGTTGCCTATCGGCGCGCGCTTGATGTCGCCGCGCAGTTTGGCTACTCGAGTTTTGTGTCCACTGGTGCAGCGGCAGGGGAATTGACGCTCGACGCTCTCATGTCGAAAGGACAGTCTGGAGTGGCGACCGCGATCCGGCAGGAAGTCGGGCCGCAGACGATCGCAAAGATTCTATTTACGTCGGGTTCAACAGGAAGTCCGAAGGGCGTTGCAGTAACCCAGGAAATGATGTGCTCAAACCAGGATGCGATGGCGCAAGTGTGGCCGTTGCTCGAGGACGAGCCACCAGTCATTGTCGACTGGCTACCGTGGAACCACATTTTTGGTGGCTCGCTGGTTTTCAACTGCGTACTTCGCAATGGCGGGACCCTTGTCATTGATGATGGCAAGCCTTTGCCAGGTCCGATGCAACGGTCAGTTGAAGCACTGCGAAGCCATCCGCCGCACTTCTATCTGGGTGTTCCCAAGGCATTGAACGAGCTGGTACGCGAGTTCGAGCGTGACCCGTCGTTTGAGAAAGTCTTCTTCAGCCGTTTGAAGGCGATGTTCTCTGCGGGCGCAGCGCTTTCCGAACAAACTTGGCATGCTCTACGTGCGGCGTGCCTACGCGCCACGGGGCAAGAACTCCCCTTGTTCATTGGATGGGGGGCGACCGAGACCGCGCCGGTTGTCAGCATTACGCGGGTGGATTGCAACTGTCAGGACTCTATCGGTCTGCCTCTGCCTGGCGCAGAAATCCTGCTCGTTCCGAACCAGGACAAGCAGGAGTTGCGTGTCCGAGGACCGATGGTCATGCCCGGATACTGGCGTATGCCGGAGGCGACCAGTAAGGCCTTCGACTCTGACGGCTTTTACATCATTGGAGATGCTGGCTATCTCGATCCGGAATCATGGAGACGCGATGGCATCCGGTTCGACGGTCGGGTCGCCGAGAACTTCAAGTTGTCCAACGGTACTTGGGTCAATGCTGCGCAGGTGCGCCTGACCGTCCTTGCAATCACTGCGCCTCTGTTCGACGAGTGCGTGGTGACTGGTCATGACCGTGACGAGCTCGGGGTCCTTTTGTTCCCAAACCTGGCGGCTTGCCGAGATGCAACGGGAATGGAGCAAGCAACCTTGCGGGATTTGGTTGGACATGAAGTTCTGCATGCTGCAGTAACGCGTGCAATAGACACGCTCTGTGCCAATGCAGGCGCCTCCACGAGAGTGACGCGAGCCGTTGTGCTCGACTGCTCGCCTTCGGTCGAGGCCGGCGAGATGACGGATAAGGGATACCTCAACCAGCGGGCTGCCCTTAAGCGTCGCGCTAATGAGGTAGAGGCGCTGTACACAAATCCGCGCCCCTCCCACGTCATCGTTGGCAGTGCGCGGTAAGCCGCGGAGCGCAAATAATCCAAGTTATCTGAAACAGCATAAGAGGAACAAGACTATGAAGGACGTATTCATTGTAAGTGGCGCCCGCACCGCCATCGGCACGTTCGGCGGCAGCCTCAAGGACTTGTCACCTACGAAACTCGGCGCAATCGTCGTTCGCGAAGCGGCACGGCGTGCTGGTGTCGAGCTCTCTGAGATTGACCACTCCGTCTTCGGCACCGTCATTCCCACCGAGGCAGCCGACCTGTTCCTCGGTAGAACCGTTGCCATCGAGGCGGGCGCTCCGGACAGTACGCTTGGGCTGACGCTCAATCGGTTGTGCGGCTCTGGCGCCCAAGCTATCGTGACAGCCGCACAGCAAATTCAGCTAGGCGAGTCCAGTATCGCAGTTGCGGGCGGTGCGGAGTCTATGAGCCGAGCTCCGTACGCCGTCGAGGGAATGCGCTACGGACAGCGCATGGGCGATGGCAAGCTGTATGACTGGCTGACCAATACGTTGTCCGACCCCTTTGGCCACGGTCACATGGGCTGCACAGCCGAAAACGTCGCCGAAAAGTTTGGCATCAGCCGCGAGCGCCAGGACACTTATGCGCTAGAGAGCCATAGCCGTGCTGCGCGCGCTATTGAAGCCGGACGCTTTTCCGAGCAAATCGTTCCAGTCGCTCTGAAGACGCGAAAAGGCGTGGAACTGTTCGTCACCGATGAGCACGTGCGTGCGGACACAAATTTGGAGGGCCTTGCAAAGCTGCGACCCGCGTTCCGGGAAGGCGGCACGGTAACCGCAGGAAACGCTTCTGGCATCAATGACGGTGCCGCGGCAGTGCTGCTGGCCAGCGGCGACGAGGTCGACCGAAGGAAGTTGACACCCATCGGACGGATTGTTTCGTGGGGTCTCGCCGGCGTGCCTCCCGAGATTATGGGCGTCGGCCCCGTACACGCTGTTCCCGTCGCGCTCGAGCGGGCCGGTCTCGCCATCGCCGACATCGATGTCATTGAGTCGAACGAAGCATTCGCTGCCCAGGCAATCTCCGTTATCGATGGGTTGGGGCTTGATACAACTAAGGTCAATCCAAACGGTGGAGCGATTGCTTTGGGCCATCCGTTGGGTGCAACCGGCGCAATCCTGACTGTCAAGGCACTGTACGAACTCAAGCGTGTGGGTGGTCGCTATGGCCTTATCACCATGTGCATTGGCGGGGGCCAGGGTATCGCGCTGATCGTCGAACGTTTGAACTGATACGACCATGCTGACAAAAACACGAACCAAGCTCTTGAAGGCCGCGGTCATCGGGGCAGGCAATATGGGTGCTGGCATCGCAGCCCATCTGGCAAATGCCGGCGTTCCGGTACTTCTTCTCGACATCGTGACAGACCCAAGCGCCAGAAATGCAGTAGCCGAACGGGCATTGCAGCGCCAGTTGGCCGGCGGTGGCTTCATGCGGCAAGAGCTCGCGGATCTCGTCACGGTGGGCAATCTCGAAGACCACCTGAAGAATATCGGTGACGCGGACTGGATTGTGGAAGCTGTTGTGGAGGATCCTGAAGTCAAGCGAGACCTCTACCGTCGCATTGACGAGGTGCGCAAGCCGGGCTCAGTCGTTTCCTCGAACACGTCCACCATTCCCCTTGCTCAGCTAACCGAATCGCTTCCTGCGAGCTTTGTCTCCGACTTTGCCATCACCCATTTCTTCAACCCGCCTCGGGCAATGAAGCTGATGGAACTGGTAGCGAGCAGTGACGCCAGGGAGGGACTGACTGCCGATATCGCCGACATCTGCGATCGCCTGCTGGGAAAGACGGTGATTGAGTGTCGCGATACCCCTGGCTTCATTGCCAACCGCATCGGAAACTTCTGGATGTCGGTCGCGACCCTTGAAGCGATGCGGTGCGGGCTGGGTGTCGAGGAGGCCGATGCGGTTATGAGTGCACCGTTCGGCATCCCTCGCACCGGCATCTTCGGATTGTTTGACTACGTAGGAGTGAACCTTGTGCCGTTGGTGTGGGGAAGCTTCATGCGTACGCTTGATGCCCACGACGCGCACCGTCGCTATGACCTCACTGCTGACGCGTTTATCCATCGGATGCTGGAGCGTGGGCAAACCGGCCGCATTGCGGGCCAAGGGTTCTACCGCACACAGCTGGTTGATGGCGTGCGATCACGCCAGGTGATTGACTTCGTCACTGGAAGCTACCGAGGGTTGAGAAACATCGACTTCGTTAGCCTAAGCGAGGCAAAGGGCGACCTGCGCAAACTATGCGAAGGGTCGGATACGGCCGCCAATTACGCATGGCGGGTATTGTCCGAACTGGTTTGCTATGCAAGCGAAGTTGGCCCGGAAATCGCGGCCGACGTCGGTGCAATCGATACTGCGATGCGGCTTGGCTACAACTGGCGATACGGACCATTCGAGCTCGCTGACCGAGTGGGGTTGTCATGGTTGACAAAGCGTCTCCTAGTGGAAGGCAGGGCAGTTCCTCGCTTGCTCGCAATGGCAACCGACCGTGGAGGCTTCTATCCGAGCGGTAAGCTGCTCAATACTAAAGGGACACCCATCGCTCCCACTCGTGCCGAAGGTATCGGGGCACTGGCGGACCTCAAGACGTCGGCCTCACCAGTGTACGGCAACAAGGCAGCATCCCTGTGGGACATCGGTGACGGCGTGCTTGCCTTTGAGGTGCATACCAAGATGAATGCCGGCAACCTTGAGATGCTTGATGTGCTTGAGGCAGTGCCGAGCGTGGTGAAGTCTGGATTCCGCTCGCTTGTCATCGGTAACGACCATCCACGAGCTTTCTCTGCCGGTGCGGACATCGGTCATTTTGTAGAGTTGATTCGGCGCCGAAACTGGGCGGGGCTCGAGGCGTTCGTCGTACGAGGCCAGAATGCGCTTCGCGCCTTGCTGCATGGGCCATTTCCTGTCGTGGCAGCGCCATTTGGCTTAGCGCTGGGAGGAGGCTGTGAGATCCAACTGCATGCGAACTACGTTGTGGCGCATGCCGAGCTGAATGCCGGTTTGCCTGAACTACGCGTCGGGATTGTCCCCGGATGGGGTGGGTGCACGCGACTGTTGGAGCGCTTCACAGAAGAGTACGCTGCGGACTCAATCCGGGCGGCAAAGCGGACATTGGAAGCCATTGTGGCAGCGGTGCCGTCGACGTCTGCAATGGACGCAGCTTCCATGGGGCTCCTATGCAAGCAGGACGCAATCTGCATGAACCGTGATCGGCTTATGATGGAAGCAAAGGAAAGAGCAGTCGTTGCCTCCGGTGAATACATCCCCGCGGCGAATGCCCGCATCCCAGTCGCTGGACGGCAAGCGGCAGGTAGCTTGCTCTCGGCCATTGACGAGGCGGTTGAGGCTGGTCAGCAATCCGAACATGACGCACGCGTAGCGCGAGCGCTGGTTCGCATCGTTACCGGCGGGGATGTCACCCATGGGACGCTCCTTTCGGACCTGGACATCCTGGTGCTTGAGCGAGAAGCCATCCTCGCTCTGGGTGAGGCGCCGAACACCCTCGCACGGATGGAACATATGCTGAACACGGGAAAACCTCTCCTGAATTGAATCCGAGAGTGGGGGGCGTGTTTGCCCCCAAGCCATGGAATGTCTTTTCGTCACTATTGTCGGAGTGTAAGTATGCAGTACAGACCCCCGATTCGGGATATTCGGTTCGTCATCGAGAAGGTCCTTAAGGCTCCCGAGATGTGGGCGGTCTGCCCTCCGCTCGCAGACCTCGACATGTCACTGGCCGGACAGCTTATCGACGAAGCGGGAAAGTTTGCCACCGAGCTACTGGCCCCGACCAATGCTGCCGGCGATAGGGAAGGCTGCAGACTGGTCCAAGGCAATGTTCAGACGCCCACAGGCTTTGCAAGTGTCTATCGGGAGTTCGTCGCTTCGGGTTGGCCGACTCTAGGGTGTGCGCAGGAGCATGGTGGTCAGGGGCTACCTCAGTTGGTCCATACAGCTATTTACGAGATGCTCCTGTCGGCCAATCATGCGTGGTCGATGTACCCGGGGCTTCTTCAAGGAGCCTACGAGGTAATTGCTGCGCATGGATCGGACGCCCTACGACAGCACTATCTGCCGCGATTGGTGAGCGGGGAATGGCTTGCCGCAATGGCATTGACGGAGCCTCAGGCCGGTAGCGACTTGGCGCAGGTCAAAACTAAAGCTCGGCCGCTGCCAGATGGCTCCTATGAGCTTGATGGTAGCAAGGTGTTCATCTCGGGGGGCGATCACGATTTGACGGATAACATCGTGCATCTCGTCCTTTGCCGGGTGAATGGCGCGCCGGAGGGCATCAAAGGGCTTTCGCTAATGCTTGTTCCGAAGCTCCTGCCCGACGGCGGGCGGAACGGCATTTACTGCGAAGCGCTCGAAGAGAAGATGGGCATCCACGGTAGTGCAACATGCTCGATTCGCTACGAGGCAGCGAAAGGGTGGCTGATTGGCGAGCCTGATCAGGGCATGGCTGCTATGTTCATCATGATGAATTCGGCCAGACTGCACGTGGCAATGCAAGGCCTAGGCCACCTGGAGTACGCACGGCAGACCGCCCTGCGATACGCGGCAGACCGTCGGCAAATGAACGCGCCAGGACGGCAATATAAAGCAGCTGGAGGCGACCCCATCGCATGCCATCCGGCCATACGGCGCATGCTAATGACCATTCAGGCGCGCACAGATGCGGTACGCGTGCTGGCATACCAAACCGCGATGATTCTCGATGAGGCGCGCCACGGGCCGGTAAGTGTAAGGGAGGAGGCTGCGGCAAGGGTTGCAATCTTCACGCCCATCGTCAAGACGTTGCTGACCGAGTACGCATTTCAAGGAACAAGCGACGCACTGCAGGTACTGGGCGGCTACGGCTATGTCCGGGAATACGGCATCGAACAGCATTTGCGTGACTCCCGCATTGCCATGATTTATGAAGGCACGAACGAGATTCAGGCGATTGATTTGGTGCAGAGGAAGGTGCTGCGAGACGACGGAAGCGCGTTGAATGCGCTGCTGGAGTCGGTGCTAGAGGATGTGAAGGCCTGCCCTGAGGGCCTCGCCGGTATTGCATACGCGGTGAGACGGCAAGTGGCGAACGCCTACCTGGCGACCACGACAATAATCGTGCGCGCAAAAGCCGACGCCGAGTACCCCTACCGAGTCGCGGACGACTATCTCCGAGCCCTAGGCTACGTTCTGCTGAGCTGGGCATGGCTACGACTGGCACGTGCGGCCGGTGAGGAAGCTGACCTTACCTATGGTCGCGAGAAGATGGGAATGGTCGAGTTTGCATTGGACTGGCTCTTGCCGGACAGCGTCGCGCACTGGGAGCGCGTGATGAACGACCAAGCCCGGTTGCCGGAGGCCCCCTTGGCGTAACGACGGGTGGCGTGGGGTGCCGGGAGTGTCAACGCAGTGATTCATAACAAGACGAAGGAGACAATAATATGTTGAAGACGAAGAGGGTGAGCCCCAAAGCTTGCTTGACGAGCATGGCCATGTTGGCAGTACTCGGAACTGCGTCCGGGAAGGCTTTCGCGCAAGCCAACGCGTACAGCGGTGGCGCGGTCAAGATCGGGGTGCTTACGGACATGAATGGCATTTACTCAGACTCGGGCGGCCAGGGGTCCATCATTGCTGCGCGTATGGCAATCGAGGACCTTGGTGGCAAGGTGCAGGGGGTGCCCGTCCAGCTCGTCACCGCCGACCATCAGAACAAGGCTGACTTCGGAGCCACAAAGGCTCGGGAATGGTTTGACGTCGATGGCGTCGACATGGTGACCGACATCATCACCTCTTCAGTGGCGTTGGCCGTTGCGCGCGTGGCGGACCAGAAGAAGCGCATCAATATTAACGTTGGCGCAGGCTCGACTCGACTGACAAACGAGGAGTGCTCGCCTTACACCGTGCACTACGCATATGACACCTATGCGCTTGCCAATGGGACGGCACGAACGGTGGTGAAGAACGGCGGAAAGACTTGGTACTTCCTCACGGCCGACTATGTATTCGGGACAGCTCTCGAGTCCGATGCTGCAGACGTTGTGCGTGCTAGCGGAGGCAAGGTCCTCGGTTCTGTGAAGCACCCACTGAATGCCTCGGATTTCAGCTCCTTTCTGGTGCAAGCGCAGGCATCCAAGGCTAACGTCATTGGCTTGGCGAACGCCGGTACGGACATGATGAATGCCATCAAAGGCGCGCGCGAATTCAGGCTCGGAGCGTCGGGGCAAAAGCTGGCCGGACTGCTAGTCAACATCAATGACGTCCATCACATGGGCTTGGAAGCTGCCCAAGGTATGTTTCTCACCGAAGGTTTCTATTGGGACCGGAATGAGGAGAGCCGCCAGTTCAGCAAGCGCTTCTTTGCCAAGGCAAAAGCGATGCCGAACATGATTCATGCCGGCATATATTCGGCGGTCACGAACTACCTCAAGGCGGTCGAATCAGCTGGAACCGACAACGCGGACGTGGTCATGAAGGCAATGAAGTCCAGAGAAATCAACGACTTCTACGCGACGCATGGCAAGATTCGACAGGATGGCCGGATGATTCATGACATGTATCTCGTCGAGGTCAAGAAGCCATCAGATTCGAAATACCCATGGGATTACTACTTCGTTCGCGAAACGATTCCGGCAGCCGTGGCTTTCAAGCCGCTGTCTGAGTCGAAGTGCTCCCTTGTTCAGAAGAGCTAATGTTTGCAATAGTGGCGGGCCGTAGCCTATGGTCCGCCATATCAAGCCAGATTAGCCAACGCTCACGCGTCCCCGGCAAGTCGCCAGAGTTCGGCCAAGAGGGCGTCCGTACCGCTGTTCAATCGTGCGGCTACCCGCCTTTGATGTTCGGCGAACCGCGACTTCAAAGTCTCTAGGAGCGAGGCACCTTCTGCCGTCAGATAAATTTCCCGCGCCCGGCCATCGGTTGCGGAACGTACGCGTGTTGCGAGGCCACGCTTTTCGAGTTGGTCAATGACTGGAACGATGCGGGGGCGCTCAACACCAAGCGCCTCCGCTATCGTCGACTGAAGTGCGCCAGGATTGTCCGCAACGAGTGAAAGCACCGAGAACTGGGTTGGGCTAATCTGGTACTTTCCGATGGCGTCTTGAAGGTCGTCGAACACCGCCATTTGCGCCCGACGTATCGCGTAACCAATAGTGCCTCGGAGATAGGTCATGTCTAGGCTTTCGTCACCTATTTCCGAGAAGTCGCTTTCATAGTTGTCTGATCTTGCGGCTTTAGCCTTGGCATTGCGCATGTGAAGGGTGTGTCGACGTTCTATGGGAATGGTAACACCGCAGGATGCGTGGCAGTGCGCTGGCGGCAAAGTCACATACTCCTGTCGCGAGAAGGCTAGTAACGAATTTCACCTGATTGTTCTCGCGCTATTTCTCGCGTCGGTAAATTAGCAGCCCGGGGACAGACCCGTTGGAGTCTCTCAGCCATCCCCATTGCACACCGCTACCAACTTTGTATCTCCGGATCCAGGGCACGGGGCCAAAGGCCAATTACGGCTTTGTTAGCAGATGTGACTACGCGGTCGCTCCTATTTCCGAATCTGACTGTGCTCGATGATCCCACGTGACCTATTCGATCCGCAGAGGGCCTCCAAGAGAAGCTTGCAAAAGCGAACTATAATTATAACAGTGAGGTGGCATTGGGCCGCACGGCAGGTCAACGGAAGTAGTTGCAGGAGGTTCATGGAACAAGCGAAAGCAGGAAGGTCCGGTGAGAGCGAGCATCAGTCGGGAGACCGGAAGTTTGCATCCACGGAGCGGTACTCATCGGTTGCACGGACCGTCGAGATTCTCTCTGACGCCTGGGGGTTCTTAGTCCTGCGCGAAAGTTTCTTCGGCGTTCGCAGGTTCGAGCAGTTTCAGTCGTTGCTCCAGGTCCCGCGGACAACGCTTGTACAGCGACTCAGCAAGCTAACTGAACTCGGCATACTACGGAAGGTACCTATTGGCGGTCGACATGAGTACCGATTCACGGACAAGGGGAGGGACCTCTACCCGACGATGCTTTCCTTACTTGCGTTCGGCGACAAGTGGCTCGCCGGGGGGAAGCCACCGCCGTTGCAGTTGTTCCATAACTCCTGCGGTTCGGCTTGTTCGCCACGAATTGCCTGTTCTCATTGCAATGACGACATCGACGCCCGACGCGTGCGTTATCGGGACGGGCCGGGTGCCGGTGTGGAAGTTAGAACTGAAGCCAGAAAGCGTTCGCGGCGTGCGTCGGACCCGGGCGTGCTGCAGCGTGTACGTCCATGCTCTGTGGCAAGGACGCTGCAAATCATCGGCGACCGCTGGTCATTTCTTGTGATTCGGGAATTCTTTTACGGGGTGCGCCGCTTCGATGAGTTTCAATCGCGCTTGGGGATTGCCACAAACATTCTTGCGGACCGACTCCAGCGGTTGACCGAAGAGGGCGTTATCAACAAGCGACAGTACCAGGAGCGTCCAGCTCGTTTCGAATACATGATGACTGAGATGGGGCTAGACCTCTATGGCTCGATGCTGGTGATGATGCATTGGGGGGATAAATGGCTCTCCGGGGGCAAGCCACCGCTGACGCTCCGACACAGCAAGTGCGACCACGATTTCCATGCGGTGGCTGTGTGTAACCAGTGTGGCAAGGAACTTGACCCGCGAGATGTCTCGTATAGTCTGCGCTATGACCTCGAAGCTTCTGCCCAGGCTGCAGCTTGACGCCGAAGTAATATAGCCGTTCCGTACGACAATTCGAAGCGGTTGCGCGCGATAACTTGGCTCTTGGTGTCAAGTTCATATTCGGAGCATCGACATTGAAATGGTACTGCTGGGCCTCGAACCCTCAGCGCTGCATGGCATTCCTAATCTGGAGGACGGTAACCGTCGCCGTCACGGCAACCCGAAAAGCCACGCGGACTGCTCCACTTGTCATATGGGAAACATTTGTGGAGTAGTTCGCAGTCATTGAAGTTGATGTTGGACACGGGCTTGGAATCACGCGCGGGCCGCTGCGCGATGGCAAAGGTCAGTGGGGTTCGTCATGTTGTTGTCCTGTCGTGGCCAAGTGGTCTTGGACTCTTTTTCAGGCAGTCGCACTTATTGATGGCTTGTATCCGGCCGAGGCGCATGTTCATCGTATCCCGAATGCAAAGTCTGCTCGTTGTCGAAGGTATCACCGCCAGTTCTTCTGATTCAGCGCGCTAGACGTTGCTGCATTCATATCGATTTGTTGTCGCTCCAGTCAAAACTGTCGCTTCTCGAACCCCGCTGCAGCGTATTCAATACGCTCTTAACGCGGCTCTTTGTGAGCCGGACGAGAGTGAAGGAGATGCAGTGGTTCGAAACAGCGAGCTGGAGAGTGCGGACAAGGTACCCGCGCAAGTTGATGTGGTCATTGTGGGCGCCGGTTTCGCCGGTTTGTACGCGCAATGGCGCCTGTCCAAGCTTGGACTGGCGGTGCAGGGGTTCGAGGCCGGCTCGGACGTCGGGGGCACGTGGTACTGGAACAGGTATCCGGGCGCTCGGTGCGACGTCGAGAGCCTGGAATACTCGTACTCTTTTTCACCCGAGCTCCTGCAGGAGTGGGAGTGGACCGAGAAGTACGCAACCCAGCCGGAGATCCTGAGCTACATCGAGCATGTGGCGACCCGCTTTAACCTGCGTCGGCGCATCCGCTTCTCGACCCAGGTCTCCTCGGTCGAATACCAGTCTGCCGAAAGCCGCTGGGTGGTCAGGACAGACCGGGGAGACGAGGTCTCAGCGCGATTCTGCATCATGGCGACCGGATGTTTGTCCCTGCCGCGAAGGCCTGATTTTCCCGGACTGGATAGCTTCCGGGGACGCGTTTTCCACACAGGCGACTGGCCACACGAGGGAGTCGACTTCAGCGGACGACGTGTCGGCATCATCGGCACGGGCTCGTCTGGCATCCAAGCGATCCCGCCCATCGCCGAGCAGGCTGGCCAGCTTTTCGTATTTCAACGCACAGCCAATTACAGCGTTCCTGCGCACAACCAGCAGCTCGACCCTAGCCACCAACGCTGGTTCAAGAACAACAGCTCAGACCTGCGTGATCGGATGCGGCGGTCATCCGTGGGGACCCTAACCGACCGCAATCCTGTCTCGGCGCTGGCAGTCGAGCCCGAAGAGCGCGAAAGAGTCTTCGAGGCTGCGTGGCTGCGCGGCGGGGCGGGATTCACTCGGTGCTTTTCGGATCTATTGACGAGCGCCAAGGCGAACGAGTTCGCATCAGAGTTCGTGCGGAACAAGATCCGCTCCATCGTCCAGGACCCGCAAGTGGCCGACCTCCTCTGCCCTCGCGATTACCCGCTCGGCGCGAAGCGCATTTGCGTCGACACCGGCTACTACGCTACTTTCAATCGGCCAAACGTGCGGCTTGTGGACGTTCGGCGGGCGCCCATCATTGGCGTGGTCGAGGACGGTCTTCGCACCTCCGCGCAGTCCTTTGAATTGGACGACCTTGTGTTTGCCACCGGCTACGATGCGGTCACTGGCGCCTTGTTGGACATGTCTATCCGTAGGGACGATGGCATGAGCCTGAAGGACAAATGGTCCACTGGCCCGGAGACCTATCTGGGTCTGATGACCGCGGGATTTCCCAATCTTTTCTTCATCACGGGACCAGGCAGCCCGTCCGTGCTGAGTAATATGGTCTTGTCCATCGAGCAGCACGTGGACTGGATTGCCAACTGCGTAGGATTCCTGACATCCAGCGGCAAGCGGTACATCGAGGCCACCCAGCAGGCCGAAGGCGAATGGACGCAGCACGTTGCAGCAGTCGCAGACAAAACCCTGTTTCCTCATGCCGCTTCCTGGTTTCTGGGAGCGAACGTGCCGGGCAAACCACGCGTCTTCCTGCCCTACGCGGGCGGGGTCGACGCTTACGGCCACAAGTGCCGTGAAGTCGAGCAAAGCGGCTATCCGGGCTTTCAACTGAGCTGACAGGGCAAGGTGAAAATCGTCACTGGGGCTGCGGGCGCGGTCGGCATTGCCATCACTGAAGTTCTGGCGATCGATCGCGGCCTTACTTCATCTCCTGTCAGGAGCCTTGATGCGCTTCGGGAAGGACATGGAAGCGTTTGTGACGAACGTCGTCTCGCGCCTGATTCTGTCGATGGATGGGGAGGAATGGCGGCCTGACCGCTGAAACAGAGGATGCATACATGTCACTAGACCCTGAAGCCCAGAGTTTCCTATCAAGGTTGGCCGATGCGGGGCAACCTCGCTACGACGCCCTCTCACTAGCGGATGCCCGCGAAGCCATGCGCGCGGCGCGCAGAGCGCGCCCTCCCATGCCCCCGTTCGCCGGCTCGCGCTACGAAACAAGGACCGGCCCCACTGGCGTGCCGCTGAGGCTGTACCGGCCGGCGGGAATGGGCCCTGAGCCGGCTGCGGCAATCCTCTATTTGCATGGGGGTGGCTGGGCCCTTGGCGAGTTGGACCATTTCGATCCCCTCTGCGAATCCCTCGCAGGGCAGGCGGGGTGCATCGTCGTCGCGGCGGACTACCGCCTGGCGCCAGAGGCGAAGTTCCCGGCCGCCGTAAACGATGCTTGCGAAGCCTTTGCCTGGATGGCTCGCAGTTCGGTAGAGCTAGGCCTCGATCCGACCCGTCTCGCCGTCGCTGGCGACAGCGCTGGCGGAAACCTGGCGGCCGTTGTGGCGCTGTCGGCTCGTGACGGTGAGTTGCCGCCCGTGAGACTGCAAGTCCTGCTGTACCCATCCGTCGACATGGGGATGGATTGGCCCTCCTATGCCATCAGCGAACCTGGCTTGCCGGTGGATGGGAGGATGCTGAGGTGGTTCCGCGAGCACTACCTTCGCCAACCCTCTGACGCAATGAACTGGCGAGCTTCGCCGCTGCAGGCACCAAAAGCCGGTCTCGCGCCCGCCTATGTCCTCACCGTCGGCTACGACCCTCTCGTCGATGAGGGTGCTGCCTACGCCGAGGCGATGCGCGAGGCCGGCGTGGAGGTCATCCACCACCACTATCCCGGTCAGTTCCACGGCTTCCTTTCCGTCACGCCCGGCAGCGTAGCGGCCCGGCGTGCCTGGAACGAGATCGGCGCCGCCGCAAAGCTTTTTCTTTCCGCGTGAGATCAGGCAATAACTTGAGGCACCGGATCCAAGTCCGCCGCCGGTTTCGCCTTGCTGTCGCAGCGAGCGCCGCGACAGCGAGGCAGCGGTCGCGTTGGCGCAGCTAACCCCCCAAGATCCGCTGGAGGCTTCCCTCGAGCTTCGGCAAGAGCATCAACATCGTCAATCGGAGGGCTACACATACATTGACGCCGTGCGCGAGATGACTGGCGGCAACTTCTGACTATGCAGTGGTTCGGACGGGATGAACTCGTCTCTCCACTAGGTTTGATCGATGCAGTCTCGGGCTGCGTCGTGAAGGCCAGGTATCTGGCCTTCACGACGCCGTGGCCATCAGATAACCACGGGCCGGAAGGGGGAAGTCCCAACCTGTAATTTGCACTTGGCGGACGATCATGAGACGAGCAGTAATAACACTAACGCATGGTCTCCTGTCTGTCGTTCGGTAGCGCACGATCGTCACTCTCGAGGGCAAACATGAATTGTTCGAACCGTCTGTGCAGTTCCCCTTGTACCGGTAAATGTCGATCAACAGGGCTGGGCGAGCCAGACGCATGCAGCACCCTCGACCCGCTCAGGGCGGGTTAGCTTTCTTCACAGTCGGGGGTTTTCCCTTGGTGTAATCGATAATATGGCTACCTACACTTAGTATACTTATGCAAGTAAGCAACCGGCCGCAGGTCTTTATTCGAGAGCAAAGGAGCAACGGCCGGTGGGTACATCTGATATTACGTAGTGTCTTTCGCCCGACGAGGAAATGCGTTCGCGTTGTCTCTTTTTTTCAAAGACTGAAGTGGTAATACCACACGCTCTTAGTGCCTAGTGACGGCACCTCCCAGCACTGGGCGCAGCCCACGCCGCCCCGTAGCAGCGCCCTTCGCTCCCGTCAGGGGGTTAGCTTTCCTCACAGCCGGGGGTTTTCCCCTGGTGCAATCGATAATAGTGTTATCTATACTAAGTGCAGATGTGCAAGTTAATAAACAAGGCAAGTCTTTCGAGAGCAAAGGAGCAACGGCGGTGGATATGCCTGATATTTCCCACGTAGTGTCATTCGCCCAATTAGGAAATGCGTTCGCATTGGCCTCTCTTCTGGCAATCCTCTCCAGCGGCCTAGCGCTCATCTTTGGGCTGCGAGATGTCATGAACCTCGGCCATGGAGCGCTCTATATGCTTGGGGCCTATCTTGGCTACTCTGCGACTTCGTTCGTCGGCTTTTGGGGCGCGCTTCTGGTGGTGCCGCTGCTGCTTGCGGTGGCGGGAGCCGTCCTGGAGCTTGCCATCCTCAGGCCGCTGCAAGCACGGCCTCACATGGACGTGGCGTTGGTGACCTTCGGCCTTGGCCTGGTTTTGGCTTCAATCATTGCCCGTTTTTGGGGGAAGCTTCAGCTTGATGTCAGAACACCGAGCGGGCTGGACGGTACTGTCGCAATATTCGGAGAGTCCTTTCCAAGCTATCGGTTGTTCTTGATCGCGATCGGGCTCGGTGCTTGTGGCGCATTGGCGATCTGGCTGCGCTGCACGCGGGCCGGCATGTACACGCGTGCCGCCAGCCAGCAACCGGAAGTCGCCAGGATGATGGGCGTCAACACGGATCGGCTGAGCTTGCTCGTCGTATGTCTCGGATCCGCATTTGCCGGGCTGGCAGGGGTCGTGGCAGGACCCTACCTGGCGGTCGAACTCGGTATGGGGCATGCGATCCTCCTGAGCACACTGATCGTTGTCGTTGTCGGCGGGCTTGGCAGCATCAGCGGTGCAATTGCGGCGGCGCTTCTCTACGGATTCGTCCAAGTCATCGGTGCCGTGCTCTTTCCCGCGGCGGCGGCAGTGGTGCCCTACCTTCTTTTGGCCGGCGTTCTCCTATGGCGCCCCCAAGGGCTGGGCCGAGGGAGGGTCGCATGAACTCGCCAGAGGCTGCACCCATGAATGCCGACTTTCCTTTCTCGAAGCAGAGCATTGCTACCGCTCGCGGAGCCTTCGCAATCGCTCTCGTTGCCATCGCTCTTGCGGGGTTCTTCACACCTCTTCTCGTAACGCAGACTTACCACCTCAACCTGCTATTGCGTGGAGTGCAGTTGGCGGTTGCCGCCGTCGGCCTCGGATTTCTGATGCACCAGAGTGGATTGGTGATGATCGGCGCGTCCGCATACATTGGATTGCCAATGTATCTGGTGGCGATCGGGTCCAATCTCCTGCACTTGGGGACGGCAGCCGCAGTGGCGTTCGCGCTCATGTGCACTCTGCTTTTCTCGGTCTTGAGCGGAGCGCTGATCATCAGGGCGAAACCCTTGCCGTTCGCAATGATTTCGCTGGCACTCACGCAGATGCTCAAGACGATCGCATCGCTCCCGTCGTTGCGCCCTACCTTGGGCGGCGACGACGGTCTCCAGGTTGCGCTGACCGGCGATTTTTTCGGGATGTCGCCAGCGGTCTTCTATGACCCGGCTCACTTCTGGCCCCTCACATGGGGAACGCTTTGCATCGTGTCGTTGGCGGCTTGGGCGGTCGGCAAGTCGCGGCTAGGGATCATCCAGCGGGCCATCAAGGCCAATGAGGAGCGGATGGCATTCGCTGGCTTCAACACCTATGCGCCACGTCTGGCCGGGTTTGTGTTGGCCTGCTTCTTCATGGCTGTAGCCGGCATCCTTATGGTGCTCAATACGGCCTTCGCCTCGCCCGAAGTCCTGGACTTCATCGGTGGAAACAATGCCCTGCCCGCAATGCTGCTTGGCGGCACGGCCAATGTCTTCGGGCCTGTGCTGGGAGCGCTGTTCTTCACGTGGATGCAGGATTACTTCGCTGCCGCAGGCGACCTTGATTTGCTGATGGGCCTGTCCGTCGTCATCGTGCTGTCGATTTGCCCCAAGGGGGTGATCGGCCTGCTTGTCGGAGCCTTCGGAGGGCTCAAGCTTCAGATCCGGGAGAAGCGCTAATGTTGTGTGTAGAAGACCTGAGCGTCAGTTATGGTGCATTCAAGGCGCTTGACGGTGTCAGCTTCAAGGTCGCCAAGAGTGGGACCCTGCACGGGATCATCGGCCCGAACGGGGCAGGCAAGTCGACGCTGATGGATGCATTGACCGGCCGCCGGTTGCCTACGCGTGGAAAGGTTTTGCTGGAAGGGAAGGAAATCACGCGCCGCTCGGTTGTGTGGCGTCGGCGAAACGGCATTTCCCGATCGTTTCAGCGAACAAGCATATTTCCAGGCCACACGGTTCGCGAACAGATCGAGTTGGCGGCGTGGCGCATGGGTGCAGGGGATGCGGGAGAGATTATCGAGGCGATGGGCTTGGAGCCGGTGGCGAGCCTGCATGCCGACACCATTGCCTATGGTGACCAGCGACGCGTCGATATCGCGCTCGCTCTGGTCGGGCGGCCCCGGCTCATGTTGCTCGATGAGCCGGCGGCGGGTCTCTCGAAACGCGAAACCATGGCGCTGTTCGACCACCTTCAGTCGCTCGTGCAGGATCGTGGCGTGACCGCACTGGTGGTCGAGCATGACGTCGATGCCGTCTTCGGCTTTTGCTCAGAAGTAACCGCACTAGACCTCGGGAAAGTCATCACCACCGACTCACCGGCGGCGGTCCGGCGAGACGCGAGGGTCGTGAGCGCATATCTCGGCAGCGCAGCGTGACTCGCATGCGAGTGGGGACAACGACGCCAACCAATAGAAAATTATGAGTTTCATCACTGTCAATGACCTCGAAGCGGGCTATGGCAAAGCTCTGATCATCCGAAATGTCGACATCGAGATCGATGCGGGTGAAACGGTAGCCGTGATCGGCCGAAACGGAGCCGGCAAGTCAACCCTGATCAACTCGTTCTTCGGTGGGACAAGAATCTTCGGGGGGCGCATTCAAGTGGCCGGCACCAATCTACAGGGCCGGCCGGGCTACTTGGCTCCCAGCTTGGGAGTGACGCTCGTACCTCAGGGACGGATGATCTTGTCGCATCTAAGCGTGCAGGAGAACCTGCTGTTGGGAGCCGCTTCTCGAAGGCCAGGCGATTGGGGACTGTCAGCCGTATACCGCCTTTTCCCGATTCTCTTGGAGCGACGAAATCATTCGGGTACCGCCTTGTCTGGCGGCCAGCAGCAGATGCTGGCGATCGGAAGAGCGCTGATGGGCAATCCAGCAGTCTTGATGTTGGACGAGCCAACGGAGGGATTGTCCCCGGTGTTGGTTGACGAACTTGCCACGGTCATCCAGCAGATCAACGACACGGGCGTCGGGGTATTAATCGTCGAACAACACCTCAACTTGGTAAAGCGAGTCGCACAGCGCTTCCTCGTTATGTCCAAGGGGGAGATCATCGATCGAGGCCGAACCTCGGAAATTGAGGAGCCGAAACACCAGTCCTCGGTTTCTTTTCATTAGGCGACGTGTACCGCGCCTTCAAAAGGAGATAGGTATGACCAAAGTAGTCTTGATCACAGGTGCCAACGGCGGCATCGGGGCGGCGACATGTTCCATGTTTCAGAAGCAGGGACATACGGTCATAGGGCTCGATGTCGGGCAGCAGAAGTCCGGCGACTGGGAGCATGTCAGTTGCGACCTGTCTGACAGCAAGATGATTGAATCGGTGTTCGCTGAGATCCACCGTGAGCATGATGCGATCGACATTCTGGTGAACAACGCGGCTGTGTTCCAGCCGCGCAGGTTCTTCGATATCTCGCCCGGCGATTTCGAGCAGACGATGCGCGTCAATGTGGAAGCGGTGTTCCTGACTTCGAAGCTGATGTCCGCCCGACTTATCGAACGGAGGCGCCCGGGAGCCATCGTAAACATTGCGTCCATGGCAGGCATTGGCGGTGGCGCCTACACGGACTATGGAACTTCGAAGGGCGCTGTGATGGTTCTCACGAAGAGTATGGCGCGAGATCTTGGTCCCCGCGGCATCAGGGTGAATGCCGTTGCACCAGGCCTGATCGAAACCGGGATGATGCGCAGCAACCCTTCGACGCTGACGGAGAAACTTCTCGAGCGGACACCGCTGGGCCGCGTTGGCAAGCCTGAAGAGATCGCCAACGCGATCGAATTCCTCGCAAGCGAGCGGGCCAGCTATGTGCATGGCGCGATCGTCGAAGTCTGCGGCGGTTTCCAGTAGCCAAAACTTCCGAACCAAATACCCGAACACTTCAAGGTCTTGCGATGAAAAAGTGCCTTATCCCCTTGGGCATTGTCCTGTGCCTTCAGAGCCAGGCCGGCGCTGCCGACACTCTCAAGGTTGGACTTCTCGCCGTCGACAAAGGAGTCTTTGCTCCAGTCGACGAGTACTATCACGTCGCGGCGAAGCTGGCCGTGGAGACCCTCAACGCGCAGGGTGGCATATTGGGAAAGCAGGTCGAACTTGTCCGGCTCACCCACGCGGGAACGCCAGCCACTGCGCTGGCTGCCGCAACGCGTTTGGCGCAGCAGGAAAAGGTCAGCGTGATGACTGGCTTCAACAATTCGGCGATGGCGCAAGCCATTGCTCCACGGCTGTCCAGTTTGAACGCAGTGCTGATCGACGCGTCGACACTCAACGACGAACTAATCAACACTACCTGCTATTCGCACTATTTCCGTGTCACCGCGCCTGACTCGCAAGCGGTCAACATGCTGGGCCAGGTGATCAAGGAATCCAATCTGAAGAGCTGGAGCTTCATAGCCTCGGAGTCCGCACAAGGGCGTAATCTCGAAAGTGCCTTCAAGGTGATGGTCGAGAAAGCGGGGGGTACCGTGGGCAAGTCGATACTGGTCCCATACAACACGGCAGACTTCGGCAGCTATATCACACAGCTCGCGACAAGCCCCACCGAGGGTCTGATGATTGGAGTCCAGTCGGGCGATGCAATAACGTTCTCGAAGCAGCAGAAGCAGTTCGGGTTGTTCGATAAATTCCGGAAGGTATTGTCAACCTACGGCTTCACCAATGATATGGCACTGCGGTTCCAGGGTGATGCCACAGTAGGTGTTACGTTCGCTGGGGACTATCTCCCTGGTGTGCCATACGGAGCTAAGAACGACGCGTTTGTGAAGCTGTACAAGGAACGCATTGGACGCGAGCCGAACTATCTCGAGGCAAATACATGGGTGAGCTTTGAGCTTATCAAGGCTGCCGCGGAGCTTTCCGGAAAGAGTGATGCGAATGCGCTACGCGCCGCATTGGCGAAGTTAAAAACAAACACGATCTACGGCGATGTTTCCATGCGACCTGATCATCAGTTGCTGCGTCCAACCGTCGTCGCGAAGATCGAAGCGCAGCCCAGTGGCAGAGCCAAAGCTACCTTGATCCGCTCCGAGGCCGGCAATGGAATGGCTCCTCCAGTGAGGATCAATTGCAATTGACTGACAAATCTTTTGACCGTGCAGTGCGTGGAAGCGACTGCGAAGAAGGTCCCGCCCTAGAGTCTGGATCATGGCAATCCGGGTCTAGACCCTTAGAAAGAGTTCTACCTGAATTGGAGGCGTTAATGTCCGCGAGTAAGTCATCGGTGTCGATGGATCAACACGAGGTAGATGTAATCATTGTCGGTGCAGGGTTCGGTGGCCTCTATTCCATCTACAAGCTGCGTGAACTCGGATTTCGGGTGCAGGCATTCGACGCAGCTCCTTCAGTAGGCGGAACTTGGTTCTGGAACCGATATCCGGGAGCACGCTGCGACGTCGAAAGCCTGCAATACTCCTTTTCATTTTCCGAGCAACTGCAGGCCGAATGGCGTTGGACCGAGCGCTACGCAGCCCAGTCAGAGATTCTGCGATACCTGGAGCATGTAGCGGACCGCTTCGACCTGCGGCCTTACATCCAACTCAATACCCGCGTCAAGTCCGCATGCTTCAACGAGGCGACCGGACGCTGGGACATCCAAACCGACGACGACAAGCGATGGTCAGCTGCCTTCTGCGTCATGGCAACCGGGCCTCTGAGCCAACCGCAACTGCCGGACATTCCAGCTATCGCGACCTTTGAAGGACGGGCATTCCACACTTCCCGCTGGCCTGAAGAGCAGGTCGACTTCACGGGACAGCGTGTCGGGGTGATAGGGACTGGCTCCACCGGCGTACAACTCATCCCGGCGCTTGCCGAGAGCGCGAAGGAAGTAGTGGTCTTCCAACGGACTCCGAATTTCGTCGTGCCTGCGGTAAACCGCGCACTGAAGGACAATGAGCTGGAGTTCTGGAGAAAGCATTACCCCCAGATCCGGCATGACGAGCGTTTCAGCCGCACTGGGGTTTGGGATCCGCTTCGTGGAACCCGTAGTGCCATGGAATTCAACGACGCGGAACGTGAGTATCTCTATCGCGCGGCCTGGGACCGGGGCGGCTTCGGCTTCCAGGCGACATTCCCTGACTTGCTCACCAACATGGAAGCGAACAAGACGGCAGCGGATTTCGTCCGAGCGCGCATCCGTGAAGCAGTGAAAGATCCTGAAACTGCAGAGGCACTCTGCCCGAAAGACTACCCTTTCGCAGCAAAGCGTCTTTGCGTCTATTCAGGATACTACGAGACATTCAACAAGCCGAATGTACGTCTCGTGGATTTGCGGCGCGAGCCCATCAAGAGGGTGACGCCGCAAGGGGTGACCACGGACAAGAGCGATATTCCGCTAGATGTATTGGTCTTTGCCACTGGCTTCGATGCATTGACGGGTGCGTTGAAGAACATCGACATCCGGGGTCGGAAAGACAAGTCCTTGAGAACTCTCTGGTCAGACGGCCCGGTTTCCTATCTCGGCCTGTGCGTCGCCGGCTTTCCCAATCTTTTCATGCTGAGTGGTCCAGGCAGTCCGGCCGCGTTGAGCAATGCCGTTGTCACGATCGAACACCATGTCGATCTTGTCGCGCGATGCCTTAACGATCTTCGAACCAAGGGCATGACTCATATCGAGGCCACGGGTGAGGCGCAGCGTGAATGGTGCGATGAAGTGCGCGCCTTGGCGGACCAGACGCTCATGACGCAGGCGAAGTCCTGGTACAACCGTCCGCCGCAGGAAGGCAAGCCCAGGATCTTTGTGCCTTTTGTCGGTGGAGTAGGCGTCTACAGGGAGAGGTGCGACGACATCATCACCAGTGGCTATGAAGGGTTCGACCTCTACGCGCACGGCGTCGAGGCAATGCGCGCTGCGGCACAGACTGCAACGCCTTCTGCTTGCATAATCGCCGGAGAATGAAGTGGAATCGCAGCAATTGGCACGTTCTTCCCATCCTCGATTGGCAGAAAAGGTCGCGCTCGTCACGGGTGCCGCCTCCGGTATCGGCGAGGCGATTGCGCGTCGCTTTCTCCAGGAGGGCGCGACCGTATATGCGCTCGACATGCGTTCCGCCGTAACACCGGCAGGTGTCACGGTGCGTGAGTGCGATGTCACTCAGGAGGAACACGTTGTCGGCATCGTGACTGAAATGGCAAGGAGCCACGGCCGGATCGACATCGCAGTGAACGTCGCCGGAATATTCCAACCTGACGGGGGGCATGACATCGAGACGGGTGTCTGGGACAGGATTCTCGACGTCAACCTGTCGGGAACCATGAGAGTCTGTCGGGCGGTCTTGCAGGTCATGGTTCCGCGGCGTTCCGGTGCAATCGTCAATGTCTCGTCAGTCGCGGCTCACAATGGTCCCGCCGGGCAGGCCTCGTACTCGGCAAGCAAGGGTGGGGTAGTAGCCTTCACGCGTTCCATCGCGAACCGATACGGCCCCGAGGGCATTCGAGCCAACTGTCTTTGTCCCGGATGGGTGCGTACTCCCGCCACGGAGCGCGAGATGGGCGTGTTGGCCAGGGCTTCGGGCATCACATTGGACGAGCAGTTCATGTCCATAGCACCTAGCATCGCTTTGCGCAGAGTTTCAACTCCAGATGAACTTGCTAAGGCTGCGCTCTTCTTGGCCTCCGACGACGCCAGTTACGTCACAGGGGTTTCACTGATGGCGGACGGTGGCCTTCGCTCGAACGCTTCAAGCAGGGCAACTTGAACGCTGTCACCAGCAGTTTGGACTACGGGATTCTTACGCGAGCGTTCACCGGCCCTGATGCAAATAGGCTTGGCTCGTCCCCGCGCGAGTTTCCGGCGCGACATCACATTCACGCGCGATGGGTGAGTTGCAGCCCAAGCAGTCCGTCGCCTGCGTTACCGGCGATGGTGGAGGGGGCATGCAGGAAGCCAGTGCCTGATCGATGCCCACGGCTGGCGCACGGCGAAGGTCAAGTAGGGCGAGACGTCCCAGAGCAGCACCCTCTCAACCCCACTCTCAGGAAAAAGAAGTATGGATAGGAAAGACCACAGATTGGACGGCCGCGTGGCCATTGTCACGGGTGCGGCGCAGGGCATCGGCCGCGCCTATGCACTTGCCTTGGCCGGCGCGGGCGCCCGAGTTTGCGTCAGCGACGTGACGGAACCGACAGAGACCCTGGCGCAGATCAGGGAACTGCATGGCGAAGCCATCGGCGTGGTGGCCAACATCACCGATCAGCCCTCGCTCGAGGCGATGGTAGCGCGCACGATCCACGCTTTCGGCCGCTTGGATGTGCTCGTCAACAACGCAGCGCTTTTTGGCAGCCTTCGGATGCGGCCGTTCCCCGAAATCAGCAATGAAGAATGGGACCAAGTGATGACCGTCAACGTTCGTGGTACGTGGCAGACAATCAAGGCGGCGCTGCCGGCGCTGCGCCAGGCCGGCGGCGGCAGCATCGTCAACATCTCTTCGGCCACGACCTTCAAGGGCTCGCCCCTGCTGGCGCATTACGTCGCATCCAAGGGTGCTATCGTCGGCTTGACGAGGGCGTTGGCGCGGGAGCTGGGCCCCGACAAGATTCGCATCAATGCGATCGCCCCTGGACTTGTCATGACTGCGAACGTGCAGGAGCACGCCGACTGGCGGGAGGCCAAAGGAGGGATCGTCGCGACGCGGGCGCTTCAGCGCGATTCGGTGCCGGAGGACATGACCGGCGTGATGCTGTTCCTGGCATCCGACGACAGCGGCTTCATGACCGGCCAGACCATTGTGGTCGACGGCGGGGTGGTGATGCACTGAGAGAGCCTCACGGCACTGGCCCCCACCCAGCGGCGTGGGGCGCGGGCCGGCTTCCAGTATCGGATCGTCATGAACGTCTCCACCCGACAACTGCGTGCCTTCCTAGGTGTGGTGAAGTATGGCAACTTCACCAAGGCGGCTGACCGCCTGAACATCACACAAGCGGGCTTGAGCGCGATGATCCGTGAACTGGAGGGGCAACTGCAATGCCGGCTTTTCAACCGTACCAGCCGGACGGTCGAGTTGACCGAGGCCGGCGGCCACATGCTGCCATTCGTCGAGAGGGCACTCGAGAATCTGGACGCTGGAGTAGAAGGCCTCGGGTACGTCAAGTCGCTTCGCAAAGGCCGGCTCCGGGTCGGGGCAACCCCCTACCTCGGGTCCACGATGATGCCTGCCGCGATCCGCAGGTTCAGCAGCGAGCGACCCGACTTGCAGTTGGAACTCGTGGATGCCGAACAGCCCATCGTGCAATCCCTCGTCGATAGCGGCGAGCTCGACGCCGGCTTCGGGTACCTTTTTAACCTCACCTCCGGGGTGAAGATCCGCCCGCTTTTCGCCGATCCGCTGGTTCTCGTGTGCCCAATCGACCTGGCGCCGGATTGCCGATTCATTGCCAAGCCTGCGGACTGGGAGCCACTTCGGGGCGCCACACTGCTGGTTCTGGGCCGGACGAATCCCCTGCAGAAGCTTTGCAATGACTTTCTGGCCGACAGCGAAGCTCCCGCATTCCAGCGCCGCGAAGCGCGGCACTTGGCAACACTGATAGGCATGGCGCGCAAGGGCCTGGGCATTGCTCTATTGCCTGTGTCCGTTCTGGAGCCCGAAGAGCATCGCGAGCTCCGGACGATCGAGCTGCGGCTCCAGGTTCCGGTAATCGAGCACTGCGTTCTAACGAAGGCCGGGGCGGAACTCGCAGACGGCTTGGACGTGTTCGGGCAGATCTTCGCCCAGGTCTGTGTCGCGGCCACTCGTCACTTGCTGACATAGGCTTGATGGCGCTACCACATTCATTACCGATTGGTTGTCGCTCCTGTCAGAACTCTCGCTTCGGCATTGTCACGTAGGGCCCTGATATGTGGATGCACAGCAGCTACTTTTCGCCAATACCCGGCACCGATATCCGCAATTTCCGGGACTTTCATCCAGAGGGTCTTGTCTATCCTAAGCCAACCTTCATCTCAGAATATCGGAACGAAAGAAACAGCGACAGCCATATGCTTTCGGAAACGTACAGGGTACGATGCTACGTCTTGCAGTGGGCCATCGGCGCAGGTTCTAATCATGCACAAACCGTGGAGCGACAGTGGGACGATTGCCAGCTAGCTGCGCCACCACTCTCCGCAAAGGCCCTTGAGTTTAACCCTACCGTCGGTTAAGTTTTATCTGGCCGAGGAGTACCCCGCTTCAAAGTTATCCGGTTGGGGCCGATACATTGTTTCGATGCCGTGAGATATCTGCCCTAGGCCGCAAGAACATCCCGCTGATTGATGAAGGATTAGGACGATGAAAGCTCTACAGGTACACCATTACGGCGGCGACGACGCTATCCAGCTCGATGAGATCAATCGACCAGACCCAATGCACGGCGAAGTCCGGGTACGTGTCGAAGCTAGCGGCATCTCCTTCGTGGACATGCTGATTGCCCGGGGTGGCTATCAAATCAGGCTCGCGCCCCCATTCATCCCCGGTTCGGAGTTCAGTGGGATTGTCGACGCCGTGGGTCGGGGTGCGACGACAGATCTAAAGGTCGGTGATCACGTGTGTGGCACCGGTCGCGGGGTATGGGCCCAATACCTCTGTCTTGCCGCCAACCAGTTACACCCGATACCCAACAACTCGGACATGGTGGAGGCCGCAGCGCTCCCGGTCTCCTTCGGTACGGCACTTTACGGGTTGCGCGAGCGCGCGCACCTCATTCCGGGAGAGACACTTCTGGTGTTAGGCGCGGCCGGTGGTGTTGGATATGCGGCGGTCCAGATGGGCAAAGCGCTCGGCGCTCGCGTCATTGCTCTTGCCTCCACGGCAGAGAAGCGAAGGACATTGCAGGATGCAGGCGCTGATGAAGTTGTAGACAGCGGAGTTGACTGGAAGGATCTGGTGAAGTCGCTGTCTGGGCGACGCGGCGTTGACGTAGTATTCGACCCCGTTGGCAATAGCACAACGGACACGGCATTCCGCACGCTTGGCTGGGGTGGGCGTCACTTGATGGTCGGCTTCGCCGGCGGTGAGATTCCCTTGTTGAAAGCCAATCTCACCATAGTTAAGGGGGCGTCCCTGGTCGGGGTCGACTACCGGAAATTTGGAGAGCGCAACCCTGGACATCGGATTCGCTTGGAGCGCGAGGTCCTCGCGATGTGGCGCGACGGTAAGTTAAAGCCACTGGTCGCACAAACGGTCCCGTTGGACCACTTCGATATGGCATTGAAGCAGGCCCAGAACCGAGCGACAGTCGGACGTGTCGTTCTTACGATCGGACAGCCACGTTGAACGGCCAGGCGAGCGGCCTGGCTCAAGGCGTCAGACAGCGCGGCTTTGCATATCAAAATACGCTCGCTACAGGCTAATATGGAAGCCGCCGTTGACGCCGATGTGCTGGCCTGTGATATAGCTCGATCCATCGGAGAGAAGGAAGCACACACTTTTGACGACCTCTTGTGGCGTCGACCAGCGGCCTAGAGGAATTTGCGCCAGCACGTTGTCACGGAACTTCTCTCCCCGAACAACTTCGGTCATTGGTGTCTCGACCACGCCGAAACATACGGAATTGGCTCGGATATTGTAGCGCCCCCACTCGCGCGCTGCAGTCATGGTCATGCCGAGGAGACCAGCCTTGGCAGCAGCATAGTTGATCTGACCGATTGAGCCCTTGCGGCCGGCATCGGATGAGATATTGACCAATGCTCCGCCCGTTTTATCCCCTCCCTTTGCACGTTCCAGCATGTGCTGGCCAACTGCCCGGGTCCAGTAGAACGATCCGGTCAGGTGGACATCAATCACGTCTTGCCACTCCTGATCGGTCATCTTTTCGATCATCGCAGGGCGGATGATGCCGGCATTGTTGACCAGACCATGCACCGCACCAAATCGGCTCGCAGCTTCGGTGACGGCGCGCGCCGCCAGAGCAGAATCGGCCACATTACCTACCACTGCCATGACGCGGTCTGCGTTCAACGGTGCCAAAGCTGCATCAAGCGATTCACCGGTCAGATCGACGGCAACAACATTGCCACCCAACTCGACACAAAGCTCAACAATTGCTTTGCCGATGCCTCGAGCTGCACCGGTGACAACGATAGTACGGCCCTCAAGGGAAATGATTTGCGACATAATCCTCTCTGATTTGGTTAAATAATTATTTGGCACGCCGCGACCGCCAATGCCTGAAGTTACGCGCCGGATGGTGGGGTGTTCGTCGCGATCACGGTAGCGCTTGGCGAGAACCCGTGATCGACTAACCGAACACCCATCGATACTGAGATACTGGCTTTATCACGATCAACGCGTTCGAGTGCGGCTGCGCAGCGATGCAAGGGCCCTTGATTGGCCTGACTTCGATTGGCAGTAGGCGCTGCGCCGAAACAGCCGATCAACCTCTGTGGCCAGAACTAAACAGCGTTGAACCATTACGAGACCACCATCAGATTTTCCGGGCTACGTCCTTCCAGAATGGCTCCCGCAATCTACGCTTGAAAATTTTTCCGCTGTCCTCACGGGGTAGCGAGGCATGAAAATCAACGCGCTTCGGTACCTTGTACTTTGCCAGATGGGATTCCAAGTACTGCTGAATATCCCGCACAGACAGTTTCGCGCCTGGCACGAGTTCAACTGCAGCTGCCAATGACTCCCCAAAATCTTCATCTGGAATACCGAAGACGGCACAGTCTTGAACGCCAGGGCACTGCGTAAGAACCATCTCGATCTCGGCGGGATAGATGTTTGTCCCGCCGGAGATCACCATGTCCGATCGCCGATCACACAGGTACAGACGTCCATTCCTCAAATAGCCCACATCGCCCACGCTGATCAGACCGTCTTTCTCGGCACTCCTTCTCTTCTCGGCGTGATTCAGGTAGGTGAAATCAGCATATGCGGGCACGCGCATATAGATTTCTCCCGGTTCGCCCTCCGGCGCTGGCTTCCCATCCTCGCCATAGAATGCGATACGAGTCCCCGGCGTTGGTACACCAACTGAACCTGGGTGCTCCAGCCAATCCTGAGGGGTAGCCAGCGTAGCTGTGCCAACTTCAGTGCCACCATACGTTTCATAGATGATGGGTCCCCACCATTCCATCAACGCTTGCTTGACCTCTTTCGGACAAGGAGCGCCGGTGTGCGTGACCCAACGTAGCGAACTGACGTCGTAGCGCTCGCGCACTTCTTTTGGCAACTTAAGGATTCGGACGAACATCGTTGGCACCATTACGGCATTCGTAATCCGGTGCTTCTCAATTAGAGCCAGCGTTTCCTCAGCGTCGAACTTGGACTGGAGTACCAACTCTTCTGCCACCATGAAAGCCTGCCGTCCGTATCCGTTTGGTGCTGAGTGATAGAGCGGTCCGGTAACCAAGGCGCGGACGCCGGGTGTGACCCCGTAGACACGCTCGATCAATTGCACGTGCGCCTGAGTCTGCTCGGGCGTTGCCGGGTCGCGCTTAACGCCCTTGGGATGCCCGGTGGAGCCCGATGTATAGATGATCGTCCCCCTGGCACGCTTCGGCGGCGCGCTCCAAGGCTCGAATGCCTTGCACCAATCTGGCCACGATGTTTCACCGACACCAGGTGGTGCAGCGTCGTCGGCAATTCCGTAGCGCGCTGTCACTTCCGGCGGCGTGGGCACAACGAGTACTTGGACGCCGGCGGGTATATGGGCCCTTAGCGGTGCTAGCAGGTCTGCATGCGCAACCAGCACCCTAGGTTTCGCGTCGTTAAGAACATAGCAAACTTCTTCGATCTTGCCGTGCCAATTGATAGGAACAGAGTACGCCCCAATTGCGGCCGCCGCGTGCTGGACCTCAAAGAACGCGAAGTCATTGCGCAGCAACAACGCCACCGTTTCGCCCTCCTGGATACCCATTTGGTCGAAGCCCGTTGCTGCCCGCAGACTCTGCAGTAGCACATCGTCGCGCGGGATGCCGCGGCCATCGAGATAAATCATTGCTTGGTTCATGTAATTGTCTCGCTCCGGAAGTCTTCTATCTCTTCACGCGTAGGCTAATGACGCCAGCCTTGTCGTGTGCGTGTCGCCATCGCCGAACAATTGGTCCAGCACGTGGATCCGGCGCAGGTAGTGTCCGACGGCATACTCCTCAGTCATTCCAATGCCACCATGCAGTTGGATCGCCCCGTGGGCCACGGCACGAGCGTGCCGTGCCACCGAGTACTTCGCGCGATGCAGATCGAGCTTCGCGCTCTCGTCTGTATGATCGTCGACGGCAATGGCAGCTGCAATGGCCATGCTTCTTGCAAGCTCCACACTTACAAGCATGTCGGCGGCGCGATGACGTAGTGCCTGGTTTTCGCCAATAACCCGTCCAAACTGCTTGCGGGTGTTCAAGTACTCTATGGTCAGCCCGAGGGCGGCCTGGGAAGCACCAACCATTTCCGCACACACGGCCGCGATGCCGAAAGCTTGGGTTCCTTCAATGGCAGAATGCGCTCGCTTGCAGTCCATAGGGTCCGTTAGTGGTACGGCGTCCACATCCTGCAAGTAGATGTCACTGGCGGAGGTGTCATCAACAAGCCTGTAATGCCGGGAATCAACGCCGTCCGCGTTGGCATTCACCATGAAAAGCGCGCAACCATCGTCCTCATTGGGAGCCCCTCCAATGCGTGCGCTCACGATGAGTTGGTCGGCAAAGATGGCGCCGATGACGCTCGCCTTGTTACCGTTGATCCGCCACTGCTTTCCCGTGTTGGTCGCCGTCGACTCAATCCACAAGGCTGAGTGACGACCAGCCCTCTCATTGTGGGCCCACGCCAGACGCCTCTCGCCCGTCGCAACCCGTGGCAGAACTTCGGCGCAAATAGCGTCGTCGGCGGTCAGCCGCAATGCCGCCGCAGCCAGCACATTTGACGCGAGGAGCGGCTCCAAAGAGAGCGCTGCGCCAAGTTCCTGCATCACCGGAAGCAAGTCACGCGCCCCACCTCCGAATCCTCCGAATGCTTCGGGCACCAGGAGCGCCGTCAGGCCTAATTCAGCGAATTTTCCCCATGTGTGCTCGTCGTGCCCCGTCGTTGATTCGGCATAGGCTCTCCGCTTCTCGAACGTGTATTGCTTAGCCAGTAGTCGGCGTAGGCTTTCCTGCAGTGCACGTTGTTCGTCGTTTAATTCAAAATTCATTTTCAATCCTTATCCGACAAGGGCCCTGGCAAGAATGTCCTTCTGCACCTCATTGGTCCCACCGTAAATACTCGTTGCGCGCGAATAGAAGTAGCGCGGCGTGAGAGGTCCATGTGTTGTGTCTTCGGCGTCCCTGCGTTCTAGCCCGTCGATACCTGCCAAGCGAGCCAAGAGCGCATTGATCTCCTGCTGCAACTCCACCCCCTTGAGTTTGAGCACAGAGGGGAAAGCAGGGAGTTCCTGTTGCGCGCTCGGAGTCAGCAGAAAGCGCAAGTTAGTCACTTCCAAGGCCCGGATCTCAGCATCTAATCCGGCCAGCTCATTACGCAACTTAGGGTCGTCGATTAGACGATCTCCCGCCTGCCTCGTTAGCGTCGCCACCTCTCGCGCTCTGTCCAAGCGCTCGCGGCACAGGCCGATGTTGGCAATCCCGGCGCGCTCGTTGCTCAACAAAAACTTGGCGCAGTCCCAACCCTTGTTTTCCTCGCCCACCAAGTTGGCGAGTGGTACGCTGACTTCCTCGAAGAACACCTCATTGAGGTGGTGTTCGCCATCAATCGAATAGATGGGGCGAATGGTGATGCCCGGCGATTTCAAGTCGATGAGCAGGAAGGAGATCCCCTCCTGTTTTCTTGCCTCTGGATCGGTCCGAACGAGTGCGAATATCCAGTCTGCCCAGTGGGCCGTTGTTGTCCATATCTTCTGACCATTTACTACAAATTTGTCACCCTCAAGTCGCGCCGTTGTGCGAAGGGAGGCCAGATCGGAGCCAGCCCCTGGCTCGGAGAATCCCTGGCAGAACCAGAGGTCGAGGCTGGCGAGCTTCGGAAGAAAGTATTCGCATTGCTGCGCCGTGCCGAATTTCATTAGCAGCGGGCCCAGCATCATCACATTGAATACTTGTGGCAGCGGTGCCGGCGCACGATACAACTCATCAAGGAGGATCAGGCGCTCAAGCTGCCCAAGCTCCGCGCCTCCGAATTTTCGCGGCCAGTGCGGCGCAGCCCAGCCCCGCTCATTGAGGATGCGCTGCCAGATTACGGTGTCCTCTTTGCGTGGTGGGTGACCAGCGCGCAAGCGAGCTCGGATGTCGGCTGGCAATCGCTCGGCAATAAATGCGCGCACTTCAGCGCGGAAGGCCTTTTGTTCGGGCGACAACTGAAAATTCATTCTATTGCTCTTCCTATGTACATGTCGCGAATATGCCCGCCTGCAACTACGGCCGCTGGCGCACGTTGGAGCGGTGCCGGCTAACTCGGCTGCCTGCCTTTCATTTCAGTGGAATGGTGATTTCTAAAGGCGCTTTCTATACCCGCTTACACGGCGGGCGCCGAGGCGGCAACGCTGCGTCAGTCCAGGTGGATATTCGACGCCGCAATGATGTCCTTCCAGAACCTTTCGTCGCTCTTCACCGTTCTGGCGAATGAAGCGGGCGTCCCACCGACCAGGACGTAGCCGATTTCGGCCATGCGCGCGCGGATGGCGGACACCACCATCAGCTTGTTCACGTCGGCGCTGACCTTCTCGACAATGGATGCCGGCGTGCCAGCGGGGGCAAGCAATCCAAACCAGCCCTGCCGCTCCAGTCCAGCATATCCCTGTTCCTTGAACGTCGGCACGCCCGGTAAGAGGGGCGAGCGGCTCACGCCGCTGACGGCGATGGTACGCAGCCGGCCCGCGTGCTGCTTGGCGTTGGCCGGACCGATGATGCCGATTTGCACTTGGCCACCGAGCATGTCGTTGACCAGCGGCGCTTCGCCCTTATAGGGCACGTGGACGAGAGGCACATCGTTGGAGCGGCCGAAGGACTCCATCAGCAAATGTCCGGTACCGCCTACGGCGTAGGTGCCGTAGGGTAGCGGCTGGCCTTGCTTCTTCGCGTATTCGATCAGGCTCTTGACGTCGACAACGGGGAGGTCTTTATGCACGACCCACGCGAGGTTAAGCGTAGCCAACTCGGTGATCGGTGCGAAGTCGCGTTGCGCGTTATAGGGCGCCTTACCGAAGAGCGCCGGTGCCATAACCAAGTTGGTCAAGGTGGCCAGTAAGGTGTAGCCGTCGGGGGCGGCCTTGGCCACTGCGTCGGCGCCGATCATCCCGCCAGCGCCCGGACGGTTGTCCACCACGACCGGTTTGCCCCAAGCCTTGGACAGGCCATCGGCCAGCACGCGGAACGCCACGTCACTGGAGCCACCTGCCGAAAATGGCAATACAACTCGGACCGCGTGCGTTGGATAGGCGCTATCCTGCGCAAAGGCCGGTCCAAGCCCGATACCGCCAAAGGGGCTCGTAGCTAGTCCGAGTCCGAGTTGCTGCAATACGCGACGCCTGCTCTGATTCATGTTTCAGTCCCATTTATCATGCCAGAAACTGACATGCATTGGTTGTTACTCTCTGAATTCTTTCGAAGCTTTCCGACGCAGCGAAAGTGGCTTGCTCTGGCATTTTTAGGGCGTTGTTGCATAAATCCGGGGTCGGCTGGGCTGACGTTTACGCGCAACGGCTGGCACGCTGGCTCTGTTAACTTCTGACGAAGCGGCGTAGTGTCTCGGACTTTTTCCGGGACGATGCGCAAGGACAACCGACAGCAAGCCGAGCCCAAGGGGGCCTACCGCGTCAAGAACTGGGCGCAGTACAACAAGGGATTGATAGCCCGAGGAGACGTGACGATGTGGGTCGAAGAGAGCTTGCTCGTGCCACCGGCTAAAGCCCAGTCGCCCAAGCGTGGCCACCCGCTCGTCTATACGGATGCGCTGATCCAGGGTCTGCTCGGTCTCAAGCAGGTGTTCCACCTGCCGCTGCGCGCGCTGCAAGGCTTCGCGCAGAGCTTGCGCACCCTGGCCTTCCCAACGTTGCCAGTGCCGAATTACACGACATTGAGCCGCCGCGCGCAGAATCTGAACGTCGTGCTGCCCGCCTCGCGGGCCGGCGAGCCGCTGCATCTGGTGATCGACAGCACTGGGCTGAAGCTTTACGGCGAAGGCGAGTGGAAGGTTCGCAAGCACGGTTGGTCCAAGCGCCGGACTTGGCGCAAGGTCCATCTCGCTATGGACGCGGACACCGGCCAAATCCGTGCCGCGCTGATGACCCATCAGGACGTTGGCGATGGCGAAGTGTTGGCCGACCTGCTCGATCAAATTCCCGCTGATACACCGATCGATACAATCGGAGGCGACGGCGCTTACGACAGCAAGCCGTGCCACGCGGCGATTGCCGCGCGGGATGCACAGCCCTCGATTCCACCACGCGATGGAGCGAAGCCATGGTCCGAAAGTACGCCGGGTGCAGCCTGGCGTAACGAGGCCATCGAGGTCATCGAGAAGAGCAGTCGACGCGAATGGAAAGCCGCCAGCGGCTATCACCGGCGCTCGCTGGCCGAGACCCTGATGTACCGCCTCAAGACGCTGACAGGACACAGTCTGTGGGCACGCGAAATCGGGTCGCAGGCCACCGAAGTGGCCATCCGTGCGGGCGTGCTCAACCGCATGGTCGCACTCGCTCGCCCGCAATCCGTCTGTATCACCTGAGTTCAGCCTCACCGGGGAGCCCCTGTTTTCAATCTCGATTTATGCAACAACGCCCATTTTTAGTAAGATTTTTCCTACTTGCTTTCCCGCATCAAGATAGTCATGTGCTTGCGCTGCATCATGAAGATCAAATACACGGTCGACGACTGGATTAATTAATTTTTTTTCTATCAATGGCCAGATATGAGCATGCACTTGTCTGGCTAGGTCGCCTTTGTACTCATTCGACCGGGATCTTAGCGTCGAGCCCATTAGTTTGAGCCGTTTGTGCATCATCGCGCGGATGTCGATACTGCCATTTTTGCCACCAAGGGTGGCAATAAATACGATGCGACCACCCTCGGCGAGGACACTAAGCTCGCGGGCTACATAGTCTCCACCAACCATGTCGAGAACCACGTCAACTCCGCGTGGAATGGCATCTTTGATGACCGTCTCAAATTGGGAAGAGTGGTAGTCGATTGCTTCTGCACCTAATGCTTCACAAGCCGAGCATCGACTAGCCCCACCGGCCGTCACGAACACGCGGTGTCCCAGCGCGCGCGCCATTTGAATCGCCATAGTACCGATGCCGCTTGCTCCACCGTGTACGAGCAGCACTTCCCCTGGCTGCAGTTGGGCTTGGTTCCAAACAGTGTCGTAGACAGTGAAGATCGTCTCGGGAAAACACGCGGCATCGATAAGTGAGATACCTGCGGGCACGGGAAGACACAGCCCTTCCGGTGCGACACAGTGAGTTGAATACCCACCGCCCGGCAGCAATGCACACACGCGGTCGCCGACTGCGTAACGCGTAACATCTTCACCGACTTCCAAAACTGTTCCAGAAACCTCGAGACCTGGCAAATCGCTGGCGCCGTTAGGTGGTGGATAATTTCCTCGTCTTTGCACCGAATCACCGCGATTCACTCCTGCTGCTGCGACTTTTATCAAAATTTCTTTTGCACCAGGGGTAGGTCGATTACGTGTAACTTTTCGAAGAACCTCAGGGCCGCCAAATTCAGAGATCTCCACACACTCCATCGTCAGACTCATCTTATTCTCCATATAAACTAGAGATGCCCGTCTCATTGATGCCATCATGGAGCGGGCTCTCATCCACATATTTGGCGATAACGCGTTCCACTTATCCTTGACGGCAGTAGCTGTCAGTTGCGACGTATCTATCTGAGCGAAATCGAATGGTGAAGATAGGACGCGCGTGGCCGCGTGATGTGTTCCGATGAACCATAACGACCCTGCGCTCGACCGGTGCAGCCCGCCGGCGGCGAATCAATGTCGCCTCGCTTATAGCCGGGGCGATGGCGACGAGGGCGGGCGGCGTTCAAGCCGCAGATTTCAACGCGAGGTGCGTCAATGCAGTCGAGCGCATGTCGAACTCCCCGGGAAATCTGTTTCATGGCTTGTTGTCTCCTGGTTCGACAATCGCTGGGTGAGCAAGACAGGTGCGTGCGCGGCCAGCCAAGTCTCACTTCCGATCAGTGGCCCTTTTAGATGGACCTTTGTTGTGATTTGTGGTCTATTTGTTTTAGTTTAGCGATCGAAAAAAGGATAAGCCAGAACGTAAACGGGTATTAATGGATTACCATGATATGAAAATGAGACGAGCATCTTAATTTCATAAACCTATCTCAGAAATGAAGGAAAAGTATTGCCAGGGGCACGCAGGGCTTGAGACGGAGCGTTCTGCTCCTGTTGCGGATCATCCTCACCAGAACTTTGCAGGCATCGGCGTCGCGGGATGGCGTTCCAAGGTCCACGTCAGTAAGAACAAATTGTCCATCTGGATACCAAGTGGCAAGGCCGCTGATAGCCGACAGAGTGGGGCGCTGCCCGGCTAGATGTGCGGCGTAACGCGAGTCCGGAAGTCACGGGTGGCGCTGGCGTTTCTGCGGGGTCCAAGCACTCAGCCATCGCGGCGTCCGCCTGTGGCGTAGCAGGACAGCTGTCAAACTGTTGTCCTGCGCCGGACGACAGACCAGAACAGCGTTGAGAGCGACGGGCTATCGAGCTCACGGAGCGCTGCCGCGCAGCGCATTACAGTCTTGTCGGAAACAGGTAGTCCCAACTCTGTCGCGCTGGCCAGCAACAAAATGGCATCGCGCCGCTGGCGTTGCATCACGAGATGCCCAATCGTTTGTTCGACGTCTTCCTCGAAGACACTGCTGCGGAAGTTGGGCAAGCGTCCCTGAATCTTTTTCGAGAGAGAGCGCACTTCCTGCAGGACAGCTGCCCGGTCGGCTTTGAGGGAATGCTTGGCGGAGGGAGGTTGATACATGGGAGCCGCTTGTGTGCTTTACCTAGATTGAGTGAAGCAGCTAGCTCGGGATCGGTGGCATGTCGTTTGCAACTCTCGCCGTATAAGACTTGGTATTGTGCTTTTTCCAGCTCTCCGGCCGGCTAGAGTCATCATCAATAGCCGCGCTTTCTCACGACAGAGCTTAGCCGGTAATGCGTGAGAATATCCAATATTGAATTAGCTCCAAGCGATATGGAGTTCGATATCAAGTCTTGACTAGCAGAACTTGTGGAAGACAGGCTTCGGATGGACATCGTGCGGGCACCGACGTGTGCTTGAACGGGAGACCACCTGGTCACGCGACGGCGCCGTTTGCCGCCTGCGTCAGCTCGCTGTCTCCAGCAGATTGATAAGGTAGCTGCCGACGCCAAGCGCTGGCAATGAAGGCGAAAGCCATTACTTGCCCGCCTCACGCCCCTCCGGTGCGAACTCGGACAAGGCCACCTCTCGGAAATGCCGTATTAGTTGGCTGTCGTAAGTCGGTAGCCACGTAAGGGCTAAGCCGATGCCGGCGCTATCCGGATAGCCTGCTAGGTGGCGGAATACCATGCGGTCATTGGCAAAGCGCTGCATGATCGATGGGACGAGCGCCACCCCTAGGCCGCTTTCGACTAGTGCCAGCACTGTCTGAACCTGTGTAGCCTCCTGTGTGACGTGAGGCTGGAATCCTGCCATCTGGCAGGCCGAGAGAGCAGCGCTACGTAGGCCGGAGGCTTCGCCTTGCTCATACATGACAAAGCGTTCCTGCATTAGGTCGGCGAGCGTGAGCGCAGGTTTGTCGGCCAGGGGGTGACTGCGCGGCAGTGCGGCCACGAAGCGGTCGCGCTCGAGCAGTGCAAGCGCGGCGGTGCCGGACGCCAGCAGCGGCGTACGCACTAGGCCGACGTCCAACTCCTTTTCATCCAGCCATTGCATGATGCGCGTTGAGGTAGCTTCGCGCAGCACCAATTCGACGCCGGGATATTCCTGACGAAAGCGCGTCACAAGCCGTGGCAACAAGTGTGCGGTGGTGGTGCCAACAAAGCCCACGCGCAAGGTGCCAGCCATGCCGCTGCTGGCTGCCTGAACCAGTTCGCTAAACTGGCCGGCGTGGAACAGAACGCGCCGCGCTTGGGTCAACGCGGCGCGTCCGCAAGCGGTCAGCGTGACGCCACGTGTTTCGCGCACGAATAGGGTGGCGTCCAGTTCCGACTCGAGCTTCTGGATCGAGACCGTCAGAGCCGGTTGTGCGACATGCAGGCGCTCGGCCGCGCGGTGGAAGTTGAGGGTCTCGGCCAAGACGACGAAATGCCGAATGCGGCGCAGTTCCATGGGGAGCAGTGGAGGGGTGGGAGCCACATCTTAGTGCGGGGTGTCTCGCGGGGCAACCGGGTTGGGCGTCGATACTCGTTACTTATCAATCGTGTGGGATTAGATATTGGACGTTGCTTCCACCCCATCGCTACACTCACTTAGATACCGCTACATACCCGCGACGCAGATGCGCAAGGCTTGACACTGCCGCGTTTGCCGCGGTCGGCGGTGGCCAAGTCTGCCCCGTAAGCACCGAAACTAACTGACAGGAGGCCCATGCGCAGCATTGCATCGCTTGATGACCTGCGGACGCTGTGTGCAGCGTCGACGACCGTGAGTAACTATTTCCCGGTCGATCAGAATGCGATCGACTCCTTTGCCGAGCTGACCAATGATCGGCAGTGGATTCACGTCGATCCGACGCGCGCAGCTGCCGAATCGCCCTACGGCTGTACCATCGCGCACGGCTTCCTGATCTTGTCGATGGTGTCTGGGGCGTTCGCGCAGTGCTTCTCGTTCCCCAGCCGCAAGTTCGGGCTGAACTATGGCTTCGATCGGCTGCGCTTTACCGGCCCTGTGCCAGCCGGCGCGCGCGTGCGCGGCGCCTTTACCCTGCAACAGATCGACGATATTCGCCCCGGCGAAGTGCGTTGCCACTGGAAGGTGGAGATGCAGGTCGAAGGCAGCGAGCGCCCGGCCATGGTAGCCGTTTGGCTTGTGCAGATGCGGTTCTGATCGTCCCCTTGTAAATCCCCTAGCAAGAGTCGAAACTTCCATGAGTATCAAAGGCAAGGCATATATCGTCGGGGCGTACGAGCATCCGACCCGCAAGGCGCCGGACAAGTCCGTGGCTCAACTGCATGCGGAATGCGCGCGCGGCGCGTTGGCCGATGCCGGCCTATCGCTCGCGGACGTGGATGGCTATTTCTGCGCCGGCGACGCACCCGGGATGGGCGCGATCAACATGATCGACTATCTCGGCCTGAAGGTGCGCCACGTAGATTCGACCGATACCGGTGGCTCTGCCTACCTCGTTCATGTCTCGCATGCGGCGCAGGCAATCGCCGCCGGCAAGTGCAATGTGGCACTGATCACGCTGGCTGGACGCCCGCGCTCAGAGGGCTCTAGCGGGACGCAGGCGCGCAGTTGGGGCGCCAACTTGCCCGACGCACCATTCGAGGCACCGTTCAACCCGGTCACCGTGAATCTTTACGCGATGGTGGCGATGCGCCATATGTACGAGTACGGTACCACTCCCGAGCAGATGGCCTGGGTCAAGGTGGCCGCGTCGCACCACGCGCAGCACAATCCACACGCTATGCTACGCAACGTGGTCACGGTGGAAGATGTACTGAACTCGCCCATGATCGCCGACCCGCTGCACAAGCTCGACTGCTGTGTGGTATCGGACGGCGGCGGCGCGCTGATCGTGGCGCGGCCGGAGATCGCTGCCACGCTCAAGCGCCCAAAGGTGAAGATCCTTGGCGCGGGCGAATACATCAAGGGGCAACTGGGCGGCGAGATCGACTTGAGCTGGTCCGGCGCAAAGTTCTCCGGCGCGGCCGCATTCTCCGAAGCGGGCGTTACCCCGGCCGACATCAAGTACGCCTCGATCTACGACAGTTTCACCATTACCGTGCTGATGCAATTGGAGGACTTGGGATTCTGCAAGAAGGGGGAAGGAGGCAAGTTTGT
Organism: Cupriavidus numazuensis; assembly: GCF_905397435.1. Taxonomy (GTDB): domain Bacteria; phylum Pseudomonadota; class Gammaproteobacteria; order Burkholderiales; family Burkholderiaceae; genus Cupriavidus; species Cupriavidus numazuensis. Next base: position 120,194 of record NZ_CAJPVI010000028.1, read on the forward strand.
CGCCGATGGAAACCTGATCGCGGGGGTCGGCAAATTGCCCTTCAACACCGACGGCGGCGGCCTGTGCAACAACCATCCGGCCAACCGCGGCGGCATCACCAAGGTGATCGAGGCGGTGCGCCAGCTGCGCGGTGAAGCCCATCCAGCGGTACAGGTGCAGAACTGCGACCTGGCGCTGGCGCAAGGCACCGGCGGGTACCTGGGTTCCCGTCACGGTAGTGCCACCCTAATTCTGGAACGCGAGTAATGAGCGGGACCAACACATGACCACCCCATACACTCCTATGGCCTACATGGCTCCGAACGAACAGCCGGACAACGTTGAGTTTTGGCAAGCCGCCCGCGAAGGCCGGCTTCTGGTTAAGCAATGCCAGTCCTGTGGCAAATTGCACTGGTACCCGCGCTCGCTTTGCCCGTTCTGCTTGGGCGACACCGTTTGGAGGGACGCCAGCGGCCGCGGCACCATCTACTCGTACAGCGTTACGCGCAAGGCCGGCCCACAGCCATACTGCATTGCGTATGTGAAGCTGGAGGAGGGCGTGACCATGATGACTCATATCGTCGATTGCGACCTAGACGAGATTCGTATTGGCCAGAACGTTATGGTCAAGTTCGCGCCCAGTATGGATGGCGCGCCGGTGCCGGTGTTTGCGCTGGCGTAACGGTCACAGCGGCGATTGAAATACGGGCGCACATGCGCCCGCTATCTCGCCCTGGGCGCCCAGGGCGACCACCTGATGAGAACGGGCGTCGCGCCCCACTAGGCTGCTAGTACTACTGTGTCATAAATGTGATTGATCAGCCAGACGCGCAACATGGGCAAAGCCCAAGGCTGCGTATCAGATGCACGCTAAGTTGATGACGGAGTGTGGTGATTGAA